>RIBJ01000001.1 GCA_003762715.1 Muribaculaceae bacterium Isolate-104 (HZI) | reverse complement strand
CCGCTTGGGGAACTCTTTGACAAACCTAACAACAATATTATCAATGAGCTTGATGATTCAAGTGAACCAAATTTGTTTAATTGTTAAACTTATATAAACCGTCCACAATTTTTAGTGGACACACATGCCTCAAATCATTAAATTCTGTAAGTACAAATTAAGTAAGTGCATTGACTCGATAGAGATAAAACAGGCATTTCTACTTACGTTTGAATCTCTTTATAATGGCAAGAAAAAAGACTCAACTGACCCATTACCAGACTATTTATTAGGTCTGTTAGATGAGCTTATGAGTGAATATGGATTAGTCAAAATAGATGACTTCAAATCCCTCCAGACTGATGATGTAACCTTATATTGCTGGAAACATAAAGGCAAATGGCATACCAACCCGGTAATCCTCAATAAAGTAATTGATGATGCCAAAGTTGAAATACGGTACACTCATCACGAACCTATGAATGGCTTTGAGCATACTTTCAAAGCTAACACCTTCAAATTCGCAATCAGACAGTTGACTTCTCCCCCAAAGGAGAATGTAAACACAAGATATACATTCTTTTTCTTTAACTCCTAAAAATCTTTCAATATGGAATTTACCACTTTTGAAACTGCTATCAAGAACTATCTTGACAAGCGCGCTGAAGATGATGCTCAGTTCGCAACAACATACGCAAAACCCAACAAAAATATCAAAGAGTGTTGCAAGTACATCTTCCAGCAAGTCGAAAAGAACAAGCCCAAGGGTGAGCGTTGTGTCGGTGTTTCCGACGATGAGGTATTTGGACTGGCAGTCCACTACTATGATGAAGATGACATCGTAGTAGAAGGCCCCAAGAATAAAGTGGAAGCCGTACAGAGTCCTTCTCCAGAACCCCCAGCCTCCCCTGAGCAGATCACTTCAGAAGAAAAGCCTAAGCAGCGCAAACCAAGAAAGCCCAAAGCTGCTGTTGACCCCAATATCCCGGAGCCGCTGGATATTCCGATTTTCTAATCCTTTCAGCTCTTTCACAATATGAAACCCAGAAACAAATTTCAAAGAAAAATTTTGGAGTTATCCAAAACACTCTCTCCTTTGAACGAACATCAATATAAGGAAGCTGTCAGGAAAGTGGCTCCGCATATTGCCAAGTACAATTCTAAGAAAGAATATGTGTGTCTGGATTGTGGTCACTCTTGGAAAGGTGATGAGGCTACTAAGGTTGTATGTCCTCACTGCTCCGCAAAGCTGGATGTTGACAAAACTCGCAAGTGGAATTTTTGTGATAGAGCTTATTTCGCAATCGTAACCAAGCGTGGAGGTTGTCAGGTTGTTAGAATGTTCTTTATGCAGACAAATCTGAGAAGAGGCGAGAAGGCTACATACTGGATTAGTGAGGCTTTTCAACGCTGGCTTACTCCAGATGCCAAAGAAGTGATAGTTGGTCGTGCTCGACATTGGATGTGCAGTTATTGCGATATATGGAACTATGACAGCGAAATGGAAATCCGAACAGAAAACTACGGCCACTATGTCACGCCTTACAAAGTTATCGGGCAATCTTCAGTGATTCCAGAAATCCGAAGAAACGGATATAACGGTGATTTTCATAACTGTTCCCCATATACTTTGTTCCAACGCTTACTCACTTGCAATAAAACTGAGACGGCATGGAAATTAAGGCAATACAAAATGGTAGCTTTCTCATTGGCTAAAAAGTATGAGTTTGAGAAATATTGGCCCTCCGCTAAGGTCGCTTTCCGGCACAATTATAAGATTACCGATGCTTCAACTTGGTATGATATGCTCGACGCTCTTGAATACTGTGGGAAAGATTTGAGAAATCCAAAATTCATCTGTCCTGACAATCTTAAAGAGGCTCATGATTTATGGATTGCTAAAAAGCGAGCTAAGATGGATGAAGCAGATAGACGAAGAGAGCGCGAGAGACAAATGACACCTTTACAACGCTATGAGGTTAATCACAAAGTTGATGAAGCTCGATATAAGAAAGCCAAATCAATATTTTTAGATCTGGAATTTGTCGATAAGGAAATTGTGGTCAAACCTCTTCAGTCGGTAAAAGAATTTGTAGAAGAGGGTGAATATATGCACCACTGTGTCTTCACTAATAGGTATTATTCTGACGACAATGTGCTTATTTTTCATGCCCTGGTTAATGGTGTGTCAATCGCAACTATAGAATTTTCTTTAGAGGACTTCTCGGTCCTCCAATGCCGTGGCAAATACAACCAGGTTCCAGAACACTTTGACAGAATAGTATCATTGATTAAGTCTAATACTTCAAAAATTATATCAAAAATCGCATAACAGCTATGACTGAAAATCTTAAAATCGCTATGATAGCCATCAATAAATGGCTGTTTCATGGCTGGAATTACAAGGTAGTTCCAATGACTGTCACCTTTCCCGGTGGTGGTGCAGATACGGTAAATGTGCCGGAATTTCTCAAAGAAGTGAAATGGACTTGTCATATCAGTCACATGCTGGGAAAGTGGCAACACGCTACCAGAACTCAGGATCCTGACACCTATATGGTCAAGTTCTATGCAGACCTTGACGATAAGAATCGCAAGCTCTTGCTGGAATGGATTATCCAAAACTATAACGGCGAAAAGCCTTTATTCTCATAGCTATGGAAGTATTCTGTGTAACAGTTGAATATGAGGGTGTTCGACCTTCAGACAACTATACTTCTTTCACTCTGTGGGCAACACTTGAAGGTGCCAGACGCGCCTTAAAGCAAGAACGTAAGGACATTCTTAAAAAGCCCGGATGGTCTGAAGATACCATTGAAGCAGATGAAGATGACCGTTTTTCCGCTACAATAGATGAATATTATAGCGAGTCTTACAATGTCACAATAAGTAAAGAACCAGTCCATGAATGATAAGATATTAGAAATGTTTTTCGATACTGAGAGATGGCGATATGCCATTGAAAAAGGTGTCGGGAAGCACATCAATAAGGCTCATCTCTATCAGCTTACAAAACCTGATACCAGAGCTGCTATGTACGCTGCTATACGAGACGGCCGATATGAGATAGCACCGCCCCACACGGCTCTTATCCCCAAGGATAACGGAGAGTTCCGGACAGTCTATGTCAATGAGCCGATTGACCGCATATTTCTCAGTATCGCTAATGACCTTTTATTTGAGCTGATGCCTGAGATGATTCATCCCACTTGTCAATCTTATCAGAAAGGTATCGGTTGTGGCAAGATTGTGAAAGAGATCTCCAAGAGAATTTGCCAAACCAAGGGCGAAGTGATTGGGTGGAAGTCTGATTTCAGTAAGTATTTCGATTCTGTACCTATCAGATTTATTGACGAAGCCTTTGATAAAGTCGAGGCAAAACACGGCCATTCCGCTATCATAGATGTTCTCCGAAAGTATTATCATTCGGACTGGTATTTTGATACTGACGGCAAACTCCAGAAAGCCTATCAGTCACTCAAACAAGGCTGTTCGGTCGCTTCTTGGTTGGCAAATGTAGTAATGTTTACCCTGGATGAAAGACTGAGCCAACTGAATGGCGAGTATGTCCGATATTCTGATGATGCCTTATTTGTCGGGCCGGACTATATGAAAGCAATGGAGATAATGACTGAAGAGGTCACGAAGCGAGAAATGAAACTCAATCCCAAAAAGATAGAGTTTCTTACTCATACTCGGTGGTTCAAATTCCTTGGGTTTTCAATCAAAGGAGCCTCCATTTCTCTCAGCTCAACCCGAATAAAAGCCTTCCAGAAAGAGATTGAATCCCGCACTATCAAAGCCAAAAAGAAAAGCCTCATCAAAGCCACGAATGATATAAATCATTATCTCTATTGCGGAAATGGTGAGTATAGCTGGGCCACTCAGGTGTTGCCGGTCATCAACGTGAAGAAAGACATTCAAACTCTCACACTCTTTGTGATGGATTGTTTGAGGGCTGTCGTGACTGGCAAGACTAAAATCGGAGGACTGGGATATATTGCCAATCAATCCGATGGCTGCATACAGCGAGGCATAGGACGGAATGTGAAAGCTAACCGTATAAAGACAGACAAGATGTTCTCCGGCTTTTTTACGATAGGGTGTATGCAAAATGCACTCTTGACCAGTAAGGATGTTTACAGAACGCTGGTTTCCTCTCTTCATCAGTACGGATAACCGATATAGATTGAGTGTGCAATGAATGGTAGAACGGCAATCCTTTCAGAGAAGGATCATCGAACTGTGGGCCATGCTATCGCCTTTGGCCAACAGTCTCAGATCCTTCTGACATCAAATCCTTATAGCCACACACGATATTGTCTGACTACCAATTACCGAATATGCGGTCTTATCTGAAGGGTCAATCATTCAATTATTCAGAATTAATAGCAGATGGACCAGTAGATTCATCTCCTATCGTAGATGACTCATCCTGGTCCATCTGTAACTTCTGAAGAATATCAAGATAGTAAAGAAACATATCAGTGACATGACAGATACATCAAGCCAAGTATATGGCAGCAATCTGAGAGATGATAATTTTAGTTTTGGCTTCATTAAGCTGCTGTTAGGAGGCTCTATCAACCCTCCATCAGCAGCCGTAAAGCCCAAACATCAACCTCTTAAAGCGATATACCAAATCATCTTCAGTAGCCAATGTAATGCGGCACCTCAGTTCAAGAAAGCAACTGTTTAGTCATCCAGACCTGAATAGGACTCAGGTTCCACCGGCTTTCACATCCTTGCCTGGGATGTTTCAGCCGGTTCTACCTGAGTCCTTATCTGGATTCCATCAACCGAATAGAGTTACGCATCAATGCTTTGAGAACTGATAAACCTCAGCACAGAGGATTTAATCAAGACTGGCAAGTTCAATAGAGCTGGTTTAACCAAGGGACTCGAATCGACAGCCAGGTTAGCCACCTGGCTTGTTCGATTCGGAACCTTGTCACCAGCTCTTTAATCAATACGATAAAGTAATGTGCCAAGTCAGTGAGATTATAATTTTTTAATTCAAATAGAAATGGAAAACATTTATAATGAATGTGTTAATAAAGTCAAGTGTGGGTCAAAATTCCATATAGACTTTCAGAAACGCACGCTCAAAATTGATGGTAAATATGTCATCAAACAAGGTGAGTATGAGGGTGAGTTAGGGCTTCCGGTATTTGACGATCCGCTCACTATTATTACTCAGCTGTTCATTCGCTATCAGCATAGCCTACCATCTGAACGAAGTGATCATAAGCGTAAAAAATACTTCAATGCTCTGTCTGAGCATCAGCTTTCAGATGAGGATATGCTCTATGGCGAACCACGAGAAGTTGCTCAAATCAAGTTGGAACTCCATATCCTGATAATGATATTTAACGGCTCTCTCAAATGGTATGAATTTGCTAAGGATAAATGGTTCTGGCAAAGTCCTACCGTAAAAGAACTCATCATCCTGAAAGAATGGATTGAACCCAAATCAGAAAACAAATAACATCAAAATAAAAACCAATATGAAGAAAGTAAGCGTAAAATGCCCCAAGTGTGGCGCCAATCTCGAAGTAGAAGCAGCTGAAGTGAATGTTGTAATGCCAGTTCACTGCGTACCAACATCAATCGCCGTAGAAATCCCCGTTCCGGCCAACAAGCTCAATGAAGCTGAGGCCAAAATCGAAGCTCTCCGTAATGCCGGAGTCAACGTGGCCAACCTCTTCTCTATTCGTGGCACTGACGGCAGCTACGAAGTCGGTCGCCTCACTGACGGTCAATTTGCTGTAGTTCCCGATGACGATCCTATCTTCGCTGCAATTCGTGCCAGCAAAACGATTCCTGACCGCCGCCTCTTCCGTCGCTGGGTTATGGCTCAGGTCTTTCACATGATGACCGAAACCGATTACAAGACCGGCCAGCCCATCGGCTTCACTGCCGCCCTCCGTCGCAAGGGTTACAAGTATCAGTGGGAAATGGTTGTTGAAGAACTGCGTGTTCAGGCAAGGCTCAATGTCACTGACCCGGAAAACTTCGCAGAGCGCAATCGCTGGTTCAATCGTGGCGTTGTCGTTCAGATGGCCACCGACTACATTAAGTTGGTCAGAAACATTGTGACAAAGCTCCGTATCAGATCGTGCAAGGGTGTTCCTTATGTTCGCTTGGATGGCACCAATATCTTCATTAAAGACCTGCCGACTAAGGTGTATGAGCCTCTTGAAAAGCTGCTCCGCTCAATCAGGAATACCCGTCAACCGGCCGCACTATATCGTGCAACAACCAATTTCTATAAGGCAGTCAAAGAAACTTGTCTGTTCTTTGATATGGAACAGTCCAGAGCTTTCAAAGATGCCTATAAAGGTGCCGGCGCCTTCTTCACTCTGAAGAACCTCATTCTCTTCCACGATTGTGGATTTCCAAAGATGAGTCAAAAAATGTCACGGGAATATCTTTATGAGCTTGCATCTCAAAAAGATTTAGAGGGATATAAGCTCTTCGGTATCCTGAAGGATTTTCTGGTCGTCAATGGTATCAATATTGAGGCCATGCGAGCTGAATGGCGAAAATAAGATTCTCCTCACTTAATCGTGTCAGCATAAGAGATTGTGTTGACACGATTAAAAACATTTCATCCAATGAAACTTCACTTACTTTATATTGGAGATGCTTGGTTAAGTAATTCCAGTTTAGAATTGTTGGCAGTATGCACATCATTTGAAAAAGCTGTCGAATTAGCTGTCGAACACTCTAAAAAACATAATAGTCGGTTATGGGAGTCCGATATACGCGAATTGCAAATCAATAAACAAACTTATGGTTTGGATAACAATTATATGATTTCATTCGCTATAACCGATACTCTTGATATTTGACTCAAAACAATAATCATCAAATATGGAGAAATTTGAAGATATACTTGTCAATTATTTTGGTGCCACTCAACCAATTTTTGACAATACCACCGGCGGATTAACACCATCAGGAGAAAAGGCTTATAAAAAACTGAAAGCACTTATCAATAAGTTAGGTGCGGTTAAGATGTTAGATAAGAACAATGTTCTTGAAGCACTCAATAAGATAGTGGAAACTCACGTTGTGGTTTCCCAGCTTAACCTCTCTTCAGAGTTGAATGGCCTGCGATTAGCAGTGATTGGTAAAACTCTATTTACTTACGATTCTTGGAATGGCTCTTCAATGACTATTGTAGTAGATGGCATTGAAATTCTTACCGATTCAGTTTTGTTTACCGGCAAAAACAACTGGGGTAATCGCTCAGGCATTTATGTCGGTAAAGAATATCTTGAAGAGCTGATTGCCACTGGAGCAGCTGTGCAACATAACACTATTGATCATTGTGATGTAACAACATCCTGGACCCTTAAAGATAATTCAAAAAATTAACCCAATGAGCGAAAATACTAATACCCTTTCCATCGGACAGGATGTTTGGTGGAAAGATCCCGAAGGCAAAACATCTGGCTCCTTTTTGGTACTGGAGATAAAATATGATGAAGATGGCGGTCTCTATGATGATACTATCGTTCTAATCAGCAATGGTGTATCGGAAGCTGAGGTCGAGGCTTGCGAGCTTCAAGACTTGACTTTACGCCGTCAGAAAATCAAAGAACTGGTTGACCGGGTGACTGAAATAGTAGAAGAAGATGATTGGAGTATTCACAACCACGATGAAAACTTCAATAATATTGACCTCTATTTCTCCAAAAGCTCTTCTCGCGGTCAGGACTTCGGCTTCTATGTTGATTACGACTCTGGCGATGTAAAGGGTCTCATCAATACCATCGAAGCATATTATGAGAGCTATGATCCGTGTGAAGAGGCCGCTCTCTGGATTGGAGAGGATGGTCATGGCCGAAATGGTGCGCCACATGACCTTGCAGACATTCTGGATGATATGAAGGAGTGTAAAAAGAATGTAAGAAGCCTGATTGACTTGCTTAACCAGGAACTGAAAGGTGTAAAAATACCCAAACAAATTCTTCATTCTCGATATTCAGAGCGTCTATATAATCTTCGCAATGAAATCATCGAGAGCATCGTTCACACTGTCAAAGATATTCTTCAGTCCACCAAAACTTATACAATTCTCTGGGATCGCATTACAGGCCATGAGAATCCGGACATATGTTATGAGAAAGACTCCGGCCCCTGGAATGTATTGCCTGATACAATAGGCTTATCTGACAATGAGGATGAGTTTTTCATTACCTTCGCTACATATTGTGAGGCTCCAACTTCTAACAATGGAGAAAACATCTATACTGATACTCTGATTGATATTCTGGAGTATCTGGAAAACTATCGTGACAAACTTTAATCATCCTATGGCTGGAAAGAAAAGCAGTGTCAAAGACACTAACGAAAAACGCCCTGCCGACTATAATCCTCAACCCGGCAATAAGGCTACTCTCACTCTTGCGGATTTCACTGATGAGAACCTTTTTGCCGAACTTAGACGGCGTGGTTATAATGGCGAACTCCGCTACTCCAGAGTGATAACGGTATGAAAAATCAAGCCACCAACAAGAAGATACAGGCAAAACTCACCCGACTCTGTAAGACTTGCGAGTTGAAAAAGGAGAAGGGTGAGTGCCCGTTCTCTAATAAATTGGAGTGTACGGATTGCAATCTCATAATAACAGAGATGGTCCTCAACAACTATTCCTCTTGGGATTTGCAAGGTATTCCCATTAATGCTATCGTCAAAGGACTTCAGGCTCACAAGTTTACTGGAGAGCTGAGACAAACTAAGGTTGTAATGATATGAAAAAGAGTAATCTAACCCCTGAGCAGCAAACTCTGTTCAATGCGAACTTTAATCGGCGAGCTTATGATAAAGCTAAAGAGCCAATTCAGAAAGCTATATCGGAGTCCAAAAACTTTGATGAGCTTTGGGAAAGAATAAAAAACTATGACCGTGATGTGGAATATGAGGATGACTTTACTATTATAACGTGTGAGGTCGAACTTGACAGAAGCCACATGGAAACCGAAGGAGATTATGTTGGTGTCTGTTTCTATATCAAATGGTATGATGAAGCTGATGCCGGTATGATTGACAAAGTTGCTCTCTATTCATCCGAACCATCTGGAGAGTATATCGCCGATCTCTTGTGCTATATTAACCCTGATTCCTGTGAAGTAACAGAATGGGTCTATGAAGCATAATATTGATGACAAGCAGTGAGTATTGTCAATAACAAATAATGAAAAAGAAACAAACCAATGACTCGACCAGAGTAAAGGGTTTTTACATCAACGAGCTTATCAGAGGATTTTTCGGAGAACAGAATGAGGGAAAGATGATGCTTCAGAAAATGGGACTTTCTCCTGATACCGTACCATTCAGTGTAGCCATTTTCCTTCAGAACCAACGCATATTTTGGTTTGATAAGGATGGTAATCGTGTCACCATTTCTTTTAAGCTGAAGCCTCATCAACTGGAGTGTTTCGGCACTTACCGGAAGAAAAGAAAGTCTATGAGGCTTTTCAGAGAGTGGGGAGAATATGAAGATCCTGAAGTAATCGCTCGTATTGAGTCGGGAGCCATTGGTGACTGTTGTATGAGATGTATTTACGAAAATTTGATTGAATAATATGGGCTGGATAATTTTTGTCGGCTATCTTTTCTGTGGAGTGATGTGTAACATTTTCTACCAGATTGAGAAGTCATCCACCAAAGGTAGCAAGGAACAGAAGATTGCTACCATAGTTATGTACTGCTTTGCAGGCTTGATTGGCCTCGGACTCCTAATCCTGGCGATGTACGCAATCGGATGGATTTGGTATTTCTTCTGTGGAGGCTTCCTCATATTTGAGGATCAGCCGTTCTGGGATAAGGTCGTGTGTGGCTTAATGTCCTTAGTCTTTCTCGGATTTATCTTCGGTTTCATTGCAGTTTGCTGTGGCTGGGATCCGGATAGCAGACGATGAAGCCAACAAATATTAGAGGGATTAACTTTTCTTCACAAACTGTGGAGGGTTAATCCCTCTATTATGTTATATCTGATAAAAGCAGTTTCATTCTCAACATAATATTATGGATATATCTAATGTAAAGGTCTATGACCTTAAAGAATCCGTTATTGCTTGCAGAAATGCAATGCGTCTGGAGGTTCCGGAATATACGGATGAAGAGTTTGAGGCAAGTTTGAAACGGGCCATAAAACTATGTGAAGCCTCTAAGGGGCCGGTCAAGTGTCACGCCAATTTCCGCACTGGTATTCGTGTCAGCTTCGATATAAAATACCCCAACTACATCTCTCCCGAAATGCAGCGTTACCACTGGTTTGACATCGTGACCTCATCATCCAAAATGCACCGCATAATGCAAATGGATTTCGACAAGTGCTGCAACCAATGGGTCACTCAGGAAACAATCGCTCAAATGAAGCGACTGATTGCCAAATACAATGAGGACAAGTCCGAAGAGAACTTTATGACTGTTCTTTCCAACTGCCCCCAGGGTGTAATGCTCTTTATGAGAGTTTCTACCAACTATGAGCAGCTTCGCACAATCTACCTCCAGCGCAAGAGCCACAAACTCCCTGAGTGGAGAATGTTCTGTGAATGGATTGCCACTCTTCCTTATGCCAAGGAGTTAATAATTTGCGAATAATCTGCAATCTAAGTATATCGGAGTAATTTTTATACTGAAAGGCATTGCATTTTTTCGTAATTTTGCAGTGTCTTTCAGTTCTAAAGCAAAAACCAAAAATATGAATAGACAAAGACGAAGTGTTCTTCATGCCGTTCTTGACGGTTTAGCAAGACTGAGAGACCCGGTTGATAAGGCAGAGGCCCTGAAAATTCTTCAGAAAGCTCAATCTGATGTTCAGAAATGTGCCGATGAAGAGGAAGAAGCTCTTGATAACCGGCCCGAATCATTCCAGTGGTCTGCTGCCAATGATGCGATGACCGACAATGTGTCTGACCTCACTGATGCCAGTGGAGATCTGGAGGTGCTTATCGAAAACTGTCAATCTGCCGATAAGTTTTCGTACCAATCGGTCAAAAGTGACGTTATTAAGATAGTGAACACCATCAAACAGACTATTCATAGATGAACCAGGAACAACTCGCAGACAGAATAAAGGAAGCTGTAAATGGAGCTGCCTATACAGGTAGTTTGACAGCTTATGCCGTACAATCCATAGAGTTATCAAGAAGTAACTATCCAGTCCAAAATCTTATCATATTTTGTCAAGATATGAACTTGAAATTTGTGATGACAGATTTGGCTACTGAGGATCGCTTCTATCCCGATTCTGTGCTTGGTGTTCACAAGGTGTTGGATTTGCTTATGAGACGCTACCAAGTCGATCCTAAGTTAGTCTATCGAAAGACCGGAATACATTATACCCCTCCCAAATCTTTCATTCCAGAAGATCTGGAACGAATGAAAGAAGAGGCAGAGGGGCGTAAATATGTCATTCCACTTTCCATCAAAACCTTGTTGGCCGTCTGTGAGGTGATTCATTGTGATTTGACGTTTGACCCAAAATGATGAAAGCAGTGTCATAATATGATCAATATTTATGGCAACTAAGAAAGAGGTTCTTCAAAAATCTCAGGAAGCAATCGCAAACTACTTCCAATTATCAAAGTTTTTATTCAGTGAGGATGCTCCTTACGACGTAAATGAAATTCCACAAGACAGCCCATTCTATGAGAGTGCAAAAGCTATCTCAGATGAGATGGAGCTGGATTGGGAAAATATGTCGCATGAGGACAGCAATCGAGTTATGATCAATATGCTCGCAGATGCTTTTGCCGCTATTGAGCCGGATGAGCATTACGATGCAGTCCTGACCATCTCCTTCAAAAAAGCTGAATAATATGGGCCTGGCCGATACAGTTCAATTTACACTACGCCCTAAAGACTTGGAGAAAGCGAGTGATATGTTTGGTATTGAGATTGCCTTGCTGGAACGCCTCAACGCCCAGCGACTTCTCAATGCCACATACATTCGCAATCTCTTAATCAGGGCCGACTACGAAAGACTGACAAGCGGATTGCATTGGCTGGAACATCAGGACAAGAATTATAACTTCCCTGAAGTGTTGAGAGCGTTATCGCGCGAATACAATATAAGCAAACAAAGTCTCAAAGACATTCTTCACGGAAAGAATGAATCACTCTTGTTCTGTAACCGTTGTGGCCGACGCATTGGTAAGGCTCAGTATAACAGGACAAAAGGTTTCTGTTCCAACTGCTTCTCAGACACGTTGGAACTATAATTGATTAAAAGCAGTATTTATATGAACGCGACATTCCAAATCCAACAATTATGGCAATATTTAGGGGTTCAGGATGACGAAATCCTAATCATTCGACATTACAACCAGTCTGATGATAAAGATGAGTTCTTAATCGTTGAAGCAACCCAGAATGGTCTCACAATCACCACAACTGACACTCTTCCGGAGCTGAGAACTGACATGAAGTTCCAAATCGTTCAGCAACGTGACTCATCCGGGAAGTTCATAATCCCATCAGTAACTCAGTTAATCAATGACAAGGTTAGCGATTATTAACCAAAATAAATAGGCTTTTTAAGATTTATTAATAAATCTTTCTGAAGGCTCTGCACTATTACTCGGTGCAGGGCCTTTTTGTATGCCCTCAAATGATAACAGCAATATATTATGGCACAAAGAATAAAAACTAACATCAAGTTCTACAAAGGGCTTGAAAATGTTGCAGACCGGCTCTATGGTTTCGTCACCAAGACCAACGGAAGTTGGAAAGGGTGTCGGGAAACTGAGAGCAAGAAAAAAATCGTGTTCGTAGATCCGTCTATCGCAAAAGACATCATCCCCAATATGCTTTATAGCTGCACTCTGATGCCAATGCGTAGCGAGACTGGCTTCATAGCCAAATCTGCAACCATTCTCCGGTTCCCCGCCACCATTAAAACCATTTGCCGCAAAAACGTATTCGTTGTGCGCATAACTTTTGGTAACAAAGAAATCATCTACGACCCCTCCAGCAAGGAGAAGCGTAAGAATGACATTCAAGTTATCGCCCAGCTTCTTCGTGGTAGAAATGACCTTGAAAACGCCATTGCCACTGCCGAAGATTTCATTGACAATGCCTTTATGGTTAGAAGGCTTTACGAACAATCTCAGGGCAATGTTTGAAGAAGGAATGTCAAGTAATGAGCTGCTTGATGAGTATCGCTTAGACCTTGCAGATATTCAGGAAAAGACTGTCCGTTTCGACAACTCTGAATATGTCACACGATATTTATGGAAACGCCATAAACAGCCAACTGTGATTCTGACCAAAGTCTTTACCTCGTTTCGTGGTAACAGCTATCTCGGAATACTCATCTACTTTCAGACTGGCGCCGGCAAATCTAAGAAATGGGATTGGTCATCATTCCATATCGGTCTGATGAATACTAGCAAGGGCATATCAGCTATTGCCTTTTATACTGAGAGCAGACAAGCTATCAAATTCAATCCTCATTTCTTTCATCGCTATAAAGAGCGATTTATGGAGGTTTGTGACTGGCAGATCAGAGGTCAACTCACAGCTTCAAAAAACATTATTGATGTGATTGCTATCTATATGAAGCGCAACCTGACGATGACTTGGATCGAAACTAAATCGGTCTTTCGTAATAAGGTTCACATATTCGGACCGGTCAATGATGGTGTAGCTCTTCTTCAGTGGGATAAGCAACGTAAACTGCTTCAGGCCAACACATTTGTGACAATGGATATGCTGGATGAGAAGCAGACAGAAATGGTGAAGTATGCCAAAATATACTTTTCTCTCTCCAAAGCACAAAGAAAGAAATTCCGTTTCCCGGATTTCATCTCAAATGATTAACGCAGTGTAACATAACTATCTTAATATGATTAGTCTCAATGAGGGTATCGCAGTTGACGCGGCCCATTCAATGAAGAATCGTAAGACAGAATTTCAGGGAGTTGACCTGAATACTGGGAAAACGCTATTCTATTCCGATTTGGGTAATCAGACCATTAATATCGGTGAGTTCCTTGCGATAGTTGAGGCTGTCAAATACATCATTGACAATGACTTTCAGCCTAAAGTCATTTTCTCAGACAGTACGACTGCTATAAGTTGGTTCAAGAATAAACGTACTGCATCCGGCAAGCGTAATGCGAGACTGATGAAAGCTGAAATATACCTAAGAGCTATGGCTTATTGGGTGGATGAAATTAAGATAGTGAAATGGGATAATAGAGCCTGGGGAGAAATCCCTGCTGACTTCAATAGAAAATAAAAATGGGGCGATTCAATGATTTGACAGGACAACGCTTTAATAGGCTTGTTGCCCAAAAAAGAGATCCTCTTACACCTATTGGGAGTAGACGCATTAAATGGATATGTCAATGTGATTGTGGAAAAATAGTTAGTGTTTGTAGTTCTGATTTAGTTACAGGACATACAGGAAGTTGTGGTTGTTATCAAAAATCACAAGCATCATCATTTCTTACTTCCATAAAAAGCAAAAATGCTAACTTCCATCTTACAAAAACAAAAGCATATAGAAGTTGGAGAGCGATGATGAATCGCTGTTACAGTCCTATAAATAAATATTATGCTTACTATGGTGGGAGAGGTATAAAAGTATCTACTGCTTGGCACAACTATCATAAGTTTTACGAGGATATGGGTGATCCTAATCCTGATCAAACTTTAGATAGAATAAACTGCAATCAAGACTATTCAAAAGAAAACTGTCGATGGGCCACAATGCGAGAACAATCGAATAATCGCAGAAGCAACTTAAAAATTAATTATCAGGGTACAAGGTATTCAGGTAAACAGTTTTCAATCCAATTCGGAATCGAATATCAACTGGTAAGAAAACTATATAAAGAAGGTCTATCTGGCGAAGATATGATTAATTTCCAAAACAATATGATATGATACGCCATATAATTGAAGCCTATGGTATAGGTGCCATATCTATACAGCAGCTATTCAAGCCTTACAGAGAAGAACCTCGTGAAATCATTGATGTAGAGTATGAAGATCTTTCAGACCAGATTCAGCAACCCTCAAACGCTATTGAAATATCCAATGCGGAGTTGATGTCTCAGACTTATTCTTACTCAAAATCAATTTCCGAAATGGAGCGTGATATAATTTGCTCACAAATGGGCATAAGATTTAGTGCTCCTGACACTATCCTAAAAATAAACATCTAATATACATACTATGCTGATCCAGATAACGAATAAATGCCATGAAGGATGCGCTCATTGTATGCACTGCTCCAATCCCAATGGGGAACACATGAGCGAAACCACCTTCAAAAATGCCCTGAGATTCGGACAATTCTTAGGTGCCAGTGCCTACATCATTACTGGTGGAGAGCCGACAGAGCATCCTAAATTCACCGAGTTCTGTCAGTATCTCGACCGCTTTGTTAAACAAAGTAAGACTCCTGGAGGCTTTACAGTGACCTCAAATGGCACTTGGTTCCCGGAGCGCACTGAAGAAATGATAAAACTTGCAAAGCTCCAATCTTATGTAGGTATGCAAGTTTATACTAATTCAAAGTGGTATAAAGACGCCTCATTCATCATTGAGCACAGCAAAGAACTCAGTGCCATACCAAAGATTATTCTTACAACTGATGAAATCAGAAGTATGCAGGACTTGGGTAGAGCCAAAACAAATGAGCAGGCTCAGAAAGAAATAGCGGACAATCCTCACTATATGTCTTGTCTGAATGGGCACTTACTTTTCAAGCAAACCAGCCCCACCAGAAAACTCACTGGCTTGGATCATACACCGGGAGTGGTGTGTAAGCCTTGTATTGACTACAAAGGCAATGTGCATCTTTCAGAATCCTGCCTATGCCCCTCATTCGGAAATGTCAATGATGACTATATGCTTGACATATTCAACAATCTCAGGGAGGCTAAACCGTGTTGTCAGTGTGCTTTAGGAAAGAAGTTCCTGAAGTCGGACAATATCAAAATTGTGGTGGCCCGTAACTTATTAGGTTTTAAGGAGGAAGAAAAATGAGAGTCAAATATTATGACATCTTCGGAATGAGAGGTCAGATTAAGATGTCTGTTAACCCGCCTCAATGTATTGTTGATGCCAACTTCCACATTGTACTGGATGGTGTAGTGCATCAATATGTCGGTATCGGCTGGGTACCGGTTCGTGATGCCACTCCTGAAGATGAGAATCTTCCACAAGTGTTCTCGCCTCACTGCTCTCAGTGTAAGCATTACGATGTCCTTAAAGACAAGAAAATGTATTGCTTCAAATCTCATAAATGTATAACCGCACGAAAAAGACCGTGCAAAGACTATTCAGAACAATGAAAAAACAACTTGTAACTTCCATAGATGTGGCCGGTGTTCCTCGCGGTTTTGATGGCTTAATGGAGCTATGTGTTATCGGTGAAGTATATTATACTCGTCGAACAAAAATCCTGAAACGCCTTGTGCGTAAGGTTATACATAAGGTTGAAGTTCCTCTGGATTACTTTACCTCTGTTGAAGCGGCCAAGGCAGAAGCTCGCCGACAGATGGATGCGTATGTAAAAGAATACTATCGTAACCACTAATCGTATGAAAAAGAAAATAGCAGCTCTACTTAGGAAATGGGCAAATAAACTTAACCCACAAGTCATTACTTGTCATGGTGAAGATCCGCGTGAATGTTCCTACATACCAATCAAATCGGTTTACAAAATCACCCCAGTACAATGTGGCTATATTTTCCCACATAAATTTGGAGAGATCATCAATCCTAACAACATTCCGCAAAGTCAAATGGAATGGGCCTATCGGCATATAGCTGAAGAGTTTGCTAAACATTTCCTTGAAAGGAATATCATCACATTCAACATCAGAAAGGCTTATAACAATGAGGTGATGTTGGAAGGTGAAATGTATGTCGGTGTAAAACAAGAGAGACAATGAACGAGAACTTCTATCTTTCAATAGATGAGCTTTGCACATTGGAGCAGACTGACGCTTTGCTGACTTTAGGGATGGGAACTGAGCGATTGTACTATGAAGAGCAATCGGGTCACTACCTATTCCCTCTCAGCTCCGCAATCAAATGGATAAGAGAAAACAAAGGCATTAATATCCGGGCTAATTATCGCTATATCGCTCGTGATTGGTTTGCTGATTGGTTAAACCTAAGCACCTCTGAATATGATGATACCAGTGAATATTATCCCACAAAAGAAGCTGCTGAATCGGCGATGCTGTCTTTTGTCTTAACCCAATTCAATAACGATGAGTAAGAAAGCATTATTCGCAATGTTGTGTGCCACTGCAATGATGGCCCAACAATCCGATAATTTCTATCGGTATGGTGAGCGTAAGCGTTATCCTGTGCCGGATTCTGGCAACGGCTTTTCAAAAACCCCTCCAAGGGCTGTAGATAGCCGACAGTTGCGTGAGTTTTCAATCAAAGGGCATAAAGTTATGGCATATTCCAAAAAGGACGCCATAACTCGTCTGAAACACCAGAAGAAAATATGAGCGTAGAAATAAAACATAGAAATGGTGGTGTCTCCATTGTGAATGACTTATCAGTTTTGGACGATATACTGGAAGCTGACAGAAAATTTTATGCTGAGTGTGATGCGTTTCACGCTAAAATGATGGAATTGGGCGTAAAAGCATATCGGTGTAATGACGGTTGGGTGAATAGGGAACATAATATTGTTACCTTCCATCCAGACGATCGAACCCCTGGATATTACTGGGGGAATAGACAGCTTAAAAGTGGTGATAAGATTTTTCTTGGAAATGCAGGTGAAGGTGGAAAATTCGCCTATATAGATTATATGGTAGAAATTACTTCCTATAGTGTTCGATACCACTATATTTTGTCTGGTGAAATAATGGACGCGCAAGGGAATATTTCAAATCCTGAGCTTCAACCATCTAAAAAACGACTAAAGAAATTTGAGTTTTTTAGAAAAATCGTGAAAAGAATATTCAACCTGACTAAAAACTAAGGGGATTCAATTATGGCTAAAAATACACAACCCAAACCCTATGATGGGATGCTTCTTTTTAGACAAAATCATCCATATACTAAAGAAGATTTTGAGGTTATGAAACAAAATTTTCAGAAGCACTGTGGTCCACTTTGCCCGGCCAAAGACGAGCCAACATCTTTCGTTATGCTTGGATATGTATCACGAGATTTGTGTGGCGAATTAAGACTGACTCATTGCCATCCCAGTATGGCAAAAAACTTCAATCTATTGCCTCCAGACCTATTCCCGGAAGTTCAATATGGTTCTGAGCCACTTTGCGTAGAAATCAAGCTCACTCCAGTCTCAAATCTAAAAGCCTCTGATGTTCCAAAGGAACAAACCGAGTTTCAGGAACGGATTTTATGCAATCCTAATCGACCCACTGATGAAGAAATCTGGAGAGATTTAACTGGTGAGATTCCTTTGAAGGAGGAAGAGGAATTTGAGACACCCATTCCCAAATATAAGGTTGGAGATCAGATGTATATCAAGTATCTTAACATGGTCGGAACAATAGATATTGTTATGGGCTACAATGAGGAAGAAGATGGCATATTCTATCATCTAAAGATTGAACCTAAAGGGGTTGCGACTGCCAGAGAAGAATATCTCACCCCTTATACCGAGACAGAAACAGTGAATAATAAATCCAATAAATTATAATATATGGGCTGCTATAATGGGGAAGGCTGTATTTCCGGCCTTCCAATCGAATGTGGAGATCCTATCGGCGGAATAATTTGTGTTAGCACAAAAGATTATGACGATAATGAGATGATTACCCCTGTATGGCCAATAATTTGGGGAGAGTATGATGATTATGGAGGTATTGAGATGTCCTCCATTGATTGTGAACTGGAAGAATATTTTGGCAATCGTAAAAATCTACTTAAAGATTTAGAGCGTGTCACTCACGGTTGTAGGCATCAAATTGAAGATGGCATCCCAGAAGGTATTTGCCTTCTTCTTGAACATGAGGATGTTCTAAAAACTTTGATTGCTTGCGGCAATCCCAAAGAAATTGAGGAAAGCATCAAAGCAGGTCAACCAATGTATCAACTTGATTTTGAGCCTATAGGTTTACAAGGTCGAGTAGATAATATATATCGTAGGGGATGGTGTTATTTTGATAATGAGATGTTTCTTAAATGTTTTAGGAATTACTGTAAAGGCAATCTGCCTCAAAATAAACAAGAGGCATACTGTAATACAATAGCCTTTTATATGTCATTACATGAAAATTGCATTTTCCTAAAATGGCAGCGATTTGCTGGTTGGCAATATCCAGGCCGTAAAAGTACCGTTTGGAAAAAATTGACTTCAGTCTATAAAAAATTATCCCGCTAAATATAATGCAAAATTATGAGTTAAAACCAGTTGTTTCCGGTATTCTTCAATTTCTTGAAGATATTACTGGCTGCCACTTGAAAAATTTGGAGGGCCAAACGTCTTTCAAAGGTTCAATCGGAAGATACTGTAATACAAAAGATTTATTCACAATCAATAACTATATCCAGAGTGGGAATTATGAGATTGCCTACGAAAAGGAAATTACTTTCCTCAAAAATCTCATTTCTGAAATCCGTTTCTCCCATAGAATAGATGAGTTAATTCAAGATTGTGAAGATGTTGGCAATGCCCTTCTGAAAGCTCATCATATTTTCAAAGATTATGCGGAATGGGCCACCGAAGAGAAAATCCGTTTCCGGGAGTATCTGTTCAACAACGAATTTTTTAAAGAGGAAGAGAAAACAGAGGATTTTCTTAATAAATTCAGCTATGAATGGGTGGATGCAGCCAAAAAATCGGTTCAATCCAAGTTGCTCCAGCTCTACAATTTTGGCAACGCCTCTAACACTACTCTCAGTATAGGCCATACGGTGCCATATTCTATTTCTGACGCACTTTGTATCTCAGATAATATAAACCTCTGCATCGGCACCAATAAAGGCGAGAATGAGGATGTATGCTATGCTCGACTCGCATTGAAAATTGACAGAGAACTGGCTTTTTCTCACTTTATCATCACAATCCAGTATAAAGATAGGATCTGGCTTGTAACAGATAAGCCGGTTATGCCCAATCCCCGGTTTCGTGAAAATTCAAGAAACCCATATAGGTGGCGCGAAGAGGCTTTTGAGAATATTCAGCTTCCTTATGGACTGTTGGATGATATAGCAGAATGGCGTAAAGAGTCAAAAGCCATTGCTAAGGAAAATAGTTCTGAGGTCTATATCAAATCTATTAGAGATTTCTTGCCTCCGGCCTCCAAAATTCTGATCAAGCTGATTATCGAGGAACTGATATACAACGTCATTCCTATGAAGCAACATAACTTAAAGAAAATTGGGTTTGCCGGAGAAACTATCAAACTTCTTGGTGTCGGTAACGAACAGGTTGCTGACAATGATTATTTCAGTCAAATCAATAGGGAAGCTAATGAAGAGCGACTAAACAGTATCATTTATCCGACCTCTACTGAACTTATCAAAATTGACCCGACCAAAGCTGTCGCTCAATATGTGGAAGCTGGAGAATTATGTACTGAAGATGAAGTACGAAAGATTGCTCTCTGGTCTCAGAAAGAAGAAATGCGCTGGCACAAGCAAAAACTATTGAACGACGCATATACTCGTGAAAGGATGAGAGCTGATGAGGAAGAGCTGAATAAAGTACTATTCGATAATATCGAAAACCTTTATGAAGTGATATTCTCAGCAGATATGGTTTTTATGTGCATAGAGGATGAAAAGGCTAAATGCTTTGGGCCCCGGCTGGACTTACCACACTCCAGATATTTGATGCCAGCCTTTTTAAGTCAAGATACTCCCAACAATATCTCACAAACTATCATATCAATAAGTTTAGAGATATGTGTCACGTTGCAAACTGTATCGTCTGTGATTGCGAGAACCCAGTTAATCTTCAGTTGAAAGTCTTTACCTATAAAGAACTCTGTGGGATTCTTAGAATCAAACGAGAGCAGCTACCATTTACTTTCCAGAATTATATCAGTGATCATTATATGCCTTATTACGGCAATACAATTTTGGATAATGTCAATCCGGAATATATGATTTATGATCCTCGAAGCAGGGAGCATAGATACTACTATTCAATAGGCATCCCCTTGAATAAACGCTGTTTCAACAAGCTCCGAAAGAAATACTGGAAGTATGAAAAAAGTCTTGTGACAATCAATTACACAAAAGGAACTATAAATATTCAAGAATATAACAAAAGCTCAAATCTATGATACATAAAATAATAAATGCTTTTCCTCTAATAAACATTATATCTGAGGAAAGACTGGCGAAAATCATAAATGAAGCCCTCAAAATCAAACTCTTCGTACCAAGTTCAGATTTCATCTTATCTGAGGTTTCAAAGATTTATACTAAGCCACAGACTATTGATTATAGCGATGGCTCCGATTTTTGCAACTGGCTTGATTGGCGCAGTGCAGTAAACAAATGGTCGCGCAATCATTATCTGCCAGTCTGGAAACAGACGAATGGTGCTGTTCGCAGTATTTCACAGGCTTGTGAATTGTGTGCTGATGTCTGGATGAATAAAATCTTCAATGTCTCATTACAAGACAATGGTGCATGGGATGAAGGAGAATCTGGACTAATGATGAATGCTTTTGGTAGTATGTTAAAAACCAAAGCAATGCAAGATATTCCCCAAGAGATAAAGGATAAAGTCAAATCTGGGATAATCCAATATTATCAGGATTTCACACACAGATATGGTCTGAGTTGCGATTATGACCCGTGCACTAATTTATATCATATACTACGAAATGCAGGAATCTCCAGAAGCGATATCAAACATATTTGCCCCTGGAAAACATCTATCAGGATTGTGGCGGAAGATAACTCTGTCTTGGTACATACATATCAAAATGATGAATACATCTAAGATTTTCTAAGAAATTACAAGATGGAAACTGAGATAAAAATCACAGAAGAAAAGGCGTATGATTATGCTCGACCAGCAGCCAAAACGCTATATCGACAAGGGTTCATTAAAGAAACTTGGCTTGTAGAAATGCTGGCACAAGCGTTTTTAGCGGGAGCGGCCTGTGCTTCTACTGCTCATTGGGAACGTGTCGATGATAAATCTAATGTTCCACAAGGCCCTCAACTGCTATGTGCAAAAAAGAACCGATACGGCTGGTTTATGCACCTCTGTAGATATGATGGAGAGGATTTCTTCAATGAGCATTGTGACTCCTATCATCCAACACATTATATGGTAGTTCCCCCAATTATTCAAACTGAAAATGAGTAATTCCTCTCGTCAATTCCGAAAATATCCGCAAACTATTGTGATACGTTGTCCGTGCTGTCAGCAAGTGTATTATGCAATGCCTTGGTTTGATATAAATGGAGAAGCTGAATATCGCTGTAATTGTGGCTATCTGAATAAGATTAAACTTATTAAAAACGATACTACTCCCAATGATTGCAAAGGTTAAAGCGACTGGTGAAATTGTTGACGTTCATAATTCACCATTTTATCCAGATATTTGGTATGGGGCTGGCTTACCTTATGGAACGTCGGAACTTGAATTTATTTCAACTTCAAAAAATAAATGTCATCGCTTAGATTTTTTAACTCATTTTACCGATCAGGAATTAAAAGATGAGTTAAAACGTAGAGATAAAGAGCGTCAATCTCAATATCCCAGTAATCTCCATTGTCGTGATTGTAAGTATTGCAGAGAAGGTCGTACTTTCAAACACCATTTATGGACTACAACGGTTTGTTTTGCTAAACCTAAACCCAAAATGGGGTCTGAACGCTATTATGCAACCTCCTTATCTTGTAAGATTTGTGAAAAATTTGAACCAAAATGAGCAAACTGATTGCAATCTGGAAAATCCTATGGGCTCACCAGTATGCAGTATTCACTTTCAAAGAAGCTGCTCCTGACCCAACGTGGTTGACCGTACCCACATTTTCGTGGGTAGTATCAAAAAACTGGAGAGAAAATCATTTTTTCTGGTTTATCCGTGAGCGACTAACGAATATCGAGAAGTACAATGGAACATTGAACAAGTAAATTCATTAAGTATGGATACGATAAAATCTAACCTTGAACAAAAGGCGGCCGATTATGCCAATGTGTATCTTGGCCGTATAGAAGAGCATACCGATCACTTTGAGACATTAAAAAAGTTATTTCTTAAAGGGGCTGAAGAAGCCTTCAGTTTAGTATGCTCTTCACAAAATATTGAAGAAAAATCTGAAGTAGTCCATCAAATTCTTCAAGATAACTGGTATGTAGTGGTTAGCTTAGATCCAACCAAACGACAAGGCTGGTATCTGGGCGACATCCCGGATAACGAGACTGAAGCATACAAACTCTTCAGTGGAGTTTTAGACATAATAAATCGCACATATAAAACAAAATTTAATCGAGATTTAATCAAACTGAAAAATGACTCTAAAATAATATAATATGGCACAAAAATTCAAAGTCAAAAGCTGTGAACAAACTTGCTCTGCTTGTCCGAGTTAGTGGGATATCTTCACTACTGATGATCAATATATTTACGTCAGATACCGCTGGGGCGGCTTAACATTAACCTTTGATTTCGATGGCCCCAACGAAAAAATCATCTATGCTGAAAATATAGGAGGTGGTTTTGACGGCTGTATGTCAACAGAAGAGCTCAAACAACATACTAAAGATATACTGGATTGGAGTCTGGTGTAAAAAATAAATGTATGGCAGCAAAAGATTATGTATTTGTTGAAAGTGGATTAGGTACAATCTATCTCACAAAGAAAACTAAGACACCCAATCTGATGTCGCAAGACCGTAGAGTTGTGACAGATGATGAAATTATAGGTCTGTTTGAACACTACCTGAAAAGATGGTGCGAAGAAAACAACACTACTCATCTTGGCATAACTGATCAAAATGGCAATGAAATTTTCAGAGCAATCTTAACTAAAAACAACGATCAATGAAATTCGATGTTCGATTCATCCAGAAAAAGCCCAAGGCTCTGGAGTGGCTGTATCTATTAATTTTCGGAACTGGACTATTAATAGCTGTACCATTCGTAGCATTGGCTATTATATCAGAAATTATCTTCTATGCTGGAAAGGCGTGGATTCAATGGCTTTCCAACATACTTGATATAGAGTTCACATTATAAATAACCTCAAAACAAAAAGAACAATGACAAAAGCAGACATTGTAAACGAGATCGCCCAAAAGACCGGGCGTGAGAAGAAGGCTGTCACCGAGTGTGTAGAAGCCTTCATGGAAACAGTAACTGAAGAACTTGCTCGCGGTGGTCGTATCGAGCTTCGTGACTTCGGCAACTTCATGGTAAAAGAAAGAGCAGCAAAGGTGGGTCGCAATCCCGCCACTGGCACAGTCGTAAACATCGCTGCCCGAAAGATGCCGGTGTTCAAACCCAGCAAGTCTCTCAAAGACAAAGTTCAAAACTAAACTGAGAAGTAATGAAAAAGTTTGATTCAATCGTAGGAGTTTCAAAGGCTTTTGCACAGGAAGCTGTAAAAGCCAATCCTACCTACAAAGAAAGTGAAGAACAGATCATGTTTGCCGTGGATTATGGCCATGACAACGCTTGGTTACAGCTTGAAGTTATGGACTTCGGCGATGCCATCAAAGCTCTGAAACGAGGACTGGTGGTTCGCAGACGTGGCTGGGATTGTCTCAGTCTGGTAGTGTTCAAGCAAGTTCCAGCTCATATCACTGGTGAGATCATTCCAAAGATGCAATCTCTTCCTGATGCAGCCAAGAAATTTGTGATGGAACACGCAACATTCGTGGACTACACAGACCAGTGTCTAATCTACAATAAAGACACTGGAGAAGCAAATTCATGGACCCCAACCATCAGTGATGTGTTTGCTGAGGACTGGGTTGTTATCTCCGAACCCGAATGAAAATCCGCCTGACAAATCCCGCAATGCTCGATAAGGTACTCACAAAACTCGATAAGGATTGGCCTATTGGTAAAGAAAATCAGACTTTCCTGAAGTATTGTGTAGAACCTTTGAAAGAAAAGATTGCCAAAGGCCAGACGGTAATTCTTGAAGCTGAGTTAGGAAATATGGGAAACGGAGTCTGTTACATACTCTCATACTGGACTCTTGACGAGGTTCCCACTGATGAGGAATTTCTTAACAATGGAAACGAGTAAGGTTTTTCTCAGAGATATGAATACTGGGGAGGAACTTGAAATTCTCCCCGGTACTGTTGAAATATCTTGGACTGACAAAGATACTCATCCGATAGACATTCATCATTCATATAAATTTGAATGTAGTGTCAACGTATCTCTAATGAATGAGGTAGCAAAGGATTTGCTCTTTGATAGCCCAGGATATAAAACCGCTTGTCGGCTTACTGATGAGCTGAACGACTTGATTGAAGAGTATCACGCCCCTGGAACACCAAGGCGTGAGCGTCGAGCTATTAAACGTGAGTTTGATAAAATCTTCAAGATATTCCGCAAACACTGTCAGGTATATAAAATTGACTTTAAGTTTGTGAGACCAGAAAAGTAAGAATAGGGGCAGTCAATCAGTAGCTGCCCCTAATCTTTTTTAGAACTTCATAGCTGCCAACACTTTGTTACGGCTGGCAGTATCACCTTGATTGTTGTAGTAGATCTTCTCACAGTTCTCTATACTGGTGCCCATCATATTCGACACATATATGACCGGCACTCCCTTACTGATATAATGTGTTATCGCTGTGTGCCTGAAAGTGTAGGTATGCAGCGGAAACGAACAACCCAGCGCCTTGCCGACTTTTTTGAGCCAGTTGTTCAAATTCCCTATAAAGTGTTTTATATCCCCATTATTGGTGGTCTGAGTTTTTAACTTCTCCTTATTTCGGATGGGGAAAATGTACCCATCCTTTGCCAACCTTCTCCAACGGAGCATTATACGGTCAAGCTCTGTATTGATTGGAACAGAGCAAGGCACCGCCTGCTTCTCAGCAATCTTTCTTCGGTTGAACACAAAGTGACTGATCCCGCCTATTTTCTTGATGTCCGAATATCGGAGAGCGATCGCGTCACAAGCAGACTGGCCGGTGTAGAGAATGAAGAGGCAGAAATCCCGGTACAGCTCATTCAGAGGTGACTTGGAGATTGATGACAAATCCAGAGTGGTAAACTTCTTACATTGCTCTTCAGTCAGTGTGTGGAACTTCTGGGAGCTGGAGCTTGGTTTCTTGAACCAGTTGCATTTCTTGAAATCCTCAGCTTTCAGATACCCCTCCTTATCAGCTTTCATAATCAAAGAATGGAGTATCTTTGAGACATAGCACATTCCTGTGCCTTTACGCGCGCGCTCGACCCATTCAAACACGTTATTCACGAAAGTTGCATTAAGCTCCGTAATCAACAGTTTTGAGTATTTAATCTTTTTTGCCTTGCAGAACTCCTGAAGTCTTTTGTCACATTTCAGGTAGTTCTCAAAACTGCCCTTTCCAGAGCCGTCTGCGTGCTTGTTTTTGTTGAGCTGGTCAACTACATACTGGATAAATTCTGAGACCGTCAGGGCCTTTTGAGAGGGTTCTGTGGCCGTTTCCATAGCAGCTATCATACCAAACACGCTGCCAGTCCAGTTGATTGCCATTTCATCGTACCTCTGCCGGAACTGAACCAGCATGGCATTGTTCTCATCACTGAAGGGGCAGCTTGGGATAAAGAGCTGCTTCTTCTGATTCCAGTGTTTC
The DNA here is from genome assembly GCA_003762715.1 of Muribaculaceae bacterium Isolate-104 (HZI). Classification (GTDB taxonomy): domain Bacteria; phylum Bacteroidota; class Bacteroidia; order Bacteroidales; family Muribaculaceae; genus Paramuribaculum. Next base: position 341 of record RIBJ01000001.1, on the reverse strand, counting down.
TTTTGGATGGCTCCTTTCAGCATTTTGGTGACGTTGATAAACTTTGTCTCGCCATCCTGATAGAGCCTCAATCTTAGTTGGAACCCTTTGGTCCCGAACATCTGATAGTTGATTGTAATCATTACGTTGCTTTAATCAGTTAATGTTGGCGCATTGTCTGTCACAAAATATGCACATCATTGACTGACCCAAGCCACTACACTGCAAAAATACCGGCGCATGGTAAAAAACCTGTGTTTAGGCATAAAGATTACATAGTCTGAAAATGAAAAATTTAGTGTCGTTCACGCCGTGCAATTTAGCTCGGAATGCTTTAATTTTAGAGTTCATGGATTCGGCAG
>RIBJ01000057.1 GCA_003762715.1 Muribaculaceae bacterium Isolate-104 (HZI) | reverse complement strand
TAGTTTTCATGAGAAAAAGCGTCCAAACTTTTCCTTTAAATTACTAATTTTCAGGGACTTTTGCAAATTTAATCGACTGAAAATTAAGTGTTTAACAGCATAAATTTAATTTTTGTCATCTACTAAAATTGAAATTCTAACTACTTTCTGAAGGCGAACTACAGCCAACAGTATTCCAAATATACTTCCTTTGGAGTATCTTTTCCACTTTCCAAGAGAGGATGTGAGGAGTCAAAATCGGCGATTTTGAGTAACTCTGAGCCAAAGGACGTTAAAAAGTGAGTTACTCGAAATAGAATTCTCGTATTTTAAGGTTCTAATTCGCCGATTTTTAGTATATTTGCACTTGCAAAGCACAAGCCCGAAACAGTCCGGAACTTGCAGAAAAAAGCGGCTGCGAAGCCTCAATTTCGTAAATGCAACCGGCCTTTGTATTTTATAGCAAACTGAGACTCATTACTAAGGAGTTATGGTTAGTGCATCGGCAAGTTTTTATTGCGTTAACCTCAACTTTTATAAAAGTTTTGCCGGTAGATGGACTCCATTCAGTCTATACACGCTTTTTTGCCACAGTTACAGCATATAGCATTTATTAGCATCCGTGTGCCATATTGTTGCTCTCATTCGATATTAAATTTACTCCATGAAAAACGAAAAGACAAAACTTACATTAGATAACGGCAATATTGTTGATGCTCAGACTCCGATGATTGTTTCAGCAAGTCGAGCCACCGATATTCCGGCGTTCTACTGCCAGTGGTTTTTCAGTCGTCTCGCCAAAGGTTATGTACAATGGCGCAATCCCTACAATGGCAAGGATTCATACGTTTCTTTTGACAACACCAAATTCATAGTATTCTGGTCGAAAAATCCTGCGCCGCTATTGCCGTTCCTACCAATCTTGAAACAAAAAGGGATTGGTTGTTACGTCCAATATACACTTAATGACTACGAAGTCGAGGGATTAGAGCCGAGTGTTCCACCCATCTCGGGACGAATTGAAACATTCAAACGGCTGGTTGACGAATTGGGCTTAGGTTCAGTTGTCTGGCGATTCGACCCGTTGATTCTGACAGACAGAATTTCCACAGAGGATTTATTGCATAAAATCAGCAATATAGCAGGCGAATTACGCGGATATGTCGAGAAACTGGTGTTTAGTTTTGCTGACATATCCTCGTATCGCAAAGTCGGTCGGAATCTTTCCGATGCAGGGATTAACTATCATGAGTGGTCTGAGGACGAAATGATTGATTTTTCACGCAGACTGGCAGATATGAAGCTCGGTCTCGAACTTGCTACCTGCGCCGAAAAAGTTGATTTGTCAGAATATGGAATCAGTCACAGCCGCTGCATTGACCCGGAACTGATATGCCGATTATCACCGGAATTAGAACCATTGATACGCAATTCTAAAACAGACAAAGGCCAACGCTCACTCTGCGGCTGTATCACGTCAAAAGATATCGGCGCATACAACACCTGCCCGCACGGATGCGCATACTGCTACGCCAACACGTCCCCGGTTTCCGCCCGTCAAAACTACCTTATGCACCAACAGCTCTCCGACAACGATTCAATTATAGTATAAATAATGCCCGCATAATTCAATGCAATGCCGCTACGGAATCAGACCTATTTTTCGCTGCCATTCTTCCAATTCCTTATATGTTGTAATGACAGCGCCATAACGTGAGCAACAAAGCCCGTCCAGTATACTGAAAAGATGCTCCATGCCGCCTCCCGAGCAGCGATGTCCGAAATCGCTTGCCAAGGTAAAGTGTCTGGCAACCACATAGGGCAATGAAGACAACATTGGCTGTAACACATCAATGTGAAATGTTCCAAGCAATTCATCCTGCGTTGAACAGAGTGCATAAATGCGTTCGCGCTTGTTTTTAATAGCCTGCATTACGTCATATCGGTCGTATTTATTGAGTATTTCATCTGTAAGTCTATATGTCTGAACCCCGTCAAGACGTGGACAGAAGTAATCCAGCTCCTCATCCTTCCATTGCGATAATACTTCTTTAGGGTTGAGACATGGATTGACAACCACAAGAGATGCATTACTGCTTTCACACATAAGAGTCATCCATCCACCAAGAGAAGTGCCTGCAATTAACCGAGGGTGCTCTCGGGATATGATATTGTTGATAATCGCAAGCGATTTTTCAGGGTCAGCGTCCACTTCCGGTGAGATTACGCGAAACTCTCCTTCAAAATGCTTTTGCAGCTGTTCTCGCTTTGAGCCGTTGGCACCGGAACGAAAACCGTGGATATACATCATTGCCGGCAGTTCGGATTCTTTTTTAGTAATTCTATTCATACATCTTAAATTATTTCTCTATCTTTCCCATCGGGGCTCCACCAGTTGGCTCTCAAAGCCCTTTTCCTATCGTTGCGAATCAGACGAAACGAGCACTCCTCGCTATTTGTCTCATATCTGTCATATATAATTTTAGAATATCCGAAGTCGGTCAGCACCCCGACTTTATTGCCAGCTTGCAGCATGAAAAACAGCGACGGCATTTCTTCCGTATCCTCTACCATAAACTCATCTTCATAGATTTCGTCTGCCATGCAAGGCATAATTGACCCTATTGTATAAAGATAATGCCTGTCGCGAGGTTTGTTGTTTGAAGATTGGCATATCGTTCGTAGCACACCCCATTTAAGCGTTTCCTTATCCTGCACGAAAAACATTCTCTGCTCCCAACGCTCAAGCACAATAGCATTATATCGAAATTCGGTCATCAATACCGCCGCCGGTCCAAGCGTGGCTATAGCCCATCCGTCCCCATTCGATACCGGAATAAATTTCAGGTCATCATTTTGTGTGTCAAACTCGGTAAAGACATCCTCAAAAATATTTGGGAGTAACTGCTCTCCTGTTGTAGAAACGAGACCGACGTGATGTGGTTCACCCGATTTTGTCGGTCGCCAGTCATAGTTGTGCTCATACTCCATCAACTTCTTGTACTTTTTACGCATTTGAAGGTCACCCAAACATGAGAGATTCTCTTTTTTCAAATTTCGGTATTCCTCTGCCTCTTCCAGGGTCGGAATAATACGACGGCTGCTGTCTTGACAACAGCTTCGCCTATAATTCAAATGATCGTAATATGTCTTCTGTCCTTGCGGTGAAGTAATCGGACACACTATTCTGCCAAATAATTCTATCTCTTCCATAATCACTTCTTTCTCATCATTTTCTCGTATTGCTCCATGTCCGGAGTCCACCGGAATTTTCCATCGCCTTGCATACTCCATACATCCATCACCTCTCTGACATGATTAGGAATATTATAATCAGTGCCGATTCGTTGATGAACAATTCTGCGGAAGCGCCTGTTGCATTGCCGCTTGCTTTGCTTCTGAGATTGACCGGCATAAGTCGTTACCGGAGTCTTTTTTCTACTACGTGACATTGCTTATTTGATATTGCGAAATGAGGTTTTTCTGTCAAATCCGGCTGATTCAGCCTTCTGAATATCTGAGCGTGTATCGACAATCTCTATATCGTTCAGAGACGAGATATACGTTGACAAAAGAATATATATCTCTTCTGCCTTTATGAATGCGGGTATTGGAGTACCGGATAATATTGGATTGGTAATTGTGTCCTTGTCATCTACTTCAATCTTATGATACCGTTCATCTTCTGATAATCCGATATTCCTCCTGTAATATCCGTATGAACAATAAGATGTAAAAAATGTAATTGGAGAAGACCCGACTCTTTGGCATTTGGAAATTTCTTTTTCCTTGATAAGTTTCCAGTCAATACACACTCTCGAATCATTATCAAGATACCGTTCCACATCAAAGAAAAACCACTTCAACCCTACTTCAAGAAGACATTCAAACTTTGTGCCTTCATATTCAGGGATCTGTTTGTTTTTCCATTTCCAGGAAGGCTTTTCTTTCTTGGGAGCATCTTTCTCCAACAATTCTGATGAAAATAGGGGATGATTCAAACGGGAGAGAATTGTGTACTGTCTGCGGTCATATACAACTTTCTCATCCACACCATAAATTCCGGTCAGGTAATCATAGTAATCTTTATTGTTTCGCGGTGTCAGAATCTTCATAGTGTTTTTTCATATTTGAGATTATTACGGCAATTTCGTCCCGAAGTGTTTGCGGAGACAGCACTTCGAGCTGATCACGGTGCAATAGCAGCTCCTGAATGAAATCGAATGAGGGTCTTAACCGAAGCGAGAAATCGGTATACTCCGCATTTGAATCCAATTCTCGCTGGCTATGATGCATAGGTAGAGAGCGGAGATAGCCCGGCAACTCCGCATAGGTGCGGATTACAATGGTTTCAACCTTACCGCCTGTTCCTGCAACTATTCCGAATACATCCCGGAAATAGTCTGCCGGAACAAAGTCTTTAGGATAAAGAAAAGTACTGTCGGTAACGCTGAGACTTTTTACTCTGTCAAGTGAAAAAATTCTTTTCCTATCTTCTCTCACCTGGCAAAGCACATACCAGCGGCGCTTGAACAGTTTGACACAAAGAGGGCTGACGGAGCCGGCATACTTAACTCCGAAGAAATTTTCATATTCGAGTTCTATCTGCCTGTTGTTTTGTAGAGCTTTCAGTATCGGTTCAAGCCACTCACGTCCGGACGGTATATCCTCCAAAAGAATCTTATCGGCTATAGAAGCATTGCCAATCAGCAGTTCGCCAAGTGAAAAGCTATCCAGCGCCCATTTGGTCAGCGAATTATCCTCAATAGCTTCCGGATTGGCTATGCTGTATAGATTTAGCCCTCGCCCGCGGCGACACTCTATATCAATGCCGAAATGGCGACCCACCGCCTGACAATGGTTGTAGAAAGTACGTTTAGACAGCTCCGAGCCATTGTCGTTAACAGAAGATTTGCTCCATTGAGCGGCAATTTCATCGTATGTCATTTCACCGCCACGCTTCAACGTGTCAATCAGCCAAAGATATCGTTTCAAAAGGAGTTCTACCATAGTTTTTATTTTATATCTTTCCTATATGCCTTATTTGCAGCCTGTTTAAGTTCTCAGATAAATCACTACAGACTAACTGTTTGCCCATTTTTATGGATTCTTTCAATTTAACATTGCTTATTCTGATTTTATCTGAATTCATACATTCTTTTGTTTTACACTGCAAAGTTAGCCGCTCAATCAGCAATACAATTTCCGATTAAAAACAAATTCAAAAAAAGTTGCCTCAATTGGTTGAAGCAACTTTCTTTTTCTCGGCTTGAAGCAATAAACCTCTATGCCTTAAAGAGTTCCAACCCACATTCCTGCTTCAGTTGATTACTAAATTCAGCAAGAACGCTATCTATATTAACCGCATCGAAACACGACTCCATAGGAATTGCTTTAGCCATGAATAGACACTCGCAGCCATCAACACCCTGCTTGTTTATGTAGGTTGATTCCGGTGCATTTATAACATAGGATGCAGCCTGAAACGCGACCTCCGCCCACGGAGTGGGCGAATATGTTTCTCGTGACATTATCTGTGGAATATAATACCACCCATCACCATACCCCACGCACATGATTAGCCAACTGTTGGATTCCTCAGGCTTTTTAAAACACTCTAAATCATCGCGTTTTTTGTCATCAAGCTGTGAGGTTATATATCCGTCATCAGAAACCTGAATTATAGAGATTGACACTTCCTTCTCACCGTCGTTTGTTGCTAATTTATGCGCCCCGAGATAATACTCAAACATGTAGCCATAGAGAAAATCCCAACTCCACATATCATTGAATATGTTAAGATTCGCATCATAGTCCTCTTGCTGCCGACATGTACGTATTGGGTTCGAGAATCTTTTGGCTCCGTAAATCCGCGCATTTTGAATGCCACTGCGATTCTTAATGTAATTGACTACTGACAGCATGCTTTGCTGATAGGAAGCCAGAGTACGAAAAGCGCCCCTTACATTTGTCAGAGCATTTTTAATTGATTGTTTTTCGTTATTCATATTTTGAACTTAAGTAACAGGTTATCCGAATAAGAGTGAAATCTTGTCAGAGCATTATAATCAAGAGTTGACAAACTATATACTTTATGTGCCTCAAAAGACTTCTCAATGTATTTTAATATTCTTATTGTCTGAGCCACATGCTCATCGGAATAAGATATTCTCTCAAACTGATTTTTCATTGAAATAACCGCCATCAGCAATGCAGTCCACGAGCATTTCAAAACTGTAACGCCTTCTACTTCCTCAGAGTCATAATTATCATTTCCGCCAAGAGCTATGAAACTAACCTCTTTTTTGTTACCGTACTGCTTCTTGTATGCTACAATTTCTTTAACCCACTGCTCCCGATATTGCCCGCTGGTCTCACTATATTTCGCCTCAATGATTATATCGCGATATTCGCAGTGTATAATCACATCCGGCTCTACAAAATTTGCGTTATAGGTATCATCTGACCAATGAGGCCAAAACTCAAAGCTAAGAATTGAGCCATTATTTGCCGGAAGAGTGTTCGGTGCACAAGCTCGGTTCACAATCTTATAAAAGATTTGATCCGGGAGTAATAACAATCCTCCTATTATGGAAGAAGTCTTGGGATCTTCGTTCGTTCCCTTTGAATGAAGTGTGCTGAATATCATCTTTTTATTACCGCTGTTTGTTTATAGTTTAAGCCTCCGTTGACGCATTTCGGCTCTGCGGTCGCATGAAAAAAGGCGCGACACCCTTTTCGCTTATCTGCTTTAGTCGGCTCTGGTAAACCGTGAGTTCAAATAAGTGGAAAGCGGTCGGCGCCCTGAACGGGTGCAACCTGCCTTTCGACCTATTACTCGGAACTCAAAAGTGAAATTTACCAGATTTTACTAAAGCCGGGTAATTAGTCTATGCTAATTGCTATGTCGTGAGTCTGACAAATTGTCGCAGCGACTCTGTCGCAAAGTTATCAATTTGTTTCGGTACTCACAACACACCTGCGCTTTCCTCCCGCAAAATTATTTGCCAAAGCAGAAACATCATTTCCGAATACCAATTTTTCAATAATCTTGAAACTTGACCAAATTCGCCCGAAAAGACCTCTGAGGGGATAGAAAATACATCTTCGTGTTAAAATCAAACAGGCAGCGGCATCTCGTTTGAAACAAGACACCGCTGACAGGTTTGATGCTCATTTTGACTCAAGCTGCTCTTGTATATCTTTCGCTGCCTCTCGCTTGAAGGCAATGCGGTTGTATCGCTCGCCGGAACAGATCACGCAACTACACGGCCGCCCGGTAGTGCGATACACCTGACACCATTTAGCCGCTCGGAGATCTTTCCAAGATTCTGCTTCGATATGCTTCACAGCCAAGACACACAAGAATAGGCGTAATCGGTTACGCCACACACGTTTCTTTTGAATGCGTCGCCACGCACGGGTTGTTGTTCTGTCCATCGTCACGTTCTATTATTGGTTTCTGGAACGTGAATCTTACAGGAGTCATAAAAATACGCTTATTCATAAGTTTCTTGTTTTAAGAGTATGTTTTAATTTCACTTCTGTTCACTCAAAGAGGATTTTTCGGAGAGATTTGCGTGAGTTGAGGAGGGAGCGATGCGGGCATCGTGACCGATGAAACTTGACGAAAATCGCCCGAAAAGACCTTTGAGGGGATAGAAAGATGTTCTATATTCGTGTTAAATTCAAACATACTCTTAATGTTTGCAATAACCGTGCCACAGTTTATAAAACAGCCTGATTTGTTTAAGAGTATGTTTACTTTTGGCTTATGTTTAGATTTAGAAAAGTTAAAAGTAAACATACTCTTAGTCAACAATACCCATGGCTTCTTGCATCAAACGCTTGGCGCGCGCTTCGACCATTGCATTCCACAAACGGGAGTCCTGAAGTTTGGACATGGGGATGTACTGCTGGAAACGGGCAAAGAACTCAAGCGGCTTCTCAATGCGCCAGTTGGTGATGACTTCGCCCCAGTTTACCTTGTCGGCAAACTTTTCGAGCAGATGCCAGTTATTGTAGATGTCGTCGCGATTGGAGAGTGCCTTCCAATCCCACTTTGAAGCGAACTTCTGAAGCGTTGTCTCCGAGAGAAGGTTTTCCGGGCATGAACGTGAAAATTCATCCCAATGGATTCGGTTGGCAAATTTGTTGATGCCCTCGACTGTCCAGATGACATGACTGTTGCCGCTGACCTCTTCCCAGTCAAGATTGTCGGCAAACTTCTCAACCATTGCCATGCTGAGGTAGCCGCATTGCGACACCTCCTTCCATGCTTCATTTTCCAGAACTGAATTAAGAAAGTCATTGCTTGTAATAGGTTCCATATCTTTGTAAATTTATTAGAGGTTATTTCTTGGCTTTGGCAAAAGCGCTAAAGCTATTGTTCGATGCAAAGGTAGAATGGTGGTGTATCAAAACACGATACACAATTAAAAAAATTTCATCTGCCTATGCCCCCGCTGTCCCACCCGCCCCTTCCAGGCAGCATTCCTATAGCCCCCGCCACCCCACACTTCCATATCGTCTATAATCGCGTGAATCTTCATGGCAAGGCCATTGACGAAAGCAACAATTTCGACAAGAGCCACAATGCAACGAAGGCTATAAAACTGAAATACGGACTGACTTTTTCGCAGACTTCTTAGTCGGTGAGATTGCGGATAGTGCCTTGTCGAAATTCGTCCAAGAAGGTTTCATAAACGTATGCCGGACTTTCGATGTAAAGGGCTGTTTTGTAATCGCATAGCTTTTCAAAAGTTTCGGTATTATGAAACTGCACCAATGCTTCTTCAAGACCTATGCCTTGGTCTTTCATCATCCACTCTACTACTTTGGCGGTGATATATTCAACCAGAAATTCAAAGTTGTTGTCTGTCTGCTTCATAGTTTCACAAGATAATCAAGAGCACGTTCGGTTGCAAAGAAATATTGAGAGTTTAGATCTTTGTAAATAAGACCTGCCACAACAGCCTCAAGGTCTATAATTTTCATATCGTAAAGTCCGAAAAGACGTGCCATATCATCATCAGCTACCGGACCGATTACGATGTCATAATCATGATGAAACTCCCTGCCGACCCTGTTGCGATTTGCCATAACGAAAAGTGCCCATTCTAGGTCAGCGACCTCGAAAATCTTTACATTTAGTCCGGCTGCAATAGCCTTATCCAGGTCAAATTCATATTCGGTTACAGTCGGTATCCCTCCGTAGCGATTAGTGATGGTTCTTGACCATTCTTTGGCTTGCTGTGGAAGATGAGTCGTATAAAATCCTTGTCCAAAGTCCTTGTATTTACGGCCTTTTGTCAGGTCAATTCTTTCTATCGGTTGATTGGAACCATGGTATAGCCTCATGATAGCATTCCCCCGTTTTTAAGACATATTGCAGCCATATCATCCACACAGTCCTGCATCGACTGCTGATGTTCCACTTCATAATTATCTATCGAAAACTCCAACCCTTTGAATCGTGATAGATAATTACATGCCTCTTTCTTTGTTAGCTTAAACTGTCGTGCAAACAGCCCCATACACATCACAATGTAATGAATCATATTCATGGAAACCTCAGCAGTCGGCTTTAACTCTATTTGTGCTGATACATCTAATGCTTCTGATAGTTTGTTTATGGTCGAGAAAGTGATTCCTCGTCCGTTCTCTATTTTGGATATCTCCGATTTTGTCACACCGACCTTCTCTCCCAACTGCTGCTGAGTGAGACCGAGTTCCTTACGCCGCTTCAAAAATAGCGAACCTATTTCATCAAATTTGCTTGTCATATCGTTCGCTAAATTAACAAAAGTTTCCAATATTAGAAACAAATCATTCAAGAATTTTGTTTATCTACTTGCATGGGGCAAATAGATTCATCACGGGAAGAGGTTAGCGGATGCGGAAGGGGGGGAGGGACTCCCCTGCCACTTTCACAGAAATATCATCGCCGGCCTTTACCGAAACCATGTCGGGCAACGCACACGGCAGCACCACATCTCCTATCTTAAGGGTTGCATAGCGGCTTACCGCACTGACAGCCTCCTCTACGCGCATCTCTGTCGGAGCAATGTCAACACTTAAGCCTCCGCACTCCACCCGCAGTGCTTCCCCGCTATCAGGCACGGGCATCCACTCGCCCAATGCAAGGCAATAATCGTACAGACCGAGTACTCCGGAAGGCGCTCCGGCTGCGGCAAGGCTCTTCTCAAGAGCCACCGGAACAAGCCGCAGGGCTATTGTGAACGAATCAAAGTAGCGCGCGGCAAACTTTTCACCGATATCCTTGCCCAGACGCGAAATCCGGAATGCGGGGTACAGCCTCGCCACCCAGCCGTCGGAAAAATCAGGCAAAAAAACCGGACGCCCTGCCGACACTGTGGCAGAATCCACTATTATCTCCACCTCCGGAGGTATGCGCACCGGAAAGCCCGGATGTCTGTTAAACGCTATTACTTTCATTTGTCTGAGCTGATATTCAAACGGTTGTACATAACCGCAAGATGTGCGTATATCGATGTGTTCTGCACCACTATGCCCTCGGGGGTGCGTATGCGAAACGGCGTGAAGTTCCACAGCGCCTTGGCTCCGGCGGCTATTGCAAGGTCAGCGGTATGCTGCGCCTGCTCTACCGGCACCGCTATAATGGCTATCTCCGCGCCAAGCGACTCTATGACCGACTTAAGCTCCGCCACATCAAATACCGGCACTCCGTTTATTGTAGCGCCGACTATTGCGGCATCTACGTCAAAGCCGGCAACTATGTCAAGACCGTAGCGGGTAAGACCCGAATCTGTAATGAGCGCCCTGCCGAGCGAACCGACACCGATAATAACCGCATGGTGGTCGCGGTTGAAGCCGAGGTATGACCTCAGCACCCTTTCGAGTGCCGCCACCGCGTAGCCAATCCTTGTTTTGCCACGGATGTTCAGGAAAGACAGGTCCTTGGCTATCTGTGAGGCATCCACATTGATTTCCTTGGAAATCGCGGTCGATGACACATACTCCACATTGCGGCTTCTGAGCATGCTCACATAAGCGAGGTACCACGGCAGTCGCCGCAGTGTCGGTTCGGGCATTATGTCTCCCCGCAACGGGGTTTTGAAATCAGCCATATCGGTTAGAATGCAAGTCTGTTACCTCCCGTATTTTGTCTCACCCTGCCGCTGCCCCGGCGGTTTGAGCCGCTTCCAGACGTGCCGGAGCTACTTCCGGGAATATAGAATTCGTCTTCTTCCTCATCCTCGTCGTCGGTCTGCTCCGGTATCTCGCCGGGCTTGGGCTTAGGCTTGTTTTTCTTTATATCGTCGGGCTTCTGCCTGTCGACAGGCAGCTCGGTCACATTCCATGACTGCTCCACGTCCCATTTTTTTCTGACGTTTAACTTTTTGGGGAAATAGTACACTTCCTCGGGCTGCTGCCGCAAAGTATAGCTGCCGCCGTCATACACCCCGTTCTGATTGGCATCGACAAACAGACGCGCATAGTACACCCCCGGCAACACATGCATGAACATCGCATGACCGTTGCGCACCGGGGCGGAATAAACCGGGGCGTCCGACTTGTTGAGCAGCTGCACCACTGCCGCGCTGTCAATGCCTGATATGTTAAAATCCACTGTTGAATAATCTTCAAGAGGGCGCACAGTAAACTCCGCTTTCGTCACATTGTTCCATTCGTTGTAAATGCCGGTCACGGCTGCCGAATCAACCGTTAGGCGGTACTTGACACCGGGTTCCCAGTCATAATCCGCCTTCATGAGCAACGGATGCAGGGAGTCGGCATACTCGAACCGCGGAGGCTCAAGCTCAATCCAGGTGGTGTCCTCGAACATCTCCAGATGCACCTTTTCCATTTCAAGCGACGCTATTGGCTGCGACGCTGTAAAATACAAGTCCTGATACACCTCCATTACAGAGCCGGAGTTTCGCGGGCGGAAATTCATGAAAGTAATCTTAGGCACGGAATCCTCTGCCTCCTTGCCCTTTTTCTTTTTTTCAGGAGCTTTTCTGGGAGTGCGGATATAAAACCTGAGGGTGTCTGTTGTCCACGACAGGTTTTGCACACTGTCTGTGCGCAGGTAGCGGGCAGACAGCAGAATTGAATCCTGCTTTATGAGTAGCGTGTCGCGGAGCCAGAACTCAAGAGTGTCGCGGGTGGCGCTTGAATTGAGCACCGAATGGTCAAGCAGGTTTGTACCGGCGAGAGGACCGTTTGCCAGTCTGATTTCGGGGAACGAATCCGATGCGGTATTCATCTGGAAAGCGATGCGGTGCCGCTCCGGGCGCTCATACTTTACAAGATACTGAGGCTTGTAGTTTTCGTTAAACCATGTCAGAAGTATGTCGTTGGGCGCATACACCGCAGCTGTCCGGCTCACGATAGAGTCGCTGCCGTCCTGTGCCTTAAGAGTGTCAGCCACGGTTTCGGTGCTTACGGTCGGTGTCACGGTGACATCAAGAAAAGCGATGTCCTCGCTGCGGTCCCAGTGATAGTCGCGGTTGTTGTCTGTCAGCGCGAAAATGCGGTATGTACCCTCCTTCAGGTTGCGTATTGTAAACTCGCCATACTGGTTGGTCTTTGTTATGCGCTCCATAGGCAGAGTGGTCACGGCGGTGTCGCTGAGATTGGAATACACGCCCACAAGCATGCCCTGCGCCGGTTCGAGATTGCTTGCCTGAAACACCATGCCGCTGATTTGCAGCGTGTCGATATGGCTGCCGGTAGAGAAGGCGAGAGAAAAACCGTCTATAGGATTGCCCTCGTTCAAATCCTTTATGGCATCGGAAAAATCGACTGTGTAGGTGGTGTTTTCAGCCAGAGTGTCGCGCAGCTCCACTATTATTGATTTTCCTGCTGCGGAAATAACCGGAGTGGTAGACTGCACAGGCGAGACCACTACCTTTGTCATAGGGTCGGTGACAGCCACATTCTCGTCAAAGCGTATTACAATTCTGGACTTGTCCACATTAAGCTCTTCGGGAGCCGGACTGCTGCCCATAAACACCGGGGGCTCCACATCGCGGGGACCGCCTTCGGGGCGTCCCATGCTTGCACACGCCGCCAAAAGCGCCGCAAGAAGCAGCACTGCAATGGTATGTATTCCCGGCACTCGTTTATTCATCACTCTTTTTTCAGATACAAAGTTACAACAATTCGCCGGTATTCATTCAAGACCGTACTCCTTGATTTTGCGGTACAGCGTGCGCTCTGAAATGTTCAGCTCTCTGGCGGTTGCCTTGCGCCTGCCACCGTTATTTTCAAGCGACCGTCTTATTGTCTCTTTTTCTGTTTCCTCAAGGGTTGCCGGATGAGCCTCTGCCGGTGCTGCCGGCACAATAAGACCAGCCTCTGCCGGCGGCGCGTACCTCACCAGGCTCGTCGGCATTACCGGCTCCGTATGAACCGGCTGAGATGCCGAGCGTATTTCGCTGCGCAGGGCATCTATCTCGCTCTGCATCCTGAATATCATATTGAACAGCAGTTCCCGCTCGCGCTCGTAGTCATGCCTGGCACTCGGAGCAGACACAGCGGGGGTGTAGACAGTGCCGCTCGGAGGCAGAAACGAACCGAGAAGCTGCCCGGTAACTACATCGCCGGCATTGAACAGAGCCAGCTGCTCGGTTATGTTTTTAAGCTGACGCACATTTCCGGGCCAGCGGTAGCGCAATGCAAGCTCGCGTGCAGACTCGTCAAACGAAATCTGGGGCATTCTGTATTTTTCAGCAAAATCCGCGGCAAACTTGCGAGCCAGCAGTGTTATGTCGGCGCCTCTGTCCCTCAGCGGAGGGATGGATATGTGAACCGTAGACAGCCTGTAGTACAAATCCTCTCTGAACCTGCCCTCCTCTACCGCCTTGAGCATGTCGACATTCGTCGCCGCGACAACGCGTATATTGGTTTTCTGCACGGTAGAGGAGCCGACTTTCAGAAACTCGCCGCTTTCGAGCACCCTCAGGAGCCTCGCCTGGGTTGTAAGCGGCAGCTCAGCCACCTCGTCAAGGAAGATAGTGCCGCCGTCGGCTTCCTCAAAATAGCCTTTGCGGGCTGCCACCGCCCCTGTAAAGGCACCTTTTTCGTGACCGAACAGCTCGGAATCGATAGTACCCTCGGGAATGGCGCCGCAGTTTACGGCGATGTACTTGCTGTGCTTGCGCGCGCTGAACGCATGGATTATTTTCGGGAAAAACTCTTTGCCGGTGCCGCTTTCGCCTGTTATAAGCACTGAAAGGTCTATCGGAGCTACCTGAATAGCCCTGCTAATCGCCGCAATCAAAGCCGGCGCATTGCCGACAATGCCGAAACGCATCTTTGCCTGCTGCACATCCTGCGGTATATCGGTTATGTTGATTTCCATCAGCTGAAATTATCGCTAAAACTGGGTTCCAATGCCACAAAGATAATAAAAAAGGGGGAAACCCTCAACATGGGTCGCTTCTGTATTAAAACAACTGCCGCCTGACACCCCTTCGGGCTCAGGCGGCAGATTGTATGTGTGAATGCTATGCGTGTGTCGTAGCGCTTACGCCTTTACGGCTTTGCGAGAACGGCGCGCATCGGTGAGATAGGCAACCGGAGCCGCTACGAAGAGAGTGGCGAGTGTACCGATTACAACACCGAATATCATTGCGAATGTGAACGAACGGATTGCGTCACCGCCGAGGATAAAGATGCACAGCAGCACCAACAGAGTAGAAGCCGATGTCATTACCGTACGGCTCAGAGTTGAGTTGAGCGATGTGTTTATGGTGGTGAAGAAATCCTGTTTGGGATAGAGCGCTGTGTTTTCACGCACACGGTCAAACACAACCACGGTGTCGTTGATCTGGTAACCGATAACGGTGAGGATAGCGGCGATGAACGACTGGTCTATCTCCATTGCGAAGGGGAACACGCCCCAGAACAGAGAGTAGAAGCCGATGATTGTGAAGGCGGTGAACGCCACAGCTGCAAGTGCGCCTACAGAGAAGGCGATGTTGCGGAAACGGACAAGGATGTAGAGGAACATCGCAATCAGCGACAGAATCACGGCGATGTAAGCATCGGTACGCATGTCGTTTGCCACTGTGGGACCTACTTTCTGCGAGCTCATTATGCCGATGTTCTCGTTAGTGGTAGAGAAGTCTTCCTTGCTCATGCCGCCGATTTCGTCAGCGAGACCCTTGTAGAGGATGTCGGTGATTTCGTCGTCGATATTTCCCTCGTCGGATGCTATCTTGTAGTTGGTCGAGATACGCACCTTGGTGTTGTCGTCAATGGTTATGACGCTCACCTGCGCGCCGTCAAATAACGGTGCGAGCTTAGCCTGAAGCTCGTGGGTCTTCACGGGGTGGTCAAACTGCACCACATAGTTGCGACCGCCTGAGAAGTCGATGCCCTGGTTGAGACCGCGGACAAAGAATGAAATCAGAACCACCGCGATGAAAACTCCGCACACTGTGAAGCTGATTTTGCGCTTGGCGAGGAAGTTGATGCTTGATGTGGTGAACATCTTGCGAGAGATAGCGGTTGTGAATGTGAGATTCTTGAACGCTTTGCTCTTTTCGCCGATGATGAACACAAGGCGTGTAAGGAACACTGCGGTGAAGAACGAGCAGATGATACCTATGATGAGTGTGGTTGCGAATCCTTTGATAGGACCGGTACCGTAGGCAAGGAGGATAACGCCTGTGATTATCGAGGTGAGGTTTGAGTCAAAGATAGCAGAGAATGCGTTGCTGTAGCCGTCGGCTATAGCCATGCGCACATTCTTGCCGGCGCGGAGCTCCTCTTTTGTGCGCTCGAAAATAAGCACATTGGCGTCCACAGCCATGCCGAGAGCGAGCACGATACCCGCAATACCGCTGAGAGTGAGCACTGCCTGGAATGAGGCGAGTATGCCGAATGTGAAGAAGAGGTTGAAAATGAGTCCGAGGTTTGCGATGAGTCCGGGAATCACTCCGTAGAACGCCATCATGAAAATCATGAGCAGCACAAGAGCCACAACAAACGACATGAAGCCGTCTTCAATAGCCTGCTGACCAAGAGAGGGACCGATGACGGTGTCGCTGATGATGTCGACTTTCGCCGCCATTTTACCGCTCTTGAGCACGTTTGCAAGGTCTTTTGCCTCTTCGGTGGTGAAGTTGCCGGTAATTTGAGAGCGTCCGCCTTCAATGACGCTGTTTACACGCGGAGCGGAGTAAACCTGACCGTCGAGCACGATAGCCACCTGCTTTTCGATGTTGGCGGCTGTAATGCGCGCCCACTGCTTTGCAGCCTCGGGCTTCATGTTCATGGACACATAGTTGCCGCCCAGGGTGTTGTCAAACTCGCTTGTAGCCGATGTTACCACATCGCCGCTGAGAGCGGGGCGGCCGTTAGCGGTCTTGAGAGCGAGGAGTGTGTATATCTCTACCTTGCGGTTGCGTCCGGTAGCGGTGTCGGTCATTTCGACGAGCTGGGGTTTAACCTCCCAGGCGAGACGCAGGTTGGAGGGCAGGATGCGTTTTGCGGTAGCCGAAGCGACGATAGAGTCGATTGCGGCGCGGCTGGCAGAAGTTGCCACACCAACAGCCACGGGATTGCCGGTGTTCATTCCAAGGAAGTAGTCGGAGAATCCCACGCCGCCGCGCAGAGAGTCGGAGCGGAGTGCGTAGTCAAGTTCTCTGAGTGCGTTCTGGAACTCCACAACGGGCATTGTCTCGTAAAATTCGAGGTTAGCCGAAGATTTGAGCAGGTCGCGCACACGGTCATGCTCTTTCACACCGGGGAGTTCGAGAAGAATCTGAC
Source organism: Muribaculaceae bacterium Isolate-104 (HZI) (assembly GCA_003762715.1). Classification (GTDB taxonomy): domain Bacteria; phylum Bacteroidota; class Bacteroidia; order Bacteroidales; family Muribaculaceae; genus Paramuribaculum. Next base: position 12,406 of record RIBJ01000057.1, on the reverse strand, counting down.
CGTCTTTTTCAAGCTCCTGGATGTTTGGAGCCACCACGCCGAACTGGTCGATACGGCTGCGGAGCACATTGGTAGAGCTGCTGACACGGTCTTTTACCTCGCTGCGCAGAGCAGCCTCGATGGCAGCGTCGTTGTCGCCGCGCTTAACCTGGTCCTTGAACACCACGGAGAGGTCGCCCTGCGGGTCGAGCTTGCGATACTGCTGGCAGAACATCGCCACATAGTCGTTGTTGCCGGTAGTTCTCGCCAGAGAGTCGGTAGCGTGTAGAGCCGACTCAAAGTAGGGGTTGCCTTCGGCGTTTGCCATAGAGCGCAGAATGTCGGGCACCGACACCTGCAGGGTCACGTTCATACCTCCCTTGAGGTCGAGACCGAGCCCTACGCCAAGTTTCTGCACTTCGTTGAATGTGTATCCGAGGTAAACTTTTTCTTTAGAAATGGAGTCGATGTAGCTTTTGTAAGCCATACGGTAAGTGTCGGAAGATACTCCTTCCTCACCTGCGCTCTGTGCCGCATAAGCCTCTGCCTTGTCCTCGTAGTGATTTGTCACCAGAGTGAATGACAGATAGAAGAGGCAAATAAGCACCAGGAACACGGCTATGACACCCGCCACAACGCTTCCTAATTTTCCTTTGCTTTGCATGTGGTTAAAAAATATGAGTTGGTTATTAATATATCCGGTTTATTTTCAGCTTGCAAATATACGATTTAATTCTGACAAAATGCAAGCCGCGAGGACGTTTTTTAACATCCCCGCGGCAGTCGGTATTTGCAGTATCAGCGGCTCACGCCAGTTTGCCGGCGATAAATTCTTTCATTTCGGGAGTGTGTGCCTCGACGCTCTGCAGCAGCTTGAACTGGTTGCGAGTCCTGACAAGGTTGTGGTCGGGGTACTTTATTTTATAATAGGTGTCGCCGTTGATGTAGTCGGTGAGGAAGCGTACAGCCTGCATGTAGGGGAACAGCGCTGCGGCATACGGCAGGTTTTCGATTTCCACCGGGGTGAGAAATCCTTTGGCGCTCGACAGGTAGCCTTCGGCGAATGCCTTGAATATCTCCATGTCAAACTCAACGCGGTCAATATCGGGGTCGTCCTCGGCGAGCTTGTTGGCACCGGTGCGCAGGAAGTCGCCGAAGTCGCTGAATATGAAGCTCGGCATCACGGTGTCGAGGTCAATGACGCAGAGTATGTTGCCGTTGTCGTCAAACATCATGTTGTTCACCTTGGTGTCGCAGTGGCAGATTCGTTTGGGCAGCTTGCCCTCGCGGTAGAGGCGCTCCGCCTTTGTCATCTCCTCGGCGCGGGCCTCCAGCTCGTCAAGAATGGGTTTCACCTCCGCCACTCTGCCTTCGGGGTCGGCCTCAACCGCGTCATGTAGCTGCTTGAGACGGAATTCCATGTTGTGGAAGTCGGGGATGCTCTCCTTCAGGTCGGCGTCTATGTCCACGAGCATTGCCTGGAAGTTGCCGAACGCTTTGCCGGCGTTGCGGCTGCTTTCGGGGTTCACAGCCTCGAATGTGTGTGCGCCGGGAATGAACACCATCATGCGCCAGTAGTTTTCGCCGTCAAAGAAGTAGTATTTGCCGTCGGATGTGGTGGGGATGAAGGTGAGCACCTTACGGTCGATGTCAGACTCGCCTGCGAGTGTGAGTTTCTTGCGGATGTGCGATGTCACCGCCTGGATGTTTGTCATGAGGGTGTCGACATCGGTGAAAATATGGTGGTTGATGCGCTGCAGCACATAGTCGGGAGCGTCGCCCTCCGTCTTGACTATATATGTGTCGTTTATGAGACCGTTTCCGAGGGGTTTGATTGTTTCGACATTGCCGTTGACGTCAAAATGCTTTACGACTGAGCGTAGTAATTCTTTCATGTGACTTAAGTATTTTTGGTAATTTCAGCAAAGGTAAAAATTTTCGTGGAAAAACGGCGCAGGGCTGACTAAAAATACAAAAAATTATTAACTTTGCCTGAGTTTTACGAGCGGTGCCGTTTTGTAACGGTTCGCCTTTTAACCCTAACCAATACCAAACAGTAATGAAATTTAAACGTTTTCTCGGTGGCGCCCTCTGTGCAGTGACCCTGTTGTCATCGTGCGCAGGCAGCAGCCATTCGTCTGTGATTACAACCGATGTGCCTGAGCGCCCCGCCGGTCAGGAGGACATGATTGGCTTCGCTGCCGACCCCATCGACACAGTAAGAGTGGGATTCATCGGTCTGGGCATGCGCGGTCCCGGCGCTGTTGCCCGTTTCACAAAAATTCCCGGCACCAAGATTGTGGCTCTGTGCGACCTTGACAGCGCCAATGTTGAGAAATGCCAGAAAATCCTTGACAGATCGGGAATTGAGCGCGCCGCCGCATACAGCGGTTCGGAAGACGCATGGAAGCAGCTTGTTGAGCGCGACGACATCGACCTTGTGTACATAGCCACCGACTGGAACAACCATGCGCCCATGGGTCTCTACGCCATGGAAAACGGCAAGCACACCGCCATCGAGGTGCCCGCCGCCATGACCCTCGACGAGATATGGGCTCTCATAAACACCTCCGAGAAAACCCGCAAGCACTGCATGATGCTTGAAAACTGTGTGTACGACTTCTTCGAGATGAACACCCTCAACATGGCTCAGCAGGGTCTGTTCGGCGAGGTGCTCCACACCGAAGGCTCATACATCCACAACCTTCAGGAGTTCTGGGGCGAGTACTGGAACAACTGGCGCCTCGACTTCAACCAGAAGAACCGCGGCGACATCTACGCCACTCACGGCATGGGCCCGGCTTGCCAGCTTCTTGACATCCACCGCGGCGACCGCATGACCACCCTCGTGGCTATGGACACCAAGGCTGTGACCGGTCCAGAAATCGTCAAGCAGTACACCGGCGAGAAGCCCGATTCATTTGCCAACGGCGACCACACCATGACCATGATACAGACCGCAAACGGCAAGACCATCCACATTCAGCACGATGTGATGAATCCCCGCCCCTACAGCCGCATGTACCAGCTCACCGGCACCAAGGGCTTCGCCAACAAGTATCCCGTAGAGGGCTATGCCTTCGAACCCGAGCAGCTCGACTCTGCCGCTATGCCCGACCACGAGAATCTCAGCTCTCACAGCTGCATCTCCGACGCCCAGAGAGCCGCTCTGCTTGAGAAGTACACTCACCCGATTATCCGCGAGGTAGGCGAATACGCCAAGACTGTAGGCGGTCACGGCGGCATGGACTACATCATGGACTACCGCCTCATCTACTGCCTGCGCAACGGTCTGCCCCTGGACATGGATGTGTATGACCTTGCCGAATGGTGCTCGCTCGCTCCCCTCACCCGCCTGTCTATCGAAAACGGCAACGCTCCTGTAGAGGTGCCGGATTTCACCCGCGGCGGCTGGCAGAAAATCAACGGTTTCCGTCACGCATACGCAACCGACAAGAAATAACCGTCAACCGGTATAGCACAGCAACGCCCGACATCTGCTCAGATGCCGGGCGTTATGTTTTATTGCCGTAGCGGTGTGTCACACCGGTATTTTCGCGATGCGGCGCTCGTGGCGACCTCCCTCAAACGCGGTGGCGAGGTATGTCTCCACCACTGTCACCGCCACTTCAGGGTCGATGAACCGCGCGGGCAGCACCAGCACGTTTGCGTCGTTGTGCTCACGCGCCAGCCGTGCAATTTCGGGCGCCCAGCACAGGGCGGCGCGTATGCCCTGGTGTTTGTTAAGGGTTATGGCTATGCCGTTTCCGGTGCCGCACATTGCAATGGCAGCGGCGCACTCTCCGCGCTCCACAGCCGCCGCGCAGGGGTGGGCAAAGTCGGGATAGTCGCAGGAGTCCTCGCTGTGAGTGCCGAAGTCGCGCACCTTGTAGCCTTTTTCTCCAAGCAGGGCTTTTATTTTGTTTTTCAGCTCGTAGCCGGCATGGTCGCAGCACATTGCAAGCGTGATTGCTGCCGGTTCACTCGGTATCGGTGTCATTGTTTCAGTATTTTAGGGGGTGATTGATGTTACGGCGCAAAATTAAGCAATTATTTTCCGTCAGACAAACAGCCGGGCTGCGCTCACCCCCTGTTTTTGCCGCGCAAACATTCCGGCGGCGCGGGGTGTTTATTAGTAACAACACATTTCAACCGCCTTACAATGTTTTTTTCATCAACACGGATTTTTTGCCTTGCGGCGGCAAGGGCGCTGCTGCTCGCCACCGCATTGCTGCCGGCGCTGTCCGCCCGCAGCCAGTGCGCGGATTGCGACGACTGCCGCCCGAGGTTCGCGCTGAAAACCAACCTGCTCCACGACGCGGCGCTGACACCCGACCTCGGTGTGGAAATCAGCATCGGGCAGTGGTTTTCGGCAAGCGTCGAGGGGGTGTGGGCTTCGTGGAGCAAGGATGCCGCCCACCGCTGCTGGCAGGTGCGTGGCGGCTGGGGCGAACTCCGGGTGTGGCCCGGCGAAAAGAGCCGCCGCAGGGCGCTCACCGGTCACCATGTCGGGGTGTACGGCTCGATGCACACCTACGATTTCGAGTTTGGCGGCAAGGGGTGGCAGTCCAAGGGCCCGACCTACAGCGCGGGCATGAGCTACGGCTACTCGTTTGCCCTCAACAACCGCCTTAACCTCGACATCAGCGCCCGCCTCGGCTATCTGCGCGGCGATGTCACCGTGTATCGCCCGCAGTGCGGGGTGTACACCTGTGTGTCGTCCAAACGTCTTGACTACTTCGGACCCACCGGGCTTGAGGTGACTTTGGTGTGGTTTCCGGGCGGCGGCAACAAAAACAATCCTGTCAACCGGCTATGAACACCCCTGTAAGACATCTGCCTCTGCTTGCGGCGCTGCTGCTCGCCGCCGTGGCTTTCGGCTGCGGACAAAAAGAGATTGTGTGTCCCGCCGGCGGACAGCTCCGGCTGTCGGTGGCTTTCGAGTGGGACAAAGCTCCGGGCGCAAGGGTCGAAGGCATGACCCTCTACTTCTTTCCGGAGGATGACGGCGGCAAGATATGGCGCTTTGACATTGCGGGCAGCGAGGGGGGAGCCGTTGACATACCCGCCGGCAACTACCGCATGATTGCCGTGAACAACGACCTGCCCGGAGTGACTTTTTCCGGCGCCGGGACCTTCGCCACTTTCAGCGCCAACGCCGTGCCCGCCGGAGGCGACTCGCTGCTGATACCCACCGGCACCCTGTACTCGGCGGTGGTGGACCACATTGCCTTCACCCCCTGCGGAGTCACCTACAGCAAGCCGGACGGCTGCTCCAAGGAGTGTCCGGCGGGGCTTGTGAGGTGCAGTCCGGACACAGCCTCGGTTGTGTACAACGTATATATAAGGAGTGTCGACGGGCTGGAGCGTCTCAAGTCGGCGGTAGCCTCCATAAACGGAGTGGCTTCATCGCTGACCCTGTGCGATGACGCCACCGGTTCCGGCTCCGGAGCCATTGTCCTGCGCCTGGCAGCCGCGTCAGGCTTTCCGCTTGCCGGCTCAACCTCAGGGTTTGACACCGCCAACGCCCCTGTGACCCTGACGCTCACGGTTGTGAGAACAGACGGCAAGGCTTTCACCAAAAAATTCAACATATCGCGCCACGCTCTGAACCATGGCACCGCGCACCACGTTGATATTTATATAGATGAAATGGATATTCCCGATTACTCCGACTCGCCCGGCGATGACGGCGACGATGTGGACATGAGCGTGATTGTCGACGGCTGGAATGTAATCGAAATAGACCTATAGCAATCTCATGATTTCAGACATAAAACACATATCACTATGAAAACCGTAAACCTTCTGCTTGCCGCTGCTGCAACCGCTCCATACCTCGCCCTTACAGCCTGCGCCGACGGCGCTCCCGCCACTCTGCCCGAAGAGCCTGACGACAATGCCATACGCTTCACCGCCACAGCCGAGTACTCCCGCGCCGGAGGCGACCTCACCACCAACAACCTCACCTCTTTCAATGTCTACGCCTACACAGGCAAAGGCACCGCCCCGGTACTGTTCATGAACAATGTCACCGTAACCAAAAACGATGTCAACTCATGGAGCTACTCGCCGGTAGAGTACTGGCCCGCGAAAGAGGAGGTTGACTTCTACGCCTTTTCTCCATCAGGTTGGGTGGGCGCCGACGGACCTCTGAAGCCGATTGCCTACGACAGCTACCCCGGCACGGAAGACATTATCTATGCCGTAAGCCCGAACATGTCGGGCTACGCAGGGCTGGCAAACGCCCAGGTGCTGTTCAACTTCAGGCACGCCCTGTCAAAGGTCACCGTAAAGATGAGCTCCACCAACCCCGACATAAGGGTGTGCGTGTCAAACGTAGCATTGGCAAATGTCATGACCAGGGGCAACTTCCATTTCCCTACCGGCTCCACCGCGGAAAAGCCATCGGAGTACAATATCGGCACATGGTCCGACCAGAACTCGCCGCAGACCTACATTCTGCACATGTCGAAGTCGCCTGACGAAATAAAGGTGCTCACCTCCACCGCCACCGACATGTCCGAATCAGGACTCGGAGGCGCAAAGTACATGACTCCGCAGCCCCTCACATGGCGCAGCAACGGCAACGGCAACGACGCATACATCACCGTGATGTGCTCGGTCTACGACACCGCCACCGGCACCAAGCTGTGGCCCAACGCCAACACTCCCGAAGACAACATTGTACCCGGCAGCACTTTCGGCGACGGACTGCTGAAGTTTCCGCTCTCGTCGTCTCTGTTCTCCGAATGGGTTCCAGGTTTCCACTATGTGTACAACCTTGTCATCAACTCAAACGAGGACATGGGAGCCATAGAGTTCGGCGACCCGAAGGTAGACACCTTTATAGACATCAACACCTATTACCAATAAGTAAGCTCAGGCTCTCTTTTTGCTGAAAGGTGCCATGTAGGCAACCCATTTCTCGCGGGTGACTACTGTGCCGACCGCAAGCTCGCGAGCCACGGCGCTGAAACGGCGGTAGATTTCCGCCTGGAGCCGTGCGGGAGTGGGCAGCTCTTCGGAGGGATGTTCGCGCCACCACGCGGCTACCTGCAGGGCAAGCTCCATTAGCAGCGGCTTGTGGTACATTCTCAGATTTTTCACTGAGGAATTGTTGACAACAGCGGCTACAACCTCGTTAGCCTGCACAAGCTCTTCGAGATTTTCGGGTGCTTTCTCAGGCAGATAGCCGGGTACGGGGGCTTTCTTGGCGCGGCGCTCGGCAGCCTTGCGGCGGCGCTCCTCGGCGCGGGCGTCAATATCGTTTTTTATGCTCATGAACATCTCTGCGGCATCAATGTTGTCAATCCGCATCACGGTGCCGTCTGTAAGATAGGCTATTACGGCGTTCATTACATCGAGCTGCAGCGATGTGATGAGGGTGGCGATGGTTTCAATCCATTCAATGCGCAGGCTGATTTGTGTTTTCTTTCTCATGTTTGTGTGTGTTTAAGTGTTATTTGTGTGTGTTTGTGTGAGTGCAAAGTTACGACGCGAAAAGGGCGGATGTTGTCTTAATTTTCACACTCGTAAATGTTAAAGTTGCAGCACACTGATTGTTAGTTAGTTATCTTGCAAAGATTCTTCAAGTGTTAAAATTATGAGAGCGAAGTGTTAATTTCGCTACTTCGGCTCCTTTTCAAATTATTTGTTAAAAAATTTGTAACAAGGGGTAAACAACACTAATTTTGCGGTGAAATACAGGATGTACAGGTGTCATGATTTCTAATCTCCTACCCCCCCCCCGACAACAGTCGGCTGACTCTCAGCGAATTAACTTCGCAGAGCGGCATTTTACATCCTTTCCGCCACTTAAATACCCAACGCACGTTGCGCCGTACCTCACAAGCAGGTTCGGCTGCTTTGTCATGTCTATACCTCAACAATACTAAATCATTTTATTCATTTATAAATCAATACAAACTGCTTATGAAAAAACTTTTACTCCTATTAATGGCGTTTTTAATTTTCGCCCCACCCCTGGCTAAGGCTCAGGACGAGCACACCGTTACATGGAATAAGTCCAGCGGTAATTTTACTAATGGTAGTTATGGGGTGACAGGGGGCTTTAATAATTCTATGAATAGCAACATCGGTTTTCACAATGAAGGCGGTTTTGTATGCTCCCTATCTTCAAATAATAATGGTTATGGTGGATTTATGGCAATAGATTTTAAACAATCTACCACCGCTCCTAATGTTGTAGCACTTCAAGGAATGAGGGCTCAGGGTGAAGATAAGTTTCAAGTGATATTCGAAGTCACCCCTCCCAATAATGGTGTTTATTGCCGCAAAAAACCAAGCACAGGAGATATTGACATTCCTGCCGGAACCAAGGTGCGTTTCAGGACTCTTGGAGGTCCGATAACGGAAATAAACATCAAAATCTACAGGAACGGCAACTATGCTACCGAGGAATACGGATCTATTTCAAAAGTTACCAGCGAATGGAGTTGCGAAGATGCTACTATTACAGCAACCACAGCTACAAACTGGGTTAAAATAACTCCCAAAAATGATAACTGTACCGATTTGACAGTAGACCTCGGTAAGAAAAAATGGTGCTTTACGGATATGTCCGGCAAATGGAATCCTTTAGCAAATGAGGATCTTCCGGAACCGGATCCAGTGACAAGAGTATGGGTCAACGGCAAGCTGTATGAAGCCGATGAAACAAACACCATTAATATCTCTGTTGACACCGTTATGTCTTTCCGAGCCGAGCTTCCGGACCGTGCTACCAATATTCTTGTATCCGGAACCAAAACAGCAAGCACTTCGGCTCCAACTGCGCCCACATGGACGACACAGGCTCATGCCTCCTCATATACTTTCAATGCAAACAGTACAACTAAGACAACATCCGTTAAAACCTGCACAGGAAATACTGCAAACAATTATTTGAATTCTGTAATGGGACTGTTACCCGCATACGATGTAAATGCCTACACCAAATTGGCAACCGGTTCGGGTGTGAATTCTATCGGATATCCTGATGCCGGTTACACAACCTATGTGTATCTCAGAGCCTGGAACCCGAAGTATTATTCTTCAAAAGCTACAGTTCTTAAATTTACTCGTTCTTCGGAATCAGCCTTTACCAATATCACTCCAGAAATTGATGTTGACAATCTTCCGGAAGGATGCAAATGGGATGCTGAAACAAAGACGTATTATTACAACAAATACAGTACGGACGAAGAGAAAACAGGTATTGTTAAATTTAAGAATATACCTTTCGCCAAAACTATATTTTATACTAGAGACCGGGCCACCGCTCCAAGTAACACTGCAAGTGCATGTGATGGAAGTCCAGCTGTAACTCCCGACGCTGTTGAATTGCCGATAAATTTGGAATTGGAGCCAGTCAATGGTCAGCGTACCAGATTTAATGTAATGGTTTATGACGGTGTAAACACCAAAACCAGCAAATCCAAGGTATTCACTTTCTACGCCCAGTACACCGGCGGCGAAGCTGCGGGAGCTACCCCCACCATGCAGGCGCCTATAGTCAGCCCCAAGGAGGGCAGCGTGGTGCAGACTGTTGCCGGAGGTGTGTACACCTTTATCAACAACGCCCTGCAGCTGCAGATAGAGTCTATGGCAGGCGATGACAAGACCAAAGATTTCGAGTACCAGTTCATCGAGCCTGACAGCAAGGGCACATGGGCGCAGAAACCCGACGACACCAAGTGGCAAAAGTGGACAGGCGAAGGCCCTGAGGTAAACAGCACCGGTCGCCTGTTTGTGCGCGAGGTCAAGGAGAACTACGAGTCGCAGACCACCTACCTCGACTTCAACAAAATTTCTACAGTTGAGACCGACCTCGCACTCAACAACATCAGCGACGGTCAGGTGATAACCCTCAAGGACCTCGACCAGTTTATTCTCACCGGCGCTTTCACCACCGTGAAGCCCAACTCAGGCTCCGGCGAAACCACCGGCACCAAGTTTTTCTACATCGTCGACAAGCAGGGTCGCGCCATAAAGTTTGTGGTAGAGGGCAATGACGACAACGCCGCTGTTGCCGAATACCTCAGCTCGGGCAGCATCTCAACACCCCACAGTCTGAACAACATTACAGGCGTGATACGAGGCGTGGAGTCCGGACTGCCGGAGCTGTGGATTACCACATCCGCAATGGACTACGCGCCCTTCCTCCCCGCCCTTGACGATCAGACACATTTCACCGCAGCCAAGAAGGTGGTGACCGAGATGAACCGCGCCGACTTCAACCGCAACGTGGTGATGAGACGCCTCACCTGGAACGCGAATGAAAACACATTCACCACTTCGGCCGGCGCTGTTGTGAGACCTTACGGACGACTGAAAACAACTCCCTTGTTAGCTGAAATCATCGGCACTCTCAAAGACGGCGCAAGCTACAGCGTGGAGGGTTTTGTAGGCTATGCCGACGGCGAGATGGTGCTGCTGCCAACCGGAGCGGTGACAACCCCCAGACTCCTCGCCCCCAACCCGATTGTCGCTACAGAAGAGGATGAAGCCAACGGCTACATCGCCGTAAACGTCATCTCCGAGACTATACAGGTGCGCCCAGACCTCACAGGGGTACGCGAGGGCACAGACCTCCTCTACTCTATCAATAAAGGTGTCAACACTCCCCTGCCGCTGTTCGGAGACACTGACCCCGTGATAACAATCACTGCCGACAACTACAACTCCGACGGCATCTGCGAACTGACAGTGACATACACCCGCTCGAACATCGACAGCGAGCCGGTGATGGTGCGCTTCAAAAAGCACGATGCCAAGGCTATCGGCTCTATCGCCGACTTCAAGGCGCTCTACGGCGACAATGTCACCGTGCCGGCTCCTGACAGCGACCAGGCTAAGTACTACCGCTACACCGGCAGCGCACAGGTGCGTGCAATAACTCCCAACTATCTCTATCTGCGCGACCTGCCCGAGGATGGCTCCGAGTTTGGCTACTCCGACCTCAGCGCCCACTCCATTCTGCTCTACAACTCCAACGGCTGGAACGCCGACGTGGCTATGACCGAAAAGGATGCCGCCGAAGAGGTGCGTCCCCTCAAAGAGGGTGACATTATTACCAACTTCGCCCTCATTGCCGACCGCACCGAGCTCAACAACCTGCGCGGCTACGCCACAGGCTTTACCCGCACTCTGCGCAGAGTGGCAAGCACTGCCCACGACTATGAGCCGCAGACAAAGGACATTCTCAATGAAAACACCCCCTTCACCGAAAGCGACCGAATGGTGCGCTACACCATCAGCAACGTCAAGGTGAAGCAGACTGTCGTGGACCCGAACGAAACCGCCGACGACCTCAAGCGCAACAGATACTCGCTTGAAATGGACGGCAACCCGGTGCTCAACATCGGCGGCGTGTTTGACATTGTGGACGGCTGGTCGACCGTATACGACAAAGACGCTCTGTACAACATCGAGGGTCTTGTGCTCAGAAACGGCTCCGAAGGCAACTACGCCATTGCAATGACCGCCTTCTCTTTCGCCGGCAAAACCGCCCTCACAGCTCCCGTGCTTGCTATAGAGGGTGCCGATGACAGCGACTCAAGAGAGTTCCTCACCTCGGCAAAAGTGGTGATGACCGCCGCAGAAGGCGCTTCAGTGTACTACACCACCGACGACTCCGACCCGCGCAACAGCGCCACAGCGGTGCAGTACTCCACTCCCGTGGAGATTGACGCAACCACTGTCATAAAGGCTTACGCCGCCGCCAAGGGCGAGATTCCCAGCGAAGTGACCGAGGTTCTGTTTACCAGAAACGCCAACGAACGCCGCTTCATTGTCAACTTCCTCGACCAGGCTCAGCCCGGTGTGCCCTACCACTTCTCAGGCACCGCGCGCGTGGCTGCCAAAGGCGGCGAGTACATCTTTGTGCGCGGCACCCAGGGTCATTACCTGCCCATGCACATCGACAACTCCGAGCTTATCGCAAAAATCAACCCCGGCAACTATGTGAGCGACTTTGTTATGGAAGCGCACATCATCGGCTCTGACGAAAACGCCACCGTACGCGGAGCTCATGTCACCGCCGACTACGCTCCCCTCTTCTCCGAACCGAGCGCTTCCAAACCCGCAGGTCTTGACAAGGACATCGAGTTCGAGCCTGACGTTGTTACAGTAATAACCCCCGCAAACGCCCGCCGCTTCGTCAAAATCACAGGCGTGAGACTCATCGGCAGCGACTTCGAGAGCGAGGACGGCACCGCCGCTTACGACACCGAGTGGAAACTCACCACCGAAAAGGGCGCAGGTGTGGACATTCCCGTGAACCACAACATTCTGAAGCCCTCGTTCAACTGGGACGACACCGACCAGAGCGCAGCAGCCTACTACAACATCACAGGCTTCGCCATGCTCAACGAGGAGGGACAGATTGAGCTCTGGCCTCTCGAAGTGGAAAAAGTGAAGTCTT
>RIBJ01000056.1 GCA_003762715.1 Muribaculaceae bacterium Isolate-104 (HZI) | reverse complement strand
TAATTTTCATGTGAAAAAGCGGCTAAACTTTTCCTTTAAATTACTAATTTTCAGGGACTTTTGCAAATATAATCACCTAAAATTTAACTGTTTAACAGCATGATTTCAATTTTTGTCATGTACTAAACATTAAAACACAACATATGAGAAAGAAAACACAGGTAAGCATCCGCCTTGAATGGATTGCGGCAATGGCTCATCTCGCCTCTGAGGCGCGCCATGAAGTGCCTGACGCAGTGATAGCCTATCTAACCGACGGCACCGTAGCCGATGTGCCTCAGGAGGGGGCTGCCGTTTTCGGCAGCATCAGAGCCGACATAGACCGCCGCGAGGAAAAACACGCCGAGCCGCGGGTAAGACGAGCCGCGCGCGCCACCAAAAAAGCCGAAAGAGAGCGTGCCGCCCAAACCGAAACGCCCATACCCGGCTACCTGCCGGCATTGCCGACCGCCGACCTTGAAGAGCGAGCCGAGCGTTGCGAGGAGTTCAGCTACTTTGACAAGCCGCTTCTTTGGCATTGTAAACCTCGGCTGCGGAGCCATAACCCGCGAGAGGTGGCTCAGACACATGGCGCCATACACCGGCTACTCAGCCGACGCCTCCTGATATATTCGGATAAATCAGTTATCTTTGCAGACAGATATGAAATTTGAAGCAATAAGACAATACTGCCTGTCATTGCCACTTGCTACAGAGGATATGGCTTTTGGCGAAGAATACCTACTTTTCAGGGTGGGAGGCAGGATATTTGCCTGTGTCGGGCTGGTGAAACAGGACTATTTCACGCTGAAATGTGATCCGGAACTCGCTTTGGAGCTTCGAGAACGTTACAGTGAGATTGCTCCTGCCTGGCACTGGAACAAAAAGTACTGGAATCAGATAGCTGTAAACGGCTTTTTGCCAGACGAATTTGTGAAATCGTTGATACGCCACAGCTACAGCGAGGTGGCAAAGAAACTGAAAGTGAGTTTTCGGAAGCAATATCCGCAGGTGTGCGAAATAAATATGGACAATAATGGCTAATCAGGACTATATAGCAAAAAACAAGGCGTGGCTTGCCGCAAAGGCAGCCGAACCGGGAGTGAAAACTCTGGACAAAGGCATTTTGTACAAGATAATCAAGAGCGGTAAGCCGGGAGGTGTGCACCCCGGTCGCAACAGTGTGGTGACAGCCCATTATGTAGGCAAGACAATAAACGGGCGCACGTTTGACAGCAGCCGTGGCGGCGTGGCACCGGCATTCCGGCTCAGAGAGCTTATTCCGGGGTGGATAATTGCCCTGCAGCAGATGGTGCCGGGTGACAAATGGGAGTTGTACATACCGGCGGAGCAGGGGTATGGCCGATTAAGTCAGCCCGGTATTCCCGGCGGCTCTGTGCTCATTTTTGAGATAGAACTGATAGGTGTGGGATAGCCGCCCGGATTACTGCGCTAGGCATAAAAAAACGCACCGCCGGGCTTGCCGGCAGTGACGTTTTCAGTAGCTCCGAGGGGAATCGAACCCCTATCTAAAGTTTAGGAAACTTCTATTCTATCCGTTGAACTACAGAGCCAAAAATGGATTTGCGGCTGCAAATATAGCTTTTATTTGCGAGAGAGGCAAACGAATCTGTATCTAATTCCGCTCTTTTCATCTGTGAGCCACTGCTGCGCCTCGCAGTTCCACCCGTCAGGGTCTATGGTCGGGAAAAAAGTGTCGGCATCAGGACGGTCGGCATCTATCTCGGTGATATACAGCTTGTCGGCTATAGGCAGAGCCTGCTCGTAAATCTGTGCGCCGCCTATAATCATCGCCTCGGCTGCGTCTACAGTCATTTCGAGAGCCTGATTGAGCGAGGATGCCGTTTCGACAGACGGAGCGCAGAAAGAGGGGTTGCGGGTTATGACAATGTTCCTGCGTCCGGGCAGCGCTCCGTTAGGCAGCGAGTCAAACGTTTTTCTGCCCATGATGACCGGCTTGCCCATGGTGAGGGTTTTGAAGTTTCTGAGGTCGGCGCTGATATGGAAGGCGAGGTCGCCCCCCGCTCCAATGGCGTTGTTGCGCCCTGTCGCCACTATTATGCTGGTGGTCATACTGCTACAGTTCCTTTTATGTGCGGGTGCGGGTTATAGTCCTCAAGAGTAAAATCAGAGTACTTGAAACTGAAGATATCCTTTACTTCGGGATTGATGATCATTTTTGGTAGATTGCGGGGCTCGCGACCGAGCTGTTCCTGAACCTGGGCGAAATGATTTGAGTAAATGTGCGCGTCGCCGAGAGTATGGATAAAATCGCCTGCTTTCAGTCCTGTAACCTGGGCAACCATCATGAGCAGCAGCGAGTACGAAGCGATATTGAACGGCACGCCCAAAAAGCAGTCGGCGCTGCGCTGATACAGCTGCAGGCTCAGACGCCCGTCGGCAACATAAAACTGAAAGAAAGCGTGGCATGGAGGCAAAGCCATCTCCGGAATATCGGCTACGTTCCAGGCGCTCACTATTATGCGTCGCGAGTCTGGATTGTTTTTTATGGTTTCGATAGCTTCGGCTATCTGGTCAATCGAGCCGCCCGCACCGTCGGGCCAGTGGCGCCATTGGTAGCCGTATATATGACCGAGGTCGCCGTTTTCGTCAGCCCATTCGTTCCATATCCTCACACCGTTTTCCTGAAGGTAGGCTATATTGGTGTCGCCTTTCAGAAACCATAGCAGCTCGTGTATGATAGATTTCAGGTGCAGTTTCTTTGTTGTGAGCAAAGGAAATCCGTCTTCAAGATTGAAGCGCATCTGATAGCCGAAAATGCTGCGTGTGCCTGTGCCTGTGCGGTCGCTTTTGTCAGTGCCGTGCAGCAGTATGGTGTCAAGCAGGTCGAGGTACTGTTTCATTTGTCATTATGTTTTGATTTTTCACATGTAGCCGGTTTGCCGCTGTCCAAAGTTGTCTCCGGCACTCTTTTTAAATCCTTCAGGCTCTGCATCATCGGTATTGACAGCTGTTTGCGCCGGGATGTGTATCTTATTGCATCATCGGGACATACGTTTATGCAGTTGAAGCAGTTGACACAGCGGCTGCCGTCAACCACATGGTCGTTCATGTCTATGCAGCAGCTTTTGCACACATACTCGCATCTGCGGCAGTTGGTACATTTGTCAGTGTCGATGTCAATCTGGAATATGGAGAAACGGGCAATGAATCCGAGGGTGGTGCCTACAGGGCATACCGTGTTGCATATTATGCGCCCCCGGCGAGCCGAGAAGCCGGCGACAATGGCGGCTGTTATAATAGCTATGGAGGTCCCTGTCCAGCCTGTCATCGCTTTGACAGCAACATTGTGCTGCCATGCCATGTGTGCCGGCGGTTCGGCGGCGGAGCCTGTCAGAAAGCCGTAGACCGGCGCCAGGATGTCGTTGCACATCCGCATGTACGCTGTGTAGGGGTCGATGATGGACGGCACTGCAAAGACTCCCGCCATGAGGCAGCCGAGTACAATAAATACTGTGATGTACCTCACATTGTTTGCCGGGGCGGTGTAGCGGTAGTCGCGCGGTTTCAGTCGCAGGCGTATGCAGGCGGTTATGTCCTGCAGCGTACCCATGGGGCATACTGTCGAGCAGTAAACCCGCCCGAATACAAGGGTGATAATGAGCCAACTGATGAATATGAAGAGCGAGAATGTCATCACCGCAGGCAAAAACTGGATTTTTTCCGTCCATTGTGCCACGACCGGTACAGCGAGTGGAGCCGCCGTCAAAGCGGCGGTAATCACAAGAAAAAATACGATTGACGCGGTAATGCGGGTTATTCTAAGCAGTCGGTTCATTCAGCGGTGCGCTTCTGAATAGAGTTTTGTTCTGCAAAGGTAATAAACATCCTTTAAATATGCTATCCTGTTTGGCTGGCTCACTGGTATTTGATAGACCTGAAACCGTAGATGGCGATTACAATGAAGCATATCAGGGGCAGCACGAACGACACATTGACTGCCGGAAGTCCGGCTATTGAGCCGCAGTCTATTATAGTGCCCTGCAACGGTGGCATAAGTGCCCCGCCGACAATAGCCATGACAAGAAACGCGGCGCCGAGCGAGGTGTCGGAATCATCGACACGCTCAAGCGCTATGCCGTATATGCTCGGAAACATGATTGACATGAATGCGCTTATGGCAACCAGACATATCAGTCCGGCAAATCCCACTATCAGTATCGCGCCCAGAGTGCAGCAGGCAGCGCATATTGCAAATATGGCAAGCAGCCTTGCCGGCTTTATGTACCTCATCAGGAATGTGCCGGTAAAGCGGAAGCACAGAAACATGACCATTGCGGCTATGTTGTAGTTTTGTGCTGTAGCTTTGGATATGCCCAGATTGTCGGCGTACTGGATTATGAATGTCCAGGTCATAATCTGCGCGGCTACATAAAAAATCTGGGTTATTACTCCCTCGCGATACTCTTTGTTGCCGAACAGCCGTTTCATTGTGCCGCTGTGGCGCTCCGATTTGTTTTCGCTGCGCAGGTTCGGCATTTTGGCGAGTGCTACCACAACAAGCATTACAAGCACAACAATGCCTATAGCCACATACGGGTCTCTGATTACAGCGATGTCGTGCAGGCGTATGGTCTCTTTGGTGGCTTCGTCAAGTGTGTTGAATACAATCGCGCCGGAGCTGTCGCGCCGGTCTGATATCAGGTTTGGCAACACAATCAGCGATGCCACCGCCATGCCGCACAGAGAGCCGAGCGGGTTGAACGCCTGGGCAAGGTTGAGACGTCTTGTGGATGTCGCTTTGGTGCCAAGTGAGAGTATAAAGGGGTTTGCCGTGGTTTCAAGGAACGCGAGTCCGAATGTTAGTACATAAAGTGATATGCAGAAAAATGAGAATTCCTGCATGTTTGCTGCCGGTATGAACATGAACGCACCTGTGGCGTACAGGGCAAGCCCCAGCAGTATGCTTTTCTTGTAGCTGTATTTCCGGATGAACAGCGCCGCCGGCACAGCCATTGTGGCATAGCCTCCGTAAAAGGCGAACTGAATCAGCGATGCCTTGGCGGCGCTTAGCTCCATCACGGTTTGGAATGCCGCAACCATGGGGTTTGTGATGTCGTTGGCGAATCCCCACATCGCAAACAAGGTGGTTATCAGAATGAAAGTAAAGATGTATTTTTTCTCCACCAGCGGGGCTTTTTTACGGTCGGTGGAGTCTGTTGGTTGCGGTTTCATGGTTGAAAAATGTCAGGTATGTAAATTAAAATTCAATAGTGGAGATGTCTTTTCCCGCCGCTTGTGCCTGGACAAGGATGTTGCCTATGGCGGTGGCTTCTGCGGGACCGGTGTGTGTGTCAAGCCCCGTAGCTTCAGCCGTCAGGCGTGTAAGGAGTGCGTTTTTTCCGCCTCCGCCAATTATGACGAGCGATTTCACTGGGTGGGGCAGTACGGAGTTGAGTGAATCGATGCCTTTTTTGTATCGATTGGCGAGCGAGCGACACACGCACATGGTGTAGTCGCCGGGACTGACAGGCTCTTCAAGAGAATTGACACGGCAGTAGTCTCTGATTGCCGTAGTCATGTCAAAGGCGGTCGAAAATGCGGGGTTGTCTACGTCAATGACTGTTTCGCAGGTGCTGCGGGCTGCCTGTTCAAGCAGTTCGGGATAGCCGTTGAATTTGCCCTCTTTTGTCCATTTGTCAACGAGGCGCTGTAGAATCCACAGCCCAGTTATGTTCTGGAGCAGACGGATTTTCCCGCCTACCGCACCTTCGTTGGTGAATCCGGCGGTGCGCGCCTGCTCTGTGAGTACGGGGCTGTCGAGGACAGTGCCGAGCAGCGACCATGTGCCTGAACTCAGGAAAGCGTTTCCTTCGGCATATTTCTCCACTGCGTACACGGCGCTGGCGGTATCATGCGAGCCGACGGCTATAACCGGAATGGGGTAGTCGGCGCCGATTTCGTCGAGTATTTCGTCTTTGATGTGACCGGTGACGGTGCCGGGCATCACTATCTTGCCGAAAATTCGCTCTGGCAGCCCGCATTCCTTTATAAGGTCTTTGTCCCAGGTGCGTGCGGCGGCGTCGAGCAGTTCCGATGTCGAGGCTATGCAGTACTCATTAGCAGCTACTCCGGTAAGGAAATAGGCGAATAGGTCGGGGGTGAAAAGAAGAGCCTGAGCCGATTCGAGTAGCCATGGGGACGAGTCTTTAAGAGACAGCAGTCTGAAAAGGGTGTTGATAGGCATCACCTGAGTGCCTGTGACGGCGTAGTGGCTCGAAGGGGAGTGGCTCTGAAAAAATTTCTCAGGATAGCCGAGTGTGGCTTCGTCGCGGTAGCTGACAGGGCTTGAGAGCAGGTTGCCGTTTCGGTCAATCAGTCCGAAGTCCACCCCCCAGGTGTCAATGCCTACGCTTTGTATGCGGTAGCCTTTTTTTATGGCTTTGGCGAGACCTTCCTTAAGGTCGGCGAACAGCGACGGGAAATCCCAGTAAACTGTTGTGCCGAGCTTTACGGGACGGTTGGCGAACCGGTGTATTTCGTCGAGTTGCAGGCGCCCTTCGGCGACGTAGCCGGCGATAACACGCCCGCTGCCGCCGCCGAAGTCGGCTGCTATGAATGCATTTTTCATTTTTTTTCGTTTATATAAACGTCAAGGTCGCTTATCTCCGCTTCTGTCAGCGGGTTGACATTGGCGCCGTTGAGAACGGCTATTCTGCAAGCCATTTCAAAGAACATGGCGCGTTCGAAAGCCTGATTGAAGTCGGCTCCGCACACTACCTGACCATGTTTGCGCAGTATTACCGAGTTGTGGGTTTTCATTTCTGCGACAACATGCTGCGCGAGTTCAGGCGAGCCGGGTCTGAAGTACGGAATCATGGGTATAGGATTGCCTACGTGTATGGGCACTTCTGCGGTGAAGTTGAAGTTTGCCGGAGGATTTTCCATGCAGGCTACCGCTGTTGCGTAGGGTGACTGGAAGTGGAGCACAACCCCGACTTCGGGGCGCTCGCGCATCACTCCCATGTGAAACACGCTTTCCATGGAGGGTTTTACACCGTTCAGCACGGTGCCGTCGGAGAGGCGGCACACCGATACTCTGTCGGGTGTCAGCTCAGGCACCCAAGAACCGGTGCCTGAAATGAGTACTTCCTCGCCGATTCTCCAGGAGAGGTTGCCGCTGCTGCATATTGTGAGTCCGGCTTCGCCTACCTTGCGGGCGTAGCCGACAAATGTTTCAATCTGTTCTTTTGTAGCCATGTGGGGAACCTGTTTATTTGTAGATGGGACCATAGTTCTTGCATGCGCGGTAGTCGGAGCCTTCTTTGTCCATGCCGAATGCATTCCATGCGGCGGGACGGAATATCCGAGAGTCTTCGATGTTGTGCATGCACACGGGGATGCGGAGTATGGAAGCGAGAGTTATGAGGTCGGCTCCTATGTGACCGTATGAGATGGCTCCGTGGTTGGCTCCCCAGTTGTTCATCACCGAGTAAACATCCTTGAAAGCGTCTCTTTCGGGCATGAGGCGCGGCACGAACCAGGTTGTGGGCCATGTGGGGTCGGTGCGCATGTCGAGGGCTTTGTTGATTTCGGGGTCAATGTCGACTGTCCAGCCTTCGGCAATCTGGAGCACCGGACCGAGACCTTTTACAAGGTTGAGACGTGACATGGTGACCGGCATTCCTCCTTTGGTGAGGAAGTTGCTTGAGAAGCCGCCTCCGCGGAAGTAGTCGCGGTCGGCGGGGTACCATGTGGTAGCCTTGAGACATGCTTCCATGTCGGCGTCTGTCATTTCCCAGGAGGGTTTCATGCAGGGTTCGCCCAGGGCGTTGGTGCTCGCTCCGGTTGCGTCGAGGGTTGTGGCTCCTGAGTTTATGAGGTGGATAATGCCGTTTGAGGCGCGTCCTGTGAGATCTTTGCCTGTGACACGTTTTACGGCTTCGGGGCTCCAGTACGTGCGTACGTCGGAGAACATCTGACCGCAGCCTGTGAGGAGGTGTCCGAAGAGCATTGCAACGCCGTTGCATGCGTCATTTTCAGTTGCAAGCACGAATGCCTCACGAATTCCGTTCCAGTCAAACGAGGTGTTCAGTAGGGCTTCGGTGTAGTCGCCGTTGGGTTTCCAGTCGGTCCACTGGCGCTGTCCCTGGAATCCGGCAGCTATTGCGTTGTGTCCGAGCGCTTCTTCCTTGAATCCGAGTTCCTTCAGTTTCGGATTTCCTTTCATAAGGTCGCGAACGATGAGGGTCATTTTGACGATGAATTCCCAGTCGGCGTCTTTCTGTTCGCGTGTCTTGCGCTTTTCGGGGCGGTTCTTGAAGTCTTCGCCTTCGTTTGTCTTGCAGTGTTTTTCAGTCCACGCCATTGCCTTTGCGTACTCTTCGCGGTCGAAGATGCCTTCTTCCATGCGTCGTAGAATTTCTGTTTCGTCAACGCTTTCGTTGCGCATTCCGAGGTATTCCTGGAAGAAGTCGGGGTCAACGATAGAGCCTGCGATACCCATGCACATGCTTCCGATAGAGAGGTAGCTTTTTCCTCTCATGCAAGCCACGGCAACAGCTCCGCGAGTGAACCGGAGTATCTTTTCAGCCACGTCGGCAGGTATTGTGTTGTCATTGAGGTCCTGTACATCGTGTCCGTATATGCCGAATGCAGGGAGACCTTTCTGAGCGTGTCCCGCGAGTACGGCAGCGAGGTAAACAGCTCCGGGGCGTTCGGTGCCGTTGAAGCCCCAGACCGCCTTTGGCCAATAGGGGTTCATGTCCATGGTTTCGGATCCGTAGCACCAGCAGGATGTCACAGTTATGGTGGCACCAACGCCTTCGCGCTCGAATTTGTCGGCGCAAGCAGCCGCTTCAGCTACTCTGCCTATTGTGGAGTCGGCGATGACGCATTGTACCGGTGTGCCGTCAGGATAGCGGAGGTTGGTTGATATGAGTTGAGCCACCGCATTGGCGAGGTTCATTGTTTTTTCTTCAAGGCTTTCTCGTACGCCTCCCTGACGGCCGTCAATGGTGGGGCGGATACCGATTTTAGGGTATTTGTTCATAACTGTTTATGCTTGTGTTGGTTGTTATTGTCTGTATGATTTTGATTTGTCGGAGGTCATACGGAATACGAGCGAGCCTCCTTTTGTTATGTCTTCGTGAGTTATGTAGGGCAGGGTGTATGGCTCTCCGTCAAGAGTGACACTTTCCACATATATTGCTTCTCGTGACAGGTTTTGAGCCTTGATTGTAAATGTTTTGCCGTTTGCAAGGTGTAGTGTGAATCCGGGCATCTGCGGGGCTCCGAGGATGTATTTGGCGCTGACGGGGTCCACCGGATAGAATCCCATTGCCGAGAACATGTACCATGCCGACATCTGTCCGCAGTCGTCGTTGCCGCTGAGTCCGTCGGGCTCGGGGCGGTAGAAGCGGTCAAACACTTCGCGTATGAGTTCTTGTGTGCGCCAAGGCTGTCCGGCGAGAACATATAGGTATGTGACGTGGTGGCTCGGTTCGTTTCCGTGAGCGTATTGCCCTATGAGTCCGGTGACATCGCTTTGGCTTGTGACAAGCTGAACCGAGAATACAGAGTCGAGTTTTTCAATGAACGGACGGTTGCCGCCGAACAGCTCTATCAGTCCGGGAATGTCGTGCTGCACATGCCATGTGTATTGCCAGGCGTTGCCTTCGGTGTAGTCGCCACCGGTGCTTTCTGCGTGGCTTACTCCTGAGGGGTCAAAAGGTGTTTTCCAAGAGCCGTCAGCGAGTTTCGGACGCATGAATTTGGTTTCTTTGTCGAAGAGGTTTTTGTAGAATGCGGCTCTTTCGCGGAATATTTTTTCGTCGTCGGTGCGCCCGAGCAGTGAAGCCATTTCGGCGGCTGCATAGTCGTCATAGGTGCTTTCAAGAGTGGATGATACAGATTCGGCAGGGGTCAGGTCGGTGGGGAAATAGCCGTATCTGACATAGTTGTCCCAGTCGCTTTTCTGAGGGTGCGGCACTGTCTGAGTGCGTTTTATGGCATTGAATGCCTTGTCGGCGTCAAATCCGCAAAAGCCTTTGCGGTAGGCTTCGGCAATAACCGGAACGGCGTGGTTGCCAATCATAGTATATGTTTCTCCTCCCCAAAGAGCCCATATCGGCAGGAATCCCTGAACTTCGCTCTGCGCCACAAGGGAGTTTACAAATCCGTCGACTTTTTCCGGAGTGGCGATTGTGTAGAAGGGGTGAGCGGCGCGGTATGTGTCCCACAGCGAGAATGTTGAGTAGAATTCTCCACCGGGAGCTGCGACAACTGAGTCGGCGGCATTGCGGTATGAGCCGTCTGTATCGGATATTATGTTGGGTTGGATGATTGCATGGTAGTACGCGGTGTAGAAGTTCGTTTTTTCTTCGCATGTGCCCTGAACCTCGATTCTGCCGAGGTAGCTGTTCCATTCGTCGCGCGCCGCTGTTCTGGTATAGTCAAAGTCCCAGCCGGGTATTTCGGCTGCAAGGTTTGCCTTGGCTCCCGGTATCCCGGTGGTGCTCAGCGCCACTTTCATGAGCAGTGTGTCGCCCGGCTGCATGTCAAAAGTGGCGACTATGCGTTTGCCGCGTTCACGTTCGAGCATCGGCAGAGAGAGGGTGTCTGTGACCGGTCTGTTGAACTGCATTACAAAGAAGTAGCGCTGGTTTACCCACACGGCGTTTCTTACAGAGCCTGCAATGGTTTGGTTGTCAAGCCACTGTACTTCGCACTCTCTGACTTGTGCGTGGTACTGGCTTTCGCTCCATGCCGGCCCGTGCTGCAGGTCTATGAGCAGTGAGGCGGAATCACTATTAATATAGGTGTAGCGGTGCATAGCCGCTCTTGTGGTTGCGGTCAGTTCCGCCCGCACATCCGGAGCGGAGAGTGTGACCGCGTAGTAGCCAGGCGATGCTTCTTCAGTTTTTTTATTGAACGGGCTGCGGTAAGCGTCCCAGCTGCGTAGCCTTTGTCCAGTTGACGGCATTACAAGAATGTCGCCGAGATCCATGCACCCCGTGCCGTTAAGGTGGGTCTGTGAGAATCCCCAGATTATGGAATCGGAATATACGTATTCGGAGCAGTATCGCCAGCCTATGGCTCCAGTGACGGGGCTTGTCTGTACCATGCCGAACGGGCGGCATGCTCCGGGAAATGTGTGCCCGTTGTCGGCGGCTCCAATGAACGGGTCGACGAACGATGCGTAATCGGTTGAGTCAGCAGAGGATAAGACTCCTGAGCAGGATGCGGACACTCCTGCAGCCAATGCAATAATTGTATGAGCAAAGAACTTCATGGTATACATAGTAAGTGAACATCAGAGCGGCGCATGTGTTCAGCCGCTCCAAATCAAAGCCGAATTTACAGTATTTATTTCAAACAGACAAAAAATGAAGGAAATAATGAATAAAAGAGATAAATGGGAGTCATTTTTTTTGCGAAATAGAAAAAAGTGTGTAATTTTGCCCCGCAAAACACCCAAAAGCATTTAATTTATAACTAAATAACAAAAATGATAATCGTACAAGTTAAAGAAGGCGAGAACATCGAAAGAGCGCTGAAGAAATTCAAACGCAAATTTGAAAAGACCGGTATTGTAAAGGAACTTCGCAGCCGTCAGGCATTTGAAAAGCCCTCGGTAAGCAACCGCAAGAAAATGATGAAGGCGGTGTATGTCCAGAAGCTCCGTGCCGTTGAGGAGTAAGCAACTTAGGCTTGCCTGCTTTATTTGACAGACATTAAAAGCATCCGGCGGTCTGCTGCAAGAGTATTAGTCTCGCGGCAGACCGCTGAGTTTTTATAATACATTATTAAAATACGGAATATATGGATGTCAGGACTCCGGCGGAGGTAGCGGAACTTGGTGTGAATGCTGGGTGTTCGAAAATCAAGACTACAGAGAACACCGGCAGGCTTATAGCGCTGTCAGTACTTGCCGGTTGCTATATTGGGCTCGGCGGGGCGCTTTCGCTGGTGGTAGGCTATGGTTTTCCGGGGCTTACGGCAGAAAACCCTTCGTTGCAGCGATTGCTCAGCGGAGCAATGTTTCCCATCGGTCTTATTCTGGTGGTTGTTCTTGGCGCGGAGTTGTTTACCGGCAACAATGCGTTGCTTATGCCGGGCTTTCTAAAGGGAAAGTTCGGAATTGGGGCTGTGCTGAAGAACTGGGCGATAGTGTATGCCGGAAATTTTGTCGGAGCGACCGGCTTTGCATGGCTTATGATGTATAGCGCGGGGCTTACAACGCCGGAGCCGTGGCACAGTGCGATTGCCGGTATAGCCGGGGCTAAGGTGTCTATGCCGTGGATAACGGTGTTTGTAAAGGGCATCGGCGCCAACTGGTGCGTGTGTCTTGCAGTGTGGCTCGCCATGTCGGGTCATTCGCTTGTCGAGAAGATGGCAGGCTGCTGGTTTCCGGTTATGGCTTTTGTAGCGCTCGGCTATGAGCATTGCATAGCGAATATGTTTTTCATTCCCGCCGGGATGCTTGAGGGTGCTTCGGTGACCTGTCTGCAGTTTGTAGTAGACAATCTTGTGCCTTCAACGCTCGGAAACATAGTCGGAGGAGCTTTGTTTGTGGGTTGTGTGCATGCAATGCTTCATCTGCGCGGAGGGCAGGGGCGGTGATGAGTGCCGCTGTGAGCGACTTTAATTTGAATTAGCAGAAATTAAGTTGCCGGTTGTTTTATATTACTGTGCAATTTTGTATTTTTGCGGTACAGAAATAAAAAATCATTTTTTCACCAAAAAAATAAACCAAAATGGTAAGTTACAAAGAACTTGGCCTGGTGAACACCCGCGAGATGTTTGCAAAGGCTATCAAGGGAGGCTACGCTATCCCGGCTTTCAACTTTAACAACATGGAGCAGCTTCAGGCTATCATCAAGGCTGCCGCCGAAGAGAAGTCTCCCGTAATCCTGCAGGTGTCCAAGGGCGCTCGTAACTATGCGAACGCTACTCTTCTCCGCTACATGGCGCAAGGCGCAGTGGCATACGCCAAGGAACTTGGCTGGGAAAATCCCCAGATTGTACTGCATCTTGACCACGGTGACAGCTTCGAGCTTTGCAAGAGCTGTATCGACAACGGTTTCTCATCTGTGATGATTGACGGTTCTCACCTTCCCTACGAGGAGAATGTGGCTCTTACCAAGCAGGTTGTAGACTACGCTCACCAGCATGATGTAACAGTAGAGGGCGAACTCGGTGTGCTTGCAGGTGTTGAAGACGAAGTTTCTTCCGACCACCACACATACACCGACCCCGAAGAGGTTATTGACTTCGCAACCCGCACCGGCTGCGACAGCCTCGCTATCTCAATCGGCACATCTCACGGCGCTTACAAGTTCACTCCCGAGCAGTGCACCCGCAACGCCGAGGGTCGTCTCGTGCCGCCGCCGTTGGCTTTTGAGGTTCTCGACGGTGTAATGGAGAAGCTCCCCGGATTCCCCATCGTGCTTCACGGTTCTTCTTCAGTGCCCCAGGAGTATGTTGATACTATCAACAAGTTTGGCGGCAAACTTCCCGATGCAATCGGTATTCCCGAAGAGGAACTGCGCAAGGCTGCGAAGAGCGCTGTGTGCAAAATCAACATTGACTCAGACAGCCGTCTTGCCATGACAGCAGCTGTACGCGAGGTGTTCGCCACCAAGCCCGGTGAATTCGACCCCCGCAAGTATCTCGGTCCGGCTCGTGACGAAATGGAGAAACTTTACAAGCACAAGATTGTGAATGTGCTTGGCAGCAACGGCAAGGCATAACAAGCCGTAGAAAGAATAATCTACCAAGTATGATAACAGCCGGCGGTTCTTCGGGACTGTCGGCTGTTTTGTTATGTGTTATGATAAAGCTGATGTTTATTGCGGGAGTCGGCGGTTTTGCCGGTACCTGCGTGAGGTTTCTCGTTGCGCGGCTGATGTGCGGCATTGCGCCGACGGCTGTTTTTCCGTGGGGTACTTTTCTTGTTAATGTGGTAGGATGTTTTCTAATCGGGATTATTCTCGGGGCAGGGGAGAGGTTGCATGTGTTGTCGTCGACAGAAAGCGCTCTTTTTGTGACCGGTTTCTGCGGCGGCTTTACTACTTTTTCTGCTTTTGCCAATGATATTTACAGCTTTGGGTCGCGTGGCGACTGGAGCGTGGGTGCGCTTTATGCGGCGCTGAGTGTGGCTGCGGGTGTGGCAATGGTCATTGCTGGCAGACTGGTTGTGAGATAGGAGGTGTTGCGTGGGCGTAAGCTTCTACACGGTCTGTCCTATTTTCATAATGTCAGATTCAAAGCTGTCGCGGTCTATAGCTCTTGATCGCAGGCGGTTTCGGTAGGCGTATATGGTGTTGATTGAGAGTCCCATGAATTTTGCTATGCGCGAACTGTCGTCAAAGCCGAGACGCATGAATGCGAGGAGCCTCAGGTCGGTGCTGAGAGAGTCTTCTTCGGGCATTTCGAGCTGTTTGTCCGGTTGAAGCAAGCGGTTTATTTCCTTGACGAAGTTGGGATATGCCTGGAGGAAAGCTCCGTCGAAAATTGAGTCGAATTTTACTGTCTGCTCCTGAAGCATTTCGCCTGATTTGAGCATTTTGTACAGTTCGTCAGCCTGCCCGGCTTTGAGCTTGCGGTGTGTTAGCCGTCGGTATTCGTCAAGCCGTTCCATGTACAGGGCGCACATGTTTAGGAAGTTGTTGAAGTAGTGGATTCTGACCGAGTCGGCATCTTTGAGTTTTTTTTCGGCGATGAGTGTCTTGCCGTGTAGCCTGCGGTGCTTTATGTATATAAAAGCTATTGCCGCGATGAGTGCCGTTATTGCCGCGAGCGAGGCGATAAGCCACAGCCGGTAGCGTTTGCTTGAGGCTTTGAAGTTGTCTGCCATGTCGGGGATAAGCACTGCTGCCTGAGTGAATTTCATTCTGTCTCCGGATATGACGGCGTTGTCAATTGCCATTTCAAGGAGTTTGTCGGCGAGGTTGTAGTCACCGGTGTGCATAAGAATCTTTGAAAGTATTCTTGCTCCGTTGCCGACATGCACACCGTTTTTTATGTCGTTTGTAACTGCATTTGCAAGGTGGACTATCGCATCATCGTCTTTCTGTGAGTTTATTGCTATCACACCCATTATTTCCTCTGCCCAGGTTTTGTATGGGGAGCTGTCGGGCGAGTTTTCAACAACATCGCTAAGCAGAGCCATTGCTTTTGCCTGCCGGTGGTCTATGTTTGCCACAATAGCGCTGACATAGTTGTAGGCCGGTGAGTCCGGGGTTTCTTTCTCAAGGTATTTCAGTGCGTATTCTCGCCCGGCGTGGTCGATGTTGTCGGTGTTTTCGTTGTCGAAGCCGGGTTTGTATAGCGAGTATGCCAGATAGAGCCGCCCGCCTGCAGCGTAATATTCTTTGAGGTGTTCCGGTCTGAGTGCTGTTGTGTCTATCTGTTCAAAGAGTTCTTTTGCATTGAGTATGTCGCCTCTCTGTGTGAGCAGAGACACGGTGTGAGCCTTTGATATGGTAAGCAGTGAAGAGTCGCCGATTTCTTTAGCCAGTTCTCCCACTTTTCGGAAGTAGTATTCGGCGGAATCGAGGTTTATTGTAGTGTAGCGGTAGGCGAGGCGTGTCGCCTTATCCACACGTTCGGCAATATCTTCAGTATTCAGAAAGTCGTTTGCCAGTACAATGTCTCTAGCTTTTCTTTCCTGAAGATATTCATCTCTTTTTGCCATAACCTTTATCAATTCGGACAGGGCATCCTCTGAATCGGATGAGGCTTTGGCTTTCTGTGAGGTCAATGACGCTATCGCCATTGCCGATAACAGGACAAATATTTGAAAGCGCATATATTTTAATAACTTTACAACAGTTAATGCAACTGAGGTGCATAATGTATGGCAAAGATAGTGTTTTTTTGATTAGATGTACAACTTTGCGGCTATAAAAGTTTGTAAAAGTGTCTATATCTACATTTTGAAAATTTATATTACAGCGGTGTTCGCGGCTATATTTTAATATTTGCAATAAACAGAAAATAAGGCGATAAGAGGTGTATTTGGCTGTGTAGACAGTTTATATTTTCTATAATGTATTGCGAAGCGGGACGAGGCTGCCTAATTTTGCATCAGAAAATTCATGGCGTTTACAGGGATACCTTATATATCTTCGTGAAATATGTATATATTTAACGGAGAGACATGTTTGAAAGTAAGAAGTGCATAATAGTAATGTGTTTTATGTTAGGTTTGGCAGCCTGAATTAATTGATTTTTGTTCAGGCTACGATTTAAGCCGCTCCGTGAGGAGCGGCTTGATTCTTTTTATGCGGTGGGGTTCAGTCTTCGGCGCTTATGATTCTGTCAAGCAGTTCTTTGCGTGAAATTATCCTGATTTCGTTGGTGTCGTAGTCTATAGAGCCTTGTTCTCTCATTTTGTCGAGCGTGGCTATAAAAGAGCTGCGCTGCACCCCGAAAAGCGAGTATAGGTCTCTTTGCTTGCATGTTAGGGTTATATCGGTGCCGGAGGGTTGTGTCAGGGCTATAATCCAGAATGCAATTCGTTCTTCAAGAGAGCCGGCGGCAACGGCAAGCACTCCTTCCACGGCTTTCTGTGCGTTCATTGACAGTGTGTTAAGGAAGTTGTACAAAAAAACCGGGTCGCTGTTGAGTATGTCGATAAAGTCTTGTTTGCCAATCTGTACAAGACCTGCTGTTTCGTTGGCTATTGCGGTTACGGGGTATCTGGTGGCTCTTCCGAAAAGGAAGTCGGGAGCGATTACGTCCGGAGCCACGAGTGTCTGGCTCACTTTGAATCGTCCGTCGGGATTTGCGGCTATGACTCTGACGCTGCCGCTTATGACAAATTTCAGGTGGGTGCAGGGTTCTCCTGCCTCGATTATCTTTTCGTTTGGCAAGTATTTGAGGAAGTGGAATTTCGCTTTTCCCACTATTTCGGATATCCGGTTGTAGCTTGCGCCCTTGAACAAAGGAAGTTCAAGGAGTATGTCGTACATGCTTTCCATACGCAATGGTGTATCTTTTGATTTTAAACAAACAATTATCGGTTAAAGTTTCCTTGTGCGGGTTTTCTTGTCGTGGTAGTAAAGCTGCAGAGTGTTGACTGTGTTTTGCCATGCCACATAAGCTGCCGGTCCCACGGAGCTTATCGGGTTGAGATAGGTGAGTGCCATCCATATGGCGAGTACTGTGTTTTTTTGTCCGAGTCCCTGTGCTCCGGCAATTTTGTCGCCGAAACGCGCTCCGATTTTTCTGCCGGCAATGAACTGTATGCCGCACACGGCGGCGGAGCACAAGGCTATGACTATCATTTCCGGTATTTTACCTGCCGGCTCGCTGATTACAAAGCTGACAGCCCTGCCAACCACAATGAACAGCGACACCGCCCATATATAGAAGCTCCAGCTTTGTTTTGACGCGATAGCCGCATGGGCTTTCGGAGCCACGGCGAGCAGAATGAAAGCGAGGGCAAGCGGGGCTATTATCAGCGGCACTACTTTGGTGGCTATGCTGTGGGCGGAGGCTATGAAGTCAATGCTTTGTCCGCTACCCACGGCGCTGAACAGCAGAGGCGCGGTGACAGCTACCGTTATGTTGCTGATTATTGAGGATGTAGCGAGTCTTGGCACACTGCCGCCGAGCATTCCTGTGATGACAGGGGCGGCAGTGGCGGTGGGGCAGAACACGCAAATCATGGTGCCTTGCGCCATGTCTTTACCGAACGGAAGCAGGGCGAGGTAGACTGCGACCGCCCCGGCGGTCTGCACTGCAAGAAGACTCCATGTAAGACCGGTTATTTTCAGCTCTTTAGGCTTTACTTTGCAGAAGGTGATGAGGAGCATTGCAAATATCAGGTATGGCGCAAGAGCCTCCACCCGGCTCATATAATTGTGAAAAATCACTCCGGCGAGCATGGCTCCCGGCAGCACCCAAGGCTTAAGCCTGTCAAGGGTCATCTGTTGTTTCATGCGGCAAAATTAGTAATAAATCCGATATTGTCAGTTATGTGATTTTAACTTAATTGTGCTAGGGCGGGTGAAGCAGGCTGCTATCGGGAATACGCATATGAATATAAAGCGGCATATAATTTCGCATTAACAATAGTTTGCTAAGCGGGCTATGTAATTAGTAATGATTAACGAATGGGGGGGGGGGGTAATTTTAAGGCTAATTTGTAATTTTGTAGCGTATTCGTAAAGATTATACAGCTTCGGTAATACCGGACTTGATAGACGCAGGATACACATACACACATTTGCTTCCACGGAAGTCGCACACGCCCTAACAGGAAAGAAACGAAATTAAACGCAGGAAGCACATTGCAAAGCTATGTAACACATTTATTGTAATTGAATATATGTCCAAATTGTCGAAAAAAAGCATCGTTATGATGTTTTTGCTGTTATTCGGTTCTGTAGCGCTCAGGGCTCAGGATGTTGCGGTAAAAACCAATCTGCTGTATGATGCGGCTTTGACCGTAAATCTTGGCGCTGAAGTGCGTCTCGCTCCAAAATGGTCTTTTGATTTGTCGGGTAACCTCAATGCCTGGGATGTCAACAGCCACAAGTGGAAACACTGGCTTGTGCAGCCTGAGGGTCGTTACTGGTTCTGCGAGGGGCTTCAGGGTCATTTCGTTGGTGTTCACGCGCTTGGCGGTGAATACAATGTAGGTAATGTTGACCTTGATTTCAAAATGCTCGGCACCGATTTCAGAAATCTTAAAGACAAGCGTTATCAGGGCTGGTTTGCCGGTGCCGGTATAGCCTACGGCTATTCGTGGATTCTCGGCAAGCACTGGAACTTCGAGGCGGAAATCGGCTTAGGCTGGATTTATACCCGCTACGATGTGTATCCCTGCGCCAAGTGCGGCACAAAACATGCCACAGGTAAGGCTCACAACTATGTCGGGCCCACAAAGGCGGCGCTTAACTTAGTGTATGTATTTTGATTTTCACACATTCCAAAATCACAGAAATGAAAAAATCACTCCTTATTATATATAGTGCGGCGTCACTTGCTGTTGCCCCGTATGCGTCAGCGTCTGCCATACACGCTGCCGATGCGATAGAGCGCACGGAAAACACCGTGTATATCAACACCGACATCGATGTGTCCGGGATAAAGCGCGGCTCAAACCGCGAGGCATGGATTCGCCCCATGATTGTAAACGGCACAGACACTCTGCGCCTTGACGGAATTATGGTGGCTGGAAGAAACCGCTATTATCAGGCTGAGCGTCACAATACTGCGGCAAAAAACAATCTCACTCTTTACCGCTCGTCAGAGAGTCTCACTACGGTGCCCTACAAAGCCTCAGTGCCTTACCAGCCCTGGATGAACGGAGCCGACCTCGTTGTAAGTGTGGAATACCGCGGATGTTGCGGAGCTGACCTTGAGCCGTCCACTGTCACTCCGATAGCGTCTCTTGACTTTGAGCCGAAGCGTTTTGTGCCGGCATTCAACTGGATTGCCCCGCAGGCTGAGACTGTAAAACACCGTGAGCTGCGCGGTCAGGCGTTCATCGACTTCCCTGTCAATAAAATAGTTATTTATCCCGATTACCGCCGCAACACTGTCGAGCTTGCCAAAATCCAGGCTACGATAGATTCGGTGCACAACGACAAGGATATTACAATCACAGCGTTGTCTATCAAGGGCTTCGCATCGCCCGAAGGTCCGTGGAACAACAATGTGCGCCTGGCTAAAGGCAGAACTGCCGCGTTGAAAACATATGTGGAACAGCTTTATAATTTCGCACCCGATTTCATTCAGACCTCATACGAGCCGGAAGACTGGGACGGACTGCGTGCATATGTTGAAAAGAGCAATATCACCAACCGCGAGGAGATTCTCAAGCTCATCGACTCCGACATGGAACCCGATGCGAAAAACTCCGCTCTTGAGCGCACATATCCGTCACAGTACAGCTTCCTGCTTGCGAATGTCTATCCCGCTCTGCGTCACTCGGATTACAAAATCGAGTACAACATTCGCAGTTATACGGATGTAAGTGAGATACGCCGGCTTGTAAAGACACGCCCGCAGAATCTTTCGCTCCAGGAATTTTTCCTGGCAGCCAAGAGTGTGGAGCAGGGCAGTGACGAGTTCAATGAAATATACAGCACTGCGGTGCGCATGTATCCTGACAACGAGGTTGCCAATCTCAATGCTGCAAATGCTGCCATGTCACGTGGCGACCTTGACTCTGCTGCCCGCTACCTTGACAAGGCAGGCGATTCGCCCGAGGCTATCTATGCCCGTGGCATTTACAACGCACTTGCCGGTGACTTTGCGAAGGCACGCTCTTTCTTTACACAGGCGGCGCGCCTTAAGGTGGCTGACGCACCTGCTGCTATAGAACAGCTCAATGAAGTGAAGAAATAAAAGAATAAACTCAGAAAATATCATATTGCGATGAAAAATCTCAAATCTTTGCTATGCGCGCTATTCGCGGCAGCTTTCATGGCGGGTTGCTCTGCAGACCAGCTCCCCGACGAACCCCAGCCGATTCCCGAAGGCGACGGTGACGGCTTTTTCATGAGTCTTGACATTCTTATGCCAAACGGCGGCGGTGTCGGCTCGCGCAGCGTTACCGAACCCGACGGCTCTTCCTCAGGCGGTACCGAAGTGGGTGCCGATGCAGAAAACACAGTGAGCAGCGCGCTCATTGTGCTGGCACGCAAGAGCGATGACCCCACAAAAAATTTCGGTTTCATTGCAGCCGGTGAAGTGGCTTCAAACAACCTTACCGGTGCCACAACCAACAATGAAAAAAGCTACAGGGCGCTTACCCGCATTTACAAAAACAACCTTCAGCTGCTTTACAGAGAGGTGAACAACCCTAATGTGAACCCCGAAGTGTATGTGTTCGTGTTCTGTAATCCCAACCGCGAACTCACTGAGATGTTCCGTGGCACAGCAACCCAGTACGGCACAAACGAATGGGTTACAGCCGCATGCTCTGTGGTTCAGGGCAATATAAGTGTTCCCGACCAGAATGTGGGCATCTGGGGCGCAAACAGTTTCCTCATGAACAATGTGGAGCTGACAACTCGCGCTCTTCCCAAAACTCTTGTGGAATGGGAGCTGTTCAACAAGGCAGAGCTGCCTTTCCACCTCTCTGAAAGCAATGCCACCGCGGGTCCCGATCTCCCCGACAACGGTGCTACAAACCGTGGCGCAGTGCGTGTTGAGCGCTCTGTGGCTCGCTTCGACTTCAAGGACGGCAGTGCCGGCGGCGACCAGACCTACAATGTGCTCTTCCATTCTCACGAAGGTGTGCTTCAGGAAAATGAACCCCTCGTGGCTGTACAGCTCCAGAAAATGGCGCTCGTGAACATGAGCAATAAGTTCTACTATCTTCCCGCTGTCAGCGCCGATGGTCTTGTAACCGGTGCCGACTACGAGATTTGCGGCAAGGAAAAATCCTGGCAGCGCGACCCCCAGACCGGCTCCTACAGCCAAGGCAACTATGTTGTCGGTCCCTATGCGGCAGACTATGCTGCAGGTGTCACTTCCGATTTCAGCAGCAAGTTCAACTACACTTTCTTTGAAAACGACGGCACTTTTAACAACGCAACCATGGCGGCAGAGCGCTGGGATGTGCACTATGTCAGCGATGTCCTCGCTGGAAAAGTAACAGACAACTACAACGGTAAGCACGATTACAAGGTGTGGCGCTATGTCACAGAAAACGTTATTCCCGTTGACCCCCTGAACCAGACCAACGGCATCTCTACCGGCATTATCTTCAAGGGTCGTATGCTCGGCACTGAAGAGGCTCTTAACCTCAACACCTCGTCTCATGACGCACCTTGGGAAGCAGGCATGCACCAGCAGGTTGCAAACTGTCTCAACGGCAAGGCATTCAAGCTGTACGACGGTACTGAACGCGCTCCTATTGTAGGTTCTTCCGACAAAGACCCCATTCTGTACTATCTTGACGGCAGACTGTACCTCACATGGCTCCACATCCGTCAGGCTGCAATCCAAGCATCTGTTACTTCTAACGCTCAGGGCACCGCTTTTGAAATCAACCGCTCCAACTCGCTCTATCGCGCAGTGTTCGGCAAGGGCGGCATTCCCGCCGGCAACAGCTACATCGGTCCTGACGGCAGCAAGGTGGCTATAAACGACACACAGTTCGCCGCTCTTGAGTCGGAGTATCTCAAAAGCGCCGACTATGCGTGGGAGCAGTGGAACAAAGCCGGCAAGCCGGTACCCGCTCAGGTGGGTGTTAATGTTCCCCAGACACTCACCGCAATGCGTGAGGCAGTGACAGCAGCCGGAATATCCATATACCAGAGCAGTGTCGAATATACTCGCGACGGTAAGGCATTTGCCGGCTACTTCTGCTACTATTATTACTGGAACCGTCACAATGACAACGGTATTTCCGGTGTAATGGGTCCGATGGAGTTTGCGGTTGTGCGCAACAATGTGTACAAACTCTCTGTTGACAAAATCTCTCGTCTCGGTCACCCCCGTATCCCGGGCAACGACCCCAACAAACCCACTCCCGAAACTCCCGACGAATCAGATGAAATCTATCTTGATGTCACCGTCGAGATTGCTCCCTGGGCTGTGCGTCTCAACAGCATCATATTCTAATTTCATTTGGTTTTTATTTATTTAATTGAAAATCAAAGTTATGATAAACATACGACGCATCCTGTCAAGAACCTTCGCGGCAGCGGCGATTGCATTCGCCGCTGTTGCAGGGCTCTCATCCTGCGGTGCCATCAAAGACGATCTGCCTCCTTGTCCGGAGGGCGTTACACTCCGCTTTGTATTCGATTACAACATGGAGTTTGCAAACGCGTTCCCTTCGCAGGTAGACTGTCTCACCCTGCTTGTCTACGACAACGAAGGCAAGTACGTGACATCCCGCACGGAAACATCGTCGGTGCTCGCCGACGAGAACTGGCGCATGACTGTTGACCTGCCCGCCGGCAAAACTTACACATTTGTAGCATATGGCGGTCTTGCCTGTCATGACGCCTCCTTCCATTTTGTAAGCCAGCCTGCCGACGGCTCCCTGCGGTCACTGCAGGTGGGCATGAACGCCGACTGTATCGGCGCCGATCCCGGTGTGAATCTGCACCAGTTCTTTTACGGCAATCTTGACCTTGCCGTTCCCGCAAACGCCACCGACTATACCGAAGGCACTGTGTATATGATGCGCGACACCAATTCTATCCGCATCCTGCTCCAGAACCTTGATGGCTCTCCTGTCAAGGCAGAAGACTTCACTTTTGCCCTCACAGCCGACAACACCCTGCTTTCAGGCGCTGACAACGCGGTCATTCCCGCCGGCACAACCACATACTTCCCATGGGCTGTAGGTCAGGCAGGTGTAGGCACTGTCGAGGATGGCACCGATGCCGTGCTTGCCTTTGCCGAGTTCTCTACTTCGCGGCTTATCGCCGAATCGGGAGCGCGTCTCGAAATCACAAACGCCGTCTCTGGCGAGAAGGTGCTGAGTGTGCCCATTGTCAACTATCTGCTGCTGCTCAAGAGCATGCAATACGAGAACATGGGCGCCCAGGAGTATCTTGACCGCGAGCACCGCTGGAATGTGATTCTTTTCCTTGACAACGGTCGCTGGATTGACACCCGTATTATCATTAACGACTGGATTGTACGACTCAATAACGCCGAATTATGATTCATTTCTCAGTGCGAAACATAGCTTTTGCAGCGCTTGCAGCTTCTGCTGTGGCTCTCGGGTCATGCTCCGAAAGCGAATCCGCGCTGCCTGCCGCCGGCGACATTACCATGCGCCTCTCGGTTGACACCGGTACCGCGCCCGGCGTTTCAAGGGCTGGTGAACCGGACTATTTCGAAGGCTCCTCAGGTGATTTCGAGAAGGTTCGTACACTACGTGTCATAATTTTGCGCGGAGTGACCGACGGCAATCACAAAGGCACTGTCGAGGCAAACAGACTTGTTGCCACAAACGAGCAGGGCTACCCTACGGGCAACCTCGAATTCAAAGTCAGAGACAACGAGTACAAGCGTGTGTATCTCATTGCCAATGAGGCTTCTATTGTGTCTCCGCTCGGCAAGGACACTCCCACAACCGAGTTTCTTGACAGCTTCGAAGAGGGCAAAGAGCTTGACACAAATGTGTTTGCCGACTGGACTGCGAGCGCACCGGGAAGCAACCCCAATATCTCCGGAAATCTCTTTTCAGATACCCCGGGGGTTGTAGGACTTCCCATGACAGAGTGGTTTGACGTGCCGGTGCTGCGCACATCGCCCGGACGTATTGACGGCCCCGCCGCCAAGGACGGCGTTTCCATAAGCGTGCATCTGTTCATGACCCGCGCCGCCGCCAAAGCATCTTTCAATGTCAAGGTGAGCGATGACTACCGTGCAAAAGGCTCGAACATAACGGCTATACGTCTCAACGGAGTCAATTTCAACGAGTATGTTTTTCCGCGCGACGCTGTTTACCAGCCGCAGAAACTTGTTACCCCTGAACCCGGTGAAAACGGCATTGTAAACCGTTACATCACATCGTTCGAATCATACCCCCGCTCGGTCAGGGGAGGCAGCAACATCACATTGCAGAAACTTAAGATTCCCGTAAAGGCGGGCACTGACTTCACAACCGCGGCTGTCTATTTCCCCGAGTCAAAGTTTGAGGATGCCGACGGCAGGTTTACCGTCGAGGTACTTCTGGACGGAGATGCCGGCAACACACAGTGGCTCAAGGCTCAGCCCCTTGTCGACAACATTCTCAACATAAGTGGCTACGAGGCTGTGGCACGCAACACCCACCTGCGCATTGAAATCGGATTTGGCGATAACGGCTCTCTCACTTGGCAGGCTATTGTGGCTCCCTACAACAGTGTTGAGTTAAAACCCGGTTTCGGCATTTGAATCTCTCTCTTTTATACCCAAGGACTATTATTCTTGTCTGATATATGAACAGGATTTTTAAATACATACCTATTGCGTTGGTTGCGGCTGTGCTTGGAGCTTGTGCCGACAAGGCGCTTTGGAATGAAGAGGAAATCGGTTCCGGTGAAGCAGAAATATCCGGAGCACTCTCCTTCAGGTCATACGCTTCCGCACTCGACTCGCGCACCGGTGGCACGACGCTTGACGAGCTTGGCTCACTCACCGTGCTGGCGTACACCGCCGACGGCTCAACTCTTGTGTCAAGGCAGGTGTTCACAACTGGCGGCGGTGGGCTTGACGTGCAGTACACAAACACTTCCGCACCCACCGATGCTGTAAAGCCGAACACATCAACTCCCACAGGCAAAGGCTCTTTCAGCATGAGTCTTCCCTACGGCAGATACAAGATTTACGCGGTGGCAAACGCCGACATTTCAGGCTATTCCGATGCCGATCTATCAACCGACACGCGGCTCAAGGAAATATCTTTCACATGGCAGAACGACGTTGCTAAAAACGGTCAGATGTTCGGCTGGTTCACAACCAATACACCTACAGCCGTCAGCGCCGAGAAGAAGTTCGACGCAGATGTTGTTACAATAAACCGTCGTGACATCACCCTTTCTGCATGGCTTGTGCGTCTCGCCTCGAAAGTAACAGTCAGCTTCGATGCCTCCGGACTCAAGGAAAACGTGTTTGTCTATCTCAAGAGCGTGCAGATCAAGGACATCCCCAAGACTTGTACTCTCGGCGTGTCAAACACTCCTGCCGAAAACGAGGTTGAGCCGAACGGAGAGATAGCCTATTACTATGACCGCCAGGCTATGCCCGACGGTCCCTCTCTCGGCGACTACAACATCGAAACCTACCCGTCGGTGCTTACAAACGGTAATCCCACCCTCGGTTCCGACCACACCCATGGCGCCGACGCTCTGTTTTTCTATGAAAACGACCAAGGCAAAGGCAAGGACAAGGCGCAGGATGCCGACAAAAACGGAGTCATAGACTTCCCCGACGGTAACAACGGCAAGCCCGGCGACGGTTTCAAGGATGAAAAACGCGCCGGAACATACATTGAGGTAAAGGCTTACTATATATCGCGCAACACCGACAGGGCGGGGCAGGGTGAAATTACCTACCGCTTCATGCTCGGCAAGGATGTCGCTACAAGCTATGAGGCTCTCCGCAACTACCATTTCAAGCTCACTCTCATGCTCAAAGGCTACGCAAACGATGTTGACTGGCACATTGAGTACGAGCAGGAAGAGCGTAAAATCATAGCTCCCAACCCTTACTACATCTCCTATCTCTACAATCACTCGATGATGCTGCCGCTCACTATCAAGACCGGAAACGCAACAATCACTAAAATAAAAGCAGAGATAGTTTCAAACAACTGGGCGCCGATGAATGCCGATAACGGTCTTAGCGGTAACATCATAACATCTTCTAATGACTGGCAGTATTTCAACAGCTACTACCTCTACTGGAAGGGTGTTGACAATCCTGTGGCTTACCCTTGGAACGGATTTCTTTCTCTTAGAAAAACCGAGCAGACCGATATTACCGGTACTTTGCCTGTAACTGTAAACTCGAACAAGAGTTATTATGAGAGTGCTAACAGAGGCAATGTCGAATACACCGATTTTAGCCCGACTTCCGAATCGGTATCTGTTTCAGACGCTTTGATAGATGGAAAACCGCACATTGCGTTGAGCAAAGATGGTGTGGACAATACCTATGTTGTCAATGTGCCGCTGTGGACTCGCGCCAAAACCCTCATCTCACAGACCGGCTACACCGGCAATAACCCCTATGTGGCATACCGCCGCCAGGCTAAGGTCAAATTTACGGTGACACTCTCCGACGGCACAGTGATGACAACTGACAACAAGGAAGACTATCAGAACGGTGAAAATGTTGAAATCCAGCAGGTACGCCGCATTGTAAACCCCAAAGGCATCTACAGAGCAGCCAATGAAACCGGCTCTTTCGATGTGGATTTGAAAGTGCTTCCCGACGAGGAGTCGACATCGTTCGTATCTTTGAAGTCTGACGGTCCGTGGAGGGCGTATGTGATCCGCGACACTAAGCGCGGTGAAGGCAACGCTACCGGCTGGAATGATGCAAATGGAACCATAAGGCTTGAAGGCGGTAGCGAAACCACCGCCGGCACTATAGATGTCAAGGATCGCAACGGCATTACAAGAACCTATCAGACAGTCGAAGGCAAAACCGGCTCGTCCATGCAGTTCAAAGTTGTTTTCAACGGCACCGCCTCTGCCAGCCCCAACCACGCTATTATCCGCGTCGAGTACCAGAACTACACCTGCTACCACCTCATTTTTGTGCGTCAGGGTTATGACCCGGACGATATAATAAACGGGGGAGCAAAGTGGATGACTTCAAACAATGTGGCGTTCAATCAGGTGGCGGCAAGCCCCCTTGACGAAGGCTCGATGTTTAAGTTCGGCGACTGGTCACAGCCTATTGACGCATCAAACAACAAAAACGGCAAGAGTCCATGGACTAAAGTTACTCCCAACGATTTCATAGCCAATGTAGCAGGTGATAACCCTCTGAAACTCTATCCGAGCGGCGAAGCAAAATGGGAAAATATTAATCGTAAAGGTACTACTACAGCTGCAAACAGTTTCCCGGATCAGACAGGCATGCGGGTGGCTGAAGAGGTTGATTACCTTGCATTGAGAAATCATGAGGATGTAGAGCAGGGCTTTGGTGTGCTTTACGGAGACAAATCCTCCCGGTGTCTCAACGACATTGAAGATGTGTACGGTTATGACAGAACCCATACAGACCGCGGCATGCGCGGCTGCTTTGTCTACAACTACCGCACAGGCAAAAACATGTTCCTGCCTATCGGTGCGTCCGGTTACGGGCATCGTAAAGATGAGCAGACTGTCAACGGCACCACTTATAGAGGTGTGCTCAGATATGCGGCAAGCACACGGTGGGGTTACTTCAATGCTCAGAAGCCCGAATCTTATCCGAACGGAATCAATGATGCACCTCTGTTTTTCGATTTGTTCCGCCGTCCCGGGGCATGCTACTGGTACAGAGTCCCGGCAATGCACGACGGTACCAATTATCCGACATGGGACATAAACTACTTTTCGTTTGACTTCGGCACAATTCCGGGTGGCAATGTCAAGAATGGAGACGATGCTCTGTTTGTGAGAAGCATAAGCACAAAGTAACTGACACTGTTCATAATCCGATATAATGCAAAGACGGCAGCATGGTTTTCCACGCTGCCGCTTTTGTATTTTTCTAATGGGAGGTCACACAATCATCACTGCGGCGAGTCCCCACAGCACAAGCAGAATATTGCTCACGGCGTAGGTCACAGTGTAGCCTATGGCGGGCAGTGTGCTGCCTAAAGAGTCCTGAACGGCTCCGAGCGATGCGGTGCAGGTGCGGGTGCCGGCGCAGCACCCAAGTGTTATTGCGGGATTGAACCGAAACACCTTGTGTCCCAGCCACAGCCCGAACAGCAACGGCAGTGTGGTGCCTGCAGCGCCTACAACAAACAGCAGGGGACCCACTGCCTTGATACCTGAAAAAAACGAAGGCGCCGCCTCTATGCCCACAATGGCTATGAACACATTGAGCCCGAGGTTGTTCATGAACCATAGTGCTCCCGGTGATATGTTGCCGATAGTGGGACGCTTGGAGCGAAGCCACCCGAACAGCAGTCCCGCTATAAGCGAGCCGCCGCTGGTGCCGAAACTGAGTGGCAGGCTGCCTATCCAAAGACACATGGCTCCGAAAAGCCCTCCTATGAATATTGCAAGCCCTACAAACATCAGGTCTGACGATATGGTGGGGCGGTCCACATGTCCTATGTGAGGAGTTGCCTTGCGCACCTGCTCCTTGCGTCCGAGCACAGTCAGCCGGTCGCCTTTTCTGAATACGGTCTCTGCTGTGATTTCCAGCGCTTTGCCATCGCGCACGGCATCGCGAATTACCACCCCGTGGAGATACTTTGTGCGGCGCAACGAGGAAATGCTTTTGCCGGTGAAGCTCTTTTTGGCTACGACAACTCCCACGCGCTCAAGCGGATAGTCAAGAAGCTCGCGGTTGGAAATCTCATTGCCGATATAGTCCTTCACATGAATCATGTAGTCGGTACGCCCGCACACCACAACATCGTCTCCGTTGTATATCAGGTCGTCATGTCTCGGCGCAAAAATGCTGTCGCCGTGCATTACACGGTCTATATACACCTGCAGCCCGTTATCCCGCAACATCCGTTCTATTTCGTAAGTGCTTCTGGCAGTGCTGAAAAACTCAGCGTTTATCCTGAAGCAACGGTAGGCGACACTGCGCATTGCCGGCACTACAGCGGGGTCATTGTCCTTGCCGTCGCTGTTAAGCTGCTTTTCAAGCTCGGCTGTCTGCTGCTTCACCTTGTCAAGACCGCCCAGCAGCTTGGGGCCGAAATTGCCGAGCACAACTACAGTACCCAGTGTGCCGAAAATGTATGTCACGGCGTAGCACACAGGTATTATGTCAAGCTGGCTCTTTGTATCCGCCTCTCCGAGTCCGAGCCGCGATATAGCCTCGCCACCCACGCCAAGAAGCGACGAACAGGTCTGAGAACCCGAAAACAGTCCTATGGTCTCGCCTTTTGTATAATGCATCAGAAACGCTATGCCGAGAGTCACCGCAAATATAAAGCTGCTCATAATAACCGCAAACAGTGCCTGCTTCGCTCCGCTGCCTCGCAGCGACTTGAAAAAATCAGGTCCCACGCTGTAGCCTATCGAAAAAAGAAACATCATGAAGAAAAACATCTTCATCGGACCAGAAACAGGTATTACAAGTTGACCGACAATCACTCCGACAAGCAAAACCGAGGTGACGCTTCCCAAAGAAAAGCCGCCCACGCGCAGCTTGCCTATGAAAAAACCAATACCCACGGTAAGAAACACAGGGCTGACGCATGAGATTTAACTATCCTTAAAGACTTTGTACAGATATTCAGTGCTCCACATACATTTTTTGCGTCTTCGTTTAAGGCTGAGTTTATCGTTCTGCTTTTTAAGCATTTCCAATGCAT
>RIBJ01000055.1 GCA_003762715.1 Muribaculaceae bacterium Isolate-104 (HZI) | reverse complement strand
AATTTTGCATCGTGAGAATCGGATATTTTGGAAAAATCCTCAAAAATCAGTTGCCTGAAAAATATCATAATCTCAAAGCACTAAAAAAGAGAGGCTGCGCCGTAAACCTTAATTACGACACAGCCTCTTGGCAGAAAAGGCATGTGCCTTATTTTTCTGTATTCTCGGGTTCGGGTGCAATGAGTTTATAGCCCTTGCCGTGAATGTTGATGATTTCGATAGAAGGGTCTTCTCTGAGGTGCTTGCGCAGCTTGGTAATGTAGACGTCCATGCTGCGGGCATTGAAGTAGTTGTCGTCAATCCAGATTGTCTTAAGGGCGAAGTTGCGTTCAAGGATTTCATTGACGTGAGCGCAAAGCAGGCTCAGCAGTTCAGACTCTTTTGTGGTGAGTTTGGTAACTTTGTCGTCAATCATGAGCACCTGTTTCTGGGTGTCGAATGTAAAGTTGCCGATTTTGTACATTGTGATTTCCTTGCCTTTCTTGCCTTTGACGCGGCGGAGTATAGCTTCAATTCTGAATACGAGCTCCTCCATTGAGAAAGGTTTGGTGATGTAGTCGTCGGCACCGATTTTGAAGCCTTCGAGAATGTCTTCCTTGATAGATTTTGCTGTCAGGAAGATGATGGGCACATCGGAGTTGACGGTACGTATTTCGGTTGCCAGAGCGAAGCCGTCTTTTTTGGGCATCATGACATCAAGCACACACAGGTCATATTTGCCTTTGAGAAAAGCCTTGTATCCACTCTCGCCATCGGCATAGAGGTCGGCATTGAAACCTTTTGCCTGAAGGTACTCTCTGAGAAGCATTCCCAGGTTTTCATCATCCTCGCACAGTAGGATACGTAAACGGTCTTCCATAATTTTTCAGTTTTTAGTTAACGGTAATATTATTATAAATTTTGTTCCTGAATTAAGTTCGCTTTCTACAGATATTTCACCTTTCAGCTCGCGCACCATCTTGTGGACGTAAGCAAGACCAAGCCCGAACCCTTTGACATCATGGCGGTTGCCTGTAGAAACACGGTAAAATTTTTCAAAAATCTTTTTCAAGTCTTCCTTACGCATGCCGATGCCGTTGTCGACGACTTCTATGCGAATACGGTTGCCGGGGATGTCTTTGGTCGAGACTGTGAGCCTGAGAGGTTCGTCTTCCCGGCGGTACTTGACGGCATTGTCAAGGAGGTTGAATATGACGTTAGTAAAGTGCATTTCATCCACATTCACGGTAGATTCCTGAGCCTGGAGAATTGCTTCTATGTTTCCTCCGTATTTCTCTACCTTGATTTTAAATGTGTGGATAATGTTTGCTATTACAGTGTTTGCGTCTACGTCCTGGAGCTTGAGTGTGGCTTTCTGA
Organism: Muribaculaceae bacterium Isolate-104 (HZI); assembly: GCA_003762715.1. Lineage (GTDB taxonomy): Bacteria > Bacteroidota > Bacteroidia > Bacteroidales > Muribaculaceae > Paramuribaculum. The sequence goes on along the minus strand of RIBJ01000055.1, from coordinate 29,037 downwards.
CGCTCGAACATTGACATCTGAAGAACTTTTTCAACCTGAAAGCGCAGGCGTTTGGTTTCATCGTTTATGACGGATGATATGTGTTCAAGCATCTTTGGGCTTTTTCTCACCGACGAGTCATTGAGCATCTGCGCGGCGAGCGATATTGTAGAGATTGGTGTTTTGAATTCATGCGTCATGTTGTTGATGAAGTCGTTTTTCATCTCGGAGAGTTTTTTCTGGCGGAAGGTCAGGAATATGGTGCATGTGAACACTACCAGAAGTATGAATGTGAGGATGAACGCCGGTATGATGTATCTCACCGAAGAGAGGATGTAGTCGCGTTTGGTGGGGAAATACACCTTTATATAGTTCATCATGCTTTTGGAGTCGTTTGGGAAAAGGGTCTGGACAAACATGTTGTCGTCTCCCGCGTCCTGGGCATTGTAGCCTGCGGAGTGATATACGGCGACTCCGTTGCGGTTCACCACCGCAAATTCAAATGGCAAATCGAGTCCGTTGTTGTCAAATTCCATGCGCAGGTATGTGGCTACAGTAGCAGAGTCTGCACGCTGGCTTATCGGGCGATTGCTGCTTTGGCTTATCATGCGGAAAATCACCTCGTCCAGAAGGCTTTTCTGGTAGAGGTACTGGTTGCGGAGTATTTCATGCATTGACTGCTGCTTTCCGACAGCCTGCGCCGACACTCCGGGAGGGGCGAGTTTTGTAAGGTCGCCCTGTAGAATCAGGGAGCCTTCGTCGCCGTCGGCGGTTGTGAATGAGTACTGGATGCCTCCCTGCGCCTTGCCTCCGGATACTATCCGAGGCAGCACGGATGTTTCTATCCGCGCCACATCTTCTTCTATATAGTATTTGGTTTCGTCCTGTTCGAGTGATGTTGTGACGGCGTAAAGGCTTCGCTTGACTCCTTCGGCAAACTGGTCATCGCGCATTTTAATCATGTTCTTCATGTACATGACCTGAACAAACAGCAGTCCTGCAAATGTAAGAGCCATTATTATGGTGATGAACCAGATTGTAGATTTTTTCATATCAGCTGTAGAAATTGCTTCCGGGTTACAGGTAAGTATTAAAATTTAACCGAAGGTTTGTGAAGTAATTTGAACACTTACCCGGTATTTTAAACTATATTATGTTAACAACCGAGACAGTGCTATTGTTATGCCGGAGTGCATAAAAACGAGTCGGTTTTAACATTTCGCGTCAAAATTAACAATTAAATGTGAAATAAGCAAGAGGCTACCTCAAAATTGAGATAGCCTCCTGCAAAATATTTTTATGGGGATAAGTTACGCTTCCTCAGGCTCTTCGTCTACATTGCCTTTCGGAAGAAACCTCCGAAGGAGCATGAATCCGAGCAGACCCGACAGCACGGAGCCTACAACAATGCCCAGCTTTGCATGATTGAGCAGGTCGGCTCCGTGAGCGCCCATGCCGGAGAAAGAGAGGTTGGCGATGAACAGCGACACTGTAAATCCTATGCCTCCGAGCATAGCCACCGATGCCACCATAAGCCAGTCGGCTTTGTCGGGCATTGGAGCGAACTTCAGTTTTACTGTGAGCCATGTGAATATAAATATTCCTGCGAACTTGCCTACCACAAGACCGCATATTATGGCAAGGCTTATGCCCTCGAACACTGACGCGGGGTCTAAACCGAGCAGCAGTATTCCGGCATTGGCAAATGCGAAAAGCGGAACTATGAAGTTGTTTACAATCGGGTGCAAAGTATCTTCCAGATCCTGAAGCGGTGAAATTACTTTGTCAGACGCGCTCTCTATTTCTTTGAGCCAGTTCATCTGCTGCTTGTTCAGAATTGTGCGACCGCTGAGGCTTTCATCGTCTTCCTGGTTAAAGTGCGAGATGGACACACGGATTGCTCGGACATATTTTTTGGGTTCGAAAACTGGAGTAGCGGGCACGCAGAATGCCACGAGCACCCCGGCAATAGTGGGATGCACTCCGGAGTTAAGGAACAGGAACCACACCACTCCTCCGAGACCGAGGTAAAATATTTTGCTCTTGATGTACATTGAGCTGCCGAGCAGAAGCACTCCGAGAATACCTATGGCATAGAGCAGTAGGGACCATTCTATGTGGGTGGAATAGAACGCGGCAATGACTATGATACCGCCTATGTCATCGACAACAGCGAGGGTTGTAAGGAATATCTTGAGTGACAGCGGCACGCGTTTGCCGAGCATGGCAAGCACTCCGAGCGAAAAGGCTATGTCTGTAGCCATGGGTATTGCGGCTCCGCCGCTGTAATCAGTGCCTTTGCTAAACATGTAATAGATTGCCACCGGCACTATCATGCCTCCGATAGCGCCCATAATCGGCAGAAACGCCTGGCGGAATGAGGAGAGTTCTCCCACAAGCACTTCTCGCTTGATTTCAAGACCTATCGAGAAGAAGAACACCGCCATGAGTGCATCGTTTATAAACGCAAGCACATTCATCGGGTGTCCGCCGTGGCTGAACACATTGAAGTCGCCTATCTGAAGCCGCACTTCCTGATTCCAGAAATCAAAATAATAGTGGTTTATCGCAGGGATATTTGCAATAACCATTGCAAGCACTGTGGCAAATATGAGTATGTTGCCGCCGGATGCGTGACGGCGTATTGCCTGACGCGCCGCATAGAACGGCAGTCTGTAGGTGGTGGCAGACTCTGTCGCAGAGTCTTTCTGTACATGATTGTCTGTCATGTTTTTGTTATGTTTTTAATTGATTATAAAATTGCAGCGCAGCGGTTGCGGTCACTGACACCAATAAGGTCAGGCTCGTGCCGTCAGTCGAGTTTCAGCACAGCAAGGAACGCTTTTTGCGGCACCTCGACCGAGCCTATCTGCTTCATGCGCTTTTTACCTTTTTTCTGTTTTTCGAGGAGTTTGCGTTTTCGCGATATGTCTCCGCCGTAACATTTTGCCGTAACATCCTTTCGCACAGCCTTGATGGTTTCGCGGGCTATGATTTTGGCTCCGATTGCTGCCTGAATGGCTATGTCGAACTGCTGGCGGGGAATAAGTTCCTTCAGTTTCTCGCACATGCGTCTGCCAAAGCTCACCGAATTGTCCACATGGGTGAGGGTGCTGAGAGCGTCCACGCTTTCACCGTTCAGCAGTATATCGAGTTTTACGAGCTTGGACTCTCTGAAATCATGCAGGTGATAGTCGAACGAAGCATAGCCCTTGGAAATGCTTTTGAGCTTGTCGTAAAAGTCTATCACGATTTCGCCAAGCGGCATGTCGAAAGTCATCTCCATTCGGTTGCCTGATATGTATTCCTGTTTCACAAGAATGCCGCGTTTACCCAGACACAGTGTCATTATAGGCCCGATGTAGTCTGCCACAGTTATTATGGACGCGCGTATGTATGGCTCTTCAATGCGGTCTATGAGGGTGGCTTCGGGCAATCCAGAGGGGTTGTGCACCTCTGTCATGGTTCCGCGTTTGTCGTACACTCTGTAGGATACGTTGGGCACTGTGGTAATGACATCCATGTCAAATTCTCTGCCGAGACGCTCCTGAATAATCTCCATGTGCAGCAATCCGAGGAAGCCGCAGCGGAATCCGAAGCCGAGAGCTGCGGAGCTTTCGGGCTGGAATGTGAGCGAGGCGTCATTGAGCTGAAGTTTTTCCAATGACGCGCGCAGATTTTCAAAATCTTCGGTCTCGATAGGGTAAACACCGGCAAACACCATCGGCTTCACCTCCTCGAATCCGTCAATAGCTTCGGCGCAAGGACGGTTTACATGTGTTATGGTATCGCCGACCTTTACTTCGCGCGAGGTTTTGATACCTGATATGATATAGCCTACATTGCCTGCCGACAGCTCCTGTCGCGGGCACATGTCCATTCTCAGAATACCTATTTCGTCGGCGTGATACTCTTTGCCGGTAGAAACAAACTTTACAAAGTCATTTTTGCGGATGGTACCATTAACAATCTTGAAATAAGCTATAATGCCTCGGAAGGGGTTGAACACAGAGTCGAATATCAGAGCCTGCAGCGGCGCCTCGGGGTCGCCTTCGGGAGCGGGGACTCTCTCTATAATCGCTTTGAGAATATCCTCTACTCCGACACCGGTTTTGCCGCTGGCACGGATAATGTCTGAACGGTCGCAGCCGAGCAGGTCTATTATCTGGTCCTCTACCTCCTCGGGCTTAGCGCTGTCAAGGTCTATCTTGTTGATTACCGGTATTATCTCAAGGTCGTTCTCTATAGCCATATAGAGATTGGATATTGTCTGCGCCTGAATGCCCTGAGATGCGTCGACAATGAGCAGCGCGCCTTCGCACGCGGCGATACTTCTCGACACTTCGTAAGAAAAGTCCACATGTCCGGGAGTATCAATAAGATTGAGAGCGTAGCGGGTGCCGTCCAGCGTATAGTCCATCTGGATTGCATGGCTTTTGATTGTTATGCCTCTTTCCCGTTCAAGCTCCATGTCGTCAAGCACCTGCGCCTGCAAATCCTTTGCCGCCACTGTGTTGGTGTATTCCAGCAGTCGGTCGGCAAGGGTGCTTTTGCCATGGTCTATATGAGCTATTATACAGAAGTTGCGTATATTCTTCATCTGTTATGTGTTGAATTCTCCTATTTCAGGCTACAAAATTAGTCAAAAAAGCGTTTATAGCCAAAAAGCCGCCGGGCGTCGGCTTTGCGTCGGCGCCCGGCGGGGTTGTTCGTTTTATGTCAGTAAGTTATCAGTAGTTCCACTGGCAAGCTACCATTCTCAGGTTGGGACAAGCCATAGAGCGGAAGTCGACAATCTGATTGTAGCGGCAGTTGACATATACAAGAGCCTGGTCGAAGGACACGTCAAGCATTGTCAGCTGGTTGTTGTTGCAGAGCAGACGCTGCAGGAATGTCTGGTTTGAGAGGTTGAGCGATGTCAGGTCGTTGTAGGAGCAGTCGACAAACTGAAGATTTGGGCACTGGCTTACATCGAGAGTGGTCAGGTCGTTGTAGGAGCAAACGAGGTCAAACAGGTTCTTGCAGTTTCTGAGACCGAGGGTCACCATGTTGTTGTCGGAGCAGATAAGAGTGTTCAGCTGAGGCAGACCCGAAACAATCATTGTGCTGATTTCGTTGTCGTCGATGTTGAGGTTAGTGAGGTTTTCGACACCTACAAGGTTGAGGCTTGTGAGTTTGTTATAGCCGCAATAGAGGTTCTTAAGCCCGGTGCAGCCGCTCACTTGCAGGCTTTCGAGGTGGTTGCCCTGGCAGTTGAGAGTCTGAAGGCTGGTTACTCCGCTCACATTAAGATCAACAAAGAGGTTGTTTGACACATTGAGGTTTTTGAGCTGGGGTGAGTTCTGAAAAACGGATTCACCAAGATTGACCTCGCTGAGACGGTTTTTGTATAGGGTGAGTTTTGTTATAGCGGGACAAGCGTCAATCTGGAATGAAGACAGAACATTACGCGCCGCGTTGAGTTCTGTAAGGACAGGAGCGTTGGCAACCGACAGTGATGTGATTTTATTTCGTGACACATCTACTTTTGTCAATGCGGGGAAGCCGGAAAGACTGAGTTCGCCTGCGAGGTGTTTGTCTTTCCATTCAATAGCTGTCACATGTCCGCCGACAACTGTGACACCTTCTACCGAAGCGAGCGAATTCAGGTTTGTCACCTTGAGTTCCTGAGCATTCGTACCCCCTTTCTCAGAAGTCTGGGTAAGGAATGCCTTAAGCTGCTTAGCTTCGTTTTTGTCAAGATTCTGTGCGAAAGCCGTTGTACATCCAAGGGCAATGGCAATCATAAGAAGTACCTTTTTCATATTGATTAATTTTGGTTGTGTGATGTAATGTTTTTTGTTTTAATTACATAACACAACCAATATGAATAAGGTTCTTAAAAAACTAAGATTCTTTCAATAATTTTTAGAAAGGCGCTTCAGATTCTTCTCCCGGCGCGGAAAGGAAGTCGGCGGTGCCGCCTGTGAGCGGATTGCCCGCTCCTATGTCTGCCGTTCCGTCATTCAGGCGCGAGCCTACCGAGGCAGTGGCTATTGCCGGCGATTCATCCCAGTTTTCAAAACGGGCAAATTCCTTGCGGAAACGCATCTTCACGTCATCTACACTACCACTACGGTGCTTCGCCACTATAAATTCAGCCAGACCTCCTATGTAATTGTTTTCGGCATCGTACTCCGAGTGCAGGTAGTACTCGGGACGGTGTATGAAGCACACAATGTCGGCATCCTGCTCTATGGCGCCGCTCTCTCGGAGGTCGCTGAGCTGCGGACGCTTGCCGTCCTTGGAGTCGCCTCGGCTTTCCACACTTCGGTTAAGCTGCGACAGCGCGACAACCGGTATGTTAAGCTCCTTTGCAAGCTGTTTCAGCGACCTGGAAATCATACTCACCTCTTGCTCGCGGCTGCCGAACTTCATGCCTGAGGCATTCATCAGCTGCAGATAGTCGATGATTATGAATTTCACATTGTGTTCGCGCACAAGACGTCGTGCCTTGGTACGAAGTTCAAAAATAGACAGTGACGGGGTATCGTCGATAAAAAGAGGCGCGCCGTAAAGCTGTTTTATGCGCGACATAAGCTGATCCCATTCCATTGGAGTGAGCTGTCCGCTTTTGATTTTTTCGCCCCTGAGTTCGCAAACATTACTTATCAGACGGTTTACGAGCTGCAGGTTTGACATTTCAAGCGAGAATATCGCTATGGGGGTATTGTAATTGACCGCCATATTCTTTGCCATTGACAGCACGAACGCGGTTTTGCCCATTGCCGGACGCGCCGCAATGATTATAAGGTCGGAACTCTGCCAGCCGCTCGTCAGCTTGTCAAGGTCGTGATAGCCTGTTTCAAGTCCGCTGAGTCCGGATGTCCGGTTAGAGCTCGCCTGAATCTGCATAATTGCCTGACCGATGACGGGGTCTATCTGTGTGACATCTTTCTTTACATTGCGCTGCGAAATCTCAAACAGGCGGCCCTCAGCCTCCTGAAGCAGGTCGTCGACATCATTGCTTTCGTCGTATGCCTGGCGCTCTATGTCTCCGGCAAAGGAAATCAGCTCGCGCGCAAGGTATTTCTGCGCCACAATCCTCGCGTGATACTCGACATTGGCACCGCTCAGCACCCTTGAAGTCAGCTCGCTCACATATACCGGACCGCCAACTTCGTCCAGATAGCCATCGAGCCTCAGCTGCTCTGTCACCGTAAGCATGTCTATAGGCTTCTGGGCAGCGCCAAGGTGCTGTATCGACTCATAGATTTTGCGGTGGGCGGGTTCATAGAAACACTCGGGCTTGAGAATGTCGCACACTATAGTATAGGCATCCTTCTCAAGCATGAGCGCTCCGAGCACCGCCTCTTCAAGGTCTTTGTCGCGAGGCGGTATTCTGCCGCCGAAATCTGCCGCCGCCTGCGGCTGTCTGCGCTGGTATCTGGGTCTGTTCTGCTCCATTTTGTTTTTCTTTGGTGCAAATTTACAACAAAATCACTAACTTCGTCCCCACTCCCCGCCGTCAGTTATCAATCAGTTATAAACATGATAGTATTTCCAAACGCAAAAATAAACATCGGACTCAATATTCTCGAAAAGCGTCCGGACGGTTACCATAATATAGAGACCGTGATGTATCCAGTGCCTTGGCGCGACATCCTTGAGATTGTCCCCTCCAATGGCAGCCGCATCGCACTCCATGTTTCCGGGCGTGGCGTAGCTTGTCCTCCCGAAAAAAACCTTGTCATGAAAGCCTACAACGCGCTCGGTGCCGTGGCGGCTCTGCCTCCGGTCGATATATTTCTACACAAGGTGATTCCGGACGGGGCAGGACTCGGAGGCGGGTCTTCTGATGCCGCTTTCACCCTGAAGGCACTCAACTCTATGTTCAGCCTCGGAATATCCGATGACGACCTTGCCGGCATTGCGGCTACACTTGGAGCCGACTGCCCTTTCTTTATCCATAACAAGCCGATGCTTGCCACCGGTACAGGCACCACCCTCACCTCTTTTGACATATCGCTTGCCGGCAAAAGCATAGCAGTTGTGAAACCGCCGGTCAGTGTGCCGACTGTGGTGGCTTACTCAGGTGTGAAACCGCACACTCCGCCGCGCAGCCTTAATGATGTTTTGAGAGGCGAAGGCATTGCAGCTTGGAAAGATTCGGTCAAAAACGATTTCGAACAAAGCATATTTCCAGTACATCCGGTTGTTGAAAAAATCAAACACATCTTATATAATATAGGGGCTGAGTACGCGTCAATGTCCGGTTCAGGCTCTGCCGTTTTTGGCATTTTCGACTCCGAAAGTGACATTTTGGCAGAATCTGCCGCAAAAATGTTTGCCGGACATGACATTTTTACAGCCTTGCTTGAATGACTGAACGTTATGCCGCCGACTTTGTTATCATTTTAAAAGACCGGAAGCCGACAGGCTTGTTTGGCAGGATTTTTGATACTGCTCCGGTCTAAAGGTGAAACCAAAAACAAACTACATACAACAAGTCATGAGCGACAAGCATTCAAAGCAAAATAAAGCCAAAGCAGAAGCCGCCGAGGAATCTGCCGAAATAATGGACAATGTGCCCGAAGCAACCGAGGAGGGCGAAAGCCCGGAAAGCATCGAGAACGCTGAGATGAGCGAAATCGAGATTCTTGCCGGTCAGCTTGCCGAAGAGAAGCAGAAGGTTGAGAAAGAGAAAAAGGAATATCTTTTCCTCATGGCGGAGTTTGACAATTTCCGCAAACGCACTGTAAAAGAAAAAAGCGACATAATAAAAAATGCCACCGAATCGGCAATGAAAGGCATACTCCCGATTGTCGATGACTTCGAGCGCGGCATTGAAGCCAATAAAAGCACCGACGACCCCGAAACTCTTCGCCAGGGCATGGAGCTTATCTACAACAAATTCGTAAAATTTCTTGAACAGAACGGCGTAAAGCCGATAGAAAGCACTGGTGCCGAATTCAACCCCGACCTGCACGAGGCAATAGCCATGGTGCCTGTAGAAGATGAAAACATGAAAGGGAAAGTCATCGACACCCCTACAAAAGGATATACCATCAACGACAAAGTGCTCCGCCACGCCAAAGTGGCTGTAGGACAATAGCCGTCACCTTCCTCATAACCATTAACAACAAGCCAACAACCTACCGCGTCAGTCAAGATGGACAAAAGAGACTATTACGAAGTGCTCGGAGTGTCAAAAAACGCCACTCCCGAAGAGCTAAAGAAAGCATATCGCAAATTGGCGATTAAATATCATCCGGACAAGAACCCCGGAGACAAAGAGGCAGAAGAAAAATTCAAAGAAGCAGCCGAAGCATACGATGTGCTTTCCGATGCAGACAAACGCCAGAAATACGACCAGTTCGGACACTCGATGGGTCCGCAGGGCTTTCCCGGTGGCGGCGGATTCTACAGCTCCGGCGGCATGTCTATGGACGATATATTTTCTGCATTCGGAGACATTTTCGGTGGCAGAGGCGGCTTTGACATGGGCGGTTTCAGCAGCGCTGCCGGTGGTCGCGCCCGCAAGCGCCAGCGCCGCGGCGACGACCTGCGCATAACCATAAAGCTGTCGCTTGAGGAGATTGCCAAAGGGGTTTCCAAAACCCTTAAGCTCAAAGCATTTGCCAAAGACGAACATTGCAACGGCACCGGAGCGAAGGACGGCACTTCATTCCACACTTGCCCCACTTGCAACGGCACCGGAACCGTACTCAGAACCCAGCAGACAATATTCGGCATGTCGCAGAGCGCCGCAGTGTGTCCCGAATGTAACGGCGACGGAAAGATAATAACCGAAAAGTGCCATTACTGCAACGGCACCGGTGTGGAACACAAAGAGCAGGTTGTTTCTTTCAACATACCCGCCGGAGTAAGCGACGGAATGGTACTTACCGTGAAAGGCAAAGGCAACGCGCCCATGCACGGAGGCATCAACGGCGACCTGCTGGTTGTGATTGAAGAAATAAAACACCCCGAACTCATTCGCGACGGAAACGATGTCATATACAACCTTATGCTCGACATTTCCACCGCCGCACTCGGCGGAAGCGCGGAAGTGCCGACAATCAACGGCAGAGCCCGCTTAAAAATAGCCCCCGGAACACAACCCGGCAAAATACTGCGTCTGCGCGGCAAAGGACTACCCTCAACCGATGGAAGCCCGATAGGCGACGAGCTGGTAAATGTAATGGTATATATACCCGAGCAGCTGACCGACGAAGAGAAAGCAATCTTCGAACAACTGAAGGACAAGCCGGGCATGAAACCGTCTCAAAGCACGAAAGACCGCATCTTCAGCAAATTGCGACACATTTTTGACTAAAATCCGGTTTTAACCGCTCAAACTCTACACAGCGTCACCAGCCACAGTGACGCTGTTTTTTATATGATTCAAGTTGTCGCGGAACATTCCATTTGTTATCTTTGCAACATATTTGATTCACTCACAACAGAGATTTTTTCCATTAACCACGGTCTGCCAGACCATATAAAAAAATTCAAAACCGATGACATCAGTAGTCGACAGATTTTTGCAATATGTCAAGTTCGACACACAGAGTGACGAACTCACACAGATGACTCCGTCCACCCCGGGACAAATGATTTTTGCCCAGCACCTTCAGGAACAGCTTAAAGAGTTAGGGCTAAGCGAAATATCGTTTGACGAAAACGGCTACCTGATGGCTTCCCTGCCGGCGACTCCGGGCTATGAGAATGTTCCGGTCATAGGATTTATAGCACACCTTGACACATCGCCCGACGCTTCCGGCAAACATGTGAGCCCCCGCATTGTCAAAAACTACGAAGGCGGAAACATTGTGCTCAACTCTGAAAACAACATTGTATTGAGCCCTGCCGACTTCCCCGAACTCAACGACTACACAGGGCAGGATCTGATTGTCACTGACGGTAACACACTGCTCGGAGCCGATGACAAGGCAGGCATCGCCGAGATAATAACTGCGGTAGACTATCTTTTGAAGCACCCTGAAATAGCCCACGGCAAAATAAGAATAGCTTTCAACCCCGATGAAGAGATAGGTCTCGGCGCCCACAAATTTGATGTGGAACGGTTTGGCGCGCAGTGGGCATACACAATGGACGGTGGCGCTGTCGGAGAGCTCGAATACGAGAACTTCAATGCGGCAGTGGCCCGCGTGACATTCCACGGACGCAATGTACACCCCGGCTCAGCAAAGCACAAGATGATAAACTCTATCCGAATAGCAAACCAGTTTGCTATCATGCTCCCTCGCTGGGAAACTCCGGAACACACCGAGGGCTACGAAGGGTTCTATCACCTTACATCCATTGAAGGCACCGTCGAAAAAACAGTGCTCACTTATATAATCCGCGACCACGACCGCGACAGATTCGAGCGCCGCAAAAAAGAACTGGAACACCTTACCCGCAAGATAAACCACGAATTTCCAGGCGTAGCCGAGCTTGACATCCGCGACCAGTACTACAACATGCGCGAAAAAATCGACCCGGTAATCCACATTGTGGAAATAGCCGAGGAAGCCATGCGGCGGGCTGGCATAACACCTGTTGTAGTGCCGATACGAGGCGGAACCGACGGTGCGCAGCTGTCTTTCAAAGGACTGCCCTGCCCGAACATTTTCGCCGGAGGGCTGAACTTCCACGGACGCTACGAATTCGTACCGATTCCCTCCATGGAAAAGGCTACCGCTACTATTGTTGAAATCGCCAAGCTCGTAGCCGAAGAAAACAAGTGAACGAACAGCACAGACCGACTCTCATTGTAATTACCGGACCCACCGGCTCCGGTAAAAGCGATTTGGCTGTGCGGATCGCTGAAAATCTTGGCTGCGAAATTATATCTGCCGACTCCAGGCAGATATACAAAGACATACCCATAGGCACAGCGGCTCCCGATGCTGAACAGAAAGCCGCTGTGCCACATCATTTTGTGGGAATTCTCGACCTTGATGAACCATACAGCGCAGCCAGGTTCGAATCAGATGTGCTCGCGCTGCTGCCTCAACTTTGGAAATCATCGCCATACGCTATCATGTGCGGAGGCTCCATGATGTACATAGACGCCGTTGTAAACGGTATTGACGACCTTCCGGAAATATCTCCGGAAAACCGTCGGGCGGCAACCGATTTATACCTCACCGGAGGCATAGAGGCTATCCGCTCACGGCTGAGACTGCTCGACCCCGCTTACTATGACTGCGTGGACATCAACAACCACAAACGCATAATACACGCCATTGAAATATCACTACAGGCAGGAGTGCCATACTCGTCGCTACGCACCGGGGTGAAACGCAAACGCGATTTCGACATAATCAAATTCGCCCTTGACTACCCTCGCGACCGGCTTTTCTGCCGCATAAACCGGCGAGTCGAAGCGATGATAGCTGCCGGGTGGGAAAAAGAAGCGGAAAAAGTGTACCCCCAGCGACATCTCAACTCGCTGAACACAGTTGGCTTCAAAGAGCTTTTCGCAATGATGGATGGTAAGATGGACCGACAGACCGCTTTGGCGCGAATAGCAAAAAACACCCGAGTCTACGCAAAAAAACAACTGACCTGGATGAAAAAATCGTCCGACATACACATGCTGCAACCCGAAACAGCTTTACAGACCGCCTTAAACATAATTGCCGATGAAAACAACAGACACCACCCTATGTGACAGACCTGAATACGGCAGAGACCACCAGACCTGGATAGACCTTCTGAGAGTTATTGCCTGCGCACTCGTGGTTCTCGCCCACTGCTGCGACAGCTTTGTCGGAGCCTTTGACACCGACCGGACTGCATTCCTATCAGGAGCGGCAATCGGAAGTCTGGCACGCCCGAGTGTACCCCTGTTTGTCATGATGACAGCCGTGTTGCTGCTGCCTTTGCCCGACCGCACCACTCTGCGCGCATTCTATCGCAAACGGATTGGCAGAATCATGCCGCCGCTCATTTTCTGGAGCATAGCTCTGCCTATATTTTTTTTCGCATACTACCGGTTCGTCAACCCCGCCACCTCAAACCCGACAATTGATGTCGGCAGCTATACAGCCTCGACACTGGTTGACAAAATTTGGCTGGCTGTGTTCAACTTCAACTTTGACACAGTGCCGTTGTGGTACCTGTACATGCTTGTCGGTCTGTACATGATAATGCCGGTGCTCAGCTCCTGGCTGACACAAGCCGACAAAAAGGATCTGAAGATTTTCCTTTATATATGGGCATTCACACTTTTCATCCCATATATAAAGCTACTGGCTCCGCATGTAGGATACTCCGGCAACTTCGGCAGCATGGAAATTTTCGGAGCATGCGACTGGAACGCCTACGGCACATTCTACTACATGACCGGCTTCATAGGCTACATGGTACTCGTCTGTTATCTGCGCCGCTACCCTATTGAATGGAGCACCGCCAAGACTACGGCTATCTGCGTGCCCATGTTCATCGTCGGCTACGCCATAACATTCGGAGGATTCGTAAAAATTCAGGATTATTTTCCCGGCGATTACTCATACCTTGAAGTGTTATGGTACTTCACCGGCATAAACGTATTTCTAATGACATTCCCGGTATTCGTACTGTGCAGCCGCATCAGGCTCAGACCATGCAAATGGCTCGGCACCCTTGCAAGACTCACTTTCGGCATTTACCTGTGCCACTTCATTTTCGTTTACATCTCTTTTGACATATTCAACCACCTTGCAATACACCCCGTGTTTAAAATACTCTCTATGGCTGTGTGCTGCTTTTGTGCAGCAGCACTGCTGTCCTGGACAATGACCATTGGCTCCTTCACAAAAAAATTTATAGTCTGATATGAAACACCTATTTGTTATTGCGGCGCTTGTATGCGCCTGCCCGCTGACTCCATGCGCGCAAAATATCATACCCAAGCCCAACTCGGCTGTGGAAAACAAAGGCACCCTGACACTGCGGCAAAAAGCTCCGCTTGTTATCCAGGCGCCTGATTCAGACAAAAAACACCTTGCCGACTACGCCGGCGAATGGATGCAATTCAACACATCTGCAACCGATGCAAAAGGAGGCATAGCCCTGCGCATAGTCCCCCGCGCTGACAACTCAGCGTCACCCGAAAGCTACTCCCTCACTGTAACCCCGGACAGCGCCGTAGTACAGGCACCCACCGGCTCGGGGCTCTTCTACGGACTTGTGACACTGCGGCAGCTCGCCAACAACGGCAACGCCATAAACGCCGTTACAGTCACCGATGCCCCCAGATTTCCCTACCGTGGCATGATGCTCGACATCTCAAGACACTTCCGCGACAAAGACTTTATAAAAAAACAGATTGACGCCATGGCACTGCTGAAGCTGAACAATCTGCACCTGCATCTGACAGACGCGGCAGGCTGGCGCCTCGAAATTGAAAAATATCCACAACTCACCGACTACGCCGCATGGCGCCCGCAGCAGACATGGAAACAATGGAACGAAGGCGGCAACAAATACGCACACCGTGGCGACTCAGCTGCATTCGGCGGATTCCTGACCCGCGATGACATACGCGAGCTTGTCGACTACGCCGCCGCCCGCTACATAAACATAATACCGGAAATAGAAATGCCCTCACACTCAGAAGAGGTCACAGCCACATTTCCGGAACTGTCTTGCAACCACAAGAAGTCAGGGCAGCCCGACTTCTGCGTCGGCAACGAAAAAACATTTGAGTTTCTACAGAATGTGCTTGACGAAGTAATAGAGATTTTTCCAAGCGAGACAATACACATCGGAGGCGATGAAGCATCAAAACAGGCGTGGAAAGAATGTGAGCTATGCCGCAAACGCATGGAAGAAAACAACCTTGAAAATGTTGACCAGCTGCAAAGCTACCTTGTAGAACGCATTGAACGCTACCTCAATTCCAAAGGACGCAGGCTGCTTGGCTGGGACGAGATTATGGAAGGCGGCATAGCACCTAACGCCGCCGTGATGTCATGGCGCGGAACAGAAAGCGGCATAGCGGCGGCAAAAGCCGGACATAATGCAATAATGTCGCCCGGAGGCTACTGCTACCTCGACAGCTACCAGGACGCCCCGGCAACCCAGCCCGAAGCAATCGGCGGCTACCTCCCGCTACAGCGAGTGTACTCCTACAACCCGGTGCCCGACTCCATTGACACCGACGCGGCGGCAAATATGATAGGAATACAGGGAAACCTGTGGTGCGAGTACATCCCCACCGCCGAACACGCTGAATACATGCTCTACCCCCGCATGTTCGCCATAGCTGAAATCGGATGGACCAAACAGAACAACAGAGACTTCGACGACTTCCGTCCGAGAGCCATAAACCTCGGCAGACAATTCACCGCAAACGGCTACACCGTATTTGATCTGGAGAAAGAAATCGGCAACAAACCCGAAGCTCTGCGACCGGAAAAGCACCTCGCTGTCGGCAAACAGGTCACATACAATATTCCATGGTGGCGAAACTATCCCGCAAGCGGCACTGCAACTCTGACCGACGGAGTGCGGGGCGGCTGGAACTACAGCGACAGGCTGTGGCAGGGCTATCTCTCCAAAGGCGACAACCGAATGGACGTAACTGTGGATCTTGAAAAAGAAACTCCGCTCTCATACATCGGATGTGAATTCATGCAGCTCATCGGGCCCGGAGTGTGGCACCCCTCACAGGTGGAAATCATGATTTCCGACAACGGCACCGACTTCAAAACCCTGTCGGTAATCGACCATGAGCAAAAACCGTCAGACGGTGTCAGCTTCAGAACATACAGCTGGCAAGGCAACGCCAAAGCCCGCTATGTGCGATACATCGCGCGGGCAAAAGAAGGCGTTCTGTTCACCGACGAACTGATAATCAGGTAAAACAATCAGGGTCGCTCCTTTCGGAGCGACCCTGTCAATTTTTTCTTTAAGACCTGTATTACTTTACGAGATTAAGTTCTGCGCCGGGTTTGAACTTTACAACTTTACGAGCGGGAATTTCAATTTTTTCCTTGGTGCGGGGATTGATACCTGTACGGGCAGTCTTCTCCGAAACGCCGAATGTGCCGAAACCGATGATTGCTACCTTGTCGTCTTTAAGGAGCGCTTCGGTGATAGTGTTGAGAGTAGCGTCAAGAGCGGCTTTAGCCTGAACTTTTGAGAGATTTGCCTTTTCAGCAACAGCATTGATAAGCTCTGTCTTGTTCATGATATACGTATTGAATTTAGTTGTTTGTTGAAAATCAACCACAAATATATATGATATAACTGAGAATTTTGCACTTTTTTCTAAAAAAAATGGAAAATGCTCACAAAATAATGGTGATTTGCCCGTTTTGGTATCAAAAAACGCATTTTTTTGTAACTTTGTGGAAACATTAGAACATCTGAATTAATATTATTTGTAATGCGCACGCAAGGCTCTATTTTCGCCAATGTCCCTCCTGTAACCAAAAATCTCATTATAATAAACTTCATTGTATGGCTTGCCATGATGGTTTCGCCAAAACTGTCTATACTCGCCACACAGTACGGAGCGCTGCACTTTTTCAAGGCGTCAGACTTCAACCCGGCGCAGCTGCTCACATACATGTTCATGCACTCGACTTCCGACTTCGCCCACATACTCTTCAACATGTTCACCCTGTTCATGTTCGGCATAACGCTCGAAAGGGTGCTGGGCAGTCCGCGATACCTGTTCTATTATATCAGCTGTGGCATCGGAGCCGCCATTGTCCAGGAAATTGTCTGGGCATTCACCTGGCAGGACATCTTTGTAAAACCACTTGCAAACCTGAACGGCACGACTTTTGACGCCATGCGCGAAGCCATAGCCTCAGCCACTGCCCAAGGGCTTGAACTGCCATTTCTTAACCAGCTTCTCACTGTAGGCGCATCAGGTGCTATTTACGGAGTGCTGCTCGCATTTGGCATGATATTCCCCAACATGCCCCTCTATATTATGTTCATACCTGTTCCGGTAAAAGCCAAATGGATGGTTATAGGCTACGGAGCTATTGAACTGCTCATCGGACTGAGCCACGCAACCGACGGTGTAGCCCATTTCGCCCACCTCGGCGGCATGATTTTCGGATTTATAATGATTCTCATCTGGAAAAGACAAGGCATCATACACACCAACCGCTTTTAAAGAGACCACGTTACACACATCCCCCCCCCTGATTGTCAACAGACTACACCCTGCACAATGAATTTCAAGAAACACCGCTTACTGCCCCGGTTGTTGTGCAACCGCCCTGCCCTGATCTGGATTGTCGGCATAAACATAGCCGCGTTCCTGTGTCTGCGCATAATAGCTGTGGTTCTTAACCTCAGCGGAAACATACACCTGCAGCAGCCCATGCTTGAATGGGTCGCACTGCCGGCAACATTAGAGCGCCTCGCAAGTCGCCCGTGGACTGTTCTGACATACATGTTCTGTCAGTACGAAGCTCAACATCTCATCCTCAACATGCTCATCCTTTACTGGGCGGGAAGCCTGTATGCCGGAATGCGCGGTGGAAAACATCTTGTGACTCTGTATATGCTCGGCGGTTTCGCAGGCGCATTCACATATATGGCACAATACGCCGTATCTCCCGGACTTTCAACTGACGGAGCTTTCCTTCTCGGTTCGTCGGCTTCCGTTTTCGCCATTATGGCAGCGACAGCGCTGAAAGCTCCTAAAATGCAGATAAACCTCTTCCTTATCGGCAATGTACCCGTCTGGGCTGTGGTTACATGCATAATGGCATTTGACATTATCCTCGGCAGCGGAGGAGAAAACCTCGGAGGGCACCTGTCACATCTCGGAGGAGCGATTGCCGGAGCTCTGTCAGCCATGGCAAGCCGCAGACACCTGAAACGCTTCCGCTCACCCGGCACAAAAGTTACTGCCGACTCTGTTGATTCACATAACCTGAATCTTATACTCGACAAAATCAAAAACTCAGGCTACTCCAGCCTCACGGCAGCCGAACGGAAAACCCTCTTTGAAATAAGCGACAGAATAAAATGAAAAAACTGATACGAATACTATCAGTAATGCTCTCTGTAGCCTTGGCGACAACTCTTGTTGCCGGAGCTTACGGCGGCTGTGTGTCGCCGCTGCGTTCTACCCTGCCCGCACTTCTGGCAATGACATTTCCTTTCTGCGCTATCGCCGCCATTGCCTGCGCGATAGTCTGTTTCTTTTTTTCCAGACTGTCATCCGCCATACTGGCGTGCGCGCTCATCGCATCATTTCCGACTTTGAAAAACTACTTTCCTTTGAATTTCGGAAGCAAAGACAACACCCCCGATGATGCCGCCACATCATTCAAGCTGATGACATACAATGTCTGCAACCTTACCGATTTTACAGCTCCGGACAACCCCTCGCCAATCAATCCCACACTCAGCTTCATACTGAGCCAGGAGCCTGACATCGCCGCCCTGCAGGAGTGCGCCACATTCACCACTTCCACCTCTGCCCCGGTGTCGACAGCCCAGCTTGACTCGCTGTATGCGCGTTACCCCTACAGATCCAACGGAGCAGAAGGACAGGCGATATTAAGCAAATTCCCGTTCATAGAAATAAGACTGCACTACAGACCTGCTCAAGGCTTTCAGGTCAGAGCATACAGCGTGTATGCCCCGACCGACACCTTCACCCTGTTCAACATGCATCTCAAATCAATAGGGCTTAACCACGAAGACAAAGAGCTTTACCGCGACATAACCAAAGGCAAAACAGAAGGCACTCCTCTAAGCAGCGAACTCAAAGAAATACGCCACTCTCTCATCGGCAAACTGTCGGAAGCCTTCCGCCAAAGAGCCGTACAGGCAGAAAAAGTCAAGGAACTTGTCGACAGCATCGGAGGTAAAGTGATTGTGTGCGGTGACTTCAACGATGTGCCGCTATGCTACGCGATACGCACCATAGAAAGCGCCGGACTTAAGGACGCATACACACAAGCGGCTCTCGGCTACGCAGTGACATTCCACGCCGACCGGTTCTATTTCCGCATCGACCATATTCTTTACCGGGGCTTCACCCCATCGAATGTAAAGCGCATCACCACCCCGCACAGCGACCACTACCCGCTCACGGCAGTATTCACTCCCGACCGGTAATATCTGACTGCCGACACGAGCGTCACTTGCCGGCTTACAGCTCCTGCTGTCTCTTCTTTTCAAGATACTCGTTGATGCCGCACAGATGCTCGCGCACTCTTCCGCCGCCGAACTCATACACCTTTGTCACAAGTCCGTCAAGAAAATCACGGTCATGGCTCACAAGTATCACCGTTCCGTCAAAATCGCGCAGAGCCTGTTTTAGAATATCTTTTGTCTTAAGGTCAAGATGGTTGGTCGGCTCGTCAAGAATGAGCAGATTGACCGGTTCAAGCAGCAGCTTAATCATGCACAGACGCACTCTCTCTCCGCCTGACAGCACCTTGACCTTTTTCTGGTTTTCCTCTCCTCCAAACATAAAAGCGCCGAGCAGGTCGCGTATCTTCAGGCGCACATCTCCCACAGCTATATCATCAATAGTCTGAAACACCGTAAGTTCATCGTCCAGAAGCGAGGCGCTGTTCTGTGCAAAATAGCCTATCTTTACATTATGACCGAGTGACAGCGCTCCAGAATGCTCGATTTCGCCCATTATGGCTTTGACCATAGTGGACTTGCCTTCGCCGTTTTTACCGACAAAAGCAACCTTGTCGCCGCGCTCTATTGTAAACGAAGCGTTGTCAAACACCGCCTTGTCGCCATAACTCTTGCCGACTCCCTCGGCAGTCACAGGATAGCTTCCGCTGCGCGGACACGGAGGAAACTTGAGACGCAAAGCCGAGGTATCCTCCTCGTCGACCTCAACAATCTCCAGTTTTTCAAGCCACTTCACCTTGCTCTGAACCTGATAGGTCTTGGAGTATGTACCCTTGAACCGCTCTATAAACTCGCGTGCCTCGGCTATCTGCTTCTGCTGGTCGTCAAACTGTTTCTGCTGTTGCTGGCGACGTTCCTTGCGCAATTCAAGGTAGTGGCTGTACTTTGCCTTATAGTCATATATCCTGCCGAGAGTCACCTCTATTGTACGCGTGGTGATAGTGTCGATAAAACGGCGGTCGTGGCTTATAACAACCACTGCCATGGGGCTTTCTACTATAAAATTTTCGAGCCAGCCAATGGAATCGATGTCAAGATGGTTGGTCGGCTCGTCAAGCAGCAGCACGTCGGGATTCTTCAACAGCAGCTTCGCCAGCTCAATGCGCATTCTCCAGCCTCCGGAAAACTCCGATGTGGGGCGATTGAAATCGCTGCGTCTGAATCCGAGTCCCAAAAGAGCCTTTTCCACATCCTCCTCGAAATGGGTCATGTCTATGGCGTAAAACTTCTCGCTCAATGATGCCACCTTTTCTATAAGAGCCATATATGAATCGCTCTCATAGTCGGTACGTGTTGCAAGCTCGTTGTTCATGGCATCTATCTCCGCCTCCATCTCTCTGAGATGAGCGAATGCCTGCGAAGCCTCTTCAAACACCGTGCGTCCGTCCTCGGTCATAAGGTGCTGAGGCAGATAGCACACCGTGCAGTCCTTCGGTGCCGAAACCGAACCGCGGGTGGCGGTGCGCACCCCGGCAAGAATCTTGAGCAGAGTGCTTTTTCCGGCTCCGTTCTTGCCCATCAAGGCTATGCGGTCCTTTGGATTGATAACAAAAGAAACATCCTTGAAAAGAGTTGTACCGCCAAACTCCACGGTCAATCCGTCCACTGATACCATATTATATAATGTGTGATTGTTTTAAGAGTATATGAAAGTTTATGCAAATATAGTCAAAAAAACGCGCTTTTTGTGTAATTTTGCAAACAGAGGGGATTTTAGGATCCCCGCGCAATAATTGTAAATATAGATGAAATTTGAAGATCTCGACCTGAGCTACGAAGTGCTTGACGCACTCGATGCAATGAATTTTGACGAATGCACCCCCATTCAGGAACAGGCGATACCTGTGGCTTTGGAAGGACACGACCTTCTTGCGGTAGCCCAGACAGGCACCGGCAAGACAGCCGCATACCTTCTGCCGGTATTAAGCCGGCTTTCGGAAGAGCAGCACCCCGAAGATGCCGTAAACTGCATTGTAATGGCTCCGACACGCGAACTCGCCCAACAGATAGACCGCCAGATGGAGGGTTTTTCCTACTTCATGCCTGTGAGCAGCGTAGCCATTTACGGAGGCACCGACGGCAAAGAGTTCGGACGCCAGCAGAGAGGGCTGAAAATGGGTGCGGATGTTGTCATAGCCACCCCCGGCAGGCTCCTCGCCCACTTGAGCATGGGATATGTAGACCTCAGCAAGGTGTCATACTTTATTCTTGACGAGGCGGACAGAATGCTCGACATGGGCTTTTACGACGATATTATGCAGATTGTCAGGCAGCTGCCTGCCGACAGACAGACCCTGATGTTCTCCGCCACAATGCCCCCGAAAATCCAGCAGCTCGCAAAATCGATTCTCAGCAACCCTGTGGAGGTGAAAATTGCGGTGTCGCGTCCAACCGACAAGATAGACCAGAGCGCCGTGGTGTGCTACGAGCCTCAGAAACTCAAGGTTTTGAAACACCTTTTCCGCACATCGCACGCGAAAAGAGTCATAGTGTTCGCCTCATCCAAACTCAAAGTAAAGGAGCTGTGCCGTGAACTCCGGCGCGACAAATGGAAGATAGGCGAAATGCACTCCGACCTCGACCAGAAAGTGCGTGAGGACGTGATGCTTGACTTCCGAGCCGGAAACGTAGACATTCTTGTGGCTACAGACATAGTGGCACGCGGCATCGACATCGATGACATATCCATGGTTGTCAATTACGATGTACCCCACGAGCCCGAAGACTATGTGCACCGTATAGGACGAACCGCGAGAGCCGGCACCGACGGAAAAGCCGTTACTTTTGTAAGCCTCGAAGAGCAATGGAAATTCGGCTTGATAGAAAAATTTCTTGAATACGAGGTGCGCAAGGAGCAACTGCCTCAGGATATCGGGGAGACCCCGGCGTACGAGCCGCAGAAAAGGCGTTCTAAAGGCTATTCAGGCAAAAAAAGCTCAGGGACAGGAAGCCGCAAAGGCGGCAATACGGCAAATCATAACCGCCGCAGAAACAGCAACAGCAGCGGCGGCAACACTTCCGGCAACAGAAACAACCGCCGAAACCGCCGCGACAACAGCGAAAGAAGAAAAACTATAAAAGCAAACAACAACCACAATGAATAAACATATCATCACCTCAGCTATAGCATTTGCCGCTATTGCCGGTCAATACACCCCTGTCATGGCTCAGAACTCAGACAACAACCCGTTTCTGGCTCCCTACGCCACCGCTTTCAACATACCTCCGTTTGAAAGCATCAAGTATTCACACTATCTTCCCGCTATAAAAAAAGGCATAGAACAGAAAGCCGCAGATGTAGCGAAGATAGCCGACAACCCCGCCGAACCTGATTTTGAAAACACAATACTCGCCCTCGAAAAATCAGGCGCTCTTCTTGAGCGGGTCATGGGCGTGTTCTCAAACCTTGACGAAACCAACTCATCGCCTGAGATGGTTGAGATAAGCGAAATAGCTTACCCGCTAGTGAGCCAAAGCTCCGATGAGATAATGATGAACCCGAAGCTCTTTGCAAGAGTGAAAAAAGTGTATGACAACCGCAACAGCTCAGGGCTTAAACCCTACGAAATACGCGCGGTAGAGGAACTGTACACCGAATTTACCCGTTCCGGAGCCCTGCTTGACGAGTCGGGCAAGGAAGAGCTGAAAAAAATAAACTCCGAGCTTACAGACCTTTACCTGCAATTCAACAAAAACCTGCTCAACGCCACCAATGCCTACACACTTCTCGTCACCGACAAGTCGCGGCTGAGCGGCATACCCGCGAGCAATGTGGCTGTGGCAGCCGAAGAAGCAGAAGCCAAAGGACTGAATGGCTGGTTGTTCACCCTCCAGGCACCGAGCCGTCTGCCCCTGTTGCAGTATGCTGACGACCGTGCGCTGCGCGAGGAAATATACAAGGCATACACCGGTCTCGCCTCTTCGGGCGAATTTGACAACAGCCCTGTCATCAACCGCATTCTCCGCGCCAGAGCCCGCAAAGCCGAGCTGCTCGGATTCAAGGACTATGCTTCCTACATGACAGCCAATGTAATGGCAAAGAATGTAGACAACGCCGAAGGACTGCTGATGAAAATATGGACTCCCGCTGTGAAAAAAGTGCGCGAGGAGGTTGCAGAAATGCAGGCGTTAAGCGACAAGGAAGGCAACAAATTCAAAATTGCGCCGTGGGACTACTACTATTTTGCAGAAAAAGTGCGCCGAAACAAATATGCTCTCGACGAAGACGAAGTGCGCCAGTACTTTGCTCTTGACAGCGTGCGCAAAGGCATCTTCACAATGGCTGAAAAACTGTATGGCGTCACCTTCACCGAACTGCCCCAGGCACCCAAGTACTACGACGAGGTCAAGGTGTACGAGGTCAAGGATGCCGACGGCAACCATGTAGCCGTTTTCATGACCGACTACTTTCCCAGAGCATCAAAACGCCAGGGTGCATGGATGAGCGAATTTCAGGGAGCATACGAAGACCCTGACGGTTCTTCACGACGCCCGATAGTTTACAATGTGGGCAACTTTTCCAAGCCCTCCGGCGACACCCCCGCCCTCCTTACCCTCGACGAGGTGGCAACCATGTTTCACGAGTTCGGTCACGGGCTCCACGGCATGCTGACCCGCGCCAAACTGCGCAGTCAGGCAGGCACCAATGTGGACCGCGACTTTGTAGAGCTGCCGTCACAGATACACGAGCACTGGGCACTTGAGCCTGAGCTGCTGCGCACATACGCCCGCCACTACCGCACAGGCGAAGTAATCCCCGACTCTCTGATAGCACGCCTTGAGGCTGCTTCGACTCACAACCAGGGATTCACCACCACCGAGCTTGTAGGAGCAGCGCTTCTTGACCTACAGTGGGGCAAGCTCAACCCGCAAAGCGATGTGGATGTGGTTGAGTTTGAAAAAAATGTTGCCGAAAGCCTCGGCATGCCTCAGGAAGTGCAGTTCCGCTACCGCAGCCCGTACTTCCGCCACATTTTCGGCAGCGACGGCTATGCGTCAGGCTACTACACATACCTGTGGGCGGAAGTGCTTGACACAGACGGCTTCGAACTGTTCAAGGAAAAAGGCATCTTCGACCCTGAAACCGCCGCCTCTTTCAAAAAGAATGTGCTTGAAGCCGGCGGAAGCGAGGACCCGATGCAGCTTTATGTGAAATTTCGCGGCAGAGAGCCTAAGGTTGACGCGCTGCTGCGCAACCGCGGTCTGCTCGAAGACACTAAAAACGGCAATCTGAATATACCCGGCGGCAAATAATACCCACAGCATGGCAGCTCCCGTCATACAGGTCGAAAACCTCACTAAAAGTTTCGGCGACAGACTTCTGTTCGGCGACCTCACTTTCGGAATTTCGGAAGGAGAGAAAATAGGACTTGTGGCGCGCAACGGCACCGGCAAGACAACCCTGCTGAGAGTGCTTGGCGGCAAGGACACCCCAGACAGCGGCACTGTCACCGCCCGCTCCGAACTGCGGATAGGCTACCTTGAACAACTGCCGCAGTTCGAGCCGGGAGCAACTGTTCTTGACGCCTGCATAAGCGCCTCTGGTGCCATAGCTGAAACAGTCAGGGAGTACCACGCGGCAATGTCGGCTGGCGATGAGGAACGCCTCGCAAAAGCCATGCACGCCATGGACGCAGCCCGCGCATGGGACTACGAGCAACGCCTTACCCAGATGCTTGCCCAACTCCGGATATTCGACACCGGTGCAATTGTCGACACTCTCTCCGGCGGACAACGCAAAAGAGTGGCTCTCGCGGCAACATTGCTTGAAAATCCTGACTTTCTGATTCTTGACGAGCCGACAAACCACCTTGACATAGAAGCCTCCGAATGGCTTGAAGACTACCTCGGGCGCTCGCGCCTGACCCTTTTCATGGTAACGCACGACCGCTATTTTCTTGACAGGGTGTGCAACCGCATTTTTGAAATCGACGCCACAGAACTGTTTGCCTACGACGGCAACTACGACTATTTCCTACGCCGCAGAAAAGAACGCCATGAGGCGATTGCCGCAGAGATAGACAGAGTCAAAAACACTCTCCGCAAGGAACAGGACTGGATGAACAGGCAGCCACAGGCGCGTGCCGGAAAAGCGAAGTTCAGGATAGACGCCTACCACTCGCTTGTGGAACGGTCGCGCGGAGGCGTGCGCGAAAAAGATGTGAACCTCGATGTGAAGTCTGCCTATATTGGCTCAAAGATTTTCGAGGCGAGAAACATAACCAAACGCTACGGCGACAAGCTGCTGCTTGACAACTTTACCTACGACTTTGCACGCGGCGAGAAGGTGGGCATTGTAGGCGGCAACGGTGTGGGCAAATCCACTTTTGTCAAGATGCTGCTCGGTCATGTGAGGCAGGACAGCGGAGAGTGGAATGTCGGCGAAACAGTGAGATTCGGCTACTACAGCCAGGAGGGTCTTGAGCTTGACCCCGGCAAAAAGGTGATAGACGCCGTTACGGAAATAGCCGATGACATTGTTGTGAACGGCGGCACCCACTACACGCCGATGCAGTTTCTGAAACGCTTTCTGTTCGAGCCGGCAGACCAGCAGAAATTCATAGGGTCGCTAAGCGGCGGCGAACGGTGCCGGCTGCAGCTCGCTGTGGTGATGATGCGCTCACCCAACTTCCTGATTCTTGACGAGCCCACCAACGACCTCGACATAATGACCCTCACGGTACTTGAGGAGTATCTGCGCGAGTTCAAGGGGTGCCTTATAGTGATAAGCCACGACCGCTATTTTCTCGACTCCATCACCGACCACCTCTTTGTCATGGAGGGCAACGGCAGTGTAAAGGATTTTCCGGGCAACTACTCGGAGTACAGGCAGTGGAAAAAGCAGCGTGACAGAGAAAGCGAAAAACAATCGGCGGCGGCGGAGTCTCCCGCCCCCAAACGGGAGAAAGCTCAGCGCAAGGAGCGCAAAAGCTATGCTGAGCGTAAGGAGTTTGAGCAGCTTGAAAAAGACATCGAGGCTCTAAATGCCGAAAAGGCGGAGCTGGAGGCGATGTTCAACTCAGGAGGCGATGCCGGCGAGATAATGAAAGCGTCGCAGCGCTACGAGCAGCTGAAAAGCGAGCTTGACGACAAGGAGCTGCGCTGGCTTGAACTTTCGGAGAAAGAGTAACCAAAATACGCCCGCAGGCGTTTAATATACTGATTCACGTTTTCAGTTGTCAATGTCAAAACCAGCGACCATAATAAACCTTGTACGGAAACGTCTTGCCCATGCCGCACTTGAGTTCAACCGGTTTACCCACCGCAGCATGGGTGCCATCCGCACAGGGTCTGCCATACTCAGCGTACTCGCCTTCATAGCTTCAGTAGGATTCATAGCCTGCGTAATCATCCACACCGGCTATGACCACACGCCGGAGGAAAAAGCCGGTCTGTGGAGAGTCATAAGAATCATTGAAGGCATTTTCGCGCTCAGGGTTCTCTATGAGCTTATTTTCAGATTTCGCCACACCGTAAATACCTCCAGACCTTTCAAATGGGTTGTGGACATAGCCTTGCTCACAACCCTTCTGCCCTGGATGTATCCACGCTCTGAACACCCCTGGATTCCGGCTCTCGACACTTTGCTGTACAGCAATTACTTTCTGCTTTCGGCAATAGGAGCCTACGCGGGGGTGACATTCTGTTATGGAGTGATGCAGAGTGTGGGCAAACGCACCAACCCGTCACTACTGCTGAGCGGCAGTTTTCTTGTGTTCATATTCATCGGCACTCTGCTGCTCATGCTGCCAAAGAGCACATACACCGGCATCAGTTTCGCCGACGCGCTTTTTGTAAGCACCAGCGCGGTGTGCATCACCGGACTGACACCCGTAGACATATCCGTGACCCTCACCCCGATGGGCAATATAATACTTGCAATACTG
Source organism: Muribaculaceae bacterium Isolate-104 (HZI) (assembly GCA_003762715.1). GTDB lineage: Bacteria > Bacteroidota > Bacteroidia > Bacteroidales > Muribaculaceae > Paramuribaculum. The sequence continues at coordinate 2,062 of RIBJ01000055.1, read as the reverse complement.
GTTCAGATAGGAGCGCTCGGAGTAATGACCTTCACGAGCTTCTTCGCACTGTTTTTCAGCGGCGGCGCGTCAATATACAACCAGCTGCTGCTGCGCGACATGTTCTATTCCAAGTCGATGAACGCACTCGTGCCTACACTGCTCTACATACTCGCATTTACCATAACTGTGGAGCTTGCGGGAGCCGTGGCGATATACCTTTCTGTCGAAGGCACTCTCGGAGCATCAGCCGACGAAGAGATATGCTTCGCCCTGTTTCACTCCCTGTCCTCGTTCTGCAATGCCGGTTTCTCGATACTGCCTGACGGAATGTCAAATCCGCTGCTGCTGTACGGTAACACCTCCATATACTGGATAACCACTGTGCTGATAATAGCCGGCGCCATCGGATTTCCTATTCTTGTCAATTTCAAGGACGCGGTTTTCAACCGGGCGCGCCGGCTACGCGACCGACTGCGAAACCGGGAGTGCGAAATGAAAAACGTGCACCCTTACGACATGAACACAAAAATAGTGCTCACAACATTTTTCGCTCTCTTTGTCATAGGCACGGCGGCATTCTGGCTGCTTGAAAACAATAACTCGCTTGCAGGAATGAGTGTTTTTGAAAAGCTGACCCAATCGGCTTTCAACAGCGCCACCCCCCGCAGTGCGGGGTTCTCGTCGATTCAGCCGTCGGGCTTTCTGAATGTGACAATATTCATGCTGCTGGTGCTGATGTGGATTGGAGGCGCTTCGCAAAGCACTGCCGGGGGCATAAAGGTGAACACTTTTGCCGCCATACTGCTAAACCTGAGAGCCATTATCACCGGCAAGTCGAAAGCGGTGGCTTTCAGGCGCACCGTGTCGGTATTTTCCATTCGAAGAGCCAACGCCGTGGTAGCGCTGTCGATACTCTCGTATGTGTTTTACTCCATAACCCTGCTGCTGCTGGAGCCGGGGCTTCCGACACGGGACCTGCTGTTTGAAAGCTGCTCCGCACTGTTTACAGTGGGGTCTTCGCTCGGTGTCACCTCCTCCCTTTCCGATTCATCTCTTATTTTGCTCAGCACTGCCATGTTTTTGGGCAGAGTGGGCATAATATCACTTCTTGTCGGACTCGCCGGACGCCGCCATGACAGCACTGCGGCTTTCCCCTCCGACTCTATAATCATAAACTGAAAAAAATTACCGGAATATGCGCTATCTTATCATAGGACTTGGAATATATGGCTCCAACCTCGCTGTAGACCTCACAAACATGGGTCACGAGGTGATAGGCGCCGATGTGAACGCCTCGCTTGTGGAGGCTATAAAGGATTATATATCCACCGCGTACATAATTGATTCCACTGACGAGATTTCGCTCAGTGTGCTGCCGCTGAAGAATGTCGACCTGGTTATAGTAGCCATAGGCGAAAATTTCGGAGCGAGCATACGCACGGTCGCTCTGCTGAAAAAATTCGGGGTAAGCCACATATACGCCCGCGCCATAGACAAGCTGCACGAGTCGATACTGCAAGGCTTCGAGATTGACAGGATTCTGACTCCCGAACAGCGCGCGGCTAAAGACCTTGTGCATGAAATGGCGCTCGGCTCGGACATAGAGAGCATGAATATAGACGATGACTCTTATATACTGAAATTCACTGTGCCTGACTATTTTATCGGATTGAAATACTCGGATATGGAACTCCGCCGCGACTATGGCATGGAGCTTATAGCCGTGACCCGGCTCAGCGACCGCCGCAACCTGCTGGGCATAACCCGGCCGCAGCCTCAGAGGATTGCTCCGGAGATGTTTGCCGAGACGGAAGTGCAGAAAGGAGACACAATTGTGTGTATCGGCACATCCAAAAGCTACCGTGAGTTGTTTTCACATATAGAAAACTGACTTTATGTTCGACTCTTTTGTAAATATACTGCGCGAATATCCTGCTCTGGCGGTGTTTCTTACAGGGCTGGCGCATGAGATTTAACTCAAATTCAGTCAAAAATTCACCTGATTATGTGAAATAAACTTTCAGATATTGCATATATTGCTGAAGATGGATATATTAGAGGTATGCAAATAGAAATTTTC
>RIBJ01000054.1 GCA_003762715.1 Muribaculaceae bacterium Isolate-104 (HZI) | reverse complement strand
TCTTGCCGTAGATTATGTCGGCGCTGTCGCAGCCGTCTTTGAAAATCGCTTCAACCACACGGTTGTCATAAAACGAGTCGCCGGAGTTCATGAAGTTGATATACGAGCCTGTGGCAGCCGCAATGCCTTTGTTCATTGCGTCGTAAATGCCTTTGTCCGGCTCGGAGACCCAATAGGCAAGCCGGTCGGCGTACTTTTTTATGATGTCGACAGTGCCGTCGGTCGAGCCGCCGTCGATAACGATGTATTCAATATACGGGTAGCTCTGGTTGAGTACCGACAGCATGGTCTGCTCTATACTGTCTGCCGCATTATAACAGACGGTTACAACCGATATTTTAAGCATTTATAATCTGTGATATTTGTTTTTCAGCAATTCTGTACGGCGCGTTTTCCATTGTCCGGCTTGCGGGTGGTGCGCATGAAATAGAAAAAGAACATTGCGGCGGCGATGAACAGCGACACCGAAAAGCTGAGTATTATGCCGAAAGTGCCCATGGCGAGCGGAAAACCGAGCAGATAGGTTGCGGGAAGACCGATTATGACATAACTCACAAAAGCTATCCACAACATCGGCATGACATTTGATGTGCCGCGCAGGGCGTTTGCAAAATTAATTTGGGTGGCGTCGCAGAACTGATATATCACCAGCGGCAATATCAGCGAAAGAGCGAGTGACTCCACCGCAGGGTCGTGCGTAAATATGTGTATTATGCCCGGACCGCGGAATATAAAGAAGCACGAAGCAATGGCTGCGAGCATAAGCAGCACCTTGTAACCGGCAAACGCGTAGCGCCTCATCTCGACCCTGTCGTTGGTTCCGGCTGCATTGCTCACAAGCACCGACACTGCCGCCGCCACGCTGTAGTACACACAGAACCCGAGCGTGCCTATGATTATCACTATCTGAAACGCGGCAAGCGATACAGCGCCGAGCCAGCCTGCCATTACAGCCGCTGCTGTGAACGAACCGCTTTCAAAGGTCATCTGCATAGCCACCGGAAAGGAGGTGCGAGTTATTACGCCAAGCGAACGGCGCGTAATTCGCGAAGACACCATAGCGGAGCTGTAGGGGCGGTAATCCCTGCGCAGAAACATCACCGCTATTATCGCCGCCGGGCAGAATATCCTTGCCGCGAGGGTCGACAGCCCGGCTCCCGTAAGCCCAAGTTCGGGGCAGCCCCAGTTGCCGAAAATCAGAAGCCAGTTGCCGAAAATGTTGATAATGTTAGAGGCGAGTATTATCCACATCGGCAGGCGGGTGCGCTTTATTGCGTATGCCCATTGGGCAAACACGTTGAACAGCGCCACCGGAACCACCCCCGCAAGATAAATTAGGTAATAGGGGCGGATGAGCGGCAGGAGTTCCTCCGGCTGACCGAGACGGTGCAGGTTGAAGTACACCGCCGTCATTATCGCCGTGATGCACAGCGCGAACAGCATGTTGGCAAGCACTCCGTTGCGCAGCATCTCCCCTATAGCATCCTTGCGGTTCTGACCGAACAGAGTGCCTATAATGGGAGTCAGTCCGTATGTGAATCCCACACAGGCAAAGATGCACACATTAAAAAGATTGTTTACGAACGATGCCGAAGCGAGGGCGTCAGTGGAATAGTTGCCCACCATGCCGGTGTCGGCAAATCCGACTACAATCAAACCGAGCTGCCCTATAAGAATGGGCAGCCCGAGCTTTATTATCTGCATTACGCGGCTTTGCACCCGCGGTGTTTCAGCGGCTGAGTTCAATACTGTTCTTTTTCGTTGGGAAAATCCACGTTCTTGACATCATTGACGTATCTGCCAAGACCCTCTGTGATTATTCCGGCAAGGTCGGCGTATTTTCTGAGAAACTTGGGCGAGAATCCGTTGTTCATGCCCATCATGTCCTGAAACACAAGTATCTGACCGTCCACTCCCGAGCCGGCTCCGATGCCTATGACTGGACACTTCACCGCAGCGGCAACCTCGGCGGCAAGCGCGGCAGGCACTTTTTCAAGAACTATGGCAAAGCAGCCGAGCGAGTCAAGCATCATGGCATCCTCCATCAGCTTGCGCGCCTCCGCCTCCTCTTTTGCCCGCACGTTGTATGTGCCGAACTTGTTGATGCTCTGCGGTGTGAGACCGAGATGACCCATCACCGGTATGCCGGCAGAGAGTATGCGTTCGATACTCTCGCGAATCTCAGAGCCGCCCTCAAGTTTCACAGCTTCTGCGTTTGCCTCTTTCATTACCCGTATAGCGCTCGCAAGAGCCTCCTTGGAGTTGCCCTGATATGTGCCGAAGGGCAAGTCAACCACCACAAGCGCGCGCTTCACGCCTTTGGTAACCCCCTTGGCGTATGTAATCATCTCGTCGAGAGTGATGGGAAGGGTGGTAAGATTGCCCGCCATGACATTCGAGGCGCTGTCGCCCACAAGAATAAGGTCTATGCCCGCGCCGTCCACAAGTGTAGCCACTGTGTAGTCGTATGCGGTGAGACAAGCTATTTTTTCTCCGCGCTCCTTCATTTCACCAAGGCGGCGGGTAGTTACTTTCGGTTTGGATGTTTCGTTGTATGTTGACATTTCTTTTACGGTTAAATGACGCGACAAAGTTACAACCGTTTCTTAATTCTGCAAACTTTTGCCGAGTATCTCCGCCAGCTCGGCTATGCCCTCGGACGCGCCCTTGCGTATGACTGTGACATTTGAGCCGACCGGAGCCGGATTGGGGTCTATGTAGTAGACCGGTACTCCTGCACGCACATAATGCAGCAGTGATGCCGCGGGATATACGGCAAGCGATGTGCCGATAACCACGAATACGTCGGCTTCTGCCGTCCACTCCACGGCACGTTCTATATTAGGCACAGCCTCCTGAAAAAACACTATGTGGGGGCGCAGATGCCGCCCCTGCGCGTCAGTGCTGTCGGGAGTAGTCTCCAGATGCTCCTCATCGAGAGTGTAAACCTGTGTCGGCTCCTCTATGGTGCGCACCTTCATCAGCTCGCCGTGAAGATGAAGCACCCGTGAGCTGCCCGCCCGTTCGTGCAGGTCGTCAACGTTCTGGGTTATTATATAGACATCGTAGTATTTTTCAAGTTCTTTAAGCTCAAGATGCCCCTTGTTGGGCTGAGCCTTGAGCAGGTCGCGGCGCCGCTCGTTGTAAAACCGGTGTACCAGCTCCGGATTGCGCGCGAAGCCGTCGGCGCTCGCCACATCCATGACATTATGGTTTTCCCATAGGCCTCCGGCATCGCGAAATGTGCTTATGCCGCTCTCGGCGCTCATGCCGGCGCCGGTGGATATTACAAGTTTCGGTTTTGTTGTCTGCATGTCTTCAGAATTTTGTTTAATCGGACTCGGGAATACGGAATATACTGAAATTCACACTGCCGTACTCTCTGTGCTGCACAAAGTGCGGCAACCCGGAAAAGTCATGACGTCGCGAATGCTCTATGATAAACAGTGTTCCGGGATGAAGCATCGCACTGTCGAGAATTTTCTGCGGTATCTCCTCGAAACCCTCCATATCATAAGGGGGGTCGGCGAATATGAAATCGAATTTTGTGGAGGATGTGGCTATGAACCTCAACGCGTCACCCCTTACAAGCCGCAGGTTGTCAGCGTCGAGAATCTTCGCCACCTTTGCTATGAAAGAGTACTGCGTCGACGCTTTTTCCACCGCCGTAACGCTCGCCGCGCCCCGGCTGAGCAGCTCAAATGTCACCGCTCCGGTTCCGGCAAACAGGTCAAGGGCGTTTACCCCCTCAAGGTCAATCAGGTTTTCTATGACATTGAAGATATTTTCGCGGGCAAAATCCGTTGTCGGTCTCGCCGTTATGTTCGAAGGCACATCAAAGCGGCGCCTGCCGTATTTTCCTCTTATTATTCTCATGACAAAAGTGCTAAAAGTGACTGTGGCATAGCCGCCGAATCCTTGTCGAGTACCGCCGCAAGCTGCGGGGGAGCCACCGGCTGCGGAGTCTCGCAATAGCGCGACAGATAACCTGCCACCGTCTGTGCGTCATCGCCCGCGCCGGCAAGCGACAGCGGCACATCCGCCGGCAGCCCCAGGCTCTTTCTTGCCGCTATTATATAGTATGTGGCATCCTGCGGCGTGCGGTAGCGCAACGAACGGGCAAGAAACAGCCGGCTCTCCGCCGTAGCCACTATATCAAGCCTGCCTGACTCCACAACAGCGAGTACAGCCGGAGTGTTCAGCGCCCTTGACACAAGCGGTGCAAGACGGTGCGCCACCCGGACATTGAAAAATGTGCGCCTGACAAATCCATACAGCCCTGCATCCACCGCATAGACCAGAACCATGTCTCCGGGCAGAGCGCAGTCAAGAATCTTTTTGCCCCCGGTTTCTCCGCCACCGGCAGAATACACCGCCTCGACACCCGCCTGCGCTGTCACAGCCGACGGCACAAACATGGCGCTGTCACAGCCAAAAAGCACATCCACCGCCTTGAAGTCGCTCAGCAGAAAAGGGTTGGCGTAAAACGCCTCCTGCACCGACTTTTCATGATAGGGAGCCTCAGGGTTCAGCTGTATCGTAGTGTGAATAACTCTCTCGGTTGCCACCGGCGGAAACAGCGCCACCTCTATCGAGCCGGCGTTAATCTCCATGGCACACCGCCACAGCTCTGGCTGCGGAATCATGTTCTGATTGATTGCTTGTGGATCCATGACTGCAAAGTTACATATTTTTACGGCACGGAAAAAAGTTGTGCAATTACGGCAAATATTTGCGCGTTAGTTAAAAAACTTTTATCTTTGTGGTCGAATTGGTATCTCTACAAGCCGCCAGGAGTGGCAGCTGCGGCGCAAGCCGGGAGATTTAATAGGGAATCCGGTGAGAATCCGGAACAGTACCCGCTGCTGTAAGTTTCATCAGCAAGCCGATGCAAAACAGCCACTGATTGCAAGACAATCGGGAAGGCGCATCTGCCGAAACAAGTCAGAAGACCTGCCATTCGCCTCCATACACATGACGCCTGCGGGATTATGGGCACGATGAACTACAAAGCTCCGGCTTACGGTCAGCACAACACAGTCAGACCAGCAATACAGTCGCATATACCCCGTTTGCGCCCTCGTCTATGGGCAAACGGGATTTTTTTTGCAACTAAAAACCAATAAAACATGAAAAAGTTATTGCTATTTCTGACATCGGCACTGATGTGTCTCTCATACACCGGGTGCAAATACGATGACTCTGACCTCTGGGACGAGGTCGACAATATCAAAAAACGGGTCGAGGCTCTCGAGCTTGCCACCACTTCGCTGAACAACGACATTTCCGCACTCCGCGCTATTGTCAACTCCGTCAGCTCAAACATTACCATAACATCCGTAAACCCGGTTGCTACCGGCTACGAAATAAAATTTTCAGACGGCACAACTGCAAACATCACCCACGGCACCGACGGCGCCGACGGTGTGAGCTGCCCGCTCATTTCCGTGAAAGCCGACACTGACGGCAACTACTACTGGACCATTGACGGAGAGTGGCTGGTTGTGGACGGCAACCGTGTGCGCGCCAACGGCATAGACGGTACCGACGGCAAGGACGGCGAGGACGGTAAAGACGGAGCAGATGGCGCCGACGGTGTTTTCACAGGCGTGGCTCCCCAGGTGCGCATCAATCCCGACAACAACGAATGGGAAATATCTACCGACGGTGGCAAGACATGGAATGCCACAGGAGTAAGCGCTCTCGGACAAGCCGGCGACAATATCTTCAAGAGTGTAGACACCTCTAACGCCGGCTATGTACTGTTCGTTCTTGCCGATGGCACAGAGTTCAAGGTTGCCAAATTCGGTGCCGGCGACCCGCTTTTCTCTATTGAAGGCATAGAAGGGACCCAGCAACTGAAATACGGCACCACCATGACCTATGACGTGACTTCTGCAAACGTCGCCCAGTTCAGCATCCAGAAGCCTGACGGCTGGAAAGTGTCTTTTGACGGCAGCAAGCTCTCGGTAACCGCGCCGGTGGCTGAAAACAGCTATGCCGAAAGAAGCGGTTCCATTTCCATCATAGCAGTATCTGCCGAAAACAAAAGCATCATTGTGAAATTCGAGGTAGAAGCATATCTTATCCGGGTTCTAACCTTTGAGGATGAAGATGCAAAATTCGACTCTTACACACTCAACTACTGTTCCACCACCGTGACCACCTGGGGCGACCTCATTGACAGCCAGCAGTATGGCGGTCCGTTGCTGTACGGCAGCGGAAGCGGCATGAACGAGCCATACAAATGGTACGACAAAGGGAACACCGAGCTGAAGCACACCATGCCCGCAAGCTGGGGCACCTATTGTTACTGGGGAGGAGGCCATGCCATTTCAAACTATTATGACACAGACCTGTCCAACGGCGATTACATGCACCAGCTTTCTGTTTACGGCACAGCAGGTCACAACGGCTCTGCCAACTGCGCCGTTCATTACGGCTACCGCGACAACTCGGGCTATACCGACAACGCAGAGCTGTGCGCCCTTGAGTTCGGCGACGGCGAAGAGCGCGTCATAGACCACCTGTGGATAATGAACACCACCTATGCCGTAAACTGCTACATTGACGGCAACAGCCTTACAGCACAGATAGGACCGGACGACTGGGTGAAGATTGTGGCAATCGGCTATGACAAGTCCGGCACCAAAATCGGAGAGTCGGAGTTCTACACCTGCAACGGTCCCGACAACATAGTAACCGACTGGACAAAATGGGATTTGAGTTCATTAGGCAAAGTGGCAAAAGTAGAGTTCAACATACTCGGCTCAAGCGACAACGGCTACGGATTCAGCCAGCCCGCATACTTCGCCTACGATGATGTCGCTGTAAGATTATGAGACTCATGCCCATGAAAAAATCACTCTTTTCATTTTTTTGCGTAGCTCTGGCAGTTATTGCCGGAGCCGCGCTTTCTTCATGCAATAAAGACGATGTTATCGGCACGGAGCCCGAGCCGGTGATTATTCTTGACAGCGAGACAGGGATATATACTGTGACAGCGGGGCGGGAACTCACAATATCGCCCGCCTACCGCTATGCAGAAAACGCGGCGTTCAAATGGACTCTGGACGGACGCATCCTTGCCCTTACCCCCGAATTTTCCTATGTGTGGAACGACACAGGTGAATTTTTCGTAACCCTTACCGTAACAACCTCCGCCGGCTCTGCAAGCGAGGAGATAGCCATAAATGTCGTGGAACCGGCGATACCGGCTATCTCATTTCCCATTGCGGGCGATGAACTCATGCTTGCAGCAGGCACAGAATATATCTTCGCGCCGGAAATAAGCAACCGCGATGAGGAAGACTTTGCAATACAGTGGAGCGTGAACGGAAACGTGGCAGGAAACGACGATACATTTCTGTTCAGAGCCTCCGATACCGGCACATACACCGTTACAGCCTCGGTGCGGAACACTTACGGATCCACAAGCAAAAGCATCCGCGTAGAGGTTGTTGAAAAGCTGCCTTCCGGACTCGCGTTCCCCACCCCTTCCTACTTCAGCACATCAACCACCCGCTACACATTCGCCGGACGCCCGGTGTATCTGACTCCTATGGCAGATAAACTTGACATAGAAACCATCCAGTGGAGTGTTGACGGTGTGACCGCCGAATGTACCGGCACCACATTTGTGTTCACCCCCGATTCGCCCGGCGAGTACCTGATAAATGCAAGCGTAAACCACGGCGCGGCTACCGCAGGTGTCAAGGTTGTGTGCGTAGACGCCTCCGAAAACGACCGCTACCGCGCTCCCACACCGTCAAGCTCGCCGCGCTCCACAAAAGTGTTCGAATGGGTACCGGCTCCGGGTCAGTTCATCGGCGAGACTGTTGTCGGCGGCATGACCGGCAACGAAACCACCCTCGAAGCAGCAAACGCATGGGCGGAAAGGCGGCTTGAAAACAGCTATTATGTGTCGCTCGGCGGCTTCGGCGGCTATATCATAGTGGGGTTCGACCACAGCATAGCGAAAAAAGAGGGCAGTTATGACTTTTCCATAACCGGCAACGCCTTTCTCAACGTCCAGACCGGCGCCGGAGGCTCCAACGAGCCGGGCATAGTGTATGTGATGCAGGATGTAAACGGCAACGGTCTGCCCGACGACGAATGGTACGAGCTGCGCGGCAGCGAAACCGGACAGAGCGGCACACGACAGAATTACGCCGTGACATATTACCGCCCCTCCGCGCCGCAGATGAACGTGCAGTGGACCGACAATTACGGCGAGTCAGGCTGCATCGACTATCTGTCGGCGTTTCACCGCCAGGACTACTATTACCCCGCCTGGATTGACGAGGACTCCTATACCCTCAGAGGCACCTGTCTGCTCCACCGCACAAGCCAAAGCCCAACCACCGGATTCTGGGACAACAGCGCCTTCGGCTGGGGCTACGCCGACAATTTAGGGTCGGACAACCTCAACAGCGGAGACTCTGTTACCGGCGACGGTCAGAAAAACGGGTTTCTTATAGAAAACGCCATGTACCCTGACCTGTCGCACATAAACCTCAGTTTTATCGACTTCATCATGGTAAAGACCGGCGTAAACTCCAAAGCGGGATGGCTCGGAGAGGTATCTACCGAGGTATTCGGTTTTGAAGACCTGAATATAAAACAATAAGACATGACCACACCAAACCGGTACAATACACAATTTTTTTTATTTTCTGCAGTCCTTTTCTTTGCAGCCCTGTTTCAGGGCTGCATGGAATGGGATTACGGCTCGGACACCGAGAATTTCAACGCCTCCGGGTCGGGACTCTTTATTACCAACGAGGGCAACTTCCAGTACGGCAACGCAACCCTAAGCTATTATGACCCCGCGACAAACACTGTGCAAAACGAGGTGTTTTTCCGCGCCAACGGCTTCAAACTCGGCGATGTGGCGCAGTCCATGAGCATCCACGACAACAAAGGGTGGATTGTGGTGAACAACTCGCATGTGATATTTGCAATAGACCTTGAGACCTTCAAGGAAATCGGCAGGATAGAAAATCTCACCTCTCCGCGCTACATCCATTTTATAAACGAAAACAAAGCGTATGTGACCCAGCTGTGGGACAACCGTATTTTCATTGTCAATCCGAAACGCTTTGAAATCACCGGCTACATTGAGGTGCCTGACATGACTATGGAGAGCGGGTCGACAGAACAGATGGTGCAGTATGGCAAATATGTGTACTGCAACTGCTGGAGCTATCAGAACCGCATTATAAAAATCGACACCGAGACCGACCGCGTCGTCGACGAGCTCACAATCGGCATACAGCCGACATCGCTTGTCATGGACAAATACAACAAATTGTGGACAATCACAGACGGAGGATACGAAGGGAGTCCATACGGTCATGAGGCTCCGTCACTGTACCGCATTGACGCCGAGACATTCACCGTTGAAAAACAGTTCAGGTTCAAATTCGGCGACTGGCCTTCGGAAGTGCAGCTCAACGGCGAGCGCGACCGCCTGTTCTGGATAAACTACGACATCTGGAGCATGGATGTCACCGCCGACCGCGTCCCTGTGCGCCCGTTTCTGGAATACCGGCAGACTCTGTTCTACGGGCTTACCGTCAACCCGTATAACGGCGATGTCTACGTTGCCGACGCCATTGACTACCAGCAGCAGGGCAAGATTTACCGCTACAGCTCCGAAGGCGAGCTTATCGATGAATTTTATGTCGGGATAATTCCCGGAGCGTTCTGCTGGAAATGACCGTCCCAAGCCACCATTTTTCATACAACCAGACTACAGTTACAGTGAAACGTCCAACAATATCACATACCGTCGTACGCAAGGCGCGCCTGCTCACCGCAATAATCCTGCTTGCAGGGCTGTGCTGCGAGAGCGCCCTGGCTCAGAGAGTTTTGCCTACCGCAGTAGTAATCGGCAAAAGAAGCATGAAGGACATCGGAGTGCAGAAAACCACTTTCGACTCTCTTGCCCTCAGAGAAAACATAGCGCTGTCGATAGCGGACATACTGACATTCAACTCATCGGTGTTTGTCAAAAGCTACGGACGCGCCACATTGTCTACTGTGGCGTTTCGCGGCACATCGCCAAGCCACACACAGGTGACATGGAATGGCATGAGGATAAACAACCCGATGCTCGGCATGACCGATTTCTCAACCATACCGTCATATTTTGTCGACAACGCATCGCTACTTCACGGCACATCATCCGTAAACGAAACCGGCGGCGGACTCGGCGGACTGGTGAGGCTCGGCACTAACGCCGACATACCTCAGGGGCTTAACCTCCAGTATGTCCAGGGGATAGGGTCGTTCAGCACTTTTGACGAGTTTCTGAGAGTAGCCTATGGCGGAGAAAAGTGGAAAGTGTCCACCCGCGCGGTGTACTCGTCCTCGCCGAACGACTTCAAGTATGTCAACCACGACAAGAAGGTAAACATATACGACGAGGACAAAAACATAATCGGTCAGTACAACCCTGTTGAAAGAAACAGATCCGGCTCGTTCAAGGATTTGCACCTGCTTCAGGAAATATATTACAACACCCTGCGCGGCGACCGGTTCGGATTAAACGCCTGGTTCATAAACTCCAATAGAGAGCTGCCCATGCTCACCACCGACTACGGCGACGAGCGCGCCTTTGAAAACCGGCAACGCGAGCGCACCCTGCGCGGAGTGCTGTCGTGGGATCATTCCCGGCAGAACTGGAAGCTCGGAGTAAAAACCGGATACATACACACCTGGATGGGCTACGACTACAAACGCGAGGTAGCCGAAGGCAACTGGGCGTCAATGACACGCTCGCGAAGCACCATAAACACCTTTTACGGCAGCGCCGAAGGAGAATATATCCCCAACAGGAAATGGATGCTTACGGGCAGCGTGTCGGTCCACCAGCACTTTGTCAGGAGCGAAGACAAGAACATTATCCTCCAGGACGGCGACAAGGCTATTGTCGGCTACGACAAAGGTCGTGTAGAGCTGTCCGGCTCCGCGTCAGCCAAATGGCAGCCTGCCGATTTTATAGGACTGTCGGCTGTGATGCGCGGCGAAATGTACGGCGACCGCACAAGCCCGCTGATACCGGCATTCTTCATTGACTCGCGCCTGAGCCGCAAAGGCAATGTGACGCTAAAGGCATCCATAAGCAAAAACTATCGGTTTCCGACACTCAATGACCTGTACTTCCTGCCCGGCGGCAACCCCGATCTCAGGAAAGAACACGGGTGGAGCTACGACACCGGCATCAGTTTCGCCACCGGCAAAAGCGGAGTTGTGGCGCTCTCCGGTTCCGCCACCTGGTTTGACTCCCGCATAAGCGACTGGATAATATGGCTGCCTACCACCAAAGGATTCTTCTCTCCTCGAAACATCAAGACGGTACATGCCTACGGTATCGAACTGAAATCAAACCTGGCGCTGAGTCCGTGGAAAGGCTGGCTTTTTGACCTCAACGGCTCCTACTCATGGACTCCGTCGGTCAACAAAGGCGAAAAGATGTCTCCTGCCGACCAATCTGTCGGCAAACAGCTGCCGTATGTGCCGCTTCACTCCGCATCGCTGACCGGGCGGGTTGAATGGCGCTTGTGGGGATTCTTATACAAATGGTGCCACTACTCCGAACGGTTCACAATGAGCAGCAACGACTACACCATTACCGGACATCTGCCGCCTTACTTCATGAGCAACATTGCCTTTGAAAAAAGACTTTCGCTAAAGCCCGCCAACCTTTCTCTGAAACTGGCTGTGAATAATCTTTTCAACGAGGAGTACCTCAGTGTGCTGTCTCGCCCCATGCCGGGCATAAATTTTGAGTTTTTTATCGGTATTACTCCACGCTTCTGACTCATGAAGCCTTTTTTGCCGAGAACCTCGCGCTACGCTTCTGCGCGGCAAACGGAGCAAGGTAGGCAACCCATTTTTCGCGGGTGACAACTGTGCCTGTAGCAAGCTCGCGAGCCACGGCGCTGAAACGGCGGTAGATTTCTGCCTGGAGCCGTGCCGGAGTAGGCAGTTCCTCGGAGGGATGCTCGCGCCACCATGCGGCTACCTGCAGGGCAAGTTCCATGAGCAGCGGCTTGTGGTACATCCTCAGATTTTTCACGGAAGAGTTGTTGACAACAGCGGCTACTACTTCATTAGCCTGCACAAGCTCTTCGAGATTTTCGGGCGCTTTCTCAGGCAGGTAGCCCGGCACGGGGGCTTTTTTGGCGCGGCGCTCGGCAGCCTTGCGGCGGCGCTCCTCGGCGCGGGCGTCGATATCTTTTTTGATGTCCATGAACATCTCGGCGGCGTCGATGTTGTCAATCTTCGTTACGGTGCCGTCTGTCAGATAGGCTATTACGGCGTTCATTACATCGAGCTGCAGCGATGTGATGAGGGTGGCGATGGTTTCAATCCATTCAATGCGCAGGCTGATTTGTTTTTTCTTTCTCATGTTTGTGTGTGTGTTTAAGTGTTATTTGTGTGTGTTTGTGTGAGTGCAAAGTTACGACGCGAAAAAGCCGGATGTTGTCTTAATTTTCACACTCGTAAATGTTAAAGTTGCAACACCATGATTTTAAACACCTTGCATTAGCCAGAGCCGTCAAATGTTAAAAACTAGAGACTTAATTGTTAAATTTAAGTGTTACTGCCGTCCTCAGTTGCTGATGTGCATTCTTGGCATTATTGTCTTTAATATTGGACAAAACGGCAAACAATGTTAATGAGGGTTAAGCAGAGCCGCGTTTTGCACTCACCTGCATTTTTTGTTCGCAATCAATTGATTAACTTTGCACCCGATTTGGCAGACTTTGCCGGATGCACACATAATTATATAAGTATAGTAACTAAGAATTGGTAATAAAGTATATGTTTAAGGAAAAAAGTATGAACGCAAGCGTATTGAAAGGCGCGGCTATTTTGATTTTCGCCGGTGCCATGTCCGTTATGACCGGTTGCGGCGGCAACCAGCAGCAGGCTCCCCAGGGAGGCGCTCCCGCCTACGCAACTATGGTTCTGACACCCACCACCTCAGAGCTTGAAACAACATTTCCCGCACTGATAAAGGGAAAAACAGATATCGCAATCCGCCCGCAGGTGACAGGATTCATCACAAAGGTTCATGTTGACGAGGGTCAGCAGGTGCGCAAAGGTCAGGTTCTCTTCACACTCGACCAGGTACAGTTCAACGCCGCTGTAGAGCAGGCTCTTGCCGCAGTCAATGCCGCCAAGACCGCTGTAGCCACCGCTCAGCTCACCGCCGACAGCAAGCGTCAGCTCCTGGAAAAGAACATTATCAGCAACTACGAATATCAGCTCGCAGACAATCAGCTGCAGACAGCAAAAGCACAGCTCGTACAGAGTCAGGCAGCGCTGACAAACGCCCGCAAGAATCTGGCATACACAGTTGTCACCGCCCCCTCTGACGGCGTTGTGGGCAAAATACCCAACCGCGAAGGCTCTCTCGCATCGCCCACCTCTGCCGAGCCCCTCACCACTGTGAGCGACAACTCCGAGGTGTACGCCTATTTCTCTCTCACCGAAAAAGACCTGCTTGAAATGTCGGGCAACGGCAGCCGCTCGCTCAAGAGCGCAATCGACTCTATGCCCGCTGTCAAGCTCCGCCTCGCCGACGGCACCATGTACCCCATCGAAGGCAAGGTAGCCACTGTGAGCGGTGTCATTGACAACTCCACCGGCTCGGCAAGCGTGCGCGCGCTGTTCAACAACCCCAGCGGACTCCTGCGCAGCGGCGCCACAGGCAACATTGTTCTTCCGCGCGACGAACAAAATGTGATAGTCATTCCCCAGAAAGCCACCTACGAGCTTCAGGACAAGAAATTCGTCTATATTGTCAACGACTCAAACATAGTGCATTCAGCCCCGATCACAATCAGCCCCGTAAACGACGGCAAAAACTATGTGGTGACCTCCGGACTGAAAGCCGGCGACCGCATTGCCATTGAAGGCGTGGGCACATCTGTGCGCGACGGCATGACAATCACCCCGGTAGACCCCGCAGCGGCTGCCGCTCAGACTCCCGCAGGCGCTCAGGCAAAATAAACGCCGCTCACCGCTCTCTTTTATATATTAACAACAAACCACATATTGTCACTATAGCAATCGACAAATGAAATTAGATACTTTTATTAACCGCCCGGTACTATCCACGGTTATATCAATATTCATTGTGCTGCTGGGTCTGATTGGTCTTCTGTCTCTACCGGTCACCCAATATCCGGACATAGCACCCCCGACTATCAGTGTATCCACCACCTACACCGGTGCAAACGCACAGGCGGTGCTGAACTCTGTCATAGCGCCCCTTGAAGAATCAATCAACGGCGCAGAAGGCATGACCTACATGGAGTCGACCGCTACAAACACCGGCTCGGCAACCATCAACGTGTACTTCGAGCAGGGCTTTGACCCCGACATGGCAGCCGTTGACGTGCAAAACCGTGTTGCCAAAGCGCAGAGCCTCCTCCCCGCCGAGGTAACTCAGGTGGGCGTGCTCACCCAGAAGCGACAGACATCCATGCTTCTGATTGCCGCCCTGTACGACGACGCCGGAAAATACTCCGAGCCGTTCATCGAAAACTACATGAAAATCAACGTCGTGCCTGAAATGCAGCGTATTTCGGGCGTGGGCGACGTAATGGTTATGGGTGCCGACTACTCCATGCGCATCTGGCTCAAGCCCGATGTCATGGCTCAGTACAACCTCATGCCTACAGACATCAGCGCGGCGCTCGCCGAACAGAACATCGAGGCGGCTCCCGGCGCATTCGGCGAACAGGGCGACCAGAGCTTCCAGTACATAATGCGCTACAAAGGCCGTCTGGTGCAGCCCGAGGAATTTGAAAACATAGTTGTACGCGCCAACTCTAACGGCGAAGTCCTCTACCTCAAGGATGTTGCCGACATCGAACTGGGTCGTGTGACATACGGCTTCCACGGCAAATTCAACGGCAAGACCTCTGTGACATGTATCGTGTTCCAGACCGCCGGCTCAAACGCCACCGCAATTATCAACGACTGTCTCGCTCTCATTGACAAAATTGAAAAAGACCTCCCCGACGGCATCAAGATAGCGGTGCCGATGAACAACAACGAATTCCTTTACGCCTCTATCCACCATGTACTCCAGACACTTATTGAGGCATTCGTGCTCGTGTTCTTCGTAACATACCTATTCCTTCAGGACTTCCGCTCCACCATCATCCCCGCCATCGCCATTCCCGTGGCGCTTGTCGGCACATTCTTCCTGATGAAGCTGTTCGGCTTCTCCGTCAACCTCATCACACTCAGCGCCCTGGTGCTTGCGATTGCCATTGTGGTGGACGACGCCATAGTCGTTGTCGAGGCGGTGCACGCCAAGCTCGATGTCGGCTACAAGAGCGCGCGCCGCGCCTCTATTGACGCAATGGGCGAAATCGGCGGCGCTATCATATCAATCACGCTGGTTATGATGCTTGTGTTCATCCCCGTGTCATTCATGCCCGGCACAAGCGGCATATTCTACCAGCAATTCGGTCTCACCATGGCAATGGCGATAGGTCTGTCGGCTATCAACGCGCTTACCCTCTCGCCTGCCCTCTGCGCAGTGTTCCTCAAACCCCACCCCGACACCGACAGCTCGCTCAAAGAACGCATCGGCGATGCCTACTCGGCGGCGGCATCATCTGTCAAGGAACAGTACAAGAAGAGATTCCGCCTGCAGATAGCATTCCACCCGGTGCTCACATTCCTCATGCTCGTGGCAACCATCACATTCATGGTTCTCGGCTGGTACAACTTTGAAAACGTCGCACTCAGCACAATAGCCGTGATAGTGGGTGTGCTCACCGTGCTCGGACTGCTCAGTCCCAGATTCCACACAGCGTTCAACAACGCCTACAACAAAGTGCTCGGCAAATACAACATCGGCACCAAATGGTTTATCCGCCTCAAATGGATAAGCATGGCTTTCGTAGGCGGCTCCATAGCCCTCCTCGTATGGCTCATGAACGTTACCCCGACCGGACTTGTGCCCAACGAAGACACCGGCACACTGTTCGTTATGGTAAACATGCCTCCGGGCACATCTCAGGAACGCACCGGCGCTACCCTCAACAAAGTAGACTCTATTCTGGGACTCGTTCCCGAAATACAGTCGCGCACAATGATTGACGGCTACAGCTTCATCGCCGGTCAGGGCGCAACCTACGGCACATTCATCGTCAAGCTCAAGGACTGGGCGGAACGCGACAAAAGCTCCGACCAGATACTCGGTCAACTCTACGCCATGATGGCAGGAGTGAAAGACGGTACCGTGATGATGTTCGCACCGCCGATGATTTCAGGCTACTCGATGACAAACGGCTTCGAAATCAAGATGCAGGACCGCACCGGCGGCGACATCAACGACTTCTTCGCCATTGTGCAGGGATTTCTCGGACAGCTGAACCAGCAGCCCGAAATCCAGATGGCTTACACCACATTCAACCCCTCGTTCCCCCAGTACCTGGTGGATGTCGACGCCGCCAAGGCAAAACAGGCGGGACTCTCTCCCAAGACAATCCTGTCAACCCTCCAGGGCTACTACGGTGGCATGTATGTGAGCAACTTCAACCGTTTCGGCAAACTGTACCGCGTGATGATGCAGGCAAGCCCTGACGCCCGCGTGTCGCCCGAAACCCTCAACTCAATAAAAGTGCGAAACGGCAGCGAAATGGCTCCCATAAGCAACTTCGTGACCCTCAAGCGCATATACGGTCCCGACCTGCTGAACCGTTTCAACATGTTCCAGTCAATCTCCGTTACCGGTCAGCCCGCGCAAGGCTACTCCTCCGGTCAGGCACTTGAGGCTATCGCACGCGTGGCGTCGCAGACCCTCCCCGCCGGATTCACCTACGAATACTCCGGCATGACCCGAGAGGAAGGCAACTCATCCGGAGGTGCTACAGCCGTTATCTTCGGGCTGTGTCTGCTGTTCGTATACCTGCTGCTCTCAGCCCAGTACGAAAGCTACATCCTGCCGTGGGCGGTGATTCTGTCAATACCGTTCGGACTCATGGGCTCGTTCATCTTCGCCCAGATGTTCGACGTGAGCAACAACATCTACCTCCAGATTGCCCTGATTATGCTCATCGGTCTTCTTGCCAAAAACGCCATTCTTATCGTGGAATTCGCGGTTGAACGCCGCCGCACCGGCATGACCATCGTAAACGCGGCAATTACCGGAGCCTCTGCCCGACTGCGCCCGATTCTCATGACATCGCTCGCCCTCATAATCGGTCTGCTGCCCATGATGTTCGCTCACGGCGTAGGCGCAAACGGCAACCGCGCCCTCGGCGTAGGCTCTATCGGCGGCATGCTCATAGGCATGATTCTCCAGATATTCGTTGTGCCCGCGCTCTTCGTAATCTTCCAGACCATCCAGGAACGGTTTACACCGCTCAAATGGGAAGACACCGACAACGAAGGCATCGAAAACGAAATCGAGCAATACTCCCGTTAACGCATTTACAACACCTCTTCAAAGAAGAACAATATGAAATTCAACAAAATATCACTTGCAATTGCCACTGTGGCAGCCGGCATCGCATTTACCGGCTGCAACATGTACGGCAAATTCAAGATGCCCGAGGATTCCGCCCTCGGACAGGAATATGTCAAAGCCACCGAAGCGCAAACCGACTCAACCGCATTCGGCAACCTCAAGTGGCAGGAAGTATTCACCGACCCTGTGCTCACCGACCTCATCTACCAGGCACTGGACAACAACAAAGACCTCAGAAACGCCAAGCTGAACGTGGACATAGCACACGCTCAGCTCCTCGGCGCCAGACTCTCTTACCTGCCGTCAATCGCACTTGCACCCAACGCAGGCAAAGCCAACTATGACGGCAACTGGTCTGCCTGGTCATACCAGATACCCCTCGCCGCAAGCTGGGAGGTAGACATCTTCGGCAAAATTCTCAACAGCAAGCGCGGAGCAAGAGCCGCATACGAAATGAGCAAAGACTACCACCAGGCAGTGCGCTCGCAGATAATCGGAGCCGTGGCAAACACCTACTACGCACTTGCAGCACTCGAGAACTCCCTGACACTCAGCCGCAACACAGCCGAACTGTGGAAACAGAGCGTGCAGACAATGAAGGACCTCAAGGAAGCAGGTCGCGTGAACGAAGCCGCCGTAGTGCAGAGCACCGCACAGTACTACAGCATACTCGCCTCAATCACAGACCTCGAAGTGCAGCTCGACCAGATGAACAACACCATGTCGCTGCTCATGAACGTAATGCCGCAGAAATGGATGGTATCGGCAGACGCAACACTTAACGTACCCGAAATACTGCGCGAGGCAATACCTATGCGCGAACTCGCGGCACGCCCTGACGTGCGCGCTGCCGAACAGAGCCTCGCCGCCGCATACTACACCACCGCCGCCGCTCGCTCGGCATTCTACCCCGGACTCAGCATAACGGCAAACGGAGGATTCACCAACTCGGTAGGCTCACTCATAACAAACCCCGGCGTGTGGTTTGTACAGCTCGCCGGCTCACTCACCGCCCCCCTCTTCAGCCGTGGCGCCAACATATCGCGCCTCAAGGCAGCCAAAGCACAGCAACAACAGGCACTCAACAACTTCGAGTACACCATAATGAGCGCCAGCGCCGAAGTTGGCGATGCCATGACAACCTACGAAAAAAGCATCGAAAAAAGCGACTACCTCACCGAACAGGTCGACAACCTTGAAAAATCGGTTGAATACACCGAAGAGCTCCTGCGCCTCGGCACATCCGGCACAACATACCTCGAAGTGCTCACCGCCCAGCAGAACCTCCTCCAGAGCCAGCTCGCGGAAATTTCAAACAACCGCGCCAAAGCCTCGGCTGTCATAAACCTCTACCAAAGCCTCGGCGGCGGAAGATAAAGCCTCACCTTAACATCTAAATACTTGACCTATGGCTAATAACATCAGCAAACTTGCCCATGTAGGAGCATCGGCAAAAATCGGCGACAATGTAACCATACACCCATTCGCCTACATTGACGACAACGTGGAAATCGGTGACGG
The DNA here is from genome assembly GCA_003762715.1 of Muribaculaceae bacterium Isolate-104 (HZI). Taxonomy (GTDB): domain Bacteria; phylum Bacteroidota; class Bacteroidia; order Bacteroidales; family Muribaculaceae; genus Paramuribaculum. The sequence continues at coordinate 11,840 of RIBJ01000054.1, read as the reverse complement.
CTGCGAAATAATGTCATACACAAGCATTGTACGCGGCACACGCATCGGCAAAAACAACAAAATATACCAAGGCTCAATCATAGGCGCCGACCCGCAGGACTTCCGCTGGAAAGGCGAAGACTCATACTGCTACATCGGCGACAACAACGTTATCCGCGAGCATGTCATAATCAACCGAGGCATAACATCTGAAGGAGGCACTCGCCTGGGCAACAACTCCTTCATCATGGCAGACAGCCACATCGGCCACGACAGCCACATCGGCGACAACTGCGTGCTCGGCAACGGTGTACTCATCGCCGGCGACGCCGAAGTGGACAACTGCACCATCCTCTCCAGTGGAGTGATGCTGCATGAAAACAGCCGCGTCGGCGAATGGGTGCTGATAAAAGGCGGATGCCGCATCACCGGCAACGTGCCCCCCTATGTCATCATGGCCCACAACCCCGCCTCATACTTCGGAGTAAACGCAATAATACTCCGCAAAGGAGGCTTCACCGAAGAGCAGATTGACAACATAGCCAAAGCCTACCGCCACATCTACCAGACCGGTACATCGGTATTCAATGCGCTGCGTCGCATCGAGGCAGACGTTACCGAAGGCACTGTGCGCGACCACATCACAGACTTCATCCGCAACGTCAACCTCAAGATTGTAGCCATACCGCGCGACCTCGAATAAGCGCCACCACATCATAGCATACAACCCGGGAGAGATGCCGCTGCGACATCTCTCCCGCTTTTTATCCACCTTTCTCCCCCCTTTCTCCTCCCTCCCCCGCAAAATAACAGCAAATAAATGAGCATTGTCTTTGGCGATTCAAAAAAAAAGACATACCTTTGCAAAACAATGGGGTATTAGCTCATCTGGCTAGAGCGCGACACTGGCAGTGTCGAGGTGAGCGGTTCGAGTCCGCTATACTCCACAGGTAAATCGCTAATCGTCATTCGGTTAGCGATATTTTTTTGATATACGGACTAAATTTGGATGCAAATTGAATCTCATTTTTAAGTGATTTTTCATGCTCTGTCGCGTGGTGGCAGAGTGGGCGTGTAACTTTGCAAGCAAACAAACACAACAGGCCCGGTGGTGGAACTGGTCAGACACGCTTTATATAATACGGAAAGTACAGTGCAGGTTCGAGTCCTGCCCGGGCCGCCCAAACTTTTAATGGATTAAAATATGTTGGTGCTAAAAACAAGAAAATGCCTCCGGTGCGGACACGTATTTATAAGTCAAGAGGGCGGTTTTGTTTTCAACCCGGTTCAGCTGTCCGTGTGTCCGCACTGCAGGTCTATATTCACAATTGGCGTAAAGTAAACAAGTCCCGCTTGTCATAGTATCGGGATAAGTTTATATCTTTGCCATGTATCGCCAACTAATACCTTTATGAAATGGAAAATTATGCCCACCTTCAACAGCAGACCGGGTGGTCTGACACAATCTTCAAGGCAATAGGTTCCGAAGCCGAGGCTCTCATCTACATCAAAGCCGGGCTGATTGAAAAAACCGTCAACGGCCGCCAGGCGCTCACCAATCCGACCATCGACGGACGGGCATTCAACTGCCGCAAAGAGTGGCTCAAAGAGAAGTTCGCCGACTACGACAGCTGGAAAGACTGGAACAACGCCGACCTTATGGGCGAGGGATTTCCCCCGCGCGACGAAAACGGCGACCCCTACGAGCTGCACCACATCGGTCAGCGTCAGGACTCCCCCTTTGCCGAACTGACCTACTGGCAGCACATGACCGACGGCAACAACGCCATTCTCCACCCCAAACGCGAAAGCGAGATAGACCGTCAGCAATTCGACCGCGAAAAAGCCGCCCACTGGATGGCACGGTTCAACGACTTCAAAGACAGCTATTAACTACCTTAACCATGGACATTAAATCATTTACCAACAACCTTCAGAAGTATGCGGATTACTATAATCCGAACGCTCTTTTTGAGAAAATCAAAAATGTGGCACGCAAAGCAGGAGTAAAACTTGTCTACATTGTATTGCTCCTTTACTATTCCACCCTTGACAAGGAGCTGCCTGTGAAAGACCGCCTGAAGGTCATAGCCGCATTGGGATATTTCATACTCCCCCTGGACCTGATTCCGGACGCATTGCCCGGCGGCTTTGCCGATGATACGGCAGCCCTTATCTTTGTGCTGAAGCAGGTGTGGAACAATCTCACTCCCGCCACAAAGCAAAAGGCTCATGACAGGCTTTTGGAATGGTTCGGAGAAATCTCTGAAAATGAGCTCCATATCCCCGGACTTTGAAAAACGTCAACCAAACCGGCTCCCGAGCGCAGCGCGTATAACCGACCGCGCACTATTGATTTGTCAGCACTCTGCCGCCATTTGTCACAGTGCACTGCAATCTTTGCGTCAAAAACTTGATTATGAAAACACAAATCGAAAAATTACGGCAGCGGATAGCTGAGGAGCCGACAGAGTCAGGCACTCAAAAGAAACCACTTGACATCGCAATGGAAAGAGTATTGCACCGGCTCCTTCGTTATCTTATTCCTGTCTGCCTCATAGCCGTAGTGATAAACCTGACAATAATGTTTACGGCTCCAGTGGAGGTGACTGTGTCGCGGTGGTTCTGGCTAAAAGAACCGATTTCCATAGGAGCTGCCTGTCTTATCTGCAAATTATTCAAACCGCTCTGCCGCCATGTGGCATAGTGTGTCGTTACCTTTGCGACATTAAAAGAACTTGAAGGAGCTTAGCTCGCAGTCACTTGACAATATGTTGTAAAACATATCGTACTGATAAATTAACTGTCGGCAATCCGGGCATCCTTCACGAAAAATTTTGTAACTTTGCATTTGATTGCGAGACCTATGACCCTGACGGTCATGCCCTGACAGAGGTCGGAGCGAGTCTCGAAATCACGCCAAAGGCAATTTGCCTGATGTTCCGTATATCGAAATCGCCAAATTTAGAATATATGAGGGAGCACACGGTGAAGGATGCCCATTTCCGGCAACGCAATGGCAAGGCGTTTCTGCGCGTCATCGTCATATCCGTACCGGACGTGGGGTGACGTATTCTTCAAGTTCTCTCATAAGGTGTTTGGCGATACCTGATATACAAGGACGTGGAGCAAAGAAGCCTCACGTCTTTGGCGTTTATAATAGCCAACCATTTGCTGCATGGGTGAGGCAGGCAGCGGCAAGAAACAATAAACCAATGAAAATTATGGATGACGATTTAGACAAAGGCCCTGATGGCGAACCTCTGGAATTCATTGAAGACATTGTCGACTGGCTATCAGACATGATGTTTCCAAATGCAGATCCAGACGATGGTGATTATGGCGACTAAAAATAAGAAATATGAGCGAAAAGAAATTAGAAAAGACAATTGACAGCATTGTCAACGGCAAACCGACATCTTCTACAATTGTAAGTACCGCAATCAACGGAGCAATAAAAGGTCTAATAAAGCTACTTGCCTCCAAATAATTAAATTATCACTAAATAACAACAAATTATGGACTGTCCTAAATGTGGAGCCGCAATGGTTCAAACCGTCGAAGGCTGGGAATGCTACGACTGTGATTGCTTTGTAAAAGGAGACTGGGATTTAGAACCTATTGACGACTGATAACACACCGGCTACAAATAAACAAACTCCGGGCTATAAGATAATATAATAATTAAAAGATGACAACTGTTTATACTAAAGAAGAGTTGCAAAAAGCCATCAAACGTAAGGAATTTCCTATATCGTGCAGAGGAGAAATCGCTGAGCAGCTCAAGAAAAGGAAAAAGCGCTCTAAAGCTGCAAAGTTGGGAGGAGCGGCTGTAGTTATTGCCGGTTTAGCGGCACTCCCCTTTACCGGTGGTGCCTCCGCCGGAGCGGCTGCCATGGGACTCACTGCGACCGCCGCTGCTACTGTCGGAATTTCCGCAGCAGAATTGGCTATTCTTGTAGGCGGAGGTGTTGCTATCTTCGCAATTTTAAAGGGTCGCAAAGTCCGTCTGGAAAAGGACGGCTCTGTGACTGTAGAATAAATATCGGAAAACATATAATCACTATAACTGACCAATGGCAAAAAAATTAAGAAAGTCATTGTCAGATACAGCTTTAACAGCTAAATCTGAGTCAAATCAATAAATTCTCTCTGATATATCTTATTCGGCAAGTAACCAAAATAAATCCTCTCTCTGCTGTTGCGGGGAGAGGATTTATGCGCCAGGGGAGCCGTAGTTGAGACTCATATTCCCGAGCGTAGCTTATGCAGAGCATTGCGGAAATTAACGCTTTTTTTTTTGGGGGGGGGTATCGCATGCGATTGTCGGATGTCATTAAACTTTTGTTTGAGACATGACGTGGTGCAGAAGATTGTCAAGCTGTTTTTGGTTGTGTTCGATGAGCTTTTCGAGGTTGTCACGCTCCTTTTGCTGTGTCTGGCTCAAATCAATCGCCGAATATTTCTCAAGTATAATGGCATTCAAGCTGTCAATGCGTGCGCCCAAACGCTTTATCTCTTCCTGAAAGATGGGCATAGTGGACGCAATTATCTGCGATTCCTTTTCCAGCATTGCAGCCTTAAGCCTGCCCTCATTCTCCATTTTCATTTTTGCCAAAGCTGTTTCTGCGTTTATCCTGGCACACATGACTTCGGACTGACCAATGGACTGGGCTATTCCCATTACACTCTGCGCCACACAGGCTCCAAACCCGACTAAAGCCTGAAACTCGTTGTCAATGTTTGCAAGCCAGGAGGTGCTTTCGAGGTTTATAGGCTGCAACTCTTTTGTTTGAGTTGATGTGTTATTATCCAAGTTCATGCCTTGCTATTTTTTAGCGTTGATAATCTTGTTGATACCTATTGCAGCCATTGCCAGTCCGGCAATTACGGTCAGGGCGTCTTGTGTAGATACGCCAAAGATAGTAGGCGGAAGGTTTTCAAGCGAAACCATCTGAGGTCCCGGGGTTGGTTGTTGTTTGGATTCCATATTTCTTTTTTCGGCAAAATTAATAGCCCCGGCTGCCATTTCGCGGCAGAGCAATATTAATTTCATAAGAAATATGGAAATAGGCGAACGGTATTGGAAAACAGGTAGCGGTGCAGCCACGCGCAATTATAGCTCATTTTTGGCGGTAGCGGCCGGCGATTTGGTCGGCTTGCCATTGGATTTCCTCTCTCAGCCATTGCGGGGAGAGGATTTCCGCTTCGTAGCCGAGGCGAAGTATCTCGTGGACAAACTCCCATTCCGGGCGCACATGGTACTCAAAATCAATGTAGTCCCTGCCCCGCCCTATCTCTCGCTGTGACTTGTGCAGCGGCAGCAGCGATGTGTACTGTGCCTGTTTGTTGTATAGCCGCACAATCACTTGCTCGCAGTCGTACTCATCATCGAGCAGTATGCCTATGACCTCATCAAAGTAGGTTGCGGGGTCGATGTTTTCAGGAAATTCAAACTGCTCGTCGAGCAGCGACAGGCTCTCGATGCGGTCAAATGCAAAAATTTCCAGGGTGGCACCCGACTCTGTTTTTCCGATTATGTACCAGCGGCGCAGACGTTCCTTGATGAAGTAGGGTTCTATTGTTATGTTGTCATAGCTCCCGTGGGATATTGAGTTGTAGGTTATTTTGAGCCGCCGTTTTTCTGCGAGCGCCTTGATTGCCACCGGCATGTGTTCCATGCCGCCGGGCGCTTCCTCGAAAACTATGCGTTTGCCTACCTCCTTGTTGCCCATCAGCTGGTTGTCTATAGCGAGTCCGTTGAAGAGCCATGATGTAAAGGAGGGGCGGTTGAGGGCTTCGTCGTTTTCTATATAGTAAGTGTTGCCGTTGTAGCGGTTGCAGAGGATGTCGATGCCAAATATGTCGGCTATCGCCTGCCGGTGGCGGTGGAATGTGCGCTCGGGCAGGTCGTCTTCATGCTCAAGACGTAGGGTGCGCTCGTTCATCCACTTTCGGTTTATCTCTTCGAACGTAATGTGCCCTGCCCGCCGTATTGTGTCGATGAGCCAGACGTAGCGTCTTATAAGTCGTACTGATGTTGCCATGCTGATGCCTTTGTCGCAAAGTTAGCTTTTTGTCGCGACATTTTGCCGCTGCGCCGCGCTATTTCGAGAGAGGGGCAAAGGGACAGATGCGAAAACGGCTGCCTTGCGGGTAACAAGACAGCCGTTTGTGTATCTTCGGGAGAGAGGAGAGAGGGGGGTCAGCCGTTGATGTAGTTTTGCAGGGTCTTTTTGAAGAGGTATTTGGGCATGAAGCGGAAGATGAAGTATGTGTATGCCCTGAGGCGGCTCCATTTCAGCACGTCGGTATAGACGGCTATGTTGTATTTTACCAGGGCGCGCTTTTTGTTTGAGAGCGAGCCGGATGTGTGGCGGTAAACCGCCAGGGGCTCTTTCATGCCGTGTGCCTCGCGGCATATCTCCAGAATCTTGAGCTTGTATGCCCAGTCTTGCCTCTTTCTGAGGTCGGGCATGAGCGGCCTGCCGCCTATCATGGAGGAGTCGTACATGACTGTGAGAAAGCCCATTTTGTCGTCGCCGAGCATTGACCCGAGGGTTTCTTTTTTCCGGCACACCACTATTCCGGTGGTGGCGCCAGACTCGTCGCAGGTGAGGTACGAGGTGTGGGAAAGGGCGTAGCCACCGCCGGTCATGAAGTCAAGCTGCTTTTCGAGTTTGGCGGGCAGCCAGCGGTCGTCGCTGTCGCAGAAGGCTACAAAACGGCCGGTGGCGTTTTCAATGGATTTGTTCCGGGCAACCCCGGCACCTGAATTGTGTTCGAGCACAAACAGCTTTATGCGGGGGTCGGCTTTGGTGTAGCTCTCTACTATGGCGCGGGTGTCGTCATCAGAGCAGTCATCGGTAATGAGCAGCTCCCAGTCGCCGTAGGTCTGCGCCTGTATCGACTCTATTGTCTGAGCGATGAATCTGCCGCTGTTGTAGGTCGGGGTGATTATTGACACTAATCCATGATTTTTCATAGCGCTGTGGTGTTGTGATGTGCAGCCGGGTGCGGCAGGCGTGGTGTGTGGGTCAGTCGCGGGCAAAGATGTCGCGGGTATATACTTTGGAGGCAATGTCAGCGATGTCTGCCGACATACGGTTTGCCAGAACGGCATGGGAGCGCTGTTTGAACTGCGCTAGGTCGTTTACCACTGTGGAGCCGAAAAAGGTTGTGCCGTCCTCAAGCGAGGGCTCGTAGATTATCACGGTGGCGCCCTTTGCCTTGATGCGTTTCATGACTCCCTGAATGGACGACTGGCGGAAGTTGTCGGAGTTGGATTTCATTGCAAGGCGATACACTCCTATCACGCAGTCTTTTTCCGAGGCGCTGCCGTATGTGTTGGTTCCGGAGTAGTCGTAGTAGCCAGCCATTTTGAGAATCTGGTCCGCAATGAAGTCCTTGCGGGTGCGGTTGCTCTCGACAATGGCGCTCATCATGTTTTGCGGCACGTCGGCGTAGTTTGCAAGGAGCTGCTTGGAGTCTTTGGGCAGGCAGTAGCCTCCGTAGCCGAACGAGGGGTTGTTGTAGTGGGTGCCGATGCGGGGATCAAGACCGATGCCTTCTATTATAGCCCTGGAATCGAGACCTTTGACCTCGGCATAGGTGTCGAGTTCGTTGAAATAGCTCACACGGAGCGCGAGATACGTGTTGGCAAACAGCTTCACCGCCTCAGCCTCTTTCATGCCCATGTACAGCACCGGAATGTTGTCGGCGAGCGCTCCCTGAGTGAGCAGTGACACAAACAGGCGCGCTTTCTGCTCAAGAGCCGCCTCATCGGCAACCCTGAGTATGGCGCTGTTTTCGGCTTCGAAGCCGGGACGGTCTATTATTTTTGGCAGACCGGCTATTATGCGCGAAGGGTAGAGGTTGTCGTAAAGCGCCTTGCTTTCACGCAGAAACTCCGGGAAAAACAGAAGGTTGAGCCTGTCCACTCCGCGGGCGGCATACCTTACATACAGCGAGCGGCAGTAGCCCACGGGGATTGTCGACTTAATGACAATGACCGCATCGGGATTTACCTCAAGCACAAGGTCAATCACATCCTCGATGCAATGGGTGTCGAAGTAGTTTTTGGCTGGGTCATAGTTGGTTGGAGCGGCAATGACAACGAAATCAGCCTCGCGGTACGCCGCGCGCCCGTCAAGAGTGGCAGTCAGGTCAAGGGGCTTTTCGGAAAGATACTTTTCTATGTATTCGTCCTGAACGGGCGACTCGCGCCTGTTGATTTTCTCAACCTTTTCCGCCACCACGTCAACCGCCGTGACATGGTTGTGCTGCGCCAGCAGCGTGGCTATGCTCATGCCAACATAGCCCGTTCCTGCAACTGCTATATTCATATCTGTTTGGAAATTTGTTATGAAATTGTCTGTAGCATAAGGGAGCCGTTCAGTTTCTAATCGTTGCTAATATTCTTGTCAGAAACAGAATCGGATTATATCCGGACACCCCGGAGATATACACTTTCATGTAACTTGCTATTAACCTGGCTTTACGAGTTAGTCTGCTGTATTTCGACTCCTCGCTTCTGCTCGCAGAGCCGATACGCAATCGTCTATAGTAGATTGCTTCCAAGGATGCCGGGACAATACCCGTTATCTTATCAGATATTGATGCCATAAACAAAGAGTCCTCACCTCTTTTTATTGCCGTGTTAAATCGTCTTGAGCCAATGACTGAGAGTGGAATAAGCTTGCAGCAGCTTGATGAAAGAAATTTTCGTCTGGCAAAAAGAGAGTTCTTCTCCGGAGATGCCAACGCCCTATTGTACGCCTCGGAAATGTAATCAGTACCAAGATTATAGTTTTCATCAAATGTCACCACATTGCTACAGATTATTGCGTCGGCAGAACTGGAATCCGCACATTCAAGAAGCTTCTCAAGATATTGCGGAGAAACATAATCGTCATCATCAATAAATGCCACAAATTTACCGGAAGCCCTGTCTATAGCTATATTTCGAGCATTTGATACTCCTTTACAGTCGGTATATACCAACTCTATTTTACATTTTAACCGAGCTATACATTCTTCTATTGTAGAAAAATATGGTTCCTTGTCACCATTGAGGACAATAAACACATTATAGCGCGTTTTTTCAAGAGTCTGATTCTCCAACGAGTCCAGACATTCAAAAAGATATTTTCCCGGTCTAAATGTGGGAATGATTACTGTAACTGATTCCAATGGAAAAAGATTGAATCAAAACCATATTCCCCTGTCTTCATAACAAGTACCTTCAGAGCATATGGCGCCAACAAATAGAGGAGCATAATCAGGTATTGCTTTGTTCTACCTTTATTGTAGAGATATATCATAAGGTATACCAACGGTATGCAACTTATTATCTCAAGGTAAAGCCCAATTCTGGAGACTGTTGCTATTGACATAACCGACAGCTTGATTGCAAACCCATAAACTCCAAATAGAAATAGTCTGCGCTGCTCCTCCGACAATTTGAATGAGGGATATTTATAAATAGCACTGAGATATATGGGTATGTATATGTACTTCGTGATTTTTTGAACTATACCATAATCATCCATAGCCCCTGTTTTAAGATAATTACTATACATCTCAAAATACGGAACTATCATTCCGATAATATGATTATTCAACAACATACTAAGCGCCACTCCGACAAGAAGGACTGTCAGCAACACCTTTCTCGAGTCCTTTGACTTGAGTGCATAAATAACCAGGATTACAGGCAATACAATACCGCTGCTCTTGTGTATGAAGAATGTAATGACGGACAGAAAAAACGCCATGAAAAATTTCTGCCTACATAGCAGACAGACAACGACAGACAACATATATATAGCCAGATACTGGCGCAATCCGTTCATCTGATTGTGAAAAGAGCCGCTAAAACACACAAAAACAAAGAAGAACAAGTATATATACTTATTCTTCACACTAAAATGCATTACATATAACAGCAGCAATACCTCAATGAGGGATATAAATATAAAGCCCCACTGGGGATTCAAGCCCGCCTTAATAACAAGTTCGGCAATTGCTGAAAAAACATATTCCCCTCGGATTCCGGATATGTAGTCGAAATTATTGCCTTTAAAAATATCTATATAACTGAAATAGTCAGTTCCTACTCCATACTGACATCCAATTATCAGACACCAAAAAAGTATCAGCGGGATTGAGTAACCTATAAGTTTTAAATATCCACTTTGCTTATAATGAGACAATGTGGACAGGTATAAAGTAGACCCAAACAAATACAGGATATATATCATACCCTCATTTGATGTAAAAGTTTTTTTATCCGCACTACCGCCATGGGTGACAATACCTTCTTTATGCTGTGCTTAATTCTGAACAGAATCAGCTCTAATTGCCAGGGAGCCTTCAACAGCCAGTTATTTTCTATGCCCCAGATTTTAAATTTCTCTCGCATCAAATCAAATGGTCTGTCTGTTGAAATGCCATTTGTTGCATTGTACGTTGCAATAGTCCGCTTACAATACTGAAATTCCCGACCTTTATTATAACTCTCATAAAAAAAGTCGTAATCTGCCGCTATTTTATACGCGCAATTAAATGGACGCGATTTCATTAAATCCAATTTTACCAATGAACTTTGATGGCAAAACGGCTGAGTCCGGTAAAACCACCGCAATGGCAAAGGCTCTCTATGAAACTGCGTCCCGCGATACTTTAATACTACATCGCCATAGACGATTTGCGAGTTGGGGTTTATCTGAGGAACAATTTCGGCAAGGACAGAATCGGAGGCGAAGGTGTCGCCGGCATTCATGAAGTTGATGTATGAGCCGGAGGCAGCCGCAATGCCCTTGTTCATTGCGTCGTAAATGCCTTTGTCCGGTTCGGAGACCCAGTAGGCAAGCCGGTCGGCGTACTTTTTTATGATGTCGACAGTGCCGTCGGTCGAGCCGCCGTCAATGACGATGTATTCAATATCCGGGTAGCTCTGATTGAGCACCGAGAGCATGGTGTGTTCTATGCAGTCGGCGGCATTGTAACAGACTGTAACAACCGATATTTTCATACAAACCTGCTTTGAGAGATACTCCAGTGATGCATTTTCTTACGATATATGCGCCGGTACAAAGAGCTGCCTTTCAGGAAATAATATAGCAGAAAATCTACAAAGTAGTGCAGATAGTCAAACGGTGTCTTTTTTTGTGTGAAGCTTGCAACCTCTTGGGCATAGGTTTTCAAGTCTGACGACAGTTGCCCTTCTATGCGTCTCCAGCCGCCAAGGTATGAGGTTATAAAGTGTAGCTGCGAGTGTTGCGCAAATGTGTACCACATGTAGTAGTCGCCGGCAAGTCTGAACGAGCTGAAACGGTTGAAGTCAAGCTTGTCAAGCAGCGACTTACGCCAAAATGTTGATTCCTGCTGAATAAAAGGCACTCTGTAGGCGCTTTGGTAAAAGCCGGTTCTGAGCAGTCGGTTTGACACGACTATCGGGGTAGTGACAGATGTTATCTGCGAAGACTTGTTATAGCAGACATTGTAGCCTGTAAGCCAGTCTATTTCAGGATTTTGCTCAAAGAAGTCGGAAACGGTGTCAAACGCCGCCTCATACAGCATGTCATCCGCATTGAGCCAGCAGCAGACATCGCCGGTAATCTTTGAAAAGCCTTTTACAAGGGCGTCGTACATGCCTTTGTCGGACTCGGAGACCCAGTGGGCAAGCCGGTCGGCGTACTTTTTTATGATGTCTACGGTGCCGTCGGTCGAACCGCCGTCGATAACGATGTATTCAATATGCGGGTAGCTCTGGTTGAGCACCGACAGTATTGTCTTCTCCAGGGTCGCCGCAGAGTTGTAGCAAACCGTTACAACCGATATTTTAAGTGTCTCGTCAG
>RIBJ01000053.1 GCA_003762715.1 Muribaculaceae bacterium Isolate-104 (HZI) | reverse complement strand
AAAATGTCTGATATAAAATATGACTATTTTCTTAACCCTAAAATTATGTTGTTATGATTAAAGTTAATGCACATATCCTTAATTACTTATCAAGTGATGCAAACATAAATGTCATCGCCACATTAGAAGATTTATGTAATGGACAACATACATCTTCCACGACCACGAGGAATTTGTGGGCTTCGTCACTTTTGGCGGTGTAATTCAGTCTGAACGTTTTACTTTCAAGAAGCACACGGTCGTTGTTGACCAGCACCGGGCCGTCAACGAGTTTGAGCGAGCCTTCGCCGTCATACTGGAAGTAGCGGATGGTATAGAGGGTGTTGGCATAGTTGCCTTCGGGCTTTATCTCGAAGCGCAGTTCGATGGTCTGCCCTTTGGCAATCTTGTCAGCGTATGGCATCACCTCCACCGTGAAGGGATAGGACTGCTGCACATCAAGGTCGTCGGAGCAGGATGTGAGGCTGCATACGGCAGCGATTACAAGGGAGAGAATGGCGATAACGCCAAATGAATTTTTATTTGTCTTTTTCATTTTTGTGTCTGTTTAGAATTTTAGTTTTGTTGATTTCTTGGGGTTGAGCGATTGTAGGTAATCGTTCAGATCCTTGTGGTCGGGATAGCGTGCGGATTTGTCGCTCACCCTGTCGCCGAACTCGCGGCGCAGTCTGGCTACTGCGGCACGCCCGGCGGTATCGTTGTCAAGATAGCACAGTATCAGCGGGTATTCCGCCAAAGTCGGGATTGCTTTGCCGACATTCGCCACGGAGTTAAGCACAACACTGTCATTGCCGTCATTCAATCCGAGGCGTTCCGCCGAAAGAAAGTCGATGAAGCCCTCGAATACATTACACCGGGCGTTGCTGTTGGCGATATGGGTGATATGCTTTGGCGGATAACTTCCTTTGAAGAAGCTGTTTCGCAACTCAAATCCGTGTGCGCTGTTCTCAAAACCGATGGCATAATAGTTTTTGCCATGCAATTTATAATCCACCTGCACACAATATCGTTGTGCTATGTCGGCAGGTATGCCACGGTTTGCGAGGTAACGCAGTAATGCCGGCGATACCAATTTGGAGATTTTCACGTCCTCAAAGGTCGGCTGCTCAATGAATGGCTCCGGCTTGTAAGGCTGTGATACCGGCATCCGCATCTTTTCGGCGATGTACTCCGCCTGTCTGATGAAGTCGGTCGTGTCGCACAGTTCTCCGGCAAGGGTGAAGATGTCGCCTCCGGCTCCGCTACCAAAATCGAACCATACATTTTTCCGAGGATTGACATGAAACGATGGCTTTCTCTCGTTGCGGTACGGGGCATAAAACCACAGACCTTTGCTGTCGCGCCCAGTCGGCTCATAGCCGAGGTGGTGCAGGAAATCCACGAGGGATATTCCCTTGATAGCATCTATATCCATAGGCTAAAAGCGCATTTTGCGTTTGGGTTTTGGCGGCTGTTGCTTAGGCTGTTCCGGTCTGCTGACGGGCGTAGCCGTCACATCACCCTCGGCTTCATCGCCGTTGACGGTCACTTCGTAAGTCTTGAACTCCTTAAAATCCTTCATATGTGTGGCGATGTATAGGTTCAACTCGGAGCGGTTGCAGCTCCCGGTCAACTCGTAAGCGAGATCATAAATGCCGCCGTAGTATTTTTCGGGTTCTTTGCTGTCATACCAGCCATTCTTTTCGGTGTCCACCACCATAGTAGCATTGCCACCGACAGAATACGGAGCATTGTATATCAGAAGGTTGCCGTCCTTTTTTATCGGCTCATAGCCGATCGCCTTCATAAAATCCTCCAATGGAAGATTATTTATATCGAGGTCTATAACAATCAATCCCATAGGTTTATTCGATTATAAATTTGACACCGACACCATACTGGGTGTGAAAAATCTGCACATCGCTACCGAAGGTGAATCGTTCCTTGATATTTGCGGTCAGGGCTATTTTGTCTGACAGGTAGAAATCAGCCTGTAATGTCAGCGCACCGCCATAGATAAAGTTGTCGCCGTCATGGAGCGTTGAACCGTCGGATAACACAGACTTGCCCCAGTTCACTGTTTCGTAACCACCGAGAGCTGACACGCCGCCATATAGGTGGAAGGTCTGCGAATAGTCGCTCAACAGATGGAGATTGTAGCCGACCTCGCCTGTGAACTGAGCCACCGGGATACGACCTTTCGCGCCGTATGGCTTGTAGGTCTGGAGATACTCGCCGCCAAAGCTCCAAATATTGGCACTACCCTTATAAACTGAATAGAACACTCCGAAAGAATAACCGCAGTTGCGGGAGTTGCCGGTATAAAAACCGTCTGCCATATCAGCCTTGATTTCCACGGCAGACATTCCGGGGAGGCATCGCTGGGCCATTGCCCGCCCTCCGAAGAGGGTGAGCATGGCAGCGATTATCATTATCGCTTTTCTCATGGTTACTGTATGCTTAATTCGTCAATTACGTTGGCTCTCACAATATCCTCGTTCTCGACCACGAAGGACTGATGTCTGCCGCCTTCCTTTTCGGCAATCTCGATAACAAGCTGCTTGTCGTCGGGAATAGTGAATTTCTCCAAAGCGAACACAGTGCGTTCCGACTGCTTGCCGTGTACCACCGTCACATAGTTCTGGGCGCGGAGCGGTTCAAGTACCTGCTCCTGCATAGCAGTCCGCTTGATAACCTTCTTATCCACAATCTTGAAGCTGACATAATCGACATCGAAAGGAATGTTTGATGTATTTTTCAGCTCGGTGTGGAAATAGAGAAGCCCGTTGTTAGCATAGATGGATTTCAGGAGGAACTGCACCCCGAAACGCTTTGAGCCTATATGCTTGATTTCGCGCTTGTTCTGCTTGTAGATGCTTTTCATAATCAGCTTGACAAGTATAGGTGACTCGCTACCTAACTTTTCAAGATAGATTTCCTGCGCGTTGTTCGGGCGATTGACTGCCTCGCCGTCATGCAGAAAATCGGTCATCTCGATATTGAGCAACAGCGGCTCTTTTGCGAATTTCACGTTGAAACTATAATAGCTTCCGTCCTCGGTTATTACCGACAGGTTTGTCTCCTGCTTGAATGACTTGAAGGCTGATTTGACACGCAGCACATTCTTTGCGCCATCGGCTAATCCGGCGACAAGGTTCTCATTGCCTAAGTCGCAATAGACTATTTCCGAGGGAAATATAATGTGCGTAGTCTTTTCGTAGCAGACTTCCAGAGCGTGAGGCGGTATCATCCGGTCGAAGCCGACCTTGCGGGTCAGACCGTCGAACTTGTCGCCGTCGGTGTAGTTGTCGCTGTACACGTTGATTTCGTGTTCGGCTACCTGAGCGGCAACCTTTTCCGTGTCAGACGGCACGTTGACATCGGTGTTTTTAACCGATTTTGTTCCGGCAAAAGCCGGAGTCGCCATTGCTATAACGGCAATAAGCGAAAGTAAAAAGAGTTTGTAATTCATTGAATTGTGGATTTAATGGTGAATAATCATATATCTTCCGGCTGGTGAAGCATCACACGGTAGCCGGCTTTGAGGTGGACTTTGACGGTTCGCAGCTTCTTGGTGAGATACTGACTGACACCGTTTATCAGCCCTCGACCCACGTCGGATGCTATCTGCGCCCCGGTATTTGTGGAAATATTTATCGAGCTTCCCATCGTACTGCCCATATTTGCTCCGATTTCATGCAGCGCGTCACTCTCCATTGACTGCGGGATATTGATGCCCTCCTGACCGTCGGAGTCATATACCTGCAACTCCACTTCATATATAGAGCCTTCGCACTCGATGGAGGTGATTTCAATCTCCAGCCTTTCGCCCTGCACCCTTGCAGAGCCGACAATGGTGGTGTTACGCGGTATCAGGCGGTTGCCGACCCACATCGGTTCGACGGTACGGAGTTTTACACTCTCGCCGTCAACAACACTCTGGTTACCTGCCACCACTGCGGCGATGGTATTCTTGGCGACCGCCCTCATTGTACCCACCGAGGTATTGAAGCCCCTGACGGTTGATGTCTGACCGAGCGTGGATACCACATTCCTGTTGACCTGCGCCACCGGCTGCACATCCCGTTTGCCCTTTTCTTCGGTGGGTTGTGGGGGCGAATAGTTGCCGCCGTTGCCCATATACTGTGCCGCCAACTGATACGAGCGTTCCATCAGCTCCATCTCATCAGGCTGTGCCGTCTGTCGCTGTGCCAGAGCATTCTGAGCCTCCAACTCTGCGATACGCTCATTTAGAGCCTCCATTTCAACATTGTCGGCTGAGGTGTCCTCCACAAAAAAGTCATTGAGCGATGCTTGAACCTCCTGATACGCCTGTGCGGAGTTCTCAACGGCGGACTGATGCTCAACGGTATCGGTTGTAAGGGCGGTAAGAGTATCAAGGGCGACCACCGCACGCTGTTGCGCCTCCTTCTCTTTGGCTGCATCTGCGGCGGCATATTCCTCCGCTTTGGTCTTGATACCGTCGTTCTCACCCTCAGGTATTTCGGTATTGAAGGCATTGCCGACCTTGCTGTCATTCTTGTTGAGGCTTGTGTACAGCAGCCACAGTATCACTATGCCGCACACGACAGCCGCCGGGAACACGACTAAGTATTTCATCATCTTCTGCCGTTCAGCCTGCGATTTGGGCTGGAAGAAGCCGTTAATCTTCGCTTTCCACTCCTGCATCGTCATAGTCTGGAAGATTTTGAGGTTCATGAACGGGAGATTTGGTAACGATGTCGATCGGCATTATATGCTCGATCTCCACTGATTTTTGCGCTTTGCCCAGACCTATCCTGTAACAGGCATGACCGAACACGAAGAAGGCGGTAAGCACAAACACGGTCAGCATAAGCGACACGACAGTAAGCCGTTGTTTCGGGGGAATTGACTCACACGCTCCTTTCAGGCGCGTTGTGAGCCTCCCTTTCGGGTTGCGCCACATATTATTATATATGGCGGAAAATATTGATTTAATCTTTGACATAATTGAATTATCGTTTTACGGTTGAAATATCCTTGTTCTCAAGTATTGTGAAGCCTTCGATGATGAAGCCGTTGGGATTGTCGTCGGAGCGTGAGGCGTTGGAGAGGCGGCACTGCGTCACCAGTGTACGCTCTGTCACATTGCTTTCGCGGATAATCATTTGTCGGGCATAGGTTTTAGCGATGTACGGATAGTTGTTGAAATCGCACACCACACTGTCCACTTGCAGCACTTGGTTGATGTTGCCGGCGATGATACGGTTGTAGTAACCCTTCTCCGAAAAATCCGTGTAGTAGTTGTATGCCGACTTGTCCGACAGTATAAGGGCGCGGTTGATGTTATGCTCAATCGCCGATTTGTCAGGTGAGAGTGTGAAAAACAGCTCATGGAAGCGTCGCACATGTTCACGGGCTTCCGCCGGGCGGTTCTGCTCCATGTCCTGCGACAAGGCGAGCATAAGACTCTTGCCGTTGTCAAGAACATAGATTTTTTCCCTCTGCCTTTCAGCGAAATTGAACACGCAGATCAGAGCCACCGACACCACCACGGCACACATCGCCACAAACACAATACCAAACAGCCGTATCTGGCGGAACGAGGTTTCGATGTTTTTAAGTGATTTGAATTGCATTTGAATGTCGTTTGAATATTATTTAAGCAATTTGCCTGCGTTGCCCGCGACATTTCCGGCGACCGCGCCTCCGACACTTGCCGCACCAGAACTGACCTGCATCGCGGTGGTGTTGACAGCACGGTTATAGTTTCCGGCACCTCCGGCTTGTATTATCCAGCCCGCCACAGTTGGAATCGTGAAGTATCCTATAATGCCGATTATCATAAAAATGACATAGCAAGTATTTGAGCTGTCGAGGTTTGCGTTGGGGTTGTTTGTCAGTTCCGAAATGTCGTTCTGCAACATCAGCACCTGTATTTTCGCAAGGATTGTCGAAAACAGGTCTGCCACCGGCAGCCACAGATAAGTCTGGATATATCGTTGTATCCACTGGGTCAGCGTTGACTGGAAGCCATCCCAAACGGAAAGAGCGAAGGCGACCGGGCCGAGAATTGACAGCACGATAAGGAAGAATGTGCGGATAGTGTCAATCGTGAGTGAGGCAGCCTGAAAAAGCATCTCCAACAACTCTCTGAAAAAGTTTTGAATAGCTTTTTTGACTTTGTACATTCCCCGCTCGATATACATTCCGGCGGCTGTGCCTATCTCCGTCACGCCTAATTCGTCTATCTGTCTGTCAAACTCGGCATCATCGACAAGGTAGGCTGTTGACGGGTCATTCATCATCGCCTCATACTCCAGCCGGTCTTTCTCCTCGCGGTATTTCTGCATATCGAGTGTCTGCCCTTCAAGCATAGAGGCTGTGCCCTGCACAATCGGCGACATCACAGAGTTGATGGTGCCGAGTACCACTGACGGGAAAAACATTATACAGAAGCCTATCACAAACGGACGTAGCAGCGGAAACACATCAATCGGCTCTGCGGCGGCAAGTGACCGCCAGATGCGATAGGCAACGAAGAACAACGCGCCCAATCCGGCTATCGCCTGAGCCACACCCGCCATATCCTCACATAGAGGCATCATCTCGTCATAGAGCGAGCGCAGTATGGTGTGGAGGTTGTTGAAATCTATTGATAACGCTATCATATTTTTTAATTATGATTACTACAATTACCAGTATTTTTCAGACCCGTCGCCATAGAGAGCCACCACACGCTGTGTATCAGCCTTCTTTTTGGCGCGCAGGTATGACACGCTTATATTCTTGTTGGTGTAATATGCCGTCAGGTTCTTCAGCCTTTTCATCTCCTTGTAGCAGTCATCGACCACATCCATACGGTCTTTGTCGGTCATACTCAGTGTAGTGATATTGACTACCTGTTTCAAGTCGCCGAGTACGCCGTTGGCTTCTTCGAGTATCCGGGTGTATCCGGAGGCGATTGCCGAGAGTTCGGCACTTGTGAAATTAGGGTCGGTCAGCATCTTCTGGAAATTGTTGACATAGTAACCGGAGATGTTGCCGAGCATCAGGATTGTCTGCTGCACCTTGCGGGCATCACGGACAAGGTTGTTGACCGATTGCAGTGCGTCATAATATTTCTTAGCCTGCTGGTAAATTTTCACGGTTTCCTGAAAATTTTTGACCATGTGCGTAGCCGTCTGTGACTCCTGAACGAGTGATTTGGAGTTGTTTACGATGCTCTGGGCGATGTTCGACGGGTCTATGACCGTCCATTGGGCGGAGGCCCTGCCCGTGCCGAGCATCAGGCACAGGGCAATGAGGGGGATTAAAAACTTGAGATGCTTCATTTGATTGCGGATTAAAAGTGGTGGATTTATCGTATTCTGTGAGCCATGCTTATAATAGTTCTAATCATGGCGAGAATAATTGTCTGGAGGAGGCCGAGGCAAAACATTATTCCTGACACGATACCTGAAAATATGGATTTCACATTCATACATTATTTCTCTCTTTTTTCGTTGGCTAACTGTTTGATCGCCGCTTCGATGTCACCGCGAGCTGACGGGCGCGGTCAAGGACTTGGATTTTCTCCGTTTCCTCGGTAGTGTAACACAGGTATTCCTCCGGTGACACCTCCGTGGCATAGACAGCGGACTGCGTTCCGCCCAGCCCGATCCATACCTCTTTGTAGAGCCGGTTGGGGCTGTTTGCCATATTGATACTGAGTATCTGCGCCTTTTCCTTGTCGGTCAGACCGAGCAGCTCCTGTATCTGGTCAAAGCGGTTCATATATTTCCGCTGGTCGAGCAAGATTTTACAGTCGGAGTTGTTGATGATTGTTTCCTTGACAATCGGTGACGAGATAATATCGTCCACTTCCTGCGTGACAACCACAGCCTCGCCGAAATATTTGCGCACTGTCTTGAACATATAGCGCATATACTCAGCCATATTCGCCGTTGACAACGCCTTCCAAGCCTCCTCGCAGATAAGAAGTTTTCGTACACCTTTCAACCGGCGCATCTTGTTGATAAAGGCTTCCATGATGATTATTGTCACCACCGGGAACAGGTCTTTGTTATCGCGGATGGCGTCAATCTCGAACACGACGAAACGTTTGTTCAGCAGGTCGATATTCTCTTTGGAGTTCAGCAGAAAGTCAAACCGGCCGCCGTGGTAATACTGACGCAGGGTTGTAAGGAAGTTGTCAATGTCAAAATCCTGTTTGTATATGGGAATAGGACGCTGTGCCATTTCAGCGCGGTAATCGTCGCGCATAAACTCAAAAAAAGCGTCGAAGCATGGCACTATATTCTTATCCTTAGCCATTTTTTCAAGGAACATCGACAACGCCGAGCCAAGCTCACCGGATTCGGTCTTTGTCACTCTGTCATCCTCTGACTTCCAGAGTGTAAGTAGCAGTGTCTTAATCGAGTCCTTCTTCTCCACATCGAACATCCCGTCATCTGTGAAAAACGGATTGAAAGAAATCGGCTTTTCCTCGGTGTAGGTATAATAGATACCGTCCTCGCCGTGCGTCTTGTTGTGGATCAGATTGCACAGCCCTTCGTATGAATTGCCGGTGTCAATCAGGAGAATATGCGCGCCCTGCTCATAATATTGGCGCACCAGATGGTTGGTGAAGAAAGACTTTCCGCTACCCGACGGGCCCAGTATGAACTTGTTGCGGTTGGTGGTGATGCCGCGTTTCATAGGCTCGTCGGATATATCCAGATGGATAGGTTTTCCGGTCAACCTATCTACCATCTTGATTCCGAAAGGCGATAGGCTACTGCGGTAGTTGGTTTCGGCAGTGAAGAAGCAGACGGCAGGCTCGATGAAAGTGTAAAAACTCTCCTCGGCAGGGAAGTCTGCCTCGTTGCCGGGCATCGCTGACCAGAACAGTGTCGGGCAGTCGATGGTGTTGTGCCGGGGCATACAACCCATAGTCGCCAACTGGCTCCCGACATCATTCTTGATGCGTCGCAGTTCCTCCGCGTCATCGCTCCACGCCATTATATTGCAGTGGCAGCGCACAGAGGTAAGACCATAGCTGTGAGCCTCGTTCAGATAGCGGTCTATCCACTCTTTGTTAATGGCATTGCTTCGGCTATACCTTGAAAGACTATTCATATTTCGGGCTGTTTTCTCGAACTTCGCCAGATTCTCGTCATGGTCGTCAATCAGTATATACTGGTTGTAGATATGGTTGCACGGCAGAAGCAGACCCACGGGAGAGGCGAAGCTCAATCTGCAATCCGAGCGGTCAGTCGATAACCGCTCATAACGGTTATCAGTGCTGACCTTTCCGGGCAGATCATCAGTATCTGAAAGTGTATGCAGGCACAGCATCTTGTCGCCGATACGCATTTCTTTCGGTGACAGGTCGATATCCTCCAGACAGTTGACATTACCCATCGACAGAGACAGATACTTTTCTATAATACCGGAAGTTGTGTCAGTACCTATTATCTCATCGTCACCCATGCGGCGCAGCGTTATATAGCCGGTGTCGTTGATAATGCGCTCGAACTGCCCGACAGCCTCCATGAAGCCCACAATCATCTCGTGATTGAGTTCCTTCGGGGTGATACGCCCACGGCAGAGGGTGGAGAAATTGGATTGCTGGCGCATACGCTCCTTTGTGGTCTTTGTCAGGAACAGATAGCACTTGTGCGCCAGATACGGACGCTCATTGAAGTGACGCTCAAAACTGCGGTCAAGAAAACTCAAATTATCTTTTTGCAGTTCCGGCTTATAGTTCTCAGACACGAACCAGTCCTGCTTGTGCGCCACCGAATAATGCGGCAGCACTTTGATCGCCTTGCACCATGCGGCGTGCATGGCTTCGTATTCCTGCGATGTTACAGTGAACAGTTCCGGGAGGCTGACCTCGAAGGCCACCGTTATATCGGCGTCCTTCGAGATGATGCAACCGTGTTCCACGGCGAGCAACGGCAGTTTGCTTTCCAGTGTTGTGGCTTTCAGTGTATTTCTCATTTGCGACCTCCCTTCATTATATTGCGCACACGCAGACGGTTGATGATATAGCGGGGACGGTACTTCACAGACGTGAGTTTCATAAGACCGTACTGCCCGTACTTGCCGTTAAGGTGGAAGGTGTACCACACCAGAGCCGACGCGCTCACAGCACCGAAGCCTATGCACAGACCCTGCTGTACACCGCACATATAGAGTACCACGAACAGAATGAAATCGGTTATCAGACCTCCTGCGAAGATGAACAGGTACTGGGCTTTCAGCCCCTTGTATTCCACCGTCCTGCCTATGCCCTTGTTGATAGAATATTCCATTGACGTAGCGGATTTAGAGGAAGAAAGAGCGAAGGATTGTGGCGGCTACCACAAGGAATATACAGGCACCGAACCATGAGGCGGCGGTTTTCGATGTGTCGGGATCGCCGGAGCTGAACTTGCCATAGACCTTGACACCGCCGATAAGACCTACCACCGCGCCGATGGCGTAGATCAGTTTCGTCGCGGGGTCGAAATAGGAGGTCATCATCGAGGTTGCCTCGTTGATACCCGCCAGACCGTTGCCGGCGGCGTAGAGGTTGGCTGCACACAGAAGGAGCGTGAGCATCATCGCCATAGGGCGACGCATACCGGGAGCGTTCATGAACGCCACGATACTGTCATAGAGTTTTTTGAGGGATTTTGTCATAAATTTTATTTTTAGGATGGATTGTGGATTTGGATAGTGGTGGGTCAATGGAGGATGTTGAAGTCGATTGCGTCAATGTCGGTGGTGTCGATGTCGGCATGGAACACGATTTTCTTTTTCGGCTTCGTTTCTTCCGCTTTTTCGGGCGGAGCGTCATGCTCCTCAGGAATTTCGGGGAGCTGGCACTCGATCATAAGTATGCGCTTGCGCACCAACGGATCGAGCTTGATTTTCTCGATAATCTGTGTGCCTTGTATGTCGGGCAGCACACGGCGGGCGGTTTCCTTGTCGTCGGGATTGTCGGAATTACCCTTCAGAACATTTACCGCCGTACTGATTTCGTTGAAATCACTGCCTCCGGCTCTGGGTTCCTCCGACGGGATTTCATCGCCTGTAAGTTCGCTTGCGGAGTGTGTGGCAAAAACTTCATCGAGTTTCTCCACCGGGATTTGTGCTGAGGACTTTTCCTCCGGTTCATCGGGAAAACCGGCATCCGAGGGTTTGCCGTACTCCTTGATGATAAGCGGTATTACCTCTTTGGCGGCTTCTTTCGCAGCCTCGCGGAACACCTCCTTGAACTCGTTGATGTCAAAAGTGCTTTTGCCGACAATACTGTCATTTTCGGCTTCCTCCTTTGTGTCGGCAGCCTTAGCTGGTTCCGGCGATGGCGTTTCCTTTACCGGCTTTGCTGTGTCGGGCTTTGTCAGCACCCTGCGGATAAGCCACAAGTTACTCGCCAGCAGAGCTATTATAAGTGCCGTTTCCATCAGAACAGGTCTTTATGGTTACGTTCATGGACACTGCGCATCACCGCATTGTTGCGGGCAATATGCTCAAGTATGATTTCCGAGGCATAGGATCCGATTGACACTCCGGGTCTGTCAAGACCCTTTACCATGCGCGACAGGGCGGCATGAACTTCGGGATAGATATACACCTTCCTGTTGGACATCAAGATGTGCGGCGAGAGGAAACGCTCAATATAGCGTTCTTCCGCGCCATCGGGGATTTCAGCCACCTCGATAGTGGTGACTACTCGTGATTGGGATTTTTTCATGATTGTTGTGAATGTGTGGGGTTATAAAATAGGGTCGATAATATCTGCGAATTCCTCAAAATGCGCTGCAAGCACATTGTTGATATAGGCTTTGATGGAGCAGACCTTCCCTTTCTTCTTGTGGAATAGTATCCGGCGTATCTTCCAGATAAATTCAGGATCGATTTCCGACACTTGGAATTTATCTTCCGGCCACATATAGCGCATATTGCGCACGAAGCGTTCCATATACAGCCGTTCCCTTTCGGAATTTTTAGCCTCTACAGTGGTATTTCCGGGGCTTGCACCGTCACCTGCCGCCGGCTGTGGGTTCTCCTGCTCCTGCTGTTTGGACGCGCTTTTCCTTTTCAGCGATGACAGACCGGATGGCTCATCCCGGAATGTCCTGATAAATTCCTCCGGGTCGATTTGTGGCTCATAAACTTTTGACATAGGCTCACTGGTTTAATATGCCGAGCAGTTCATCGGCAAGTTCCGGAAGCCTTGTGCCTTTGAGCAGCGTTTTGTCGGGCGGAACAAGCGTAGAGCGGAACACAGCGCGGTTAAGGGTCTTTGACCCCTCGCGGCGATACTTCTTGGTGTCGGGTATCTTGGTTTTCATGGTCTGAAGCCCGTATTCCTCAAACACAGCCTCATACTGGTCATAGAGGTCAGTCTTCTCGCGGGCGTCCACGAGGTTCCAGAGCATATACATCTGTTTGACCGATGTGCGCCCGGTCGTGAGCCACTCCTGTATTTTCAGGGCGAAGGCGAGCGAGCTTTCAAGTATTACCTTGTCGGCGGCGACGGGGACAATCACCATGTCCAGACAGTTGAGGATGGAAACAACACCGGGATTGTTGACTGTGCCGGGAAGGTCGAAAAATACGATGTCTATCTCATCCTCGCAGTCATCGATAATCTCTCGGACTTTGCGCATGGCATTCTCCGGCTGAGCCGACAAAACCGGATATGGAGCCAGCTTTGTCAGACGCATATTGTCGGAGAACATCTTTTTGAACACGGGGCTGCACTCTATCAGCTCCTTGTCACGTTCACGCATATCCTCGATGCTGTACTGGGGAAAGTCGCAGTCAACGACAAGGACTTTCAGCCCCCTGACATAGTAGAGGTAACTCGCCGCAAGAACGGTCAGAGTCGTTTTGCCCGCTCCACCTTTCTGGGTGGAGAAAGCGACAAATTTAGGGTCTGTCATAAATAAAATTTGAAAATGGATGTAGTGGAGACTGCATAGCAGTGGCCGTCAGCGTCATTTCGACACGTCGCAGACCGGTCTTGTCTATACTCCGTGGGGGGAACAGGCAGCGGCATTGGCTATGCTTTTGAGTTGGGGTACGGCTATCTCCGTCGCTCATGGGCGACCTTCCTCCGCCGTCAGGAGGGCATCGGCTATGTAAGCCGGAAGGTGATAGTCATGTCAGTCATTTTCTTTTTTTTAATTTTGGGTGTTGGATTTAGTGGCGGAACATTGTTCCTTTCTAACTATGGCCGCACGGCTATATGTCCGTATAACCAGAGATAGGTAGTTTGCTTCTAATATTCCTTGTCAGGAGGTTTGCCCGCTTTATTATAAGATACATACTTTGCCGTTCAGTAACCAATCTCCGTACATCATAAATAAAATAGATTGTTCGGAAGGACATTGTATAAATACCTTTATTGCGGTCTTGCCAAGAGGCGAGGAATGTTATTGGCAGGTCAGCTTTCAATCTTGCAGTTCAGGAGGAAAGTTCATTATATAACAAGTAGGTTGACTTCCCTGAAGGCGAGCTTTCGAGCTAATCTCTACACAAAGAAACAAAATAAATTCCATTTTGTCAAGCCCTTAAAATTGCCAAATCACTGGTTCATAGAGGTTGAGGTGCAGGATTTCCTCACTTTTCCCCGGATTTCCCGAAAACGGGGCTGAAATTTTAACATTTCGCTATGCGATTTTTTCTCGTTTGACCGGAGGCATCATCCGCGATCGCACGGTATCACAAACTTTTTCTCTCACCGTTAGGAATTGCACCGGATTTTTTGTAACTTTATGGAAGCATCGACGGGTGTAGCTACACACCACAGGTATGGAACACCGTTTTTTTCACCGCCAAATGGTATGACCGGCACCACAGGCACCGAAAATATGGATTTCATATTAGGAAGGATGTCCACATAGACATAGCAAGGTGTCCGAATAGTAACTATTCGGGTTTCGGGTAACTCCGGTTCCCACGAAACAACCTTGCAATGCAGGATATTCTCCAAAGTCGAATATCCCATGACTTGACCTGCGGTTTGTCTGTACACAGCGATGCACTCACCACAAAATCCATACATAATATGACTGAAAAACCGAAAACCGGGCGACCGTTGTCGCCCAACCGATGCACCCACTGCGTCATGGTGCGCTTCGATGACCTCGAATGGGATAGCCTGACCCGCATGATGGAGAAGGCTGATGAATCCGTAAAAGCCACGTTCATAAAAAAACTTATCTTCGGAAAACCTTTCAAGGTGCTGTCCACAGATAAATCCCTCGCAGTATATTGCGCCAAACTCTCGGAGTTTTTCGCCCAGTACCGCACAATCGGGGTAAATTATGACCTCGTTGTTAAGGAGCTTCGCGCAAATTTCACTGAGAAGAAAGCTATGACACATCTCTACAAGCTGGAGAAAGCCACCATAGATCTGGCAAAAGTCACAGCTGATGTCAAGGCGTTATCCATGCAGTTTGATGAACAATGGTCGCTAAAATCTCGATAGGCTCATCGCTCTACGGGGCGTTGTCATACAACGGCATGAAGATGAACCGTGACGAGGGCCGTGTGCTTGGAGCGAACAAGATAATTCTTCCGGCAGACGGGAATATTGACATCGCCCGCATGGTGGAGAATTTCAATCTTTTCATGCCGAAAATGGGCAGGACAAAAAAGCCGGTGCTGCATATCTCCCTAAATCCTCACCCCGACGATAAATTGACGGAGCAGCAGTATGAAATTCTTGCCCGCGAGTATCTGGAAAAACTCGGCTTCGGAGAACAGCCCTACATAATTTACAAGCACATGGATATTGACCGCCACCATATCCATATTGTGACCGTCAATGTCAACGAGCAGGGCAAGAGGCTCAATCAGGACTTTCTATTTCGGCGCAGCAAGAAAATTACCACCGAGCTGGAGGAAAAATATAATCTCCACAAGGCGCAACGAGAAAAAATCTCGCCTGATACTCCGATTAGAAAGATTGATCCGTCAGGCGACATCAAGCGTCAGGTTGCCAACACCGTCAAAATGGTCGGTATGCGCTATAAATTCCAGACCATCGGGGAATATAACGCCATTCTCTCTCTATATAATGTAAGGTGTGAGCCTACCGACGGCAGAGTGAACGGACGCGAGTATCACGGTCTTGTGTATTTCGCCACCGATGACAGCGGCAAGACAATCACAACGCCTTTCAAGGCATCGCGCCTCGGCAAGTTCGCGAGTCGCACCGCTATTGACGGGAGATTTGAAAGGGCTAAGGAAAAGATTGATGTTGCACCGACCAAGTGCAAAGTCACCGATGTGATTGCTCACTCTACCGATAAGGCTGATTTCATCGCCAAGCTGAAAGAACACAATATTGATGTGGTTCTCCGCTATACGGAGGAAGGACGCATATATGGCGTCACTTTCATCGACCACAACACCATGACAGTATTGAATGGTTCTCGGTTGGGCAAAGAGTTTTCGGCAAACGCTATCAACGAGCGGTTCAACAATCCGGCAAATGCACCTACCGATACTCCCGATGTTACGACACCTATTGTTGTTCCGCCGATAGAGCCGACACCCGACGACACCGGTTCTAACAATCAATCGCAGACCGGCACGGCACAGGATACCCAAACTTTGGACGGTCAGCAACAATCCACAGGCGGACAATCTCAATCCACCGGTACCCAATCCGTTTCCGACTTCGGCGAATACGACCTACCAATTCCGGGGCTTGACCTGTTCCAGCAGGGGCAGTCGTTCAATCCCGACGAGGAGGAATTCCGCCGCCGTATGCAGCGCAAAAAGAAGAAAGGACATCGCCCGAAATTCTAACAATTCACTTTTCTAAAATTACAATTATGAGCCAACAAGAGGACGACCTCAGAGCGTTGGCAAAGATTATGGACTTCCTGCGGGCGGTCAGTATCGTGCTGGTTGTAGCCAACCTTTACTGGTTCACCCGCGTGGAAGCCACCGACAGCGGCTGGTTCATTTCAACCGTTGACAAGATCTGCGCCAACTTCAACCGCACCTGCGGACTTTTCAACAACACTTTTAACTCAAAACTTTTCGCATTGCTACTGCTGGGGCTGTCATGTTTCGGCACCAGAGGCGTGAAAAACAAGAATATAACATGGCGGCACATAGGCATTGCCCTCGGCACAGGCATAATCCTGTTCCTAATGAACTGGTGGATGTTGCCACTCGGTTGTAGGTATCTCTATATCGGCACTACCGCCACCGGCTACATCTGCCTGCTGATGGGCGGAATATGGGCTGGTCGTATGCTGAAAAACAATATGATGGACGACCGCTTCAACGACGAGAACGAGAGCTTCATGCAGGAAACAAAACTTATGGATAATCAATACTCTATAAACCTGCCGACCAGATTCTACTATCAGAAGAAATGGCACAAGGGCTGGATAAACGTCGTCAACCCGTTTCGTGCCACCATCGTGTTGGGTACACCCGGTTCGGGCAAGTCGTATGCCGTCATAAATTCCTTTATCAAGCAGATGATAGAGAAGGGTTACAGCGGCTATATCTATGACTTCAAGAGTCCGGATCTAAGCATGATAGCCTACAACCATCTGCTCAATCACAAGGAGGGCTATGGCAAGGTCAAGCCGAAATTCTATATGATAAATTTCGATGATCCAGAGCGGAGTCACCGTTGCAATCCGATACATCCCGATTTCATGAGCGACATAGCCGACGCATACGAAAGCGCGTACACTATAATGCTCAACCTCAATAAGTCGTGGGTGAGCAAGCAGGGCGATTTCTTTGTGGAGTCACCGATTGTACTGTTTGCAGCCATAATATGGTATCTCCGCATTTACAAGGGTGGAAAATATTGCACCTTCCCACATGCCATAGAACTTCTGAATAGAAGATACGAGGATTTATTTCCCATTCTTACCAGCTACCCGGAACTGGAAAACTATCTTTCGCCCTTCATGGACGCATGGCAGGGAGGCGCGGCTGAGCAGTTGATGGGGCAAATCGCATCGGCGAAAATCCCGCTTTCACGCATGATTTCGCCTCAGTTATACTGGGTTATGACCGGCGATGATTTCACTCTCGATATCAACAATCCGAAAGAGCCGAAGATACTGTGTGTAGGCAACAATCCCGACCGCCAGAATATCTATGGCGCGGCACTGGGTCTGTATAATTCCCGTATCGTCAAAATTATCAACAAGAAAGGTATGCTGAAAAGTGGTGTACTGATTGATGAACTTCCGACGATATATTTCAAGGGGCTTGACCAGCTTATTGCCACCGCCCGAAGCAACAAGGTTGCAGTGTGCCTCGGCTTTCAGGATTTCTCGCAGCTCAAACGCGACTACGGCGACAAGGAGGCGGCGGTAGTGATGAACACCGTCGGAAACATCTTTTCCGGGCAGGTCGTTGGAGAAACCGCCAAGACACTCTCCGAGCGTTTCGGCAAGGTTCTCCAGAAACGTCAGTCAATATCCATCAACCGTCAGGACGTGAGCCATTCTTTCAACACGCAGATGGACAGCCTCATTCCTCCGAGCAAGATTTCCACTCTCACGCAGGGTATGTTCGTCGGGGCGGTCTGTGATAATATCGACGAGCGCATAGATCAGAAGATATTTCATGCCGAGATAGTGATTGACAGCGCGAAGGTCAAGGCGGAAACAGACCGCTACAAACCTATTCCGATACTAACAGACTTCCACGACGACACCCCCGACAAGTCGCGCATGAAGGCTATAATCCAACGCAACTATGAACAGGTGAAAGCCGACGTGATACAGATAATATCCGATGAAAAGCAACGGATTTTATCCACCCCGGAACTCAGTCACCTTTTCCCGCAACAATAGAAAACAACCACCACTTAATCCACAATCCAATGTTACAATTTACAGGAGGTTATTACGACCTCGATTATTACCGTCTGTATCTGCTAAGATACCTGTCGCAAAACAATTTCGACATAGCCACCGACCATCCGCAGATTGTCGCCAACTCCGACCGCGCCCTTGACACATACGAGGAAGCACGGCGCAACGGGGCAAGTGTGCCGGAGGCGGAGGAACTGGCTCTGTCTGTGTTGTTCACCAACATAGGCGAGTCGGAGTTTGACATAGTTGCCGATATTCTGCTTGAATATTTCGGCGATACCCTCAACGTGGATTACGAGCCTGCCGCCCACTATTGGGCACGCTGGGTCTTGGACAACGTGCCGCATCTTTTTGACGGCTTCGACCGCACTCAGGTAGGCATAGACCGTGAGGAGCTTGACGAAAAGCGCGACATACTGATAGGCCGTATCACTCAATTCTGCGTGGACAATGGCTTATAACCGTATGCAGAAAATGCGTGACAACATCGAGGCGATACGCACGGCTTTCGCCCTGATTGTTGAGCGCAGACCGCCGGATGACGCGGAATGGGAGATATTATCCAAGTATGCCGGCTTCGGAGGACTGAAATGTATCCTCAATGACGCCAACGAGCTTGCCGACGCAGCCAAGTGGGCGAAATCCGACCGGGAACTGTTTGCCCCGACAGTAGAACTTCGGCGCATAATTCACGACCATTCAAAGGATGACAGGCAATTTAAGCGTTACATGGACTCTCTGAAAGCGTCCGTGCTTACCGCCTACTATACCCCTAAGCACGTTGTTGAAGCCATATCCCAGACTCTGCAACAGGCGGGAGTGGAACCTCAACGCTTCCTCGACCCCAGCGCGGGGGGCGGTGCCTTTGTGGACGCTTTCACATGGGTAAATCCCCGTGGCGAGAGGATTGCGTTTGAGAAGGACGCATTGACAGGGCTGATACTGTCCAAACTGTACCCGCAGACCGACGTTCATATAGAGGGCTTCGAGAAACTGGATACCAATCACGAAAATTATTTTGATGTTGCGGCATCGAATATCCCGTTCGGTGATATCGCCGTGCCTGATCCGGTGTATGCCACCAGTGACAACATAGCTTACAGGAAATCGGCATCGGCGATACATAATTATTTCTTCCTCAAAGGTCTTGACGCGGTTCGTGAGGGCGGCATTGTCGCTTTCATAACCTCGCAGGGTGTGATGAACGGCAAAAGCCCGTTTGTGCGTATGGAGCTGATGAAGCGTGCCGACCTCGTTACCGCTTTGCGCCTGCCCAACAATACATTCATCGACAGTGCCAACACCGAGGTGGGCAGCGACCTTATCATATTGCAGAAGCACTCCGGCAAAACAGGCTTCACACCGGACGAGAAACTTTTTATTCAGTCAACAGCCGCACAGGACAGCGGAATACCCAACAACCGCTATTTCATAGAAAACCCAACGCATATTATCTGCACGGGAGTGAAAGAGGACACCGATCCATACGGAAAACCGGCATTGGTATATACCCATGACGGCGGTGTTGTTGCAATCAGCGAGGATATGCGCAGGGTTCTCTATGCGGAGTTCGGACTACACCTCAACCTTGACCTGTATCACGGTGAACAGCAAAAGGCGCACACGGTATCAGCATCTATATATAATAAGGTGGAGAAGGAAGAAAAACCGCAGCATGACATTGAGGACGTCGAGGCGGTGGAGGTAACGGCAACACCTGCACAGGTAATTTCGCAGAGAGCCGATGAAATAGAAACATCGGGCAATACCGTGCCGGTGAATGACAGCCACGAAAGCTACGACCCGAAAATTATGATGTATAATCTTTTCGGCGAGCTGGTGGAGATACCCGGCGCAAAAAAACGCCGCAGCAAGCGTCAGGCGATGCCGAAAGAGCAAAAACAAAAAACGGATAAGCCTGCTGAATCTGTTGAGGTCAAATCGGCTACCGCATCACCAGAAGCGAAAGCAGTCAAGGTTGAAACGTCCAAGACCGACTTCCGCCCGCTCACCGAAGATGAACTAAAATTTTACGGTTCTCTCAACTGGGATGATAACCCACCTATAAACGGGTTTTACACCACTATGATGGAGATTGCCCACCGTCAGCTCATGGAGCAAGAAGTGGAGCGGCAACGCATGGAAGCTGCAAAAAATAAGGACAAAGATAATATCCCCACCGGCCCATATATAGAAATAACCGAGGGCGATTTCATTCCCGGTGTGCCTACGGGTGTCAGGAAGCGCACCATTATCCCGATTGAGGATGTAAACAGAGAGCCGGATATGTCGCCCCGTCCGTTCTCGGAAGATATGCAGTTTTTCCACAAGGAGGGTTCAATGGTATGCGACAGAGGTCAGGTCGGCTTTCTCTCGCAGGTCAGCCGCATGGGTGCCACCTTCACACCGCTCCAGCTCAAACCGGAGCAGGAGAAACGCGCCATGCTGTATATTACCCTGTCGGAAACATATCAGCAACTCTACCATTACGAGGCGGAAACACACGAGGCAAGTGCCGAACTGCGCGAACATCTCAACCAGTATTATGATGAGTTCGTGGAGAAATTCGGGCATCTCAACGAGCGTGAGAATGTGAAGTTCATAAAAATGGACTCCAACGGGTGTGACGCTCTCGCCCTTGAACGTGGCGACAACGGGCTGTTCGTGAAGGCTGACATCTTCGACCGCCCGGTATCGTTTGCCGTTGACGAGGTTACATCCGTCGGCACCCCTATGGAGGCTCTGTCCGCCTCGCTCAACAGGTTCGGCAAGGTGGATTTCCCCTATATGTGTTCTCTTGTCGGCATGGACGAGGCGCAGATTATAGAGAGTCTTGACGGACGGATATATTTCAACCCGCTCATAGGAGAGTACGAAATCTCCGACCGCTTCATAGCCGGGAATGTGGTGACAAAGGCTGAGCTTATTGAACAATGGATTGCCGACACAGGTGACACAGACCCGCGTGTGGCGGCATCGCTCAACGCCTTAAAAGACGCATTTCCCGAAAGGATACGCTACGAGGAGCTGGACTTCAACTTCGGCGAGCGTTGGATACCCGCCGGCATCTATGCCGAATACATGTCATATCTCTATGACACCGAGGTGAAGATTGCATATTCCTCGGCTATGGATACTTTCTCGGCGACAAACACCGATGATACAGCCAAAATAACACACGAATACTGCGTAGAGGGTAAGTTCAGGCATTACAACGGAATGTCGCTGTTGCGCCATGCCTTGCACAACACCACCCCCAACATCAAGAAATCAATAGGCAAGGACGCGAACGGCAAGGACATTCTTGTTCCCGACCCGGAGGCGATACAGCTTGCCAATACAAAGATTGACGAAATCCGCGACGGCTTCACAGAGTGGCTCGACAACCAAAGCGACGAGTTCAAGGAACGGCTTGTCGACCTCTACAACCGCCGCTTCAACTGCTTCGTCAGACCGCGCTATGACGGCTCCCACCAGACATTCCCCGGCATAAACATGAAACTGCTTGGCGAAAGGCTGAATGTCAGGTCAATATACCAATCCCAAAAGGACTGTATATGGATGCTATTGCAGAACGGCGGGGGTATCGCGGATCACGAGGTAGGCACGGGTAAAACCTTGATAATGTGCATAGCAGCGCACGAAATGAAGCGTCTTGGTCTTGCCCACAAGCCTATGATTATCGGGCTTAAAGCCAATGTCGCCGCCATTGCCGAAACCTACCGCACGGCGTACCCGGACGCCCGCATACTTTTTGCCGATGAAAAGACTTTCTCAACCGCCAACCGCGTGAAATTCCTGCGGAATATGCAGAACAACGACTACGACTGCATAATAATGTCGCACGACCAGTTCGGTAAAATCCCGCAGTCGCGCGATTTGCAGGAGGAAATAATGCAGGCGGAGCTTGACACGGTGGAGGAAAACCTCAATGTTCTCAAGGAGCAGGGAAAGGACATCTCCGTAGGTATGCTCAAAGGACTTCAAAAACGGAAGGCGACTCTCGAAAAGCGACTTGAAACCATACGCTACAAGATGGAAAAGGAGAAGGACGAGGTGCTTGACTTCAAGAGCATGGGCATCGACCATATCTTTATTGACGAGAGCCACTATTTTAAGAACCTGACCTTCAACACCCGTCACGACCGTGTGGCGGGACTCGGCAATTCCGAAGGGAGCAACCGCGCCCTTAACCTCCTTTATGCCATACGCACCATACAGGAGTGCACGGGCAAAGACCTCGGTGCTACATTCCTGTCAGGCACGACAATCTCCAACTCTCTGACGGAGCTGTATCTTCTGTTCAAATACCTGCGCCCCAATGCTCTGGAATCTCAGCAGATAAATTGCTTCGACGCATGGGCGGCGATTTTCGCAAAGAAAACGACCGACTTCGAGTTTACCGTGACTAATACGATAGCCGCCAAAGAGCGTTTCAGGTATTTTATCAAGGTGCCGGAACTGGCAGCATTCTACAACGAGATTACCGACTACAAGACCGCGGAGGATGTGGGCGTTGACCGCCCGGAGAAGAACGAGATCATGTGCAATATTCCGCCCACGCCTGAGCAGGAGGAATTTATCAAAAAGCTGATGGTGTTCGCCCAGACCGGCGACGCCACATTGCTGGGCAGACTGCCTCTTTCGGACAGCGAGGACAAGGCGCGTATGCTCATAGCCACCGACTATGCCCGCAAGATGTCGCTTGATATGCGTATGATTGACCCGGAATATGGCGACAATCCCGGCAACAAGGCGAGTATCTGCGCCGCCAAGATAGCGGAATACTATCGACGCTTCGCCGAATATAAAGGCACGCAGTTTGTTTTCAGCGATTTAGGTACTTACAAGCCGGGCGAGTGGAGCGTGTATGCCGAGATTAAACGGAAACTTGTTGAAGACCACGGCATACCCGCAAGCGAGATACGCTTCATACAGGAGTGCGGCACACAGCGGGCGAAAGACCGCATGATTGCCGACATGAACGCCGGGAACGTAAGAATTCTGTTCGGCTCGACTTCAATGCTGGGAACAGGCGTCAACGCCCAGCAACGCGCCGTCGCAATCCATCATCTTGACTGCCCGTGGCGGCCCAGCGACTTGGAGCAGCGCGAAGGGCGTGCCATACGCAAGGGCAACGAGGTCGCCAAACTCCACAACGATAACAAGGTGGATGTCATAATCTATGCCGTTGAACGCTCACTCGATGCCTACAAGTTCAACCTCCTGCATTGCAAGCAGACATTCATATCCCAGCTCAAACGCGGGGCGATGGGGCTTCGCACGATCGACGAGGGCAGCTCTGACGAGAAATCCGGCATGAACTACTCGGAGTATGTGGCTATCCTGTCGGGCAACACCGACCTTCTTGAAAAGGCTAAACTTGAAAAGCGCATAGCCGCTATGGAGAGTGAACACCGTTCTTTCAACAAGGGTCTTGGTGACAGCCGTGCCAGACTTCGTGACATCACCGACGAGGTTGAAAAACTGGAAATCATTATCGGCAAGATGGAGGCAGACAACTCTCGCTATGCCGCAGTCGTTCAGCGCGACAGTGAGGGCAACCCAGTCAACGCCCTCACGCTTGACAATTGCCAGTTTACCGACGAGGATCGCATGGGTAAATACCTTCAGGCGTTGGTGAAAAACACCAACACACATGGCGAGTATGTCCGTGTCGGCGAAATCTACGGCTTCCCGGTGTGTATCATCTCGGAGAAAGCAATTGTTGACGGTGTTGAGGCAGTCCACAACCGCTTTATGGTGGAAGGTCAGTACAAATACACCTACAATAATGGCAATCTCGCAATGTCAGACACACATGCCGCCTGCATGAACTTCGTAAACGCCCTTGAAAAACTCCCCGAAACAATCCGCCAGCACCGTGAACGAGCCGAGAAAAAGCGTGTCGATGTGCCGACCCTTGAAGCCATCGTGTCGCGCAAATGGGGCAAGGAAAACGAACTGAAAGCCCTCAAATCCGAACTCGCCGCCCTCGACCGTAAAATCACTGCCGAACTGGCACCTAAAAAGGAGGAACAGGACGGCGTTGAGAATAAGCAGGTCAATACTGTCGATACTCCGGCCACTGATACTAAAAAGTCAATGGTTGCAGAACCTCAATTTCGTTATCGACCTATGACTAACCCTCAACGCCCCATTCGACTTATAGGACTATAATTCAACAGCAGACAGATGGAAATACCGTCCTCCATTTGTCTGCTTTTTATCTTCAATGGCTTTGATACCGTATTATTCCTGCTTGGAGGTGGCTAATTTATAGCCTATCCCTCGAACATTCAGAAGTTCCAGCGAGGTTGATTTAGACAGGTATTTGCGGAGTTTATAGATAAATCCGTGAAGACGGTTGAGGTTGTTATAATCATCGTTCTGCCAAATGCGATACATAAGTGTCTTAGCCTCGACTACTTCATTTGGATGGCGGAATAGTTCATCAATGATTACAGCTTCGGTATGTGTCAGTTCGATAGCCTCTTCTCTTATTACAAGTCGTTGTGATGCAAAGTCAAGTGAGCTATCTCCGATATTGAGATTCGTATCTTCGGTAATGCCCTGAGAATTACGCTTCAATAAAGCCTTAATTCTCACAACAAGTTCGAGTATCTGAAACGGTTTGCGGATGTAGTCGTTGGCTCCAAGCTCAAACCCTTTCACCACATCGTCAAGCGCAGTTCTGGCGGTCAAAAAAAGCACGGGTACAGCCGGTGCTGTAAGACGGATAAGCCTTACCATCTCAAAACCGTCCATCTTTGGCATCATCACGTCTGCAACAATAATATCCGGTTCGGACTCCTTGAAGAGTTTAAGCCCGAACTCTCCGTTTGAAGCACAAACGACATCAAAACCTTCACGGGTCAGCGCATCCTGCACAATAAATGAAAGAGTTGAGTCATCTTCTACGAGCAATATCTTATCTTTCCTCATTGTTCTTAAATTTAATTGTGAATTTCGTTCCGACTCCCGGTTTGCTTGTCACATCTATGCTCCAGCCAAGTAATTCAACAATCTGCTTTACATAGAAAAGTCCAAGCCCGTAACCTCCAACCTCATAACGGTCTCCTGAGGTGACACGATAGAACTTATCAAATATATAAGGGAGATTGTCCTTGTCTATTCCTATGCCGTTGTCTGCAATTACAATTGAGTTGTTGTCAGCCATAATTTTTATGTTGACAGTATCTTCGGAATATTTCACGGCGTTGTCTATCAGATTTGACAGGACATTGCCGAAATGTAATGAATCTGCCATGACCGAAAGATTGTCCGGGATTTCAATATCAATCTTCACCGGTTTGTCGGCTTTAAGCTCAATCATTCCCGCGACCTCTACGACAATTGGTTTTACCTCCACATTCTCAATGCTGAGTTTCATCGCTTTGAAGCGTTCCATACTCATTGACAGAATATTCTCAATCATGCCGGAAAGGAAACTCAGTCTTTGCATAATAATCTTAAGGAACTGTTTATTCCTTACCTCGTCACTCTGGTCATAGTATCGGAGCATTGAATCCGCCGCAGAATAAGCCACGGCCACCGGAGTTTTCAGTTCGTGAGTCATGTTGTGAGTGAAATCATCCTTCATCTGCTCAATACTACGCAGTTTTCCAACCCAGTGTAAAAGATACCATATTAGGAAAATCATTAGTGCGAGAACAGCGGATGATGTCGCCAAAATTCCCGCCATTTGTCTGAGGACATGCTTTTGAAGGGGAGAGAAATAAACAGTATAAAGAGGCGGTTCCCCTTCCGTTATAGAAAAGTCGATATGCCACAGTCCTTTGATTTGACCAGCATTTTCGCCAAATGGAACTATTGCCACCCGGTTAAGTTTAATACCATAGTTTTTGAGCTCATTTTGAAGGAGTAATGCCAGTCGATTATAATTACGAGTCGGTATCGTGACGTCCGTTTGTTCCACTGAGTGGAATTCTTCACTCATAGTTTGGTTGACTTTATCCATTTCGTGAATAAAGTCAAAGTTTCCCCCCGAATCTATTTCGCCTTTAACAACAATTCCGACTTTTATTGAAAAATCTTCCTTTAGGCCAGAAGCAAGAGCCTTCCTGTCGATAATTTCCAGCACATCTGCCCTCCTCACACATTCTTTTACGGTCCGAAGAGTCTGCATCCTTATGGATTCGTATAGGCGATGCATATACCAGAAGTTAGCCGTCACCAAAATAGCAATGATTGACAAACAAATGATTGTGATAGTCCTAAAACGTTTCATGTCAACAAAATTAATGAAAAATTACGATAAAATCACCCCAAATTAAGACTAACTAAGACTAAAGGAGATTCAACTAAGACTTTGGAGAAAGAGTTTGCCGTAATTTTGCGCTTGACTTTTTAAGACAAATTATGTTCAAACGATTCAAAATACTATTCATCTTTGTGTCCATCGCTCTTATGGCGATGGCGCAGGAGGTCAGTACCGAATCACTGGATTCAATTATCAACGCCCTTGAACTAAAGGAAGTAATTGTTACTGCTAAAAAAATCCGACAGTCCGGCGATACAATTTCGTATTCTGCTGCTACATACAGAGGTAAAAACGACAAGACTCTTGAAGACTTGTTGCGAAAGATGCCGGGTATTGAAGTAAAAGCCGATGGCCAGATAACTTATAACGGACAATGGATAAATGAGTTTTATATCGAGGGGCTTGATATGCTTGGCGGAAATTATGGTGTAGCTACAAGAAATATCGATGCAAATGATATAGGTTCAGTTCAAGTACTGCAAAATCATCAGGATGTGAAATTGCTGCAAGGAGTGAAGAGCGGCAATGCTCCCGCTATGAACATAAAGCTTAAACAAAATGCTCTCGGTATATGGTCATCCACACTTCAAGCAGCAATCGGGACACAGCCCAATATATCTTGGGATGCCTCCGCCACCCTCATGAATTTCCGGCGCAAAGCCCAAAATATCTCTGTTTATAAGACGAACAACATTGGCAATGACTTGAGACAGGATATTGGTGCACCCGTGACATTCAATTCATCTTACGGAACGGGGATACTTTTCCCTGATTCTCCGGGGCTGAATGACACTTACGCATATCGTAACAACTCACATAGCCTGTCGATAAATCAACTTTTCAAGTTAGACGAAGACAAGACATTGGCGTTTAATCTCAATTACCTTTTTGACAAAGAAAAAAGAGAGGCTACAGAGCAAACCACTTATCTTGCCGACAGTATCTCGCGTTTTGTTATAGATGAATCGAATAGAGCCTGTATGCGCCAGCAATTCGTAGGAGCACATGCAGTCTATAAGCTGAACGGTAATGAGCGTTATATCAAAAACGCTTTTACAGCAAGTGCGTCGTTTCCTCATGGCGACGGATCTATCAACGATTTGATAGGACAGCAATTCTCAGGACATTCATTTAATATAGATGATGTGCTGAAGATAAATTATAAGAATAAACAGGGGGGCATTGGCGAGGCGACCTTGCATGCCAATTATACTGATAAATTCGGAATACTTCGGTTGATAGAATGTGGTATGGATCAGACTGTAAGACAAAGAAATCTGAACACCGGCGGAACTGCATCTATAATCGCCGTTGCAGTGCCTCATTTTATGTTCAACCTCAACGGCGGCTTCGATGCGCAATGGCAGCAGGCTAAAACGGAACTGAATCTGGCTGAAAATCTTACATCAGGAAATCAACGAACTTGGCAGTTAGGTGCCAACATCACACCTAAGTTCTTTCTGCATTACGGTCAGCGATTCCAATGGCTGATATACATGCCTGTCGGTTTTGAATATTATACATCGACAGACGGAGAATGGAAATATGACAAAATGTTCTTTTCGTTCAAACCTTACACAAATCTCACTTTCAAACCATCGGAGCGTTTGTCTTTTGCGTTGACATCAACCTGCGAGGAATCTATGCCCGCAGCCCTTTCCCTCATGGCACAGAGGCGATATATTGATTATCGTACTTCTATTTCGAATCCGTACCAACTTGAGGCTAAAATCAACAGGACTATAAAAACGGCCTTAAGTGCAAGTTACCAAAGCGTGCTCGATATGCTGTTTGGAGGTGTGACATTAACACATGCTTATTCCTATAATAGCTTATCCAATGGATATGATGTGACTGACGATATTATCAAGTATATAAGACTGCCGTATGCTACAAGTGGTAATATCTGGCAGGGAGACCAGACATTTTCCAAAGGATTTTTCAAATGGAATTCCAAGATAAGCGAATCGTTTACAATCGGCTCAAGTCAGAATGAGTTTTATGTCGATGATGCCATGCACAGAGGGCGAAGCAATTATCTGCGAGCGAACATTTCCTTTACAGCTTCTTTCGCCCGATGGATTACTTTTGAGACTTCAAATGAATTTTCATTATCCAAGACATTTACCGACGGTATAGCCAACGGAAATGCGAAACATACATTCACCAATTCAACATCTTTCGTTATCTGGCCCTGTAAGCAACTTAGCCTGATGCCGACTGTAATGTATTATTACAACGACTATTCAGCGAGTTATAGAAACAATACTTTCCTCAACTGCAATATAGAATATTCCTTAGGGAACGCAATATTATCCCTCAAATGTAGCAATTTGTTGGATTGCAGAATATTTCGCCGCTATAATGATAACGGAATCATACAGTATTCAAGTCAATATCGTCTGCGTGGCCGTACAATCATGCTTGGCATTAGATTCAGCATAAAATAACAACTATGAAAATTATCAACTAAAAAAACACCAATATGAGAATGATTAAAAAGACACTTTTAGCTTTAGCATCTTTAATGATGCTCTCATGTGTGTATGTCTCAGCACAGGTCACAGTTACCTATGCAATGGATACACCGACATTCACACTTGCCCATGAGGATACCGACAAAGCACAAGCACTTGACTCCTGTTATCTAACAATCACCTATCGATTCAAATACAAGGCAACTGAGAAAGACGATTCGCTCAGTCAAGAAGACCTGATGGATCTGCAACTTGGACGTAAATACAACGCCTTCTTCAGTCGCAATCTCCGTGATCTTGACATCCGGAACACTAAAGAACTCAAAACCACAATGCAATTCCAGACCGTGCCGGAGAATTATGTCGGATTTGACCTTCTTGTCAATCATGCTGATTCGACGACCATTGTCACCCATCGTGTTCCCTATACTTCTCAAGTTATTGAATATACGGAGAATACTCCCGCTCCTGTATGGACGTACGTTCTTGAAGACACAGCCACAGTGATGGGCTACCACTGTCATGCGGCTAAATGTACCTACGGAGGGCGCGAATGGAAAGTATATTACACCAATGACATTCCGTTGCCATACGGTCCGTGGAAACTAAACGGAGTCAAGGGCCTTGTTCTTAAAGCAGAGGATTCCGAGCATAATTTTGTGTTTGAGGCAGAAGGCTTAACGCAAAAAACGCAGCCGATAATCCGTTATGACTGGAACCGTAAAACCATGAATAAAGAAGACTGGAAGCGATTTGAGCGTGAAATGTATCAAAACGCAGGAGCATTTGTCCGCAATACCGGCGCACGGATTATAATTATGGATAATAGTGAGCAAGGTTTCCATCGTCTGAATGAAGATTGGTCACAGTTCTATAACCCATTAGAAAAATAACATGGAAAAAGGCAACTCTATAATCAACAGCACAGGCTAAGCATTAATACTAAAATTTATAACACATTAAAGGAACTCTGAAAGAAACAGCTAATCATACAAACAAAAATTCGGTCCTCGGCAGCTTTGTCGGGGACTGTTAATGAATAACCTCAAATGTTTAATTATAATCTTATGAACAAGGTACTCATTGTTGATGCCTCCGAATCAGACCGTCGGCTTATGGTGGGCATGCTTGTCAAGCACAGTTATGAGCCGATTGCCGTCGAGACGATGGAGGTAGCAAAGGACGAGGTGGCGAAATTGCCACCCGGCGCAGTGATTGTCGCGGCGATGAAATTCGTCCGTGGCACAGCGCAGGAGTTAATCAACTGGCAGAAGGCGGAGGGATATGGATTCCCCGTAATCGCCATAGTGGACAATCTCAACCCGTTGGATATTGCCGATGTGATGAAGGATGGCGGTGCCGTCAACATCATTCAGCGTCCGGCAATGGACAAGCAGCTTGTCGAAACAGTGGGCAGGTATGCAAGACCGGGCAGAACAATGCTGTTGCTTCCTGACGAGCTTATACCACGCAAAAGTGAGGCATTTGCCGGGATTGAAAGGGCAATAAGAAATATTGCCGCGACGGACGTCAATGCCGTCATTTTCGGCGAATGCGGTTCAGGGAAAGAGCAGATTGCAAAAGAGATTTACAGGCTCAGTTCACGGTCACAAAAGCCATGTACCGTCATAGAAGCCGGCGGCGCGGCACTTGTCGGCAACCATGACCCTGCAAATCTGCGAAGTGAAGTCCTTAACCGTATGGAAGGATACTTCAAGAAGGCTGACGGCGGTACGATCATAATCAAGAACGTGCAGTTGCTGACCTTCGAGAAACAATCGGTACTTCTTCACATACTTGAAAACGAGCATCCGAATGTGAGGGTTATATGCACAGCAGACCCCGACCTGCGCCGCATGGTGTCTGAAAAGACGTTCCGCCCAAATCTGTTCTATACTCTACGACCGGTTGACATCACAGTGCCGCCATTACGGGAGGTGACCGAAGACATCGTGCCGTTGTCAGACTATTTCCTGACACGTTTTGCCCACAACAGAGAACAGCACAGGAAAAAGCTCGATGCCTCGGCAGTCAAAGCGTTGAAGCTGCACCCGTGGCCCGGCAATGTAAGGGAACTGAAAGACACCGTCCTCTATGCCGCATTCCATTCAAAGACAGATATAATATCGGCAACTGACCTCAATTTCAGCCAGTCGGAGCCTGATGCAGATGACAGCCTTACTCTGCGCAAGCCGCAAAAAGACAAGGAAAAAATCATTGAGGCGTACCGTCGCAGTGGTTCTTGGACAGGAGCGGCAAAGCTGTTGGGAATCTCGGAACGCGCTCTGATAGAACAGCGTAAAAAACACGGCATCGGCACGGCTCTTTCATTTAAACTAAAATAAAGAGCACATCCTCCCTTAACCGCTTCAGTCCGGAGCGGGTAATTTTTCTATGTCTGTATGTCAAAA
This sequence comes from Muribaculaceae bacterium Isolate-104 (HZI), assembly GCA_003762715.1. Taxonomy (GTDB): domain Bacteria; phylum Bacteroidota; class Bacteroidia; order Bacteroidales; family Muribaculaceae; genus Paramuribaculum. The sequence goes on along the minus strand of RIBJ01000053.1, from coordinate 33 downwards.
GGTTATCCTGTTATCAAAATCTTGTTTTTTTTC
>RIBJ01000052.1 GCA_003762715.1 Muribaculaceae bacterium Isolate-104 (HZI) | reverse complement strand
CAGGACAACTGGACCCGCTACACCGCCGCAGTTCCCTTCACCGAAGCCACAATGCTCTGGGCGTATGCCAAAGAGGGCAACAGAAAAGGCGAGGTAAGCTCCATGAATGTAATGGTTGCTGAACCGGCTGCAACTCCCGAAGACCCCGACAAGGTGAGCGGACGGGTGAAAGTGGCTATCGACACCGAGACAAGCGCCGAGGAAGTGCTCATCACACTCTCTCCCGAAGAGACTGTGACCGGTGAATGGAAAATCTACTACTCGCTCAACTCGCCCAACACCCTGACCGTGGACAACGCCGACGGATTTGTAACCGCCGACAGCGCCCCCATCAGATACTCGAAGGGCGGCTATCTCCAGGCTATCCTTGTCGAGAGCGGCAAGGCTGCCGGTCAGCTCCTGAGCCAGTTCATCAGCTTCATACCCACCGACATCGACGGTATAGGCGCTGACAGAACCGAAAGCGAAATCCGCGCCGAGGGCGGCAGCATCATAGCCCCCGAAGGCAGCGCCGTGTTCGACATCACCGGACGCCGCGTCAACGCCACCGGACTGCGTGCAGGCATCTACATTGTGCGCACTCCCGCAGGCAAAGCCGTCAAAGTAAAAATTGACTGACACAATCACAGCGGTCGGAGAATGCCGGCGAGACCGTGAGGTCGCAGACGGCACCGATTCCCGACCGTGACACATATAATCCTGAAAAATACAGCAATTGTATTTTTACCGAGGCGGAGGCTCGCGAGAGTCTCCGCCTCTCTTTTACCCCCGGCTTAACCGTTATTCGGAATTTTTTGCCTATTTTTGTGAATGAACATATAATAAACCGGTTTCAAATCATGAAAATACTACTTGCAGGCATAGCATGCCTATGCGCGGCAGGAGCCTCTGCCACCACGCCCACAATTCAGCTTGACCAGCTCGCAAGCAATTACTACGCTTACCCCTACACCTCGTCGCCCGCGCCGGAACTCACTCCCTCGCCAAAAGGCTACAAGCCGTTTCACATAGAGCACTACGGACGCCACGGCTCGCGCTGGCACATCGGCAAGTCCATGTACCGCACCCCGGTTGAGATTCTCGAGATTGCCGAGCGCAACGGCAAGCTCACCCCCAGGGGCAAGGAAGTGCTCGCCCAGCTGCGCGACATAGAAGTGCAGTCGCGCGGACGCGACGGCGAGCTGACCCCGCTCGGTGCCGCCCAGCACAGAGGCATAGCCCGGCGCATGTATGCCAACTTTCCCGAAGTGTTTGCCGACGGCAGCCATGTCGACGCAAAGTCCACAGTGGTGATACGCTGCATCCTTTCGATGGACAACGAGCTTCAGGAGCTTCTGGCGGCAAACCCCGCCCTCGAGATTACAAGCGACGCGTCGCGCTCGACAATGTACTACATGAACTTCACTGACACCGACACTGTAGCCCAGAACGCAGCCAAGCTCGCCTCCGATCAGCTCAAGGAGTTCCAGAAGAAAAACCGCACGGAACACAAGTTCATAGACAAACTGGTGACCGACCCGAAATTCGCAGCCGACTCCATGAATGTAGGCTCACTCGCATGGTATCTCGAAAAACTGAGCGCCAACGCGCAGAGCCACTACGGAATGCCCCACTTCTACGACCTGTTTGACGAAGACGAAATCTACAACCAGTGGGTAAACGACAATGTGTCATGGTTCGTGAGAATGGGCAACAGCCGCCTCACCGACAACCTCGCCGCCTTTTCACAGCGCCGCCTGCTGCGCAACATGATAGAATCGGCTGACACCACTCTCGCATCGCCCCGCACAAGCGCCAACCTGCGCTTCGGTCACGAAGTGTGTGTGCTGCCGCTTGTGGTGCTCATGGAGCTTGACCACTACGGCGACGAGATAAACAACCTTGACGAAGTGACCGAAAAATGGAAAAACTACGAGATATTTCCCATGGCGTCCAACGTACAGGTGATTTTCTACCGTCCCGAAGGCAGCACCGACCCCGCCGACGTGCTGGTGAAAGTGCTTCTCAACGAACGCGAGACAACACTGCCTGTGGCAACCGCCGCTGCCCCCTACTACAAGTGGAGCGACCTGCGCGACTACTATCTCAAAAAACTCGAACGGGTACCCGACTGAACTCACAGCCTCCCGTCAAAAATTTTGTCGGGAGGCAAACAATAAGTAACTTTGCAGCATACAGCATGATTTTTCTATACAGGAAAGAGGTATGAGCAGTTTTTACAAAATTCTGGCGAGCGGGGCATGTATTGCCGCCGCTTTTGCCTTGAATGCCGGCGCGGAGGGTGATGCCGGATTCAGCACCGGAGGATTCACATACGAAATTCTGAACGCCGACGAAGTGGCTGTGACCGGATTTTCCGACCCGCAGTTCAGCCCGGTGAAGATTAATGTGCCGCCGGTGGTGGAGTTTGGAGACGCCTCTTATGTTGTCACGGCGATAAACGGTCCGATACTGCGCAGTTCCGCAATATCCCTGGTGCTGCCGCCGAGCATCTCCGAATGCTCGCCCGACGCATTCACCGGTGCCGATGAAATCAGCCGGGTGTACATCTCCTCTGCCGAACAGTGGCTGTCTATCGACCTCGGCGACAACCCCAACCCCTTTACCGTTGCCGCAATGCTGTATGTCAACGACGAGCGCACGACCTCGCTCACACTCCCCGAAGGCATTGAAACCATATCTGCCGGGCGCTTCAAAGGCATGAAATGCGTAGACACTGTGAAGCTGCCTGACGGGTGCGTGGCTGTGGAGGAAAGCGCCTTTGAAAATTCGTCGGTAAAATACTTCGAACCGGGACTGAGCCTTCAGCAAATCGGCAAAAACGCGTTCAAGGGAGCGCCGCTGATTCATTTCACAATACCCTCCACCACTCTGCTCATCAGCGAAGGCGCTTTTGAAAACTGCAACAAGCTCCGCACTGTGAAAAACGGCAGTATGCTCGCTGCAATTCCCGAATCGGCATTCAGGGGATGCACCTCGCTCTACTCAGTGAAGCTTGGCGGCAACATCGCCGAAATCAGAGACGGCGCGTTCAGCGGATGTTTCAGCCTCACCACAGTGACCGTCCCGGACAAGGTGACAGACATAGGCGCGGAGGCATTTGCCGGATGTGCCGGGCTGAAACGCATTGTGCTCGGCACCTCTGTGAGCACAATCGCCCCGACAGCATTCACCGGAGTAAATCTCGCCGAGGTTATACTAAAAAGCACCGAGCCGGTGGCGGTTGACGCTCCGGTTGTCTCAGGCGCTACCGTATATGTGCCGGAAGAGCTGTTGGATGCCTATGAGGCTGACCCCAACTGGGCGGATGACAACGAAATAGCGGCTATGGCTCCGCTGAAGCTCAACCTCACGGCCGCAGGAGAGCCGGTTGAGGGGGTGGTGTCGCTCGCCAGCGGCAATCAGCTCAGACTGTCTGCGAAGATGAGCGGACAGGAGTTTGAAGGAATATGGGCAGACTCACAGACAGTGATGACATGGGTAAGCTCGGACGAGGATGTCGCTGTTGTGGACGCCACAGGCAACCTCACTGCCAAAGCCCCAGGCACCGCCACAATAACGGTAAGCACTCAGTTTGACTACGGCACATACACTCAAAGCTGCGAGGTGGCTGTGGACTACGCCGCCCCCACAGGCGTTAAAATCTCCGCTCAGAACACCCTCATGGCTCTCGGAACCAACCTCGCTTTGAAAGCCGCGGTGCTGCCGGCGGGAGCGTTGCAGCAGGTTGTATGGAGCGCCGAAACCCCGGCGGTGGCTGCTATCAGCGCCGACGGAGTCATAACCCCCGTGGCACCCGGCACCGCCAAATTCAAGGCTGCCGCCTCGGCAGACGAGAGTGTCAGCTCTACCATTCAGATTGAGGTAGTGTACGCCAAGCCTACCGAAGTGACCGTGACAATAGACAAAGAGGTGCTGAGGGTGGGCGACACCGCACAGCTCACCGCCACTGTCAACTCTCAGCACGCGTCGCAGGACGTAATGTGGTTTACAGGCAACGACAAGATAGCCACCGTTTCAAACACCGGGGCACTCGCCTGCGTAGGTGTCGGCGATGTGACAATCTCTGCCCTGACTACAAACGACAAACACATCATCGGCACCATAAGCCTGTTTGTAGACTACTCCGAACCGACACAGATAACGGTTTCCAACCCCGCTCTCTCACTCAAAATCGGCGATACTGAAAAAATAGAATTCACGGTAGAGCCGGCAGGTGCCGAACAGAGAGCCGACTGGACAAGCGACAACGAGGAGGTTGCCACTGTGGACGAGTACGGCAACGTCACCGCAGTAGGTGTCGGCTCGGCTACAATAACCGGCACCACCGGCAGCCTTGTGACAGAATGCAATGTCGAGGTGGACTACGCCGACCCCGTGAGAGTGTTTCTCAACTACACCGGCATATATCTTACCGTGGACGAATCCAGCCCTCTGACCGCCGTTGTGCTGCCCGCAGGCGCCCGTCAGGATATTGTGTGGAAAAGCAGCAACGAGGAGGTCGCCACTGTGGACCAGGAAGGACTTGTGACCGGTATAGCCGCCGGCAACGCCTCCATAATAGCCATGGCTGACGCCGACAACGAAGTGTGGGGCGGTTGTAATGTCATAGTCATGGAAGCCGTCATAGACGCTATAGAAGGCATCGGCTCCGATGATGTCAAAGCTACTGCGGCAGGCGGCTCTATCTCTCTGACCGGTCTTGAAAGCGGCACTGTAGTGAATGTCTACGACTTAAACGGGCAGCTGACCTGCAGCGCCACCGCCAACGGTTCCGGCCGCGCCGAAACCAAAGAACTCAGGCGCGGAGTGTACATCATAAAATACGGCACCCGCTCACGCAAAATAGCCCTCTGATGGAAGTAATTTACGAAGACAACCACATAATAATTGTAAACAAAGCGGTAGGCGAAATTGTGCAGGGCGACCGCACCGGCGACATCCCGCTGGTAGAGACTGTGCGGCAGTACATAAAAGAAAAATACGCAAAACCCGGCAATGTTTTCTGCGGAGTCGTGCACCGGCTTGACCGTCCGGTGGGCGGACTTGTTGTTTTTGCAAAAACCTCCAAAGCCCTTGCCCGGCTTAATGAAATGTTTCGCGAAGGCAAGATAAAAAAAACATACTGGGCGATAACACGAGGATGCCCTGCCGAAGAATCCGCAAGGCTCGAAGGCTATATAACGAGTGTTGAACGCAACAACAAGTCGTATTACAGCCTGTCGCCCTCCGACGGTGCCAAGCGCGCCGCACTGTCGTACAGGCTGCTTGCCCGCGGCGAACGCTACAACCTGCTTGAAGTAAATCTCGAAACCGGACGCAAGCACCAGATTCGTGTACAGCTCGCCTCGATTGGCTGCCCGATAAAAGGTGACCTGAAATATGGCGGCAAACGCAGCAACCCCGACGGAGGCATATCGCTTATTGCCCGACGTATTCATTTCATACATCCCGTAAGCGGCAAGGAGATAGACCTGACCGCACCGGTGCCGGATGAACGCCTTTGGAAAGAACTTGAAAGCGCGGTCAGGAACGGGTAACCACCCCGCAAACCGCGTCCGGACTCACATAATGGTTAAGCCAGTTGTTGAAAAGCAGGCGCGCATGTGAGCGCCACCTTACCGCCGGCGCATTAGCCGGATTGTCATCAACATAGTAATTGCACGGCACCGCAGGGTCGAGAGCCTTTGCCACATCGCGACGATACTCGCTGTCGAGAGTCATAGGCGCATACTCCGAATGACCGGTTATAAAAAAATCGCGTCCGCCCTTCTCACCTATTATATATATGCCTGATTCGGCACTCTCGGCTACTATACACAGCTGCGGATGTGAGGCAACCTCGCTGCGGTCAAAACCGACAAACCGGCTGTGGGGCACATAAAACTCGTCATCAAACCCGTCCGTGAGCCGGCACGGGGTGGTGACTGAATGAGCAAACACTCCTGAAAACTTTTTATCAAACAGCTTTTTGTCTATGGCATAGTGATGATACAACCCGGCAAAAGCCGCCCAGCAGATATAAAGCGTAGAACGGACATACCGTTTCAGCATATCCATTATTGCACAGAGCTCCTGCCAGTAGTCGACATCCTCAAACGCAATTTTTTCAACAGGGGCTCCGGTTATTATAAATCCGTCAAACTCACCTGCGCCAACAGATGAAAACTTATTGTAAAACCTGCGCAGATGCTCGGCGGGTGTGGATTTTGAAGTGTGTGTGGCAGGTTCAAAGAGAGCAATCTCCACAGGTAGCGGCGATGACGCGAGCAAACGTATCAGGTCTGTTTCCGCATTTATTTTAAGAGGCATGAGATTCAGCACTCCTATGCGCAGACTCGCTTTGAATCCGGTTGTAGTCACTGTTCGCACTCCTTCACAGGACAAAGCTTCCACTGCCGGAAGACCGGAAGGTACCAGTACAGCCATCAGTCAAAAAATTCGGTTACTATTGAATCGACCTTCTCTTCGATTACCTCGTCAATTACCTTGCGGCGGGTGCGCTCAAGCGCCGCGCGGGTGGCTTCGCCAGGAGTCACGGCAACCAGCTTGGCAGAGGCCTCGTCCGCAGCTTTTTTCACTGCGGCGGCAGCCACTTTCGCCGCTACATTCTTAGCAGCATCCTTTACTGAAATGTCAGCTCCGGCAAGAAGGATGTCTCCGTCAGGCTCAGGCTTCTCTATCTGAGGCACAGACGGTGCCTGCGGCGATGAAGGCTTTTTGCCTTTGTTGCCCTTGCCGCCTGAAATCATGGCATAGTACTGCTCTACCCTGCCGCTCGAATGGTAGGTGCGTTTATAATATGCTTCCGACAGTGAGCTGATTATAACCCCCTTGCTTGTTGACGAATGAACCATGTTGCCATTACCTATATACATGCCTACATGATTGACTCCTCTGCCACCGCCGGTGCTGAAAAACACAAGGTCGCCCTCTGTAAGTTCGTTTTTGGATATGCTGCGGCAATATGAGCTCTGCTGGGCTGAGCTTCTCGGCAGCTTAATGGCGAGCGCCGTATTGAACACCCCGCACACAAGTCCGGAACAGTCGACCCCCGAATGGGAGTTGCCCCCATAACGGTAGGCGGTGCCGAGCCACTTGTCAGCCTCGCGCAAAAGCGCCTTGGTAGCCTCCGGCAAATCGCTGTTTACAGATATTGACGACGGAGCGGAAGCGCCCCCCTTTGTCGAGCCGCCTTTAGAGCTGTTGCCTGACATATAATACGCAGCCTTAGAGGCTACAACAGTGCGCCTGGAGCCGCAAGATGCAAGCAGAAGCCCCGTGGCAATCACTGCCAGCAGCACACAGACATTACTTTTCCGTAAAACATCCATAAGCATAGTCATACGGCAAAATTACAATTATTCCTTAAATGCAGCGACAGATTGTCAGTAAAAATAAACGCTATGCACCACATTTTCACATTTATAGCCTAAATTTCCTTTAATTCGCCACCCTTCTGTATTAAAACGGTTTAAATTATTTCTTTTTTACACTGCATTAAATTCCGTTCACTATCTATTGCACTATATTTGCCGCAAATCACATTAAAAAGATAATATAAACCGACCACAATCATAACCATTTTTCATTATGAACAAGAAACTACAGACATTGCTGACAGGCTGTGCCATTGCAGTAGCCGCCTCAGCCACTACTGTGACACTGATGCGGAATGACAGCATAAACCGTTATTTTGAAGACACCGAAGTGTCCGGACAAAACGACAGCTCCGGAAGCGGTGTATGGAAAGTGGCTAACCACCCCGGAGTGGAAAACGACTTCACCAAAGCCGCTGAAAGCTCAATAAACGGAGTTGTCAGTATAAAAAGCTATGCCACTCCGCGCTCTGCCCAGCAGCAGGGACAAGGTTTTTCCGACCCGTTTTTCGAATTCTTTTTCGGCAATCCCTACCGCCAGCAGCCCCAGCAGCAGCCTAAAAAGCAGGAACAGCAGCCTCTCGGACTCGGCAGCGGCGTGATAATATCGGCAGACGGCTACATTGTTACCAACAACCATGTGATTGACGGAGCCGAGCGGCTTGAAATAACCCTCAACGACAACCGCACCTTCAACGCCACCGTAATCGGAACCGACCCCTCGACCGACCTTGCGCTCATCAAGATAGATGCATCGGGGCTGCCTGTAATACCCTTTGGCGACAGCGACGCGCTGAAAGTAGGCGAATGGGTACTCGCCGTCGGCAATCCTTTCGGGTTCACATCCACTGTCACCGCAGGCATTGTCAGCGCCAAGGCGCGTTCCATATCGGCATCGACCCAAAGCCGGCGCATGGGCATAGAATCGTACATACAGACCGACGCTGCGGTAAATCCGGGCAATTCCGGCGGCGCGCTTGTCAACCTTGCCGGCGAGCTGGTGGGCATAAACACAGCCATATACTCCCAGACCGGCAACTATGCGGGCTATTCGTTTGCCATACCTACATCCATTGTCACCAAAATAATGACCGACATCAAGCAGTACGGCACTGTTCAGCGCGCGGTTCTCGGCATAGCCTATCAGGAGCTGACTCCCGAACTGAAAAAGGAGCATGACATAACAATTGTCAACGACGGGCTTCTTGTCGGCGAGGTTGTTGACCGCGGAGCCGCCATGGGAGCCGGCATTAAGGCAGGCGACGTAATCATTGCCATAAACGATGTGGAAACCCACAACGGCGCCCAGCTGATGGAACAGATAAACCGCTACCGCCCCGGCGACAAGGTTAAAATCACTTATGTACGCGCCAACAAGAAACACAACACCGAAGTGACCCTGTTCAACAACCAGGGCAGTACCGGACTCGTACAGGCCGCCAATGTGATGAATCTCGGCTGCGCCTTCAAGAAACTCAGCGACGACACCAAGAGAAATCTCAAAATTTCCTACGGCGTGCAGGTAGCCGGACTGAAAGAGGGCAAATTCAAAGATGCCGGCATTAAAGACGGCTTTGTGATTCTTGACATCAACAACGCCCGTGTCAACTCAGCCGAAGATGTTGAGAAAGTATATGACTCCATTATGAAAAGCAACGACGAGTACGACAAAGTGATGTTCATCACCGGTCTGTATCCTACCGGCAAAAAGATGTACTATGCAGTAGACCTCGCAGACTGACCGCACACAACACACCATACTATACAGAGAAGGCTTTCCACAAGCGGGGAAGCCTTCTTTTTTTGTACGAACTTTATGAGCAAACCGAGCGTTTGTATTCCAAATACAAACGTTTCAACAATGAATTTCATACGCATACCGGTAAAACGCGCATCCTCTCTGGCAACCGCCACCTGTGTTCTTGTATTCACTGCGTCAGCTGAAACTCCGGAGACAGCAAGACAGATTGCCGCGGGCAGAATGCCGGAAAGGTGGGTGTATGAATCACCGTACTCTGTCACAGACTCTGTAAGCAGCATGTGGTGGAAGAGTTTTAACGACCCGGTTCTTGATTCGCTGATTGCCACAGGCAGGGCAAACAACTATGACATTGCGGCTGCAATAAAACGCATGGCGGTTGCAAAAGCGCAGACCGGTATTGCCCGCGCCGGATACTACCCCACAGCCGGTATTTCGGCAGGGTGGACCAAGGAACGGGCAAGCGGCATGACAACATCACATACAGCACCAGCCACATCCGACAGCTACTTCAATATCGGAGCCGATGTCAGCTGGGAAATCGATGTTTTCGGCAAAGTGCGTGCAGGTGTCAATGAGAAAAAGGCTTCATGGCGTGCAAGCCGCGCAGAGTATGAGGGAGTCATGCTCAGTGTCTCCGCCGAGATAGCCACAACATATATAGACTATCGTGTAGCGCAAACACAACTTGCCATAGCAAAAAGCCACAGCGAGTCACAGCTGAAAATTGTAAAAATAGCAGAAGCCAGACATGAAACAGGACTCGCAAGCGCCCTTGATGTAGCACAGGCACGCACAGTATATTCATCCACACTGTCGACTATTCCCCCACTGGAATCACAGATACACACTCTGCGCAATTCGCTTGCCCTGCTGCTCGCCGAATACGCCTCCGAACTCCCGGCATCGCTTGATTCAGCCCAGGTTCTGCCCTTCTGCCCTGCCGTTCCGGCAGCGGGAGTTCCCGGCGACCTTATGCGCCGTCGTCCGGACATTATCGCAGCCGAGCAGAACTTAGCGGCAGCTGCCGCCGCTCTCGGACTTGCAAAAAAGGAGTTTCTGCCAACTCTTTCAATCCGAGGCAACATAGGCACCGCAAGCCACAGAGCCGATAACCTGTTCAGCAAGGAAAGCCTGACCTACAGCATCGAACCCACCCTTTCCTGGACTCTGTTCAGCGGGTTCAGCCGCAAATACGCCGTTGCCGAAGCCCGGGCGCAGATGGAAGAGCTGATTGCCTCCTACCACTCAACGGTACAGACCGCTGTGAGCGAGGTTGACAATGCCATTTATTCATACGCACGCTCGCTGGAAACCATAACGGCTCTCGAAGAAGCTCTCGCACAAAGCCACAGAGCCTACACTAAAGCGGTGGACCTGTACAAAAGCGGCAATTCGGGATTTACGAATGTAGCCGATGCCCAGATGTCATATCTGACATACTCCAATCAGCTTATAGCCGCGAAAGGCACTGCCATAACATCGCTCATAACCCTGTACAAGGCTCTTGGCGGCGGAACCGACACCGCCGGCACACCTGTGTCATATTACGAATAGAACCAATTACCGACATATCATGACAAAAAGAATAATAATACCAGTTTTTGCCTGCATTACAGTCTGCTTGTACGGCTGCGGACACAAAAACGCCGCCGGCGGCAATGAGATACCCGAAATTCAGGTAGCCGAAGCTATCACCGACTCGCTTACACTTTACAAGAGCTATCCCGGCACTCTGTCAGCGACAAATGTCGTGGAGGTTGTGGGACGTGTCAACGGCACTTTGCTGTCGTCCAACTTTTCTGCCGGCGACCTTGTACATAAAGGGGATGTGCTGTTCACTATAGAAAGCGAAACATACCGCAACGCCGTTGCCGAGGCAGAGGCTCAGCTTGCCACCGCCAAAAGCTCCAACGAATACGCCACCCGCCAGTATGCCGCCATGAAAAAGGCTCTTGAAAGCGATGCAGTGTCACAGATGGAGGTAGCCGAGGCAAAAAACTCTCTGGAAGAGAGTCAGGCAGCTATAAAACAGGCTGAGGCAGCTCTGCGCACAGCCCGCACCAATCTCGGCTACTGTACAGTCAAAGCCCCTATTACAGGGCATATTTCCTCACGCACTGTCGACCCCGGCGCCTACATAGGAGGCGAGGTGTCTCCGGTTACGCTTGCAACAATTTATGACGATGCCACAATGCTTGCCACGTTCTATATAGAGGATGACTCATTTCTGCGTATGCACTCGACGACCGCCAACCGCGAAGGCATAGACTATACCAGAATACCCCTGGAATTCTCTGAACAACTGCCGCATTCATACACCGGCGACCTTTACTATCTGTCGCCTGCCGTAAACGCCTCCACCGGCACAATAGAGCTTAAGGCAGAAGTAAGCAATCCGTACAACGAGCTCAGAGACGGCATGTATGTATCGGTCAAGCTACCATGGAAAACCGACCCTAAGGCAGTGCTTGTGAAGGACGCATCGCTGTCAACAGACCAGCTCGGCAAATATCTTTATACGGTGAACGACTCGGACAAGGTTGTGTACACCCCCGTCACAGTCGGAGACCTGTATCATGACACCCTGCGGGTTGTGACAAAAGGCATAAGCGCCGGCAACCGCTATGTGACCAAAGCCATGCTCAAAGTGCGCAACGGAATGACAGTAAACCCTGTCACTGAAAACTAACCCCTCGCCCTTCTGATTATGTTTTCACGCTTTTTCATAGACCGCCCTATTTTCTCCATAGTCATAGCAGTGCTTATGATTATAGCAGGGCTGCTCACAGTCAAGACCCTGCCTATAGCGCAATATCCCAACATCACGCCACCGACAGTCAATGTAAGCGCCACTTATCCCGGCGCTGACGCCAAGACGGTAGCCGAGACTGTCGGCGCGCCGCTTGAAGAACAGATAAACGGTGTAGAGGGTATGATGTACATGAGCTCCACTTCCGGGAGCGACGGTTCGTATAGCCTTACAGTGACTTTTGAGAACGGCACAGATGTGGACATGGCTGCCGTAAAGGTACAAAACCGCATATCAATGGCAGAGGCGACACTGCCCGCCGCTGTGAAAGAGCAGGGTGTGTCTGTAATGTCCGAGTCCAGCAACATCATTCTTTTCGTAGCCATAGAAAGCGATGACCCCGCCCGATACGATGCTTTGTATCTGACCAACTACGCGAAGTTGCATCTTGTGGATGACATTGCCCGTATTGACGGTGTTGGAGGAGTTGGCGCGTTCGGAGCCGGGGAATACAGCATGCGTGTGTGGCTGGATCCGGAGAAGATGCGGGTGCGCGGACTCACGCCATCGGATGTCATGAGCATGATTGAGTCACAGAACATGGAGGTGTCTGCGGGGTCGGTCGGTGCGGCTCCCGCTCCTGCCGACGGACAGTTTCAGTTCAACCTTACCACCCAGGGGCAACTCCGGAGCGCAGAGGAGTTCGGCAACATAATACTTAAGTCTGACAAAGACGGCAATATGCTAAGGCTAAAGGATATAGCCACGGTAGAGCTTGGCAGTGAAAGCTACTCGCAGGTATCGCGTGTCAATGGCGGAGAAGCGGCTCTTATGGGAATCTACCAGCTGCCCGGAGCCAATGCCCTCACCGTTACCAAAAACGTGATTGCGGAGCTTGAACGTCTCCAGGAATACATGCCCGAAGGTGTACACTACCGGGTAGTGCTGAACACGTCCGACTATGTAGACGCGTCAATTGAAGAACTACTTGTAACATTTGTAGAGACATCTCTGCTTGTCATGATAGTGATACTTCTGTTCCTTCAGAACTGGCGCGCGGTAATCATACCGATGCTCACGATACCGGTGTCTCTCATCGCCACATTTGCCGTAATGAAGATTATGGGCTTTACCCTGAACACGCTGACACTGTTCGGTCTCGTTCTTGCCATAGCCATTGTTGTGGACGACGCGATAGTTGTGGTGGAGGACTGTTCGCGAATACTTGACAAAGGCGGAACCACTCCACGCGAAGCCGCAAGAAAAGCCATGACGGAACTTCAGGGTCCGGTCATAGGCGAGGTTCTGGTACTGCTCTCCGTATTCATACCGACAGCGTTTGTTTCCGGAATCACAGGCGAGCTATACAAACAATTTGCTCTCACGATTGCAGTATCGACAGCATTCTCGGGCTTCAATGCGCTGACATTCACTCCCGCCATGTGCACGCTGTTCCTGCGGTCCGGCAAACCCTCACGCTTTTTTGTGTACAGGTATTTTGAAAAAGGCTACTCCGCAACCCTCGCCGTGTATATGCGCATAGTCGGCAAATTCCTGAAAAAGCCTTGGGTAGCGATAGGTATATACCTGGCTGTGACAGCAATAGCATTCTGGGGATTTCTGAAGATGCCGACAAGCTATCTGCCTTCGGAGGATATGGGCTATTTCATAACTTCGGTACAGCTGCCGACAGGAGCGTCTCTTGACCGCACAGACAAGGTCATGACCGACATGACAGCCCAGCTGAAAAAACTTCCTGAGGTAAAGGATGTCATAGCCGTTGCAGGCTCTTCAATGATGGGAGGAGGAAATGCGTCCAACTTCGGCTCCATGTTTGTAATACTCGAACCGTGGAACGACAGGCGTAAAAAATCGGAGAAAGTGGATGCCGTAATGAAAAGATTTGACGAAATAGCCGCGCAGTTCGAGGAACCGATAGCATTTGCCGTCAATCCGCCGGCGATTCCGGGACTTGGCATGAGTTCAGGCCTTGAGCTACAGCTGCTTGACATCAATTCTCTCGGCGCCCAACAGATGCTAAATGCAATTGCCGCGGTAAAGGATGCCGCCGCGAAAGATTCGAGAATAGCCGGAATAACATCGACCTACGAAGGTGTTGTGCCTCAGTACAATCTCAATATTGACCGCGACAAAGTCAAGATGCACGGGCTTGTGCTCGAAGATGTGTACTCTGCGCTTGGCTCCTATACGGGAGGCAGTTATGTCAACGATTTCGTAGAGTTCGGGCGGGTGTATCAGGTGAATATAGGCGGTGATGCCGCAGCCCGTTCCAACATAGAGGACATAAGAAAACTGAGTGTGCGCAACAGCGACGGCGAGATGGTGCCATTTTCCGCATTCACCACCATAGAACAGAAAATGGGCGAACCGACTGTGAGCCGATACAACATGTACCAGACAGCCGCGCTTACGGCAACAACCGCACAGGGAGTCAGCTCGTCTGAAGGCATTCAGGCTATGGAAGATATTGTAGCGGACGCGCTCGGCGGCAATTACTCATACGCGTGGACCGGCGAAGCCTATCAGGAGAGTCAGGCAGGCACGACAATCAGTATGGTGATGCTTTTTGCCGTCATAATAACACTGCTTGTACTTGCCGCCCAGTACGAGAGTCTTACCGACCCGATAGCCGTGATAATATCTATGCCCACTGCCATTCTTGGCACTGTCGTGGGGTGTCTGTTCATGTCCCAGAGCATCAGCATATATACACAGATAGGCATAATTCTGCTGCTCGGACTGTCAGCCAAAAACGCTATACTCATTGTAGAGTACGCAGTCGATTTCAGGAAATCGGGCATGGATATAAGGCAGGCCGCACTTAACGCCGGACAAATACGCTTCAGACCCATTATGATGACCGCACTGGCATTTGTGTTCGGAGTAATGCCTATGCTCTTTGCCACAGGTGCCGGAGCGGGGAGCCGGATATCGCTCGGCACCGCTGTTGTGTTCGGAATGTTTATCAACGCCATAGTTGGCACCCTGTTCGTACCCAACTTCTGGGAACTGCTGCAGAGGTTTCAGGAAAAGCATCTTGCAGGATTTTTCAAAGGTGGAGACAAATGAACGGAGGTGTGTGACACTTTTTCGGGAACCTTTTGCTAATTTTGCAGCTGTATCAACCGTATTGTTCCGACACTCTTATGATAGAATATCTCAGAGGCGCAATCGCCGAACTCACCCCTACTTACGCTGTAATAGACTGCAACGGCGTGGGCTATCTGCTTAACATAAGCCTGAGCACATACACCGCTTTGCAGACCGACAAGGATGCCAAGCTGCTTGTTCACGAAGCCATCAGGGAAGACGCGTGGCAGCTGTACGGATTTTCAGAGGAGCGTGAACGCGGACTGTTCAGAGCGCTTATAGGCGTGAGCGGTGTCGGCGCCGGCACCGCAAGGGTGATTCTGTCATCTCTCGCGCCGGCGGAGCTTGAAAAAGCGATTATAGCCGGAGACCACGCGAAGCTGAAAAATGTAAAAGGCATCGGCGCAAAAACCGCCCAGCGAATAATTGTTGACCTGCGCGATAAAATAAAACCGGGTAGTGATGCGTTTATTAGTCAGCCCACTGCGTCAAACGATGCGTTCGAGGAGGCTCTCGCCGCTCTGGTAATGCTCGGATTTCCCAAACCGGCGGCACAGAAAGCACTCCGGAAAATTTTTGACACAGACCCGACAACAAAGGTTGAATCGGCTGTAAAACAAGCTCTTGCAATGATGTAATCCTATCTTTGCGCAGCGGGCGGAACAGTGTATGACTAACTGCCTGATGGTTCGCAATATAGTGTCGGTTCTCGTTGTATTCATGACGGGGCTGTTCTCGTACGCGCACGCGCAGGCACGCCCCATGCCGGCTGACACCGACTCCGCCGCTACCGTTACGGTAAAGAATCCGGTGCCGCAAAGCTATGACGACCTGCTTGGCAAGCCGTATCCGGCAGACCTCAGGACTCCGTCCAACATAACAACCGATATAGAGTACGATTTAGGCACAGGGATGTATGTCATACGCACCCGCCTCGGCGACACCGATCTTGTGACTCCGTTCACTCTCACCCCCGAGCAGTACCGTCTGTGGCAAAACAGGCAGAGCATGCACTCCCGCTGGCGCGAACTTGACAGACAGACCGCCGAGGGCAATCAGAAAGAGCCGTTCAATGTTCTCGACATGAATTTCGCACTCGGTCCGCTCGACCGTATTTTCGGGCCGGGCGGCGTGCAGCTCCGCACCCAGGGTTCGGTGCAGATAACCACCGGCATAAAAACGACAAAAACCGACAACCCGGCTCTGTCTCTGCAAAGCCGGCGCAAGACATATTTTGATTTCGATCAGAAAATCCAGGCTACCATAGCGGCGAGCGTGGGCGACCGGCTGAAATTTGACATGACGTACAACACCGACGCCACATTCGATTTTGATTCCAAGAACCTGAAGCTGAAGTATGACGGCACCGAAGACGATATTGTACAGAGCATCGAGGCTGGCAATGTGAGCATGACCACCGGGTCGTCGCTCATCAGAGGCAGTTCGGCTCTGTTCGGCATAAAAAGCAAACTGAAGTTTGGCAAGCTCACCGCCACAGCCCTTTTGTCACAGCAAAATTCCGAATCACGTTCTGTAAGCACACGGTCGGGAGCGCAGACAACCCCATTCAGCATAAGCGCCGACGAATACGACCAGAACCGTCACTACTTCCTCGCCCAGTTTTTCCGCGACAATTACGACTCATTCGCGTCAAAGCTGCCGTATGTGTCATCGGGAGTAAACATCACCCGCGTGGAGGTGTGGATAACCAACAAGACCGGCAACTACAACCAGAGCCGCAACATGGTGGCGTTCATGGACCTCGGCGAGAGTACCCGGCTCGCCTCAGACTACTGGACTCCTGACGCGGCGCTTGCCAATCCTGCAAATGCGTCCAACAACCTGTTGTCAGTAATAAAATCCGACTATCCCGGAGCCCGCAACATAAACACCGTCACCCAGGCACTCGCTCCGCTCGGAGCCTTCGGTATTGAAGGGGGCAGCGACTTTGAGAAGGTGGAGAGCGCCAGGCTTCTGAGCAGCAGCGAATACACCCTCAACCCCACCCTCGGATACATATCGCTTAAAAGTCAGCTCAACGCCGACGAGGTTCTCGCGGTAGCGTTTGAGTACACCTACCGCGGACAAGTGTTTCAGGTAGGCGAGTTTTCATCGGACATCGCCGAAACCGACAAATGCCTGTATGTAAAAATGCTCAAAAGCACCACGCAGAACCCCAAACTGCCTATGTGGAGACTCATGATGAAAAATGTATATTCACTCGGAGCATACCAGGTGCAGAAAAACAATTTCAGGCTATATGTAAAATATCTCTCCGACACAACCGGCACCGAAATAAACTTTCTGCCCATAGCCTCTGTCAGCGGCACTCCCCTGCTGCAGCTAACCGGGCTTGACCGCATAGACTCCAACGAGGCGTCCAATCCCGACGGCTTCTTCGACTATATAGAGGGCTATACAATTCTCGCCTCATCAGGCAAAGTCATTTTTCCGCTTGCCGAGCCGTTTGGCTCCGGTCTCCGCGAACGGGTAAAAGACCCTGCGGTAGAGCCGTTTCTGTACACTGAGCTGTATGACTCCACTCTGATTGTGGCGCGACAGTTTGCCGACAAGAACAAGTTTGTAATAACAGGTGAATACCAGGCGTCCGCCGGCTCGCAGATAAGGCTTGACGCCATGAATGTGCCCCGCGGGTCGGTTGTTGTCACCGCCGGCGGTGTAACCCTTGTCGAGAACAGCGACTACACTGTCGATTATGCCATGGGTATTGTCACAATCACCAACCAGAGCATAATAGACTCCGGTCAAAGCATAAATGTGACCCTTGAGAACCAGTCCATGTTCAGCACCCAGCGCAAAACGCTGCTCGGGCTCGACCTCAACTATCAGTTTAACAAAGAGTTCAACATAGGCGCCACTCTGCTCCACTATTCGGAAAAAGCGCTGACCGAGAAGGTGAATATCGGCAACGAGACTGTGAACAACACCATGCTGGGGCTGAACTTCGCCTATAACGCCGACCTGCCGTGGCTCAACTCCCTGCTAAACTGCATTCCGACCGTGAACGCCACAGTGCCTTCACACCTGAACCTTACCGGCGAATTTGCCAAACTTGTGCCTCATCAGCAAAAAAGCGGTTCAGACAAAGGCAGTTCGTATATAGACGACTTCGAGTCGAGCCAGACAGGTATTGACCTGCGCTCGCCTTTCGGGTGGTTTCTTGCCTCGACTCCCTACGAAAACGGAAGCCGCGCCCTGTTTCCGGAAGCCGCGTTAAGCGACAACCCCGACTACGGCAAGAACCGCGCGCTGCTGAACTGGTACTATATCGACCGGCTGTTTACCCAGCGTAACTCATCACTGTGTCCGGGCTATCTGAGAAGCGACCTGAAGCAGCAGTCCAACCCTTATGTGCGCGAGGTTACATCCCGCGAAATTTTCCCTGACCGTCAGCTGACCTACGGAGAATCCTCCACTATCCAGACCCTCAACCTGTCGTTTTATCCTGAAGAGCGCGGTCCGTACAACGTGGACGCCACCGATATTGACAACGACGGAAATCTGCTTTACCCTGAAAGGCGCTGGGGCGGAATCATGCGGCGCCTCGACAACACCAATTTCGAGCAGAGCAACATTGAGTATGTGCAGTTCTGGCTCATGAATCCGTTTCTCGACCCTGACAACCCCAACTACGAGGGGGGCGACCTTTACTTCAACTTCGGTGAAATCAGCGAGGACATACTCAAGGACGGCATGAAATCATACGAAAACGGAGTGCCGGTTGACGGCAACGAAAGTTTCATGACCACAACAGCGTGGGGGCGTGTGTCAACCCAAGCGTCGCTCAATTATGCGTTTGACAACAACACCACCGCAAGAAACATTCAGGATGTGGGACTCGACGGACTGCCAAACGACAGCGAGTTCAGCTTTCCTACCTACGGTAATTTCTTGGACGAACTGAGAACCAGGCTCCCGGCAAGCACTGTCGAGCGTCTCGGCAACGACCGATTCTCGCCTTTCAACGACCCCGCGGGCGACAACTACCATTTTTACCGCGGATACGACTATGACGAACAGCGCCTTTCAATACTGGAGCGCTACAAACGCTACAACGGAGTAGAGGGCAACTCGCTGTCGCCCGAAGATGCCGGCGAACCGCTTTACCAGTCTTCGCGCAACCTTCCGGACGTAGAGGACATCAACCAGGACAACACCCTGAACGAGTACGAACGCTACTTCCAGTACAAAGTATCTATACGACCTGAAGACCTTGAAGTAGGCAAGAACTTCATTACCGACAAGCAGGTGTCGCTTGTGAGCTGCCGCGACGGCAGCGACCAGGAGGTGGAATGGTACCAGTTCAAGATACCGTTGAGCGAGTATGAACGTATTGTCGGCTCCATAGCCGATTTCTCGACAATACGCTTTGCCAGGATATTCATGACCGGGTTCAAGAAACCGACACACCTGCGGTTTGCCACCCTTGAGCTTGTGCGTGGTGAATGGCGCACCTACGATTTCAATCTCAACAACCGTGGCGACACTCCTGCCGAGGGTCAGCTTGACGTGTCGGTTGTAAACATAGAGGAAAACTCGTCACGCACTCCGGTGAATTATCTTCTGCCTCCGGGTGTGAACCGAATTTCCGACCCGGCGCAGACACAGATAGTGCAGCTCAACGAGCAGTCCATGTCGCTCCGTGTAAGCGACCTTGATGCCGGAGACGCGAGAGCGGTGTATCGCAACACGATACAGGACCTGCGAAACTACAGCAGGCTGCAGATGTGGGTTCACGCCGAAGCTCCGATAAACGATGTCAACTCTCTCAGAAACGGCGAGTTGTCGCTGTTTATACGCCTTGGAAGCGATGTGAAGAACAACTTTTACGAATACGAGATTCCCCTGACACTGACCGCTCCGGGACGCTATGCCGACACCCGCGCCGACAGAGAGCTTGTGTGGCCGCTGTCCAACAGGCTTGACCTTGTGCTCGACAACCTTGTCAATGTGAAAATCGAACGCAACAAAGAGAAAAGCACAGAGGGCAGCGGAGTGGGATTCGCCACCCTTTTCAGCCGGCGCGACCCTGACAACGAACAGAATGTCATTTCAGTGATGGGCAACCCCTCGCTGAGCGATGTCAGAGTCATGATGATTGGAGTCAGAAACAACTCATCGGTCACAAGGGGGGGCACAGTGTGGGTCAACGAACTGAAAGTAACCGATTTTGAAAGCAGTGGCGGCTGGGCTGCCAAACTGAACGCCAACCTCGGTCTCAGCGACATAGCCACCCTTAATTTCGGCACACATATGGAAACCGCCGGATTCGGCGGAGTAGACCAGGCTCTGAATTCCCGGCGCATGGACGATTTTTCCCAGATAAACTTCGCCCTGCAAGGCGACATGGGCAAGGTGTTGCCTTCGGCTGCAAAACTCCGGGCGCCGGTGTACTACTCTGTAACCAAGGAAAAGACCACTCCAAAGTACAACCCGCTTGACAAGGATGTGCTGCTCAAGGATGCTCTTGACGCCACTTCAAACCGTCATGAGCGCGATTCCATAGAGTCTTTTGCCATAGAGCGCTCCACTATTACCAGTTTCAGCGTGTCAGGACTTAACTTCGACATAAAGAGCAAAAATCCCATGCCGTGGGACCCCGCCAACTTCACTTTTAATTTTTCATTCAACAAACAGTCGAAAAGCAATCCGACCACCGAGTACGAGAACGCGAATGACTACCGCGGAAGTTTCCAGTACTCCTACTCTCCCCGCATAAAAGGGTTCAGACCGCTTGCAAAAATCAGCACCGGCAACAAGAATCTTAAATTTTTCACCGACTGGGAGCTAAACTGGCTGCCCAACTCAATATCTTTCCTCACCACAATGTCGCGCTACTACTATGAGCAGCAGACCCGAAGCGAGATAGACAACGGATTTCAGCTTCCGGTGCAGGTGAGCAAAAACTTTCTATGGGACAGACAACTGTCGCTTTCGTGGGCTATAACAAAATCGCTAAGCCTGAATTTCACATCCAACACATCGGCACGCATAGACGAGCCGATAGGCGCTGTCAACAAAAAACTGTTTCCTGACCGGTACAAGGCATGGAAAGACACGGTGATGCAGTCTATCCTGCATCTCGGCACCCCGTGGGCGTACAACCAGACTTTCGCGGCAAGCTATAAGGCTCCGTTCAACCGCATACCCGTTCTGGATTTCATTACGGGCACATTGAATTACAACGCATCCTACCGCTGGGACCGCGGCGCTACCGTCGACGGTATCAGCATGGGCAATTCAATAGCCAACCAGGGGGCGTGGAGCAGCGAAGCCCGTTTAAATTTCGAAGGGCTTTACAACAAGTCTGCCTGGCTCAAAAAGGTAAACGAGCGTTTCAGTTCCGCGCCCAGACGTCCAGGCGTGAAAGGCTCCGCGACAACCAGAACCCGGCGCTTTGTACGCGCATACCCGCTCAGCGAAGACACCTCCACAATCGTTACCCACAACCTCAAGACCCGCAAGGTTAGACTCACCGCTACCGATGCGTCCACCGGCCGCAAGGTGGATGTGCGTACAAAAACAATCGATGAAAACAACATAGAGATTCTTACCCGTGGCAACAGCAACATAAACGTTACTGTGACCGAGCTGCGCAACAACCGCGAAAACTTCTGGACCGAACTGGTGCAATACGCGGGCAGACTTGCCATGTCTCCACGAAACGCATCTGTACGCTGGCGCAGCGTGCGGTCTCTGTCCCTGCCTCTTTTCCGTCCCGACATCGGCAATGTCTTCGGTCAGAGCCGCAGCTACGGCCCTATGTCTCCGGGACTTGACTTCGCGTTTGGCTTTACCGGCGAGAGCTACATTGACCGAGCCAAAGAGCGCGGATGGCTTATGCTTGACGACGGGCAGACATCTCCGGCAATATTCTCGCGCACAAACGAAATAACATTTGAACTGTCGCTTGAGCCTGTGCGCGGGCTAAAAATTGCCCTGATGACAAACCGCACCGACAACCGCACCCGCTCCGTACAGTTCATGTACGACAACATGCCGGTGAGCATGAACGGCAGCTACACCAAGACTCATTGGGCAATAGCATCGGCTCTGCGCGTAAGCAAAGCCGAAAACGGATATGCGAACACCGCGTTCACCAAATTCATTGAAGCCATACCGGTGATTGCCGAGCGCGTAAACGCCCAGTACACCGGCACCCGTTACCCTGAGGGAGGATTCATGAAAGGCAATCCGCTTGCAGGGCAACCATACAACAGCGAGGTCGGCGCCCCAAGCGTTACCGGAAGCGATGTGCTGATTCCGGCATTCCTCGCCGCTTACTCAGGCAAAAATCCGGAAAGCCAGTATCTTAGCCCGTTCCCCGGACTCGCCGCCGCCCTGCCAAACTGGAGAATTACCTACGACGGCATAACACGCATAGGAAGACTGTCTGAAATTTTCAAGACCATTCTCATAAGCCACGCATACCAGTGTACATATTCCGTAGGCTCATACTCGTCGTACCTTAACTGGATAAGTGTCAACGGCTCTGAAACCGGCTTTACTCTTGACGAACTCACAGGGCAGCCGATACCCTCCTCTCCTTATAATATATCCTCGGTGGCCATTACCGAACGCTTCGCACCCCTTGCCGGGGTTGCCGTGACAATGAACAATGACCTTACAATAAGCGCCGAATGGCGAAACAGCAGAACACTCACGCTGAACACATCGGCAGGTCAGGTGGTAGAAGCGACATCAAGCGGCATAACCGCCGGTGTCGGCTACAAGATAGTTGGATTCAACTCGGTGCTCAAGCTAAAGGGTTCACAACAGGGAATCAGCAACGATTTGACAGTAAACGGCGATTTCTCTTACCAGACTAACCAGGCGCTCATTCGTAGAATAGAAACGGCATACACTCAGGCGACATCCGGCACCCGCACAATAGGTATCAATCTGACTGCCAACTATGTGCTGTCGCGCCGCCTCACGGTGGGAATGTTCTTCGAGCATCACATCAACACCCCCATTGTAAGCTCTAACGCATATCCGGTCACCGATACTGCCTATGGACTCAGTTTCAACCTGAATCTTGCCCGATGAATCACTCCTCTTCGCTGTCTGATGAAGCAGAGGTGTCGCCGTCGTTTTTTGTATTTGATATCAGCCTGCCCGATATATATTCCGAGAAGGCAGCCTTGTAGCTGTCGTTGACAGGCACCACCGTTTTCCCGAAAAGAATCCTGTTGCGCTTTATCACCGTGATCTTGGATGTATTGACAATGTACGAACGGTGGACTCTGAGAAATTTTGACTCCGGCAGCCGTTTTTCTATCTGTTTCATACTCATGAAGGTCATTACACTTTTGTCCTGCCCCTCGAGGTATATCTTCACATAATCTTTAAGACCCTACACATAAAGAATCGAAGCTACAGGTATCTGAACAAGCTTGTACTCGCTCTTGACCATTATATACGCGCCGCTCTCGCTCGCCTCGCTTGCGCGGCGTGACTGTGCCTGCGCCGACTCCAGATTCAGCAATGAGCTTTCGGCACTGAGACGTGCCTGTTGCAAAGAAATGTTATGGTCTTTGGCGTACTGAACGCATTGGTCATAGCTCCATGTTGTCTGCGCCGGAAGAACCGCCGGCACAAGAATGAGCATTGTGGCTAATGTCGCTGTTTTCATATTTAATCGGTTTGTTTTCGGCAAATTTACCGACAAACGCGACTGCCACGCAACTAAAATAGAAATCACGCCGCGAATCATAGACAAACGCAGGCGTGAGTGTCAATTCAGTTAACGTTATAAAAAATATGACTATAAAACCTTAGAAATCGCGAGCTTCTGCCAGCATCATTCAAATTTGTAGCTTATGTAGCCGATCTGCTCGGCGGGAGCATCGTTGTCGACAGAGAAAGACGACAGCATGGCTGCATGCTCGCAGCTTTTGCGTGCCGCATCAAGCCCTGCCACCGGACCGGTGCCCTGATAGTACTCGCTCGCTATGACTTTGCCTTCGCGATTAACCCTTACCTTTATTTTTATCATGCCTATGGCTGTCGCAGAGGGCATGCTCCAGGATGACAGGGTGCGGCCTTTCAGCTGAGCGCCGGGCATTCCTTTTAATGCTCCGGCTGACGCATTGCCGTTTGGCGAGCCGCTTTTGCCGGCACCGGTGGCGGCTGAAGAGGATGTGCCTCCGAATTTCACCCGCGAGCTTATTTTTTCGGCGGCTTCTTTTTCCTTCTTTACTCGCTCCATTTCCGCAAGTTCCTCTTTTGTGGGACCGGTTTTCTCGGGTCTGGGCGTTTCTTTCACCTTAACAGGCGACTCGACCTTGCTTGATACAAGCGGAGCGGGTTCGGGAGCGGGTTCTCCGGCATCGGTTATGTCTTCGGAAGGCTCGGCAGGCTCCGATTCGGCTGTCGGGGCAGGCTCCTGAGCGGACATGTCGGGCTGCTGAATGTCGCCATACTGCACAAACTCGCCTGAAAGCAGGAGCTCCGATGTATCTTCAGGAGGCCACACACGCGGCTTGTCGGCTGTTGACCGCAGATACAGCAACAGCAGCAACACCACAACAGCAGCAACCACTAATACGGTTACCGCCAATGAAATTATCTTTGCCCGCTTGCCTGAGTCCATACTGTCATTTTACAGGTTTAGCCGAAGCGGGAGCGGGCTTTGTAGCCAGCACCATCTTCAAGCCGTTGCGCGCGCCCATGTCAAGAACCTCAACAAGCCTTTTGTAGGTCACAGATTCGTCGGCGTATATAGCAATGACATCCTGCGGGTTTTCACGCTGTATGAGCTGAAGAAATCCGAGGAGCTGGTTTATATCGCTCATTGCCTGGGGCTGACTGCCGTCGAACGACATATGTATCACCGACTCCTTATCTATATACAGGCGCGTGGAAGGCTTGAGTGCTGTCTGCTCCGAACTTTGCGGCAAGTTTATTTCAAGTGCTGTCGGAAACACGAATGTCGATGTCACCATAAAGAATATCAGCAACAGGAATATCACATCTGTCATTGACGCCATAGAAAAAAGCGACGTCATGTCGTACTGACGCTTAAGAGCCATAGCTGCGGTTGTTTATTATTTTGCCGGTTCGTTAAGCAAGTCCATGAATTCCATGGTTTTGCACTCGAGGTTATTCATCATTCCGTTGATTCTCGCCACAAGGTAGTTATAGGCGAAAAGCGCGAGGATACCGACTATCAGACCTGCAACGGTGGTAACAAGCGCCTCATATATGCCTCCGGCAAGAATGTCAATGTTAGCTCCGCTTCCGGCACTCGCAAGATTGTAAAACGCCTGCACCATACCCATTACTGTGCCGAGAAAGCCTATCATAGGTGCGCCGGCAGCAGTGGTAGCGAGCCAGGGCAGGCTTTTGCCGAGGGTGGCAACTTCAATGTTTCCGGTGTTTTCGATAGCCACCAGCACATCGCTCATAGGACGTCCGATTCGGCTTATGCCTTTTGCGATAAGGCGTGCGTAAGGGGTGTTGGTCTGCCGGCACAGATTCTGAGCGCTTTCCAGCTCACCTTCGTGAATATAATCCTTGATGCGCTGCATAAAGGATGTGTCCTCCTTGGCAGCGCTGCGTATAACGATTGCACGCTCCACAAACACATATATCGCTATTATTGCAAGCAGAGCGAGGGGTACCATTACCCAGCCGCCTTCAAGACACAGATCCCAGACGGACAAATCATGAACCGGCACCTCTGCGACAGCCGCAGTCAGGGTGTCCGGCAAGGCAACCGGGGTTGTCACGGGAGCCGTTGCCGTTGTATCGGCTACGGCTCCGGTTATCTGGGCGAATATTGTTGCGATAGGATTCATTTCTTTTTATTTGGTGAGGGGTTGGTTTATTTCTTTACAAGACAATCATGATACAACTTTATTGCATTCTCAATACCCAGGTACAGGGCATCGGAAATCAGCGCGTGACCTATTGACACTTCATCCAGGTAGGGCACGTTTTCATGAAAATAGCGCAGGTTGTCAAGATTCAGGTCATGACCGGCATTGACTCCCAGACCGCATTTGTGCGCCGCCATGCTCGCCTCGGCAAAAGGAGCTACCGCCTCGGCAGGATTGGACGGATAGTTGTCTGCATAAGGTTTGGTGTACAGTTCCACTCTGTCGGCTCCGGTGTTGGCGGCAAGACGTATGTTGTCCACATCTGTGCCTACAAATATGGAGGTGCGGATGCCGGCCTCGCGCAGCTTCTCGACGGTCTCTGTCAGAAACTCCATGTGGTCGGCAACATTCC
Organism: Muribaculaceae bacterium Isolate-104 (HZI); assembly: GCA_003762715.1. GTDB lineage: Bacteria > Bacteroidota > Bacteroidia > Bacteroidales > Muribaculaceae > Paramuribaculum. The sequence continues at coordinate 4,849 of RIBJ01000052.1, read as the reverse complement.
AGCCGGCGTCTGAAGTAATGGCATCGGGAGCGTCAGGCACAAGGGTTACCTGCTCGGGCTTGACTTTAAGCACCAGGTCCATGAACTCCGGTGACGGATAGCCCTCTATGTTGAACTCTGTCTTAACCAGCGGTCTCAGCAGAAAAACATCGGCACGCCGGATATGGCGCTCATCGGGGCGCGGGTGAACTGTAATGCCGTTAGCACCGAAAGATTCGCAATCCACAGCAAATTTCTGTACGTCGGGCACATTTTCGCCACGCGCGTTGCGCAGCGTCGCCACCTTATTAATATTTACACTCAGGTTTGTCATTCCAAATCAATATACAAAACCGCTTGAGGCACCGGATTGTTATCATATCAAGGTAATATGATTTTTTTTCCTTAATTTTGCGCATCTCAAAGCGAGCACAAAAATAGTCAGAAATAATCACATAATAAAAATTTGATTCCAAAAGATAACATATCATTTATCAATCCTCGCGATTTCAACAAGTTGGGATTAGAGTCCAGTCATCATCCGGCAAGGCTTTTTCCCGACTTCGAAGACAGCGCGGAGCTGAGTGTGCGCTGCTTCAGAAACGATTATTCTGCCTCGCGGATTGCCCGCGCGGTAGAAGACTGCAACGCCAATCTGCTCAACCTCAACATCACATCGGAGGTTTCGCCGATTGGAGAAATCATAGTGGATTTACGAATCAGCCACCGCAACATAAACGCTGTTGCCCGCTCGCTGGAACGCTACGGCTACAGTGTGGACTACACACCCGAATGCCTGCCGGATGCCGATGATGACGACACCACAGCCCGGCGTATAGGCGAACTTCTCGCGCACCTGAACGTATAGCCACTCACTATGAAGAATATAGCTATATTCGGCAACAGCTATCAAGGCGCATATGCCGACACCCTCTCCAGATTCTTTTCCGCGCTGTTTGACCGTCCGGATGTGAGAATACGGTTTGACCGACACTACCGCGATTACCTTGCCGGACTAATTCCCGACTCAATAAAAGATGCCGACATTATAACCGACAACGATTTATGCGCCGACCTTGCGCTAAGCATAGGTGGCGACGGCACATTCCTGCACACAGCCAACCGCATAGGCAACCGTCAGATTCCGATAATGGGGCTGAACTCCGGACATCTCGGCTACCTGTCTGCCGCTCCCCTGACCGACATAGAAACCACCATCTCGCTAATCGAGTCCGGCGACTATGTCATAGAGGCACGGACAATGCTTGCGGCATCATGCGACAGCCACAAACTGCCTGCCCGTCCGTATGCCCTCAACGAGGCGGCGATTCTCAGGCAGGACACAGGCTCTATGATTTCGGTTGACACATTTGTCGACGGCATTCCCATCGCCACCTACCTCGGCGACGGACTTATTATATCAACCCCAACCGGCAGCACGGCATACAACCTGTCGGCAGGCGGACCCATTATCGCGCCCAACGCATCCAACTGGGTAATAACCCCCATAGCCCCACACTCCCTGAACATGCGTCCCATTGTAGTGGGCGACGATTCTGTTATAGAAGTGATTCCCCGCTCACGCTCAAACACATTCGCAATAAGCCTGGACGGGAACACCCGCAATCTGCCCGTAGGCTCGCGCATCCGATTCAGCAAAGCTCCTTTTGCAACCAATGTCGTAAGGCTACCGCACCACACATTTGCCGACACCCTGCGCAGCAAGCTCCTCTGGGGCGTAAACCTCCGATAATGCCCGCCAAAACACTGGAACACCCTCGGCTCGGACACATCAGGATAGTGCCCAACACACGCAGCCGAAAAGTAAGCGCTCGCTGGAAAAACGGCACAGCATCATTCACCGTACCTGCCGGAATTTCCACAAGAGAACTACTCACCGCCATCAATTCGCTTGCCGACCGATTACTGTCCCTGAAACCCGCCATCGCATACCATGAAGGGCAGCGTATCGCCTGCCCCGGCGTCGAATACATCATCACCCGCCAATCCCTGAAACCGGACACAATAATCGCCCGACCGGCACTCCCGGCAACATACATACAGATAGGCACCGCAATAGACATTGACAGCCAGGACAGCTTGACACGGATAAGCCGGATTCTGTGCCGGCTCGCAGCAATGCACGCCCCGGACATATTGTTGCCAAGAGCGAAATCCCTTGCTGAAAAACTTGGAGCCATTCCTAAAAACTGGAAAATCGGGCGGGGGCATAAAGTACTCGGCAGCTGCAGCAGCCGGGGTGTGATTACCTTGAGCTACATTCTGGTATTCATGCCGCAGGAGCTTAGAGACTACATTGTGTGCCATGAACTCGCCCACCTGAGCCACATGAACCACTCCGAAGAATTTCACAGAGTCTGCAATTCATATTGCAATGGCAACGAAAGCCGCCTGCACGCCGCAATGAAAGCATTCCGGTTTCCGGTGTTGCGGCAATGACACCCGCCCAAAACCACCGCCGCCCCGCCCGCCCCTATATTGTGGCGTTGCAAATAATTGCTTACCTTTGCAAAAGGAAGTAAACAACCCCACACTATGCACCAGAAAATCATAATTCTTGACTTCGGTTCGCAAACCACTCAGCTTATCGGACGCCGGGTGCGCGAGCTCAACATGTACTGCGAAATTGTGCCCTACAACAAATTTCCGCTCAACGACCCAAGCGTTATCGGCGTAATTCTGTCCGGCTCGCCATTCTCAGTGTACGACGAAAAAGCATTTAAGACCGAACTTGCCGACATCCGTGGCAAATATCCACTGCTCGGAATATGCTACGGCGCGCAATTCATGGCTTACGCAAACGGCGGCACAGTAGAATCTGCCGACAGCCGCGAATACGGTCGCGCGAAGCTGGAATACATCAACGCCTCAGACCCCCTGCTGAAAGGCATAGAAACAGGAGCACAAGTGTGGATGAGTCACGGAGACACCATTACAGCACTCCCCGACAAATTCAAAATAATAGCCTCGACCGACCATGTGCCCGTTGCCGCTTACAGAGTGGAAGGCGAACAAGTCTGGGGCGTGCAATTCCACCCGGAAGTATATCACAGCGAATGCGGCACTGAAATCCTCCGCAACTTCGTGGTAGACATCTGCGGAGGCAAACAAGACTGGAGCGCGGCATCATTCATAGAATCGACCATCAAAGAACTAAAAGAACAGCTTGGGAATGACAAAGTGGTTCTAGGACTCAGCGGCGGCGTTGACTCGTCGGTTGCCGCTGTGCTTCTCAACAAAGCCATAGGCAAAAACCTGACATGCATATTCGTTGACCACGGCATGCTGCGCAAAAACGAATTTGCAAATGTAATGCGCGACTACGAAAGCCTGAACCTTAATGTGATAGGCGTAGACGCCTCAGAAAAATTCTTCAAGGAACTTGCCGGAGTAACCGACCCCGAACGCAAACGCAAAATCATCGGCAAAGGCTTCATTGACGTATTTGACCAGGAAGCCCATAAACTCACCGATGTGAAATGGCTCGGACAAGGCACCATATACCCCGACTGCATCGAATCACTGTCAATAACCGGCACCACTATAAAAAGCCACCACAATGTGGGAGGACTGCCCGAAAAAATGAACCTGAAACTGTGCGAGCCGCTGCGCCTGCTGTTTAAAGACGAAGTCCGCGCAGTAGGACGCGAATTAGGCATGCCCGAGCACCTTATCAGCCGCCACCCCTTCCCCGGGCCCGGACTCGCAGTAAGAATACTTGGAGACATAACCCCGGAAAAAGTGGCAATACTTCAAAATGCCGATGACATATTCATAAGCGGACTACGCGAATGGGGCCTCTACGACAGTGTGTGGCAGGCAGGAGCCATACTCCTGCCAGTGCAAAGCGTGGGAGTGATGGGCGACGAACGCACCTATGAACGGGCAGTGGCACTGCGCGCGGTAACAAGCACAGACGCAATGACCGCCGACTGGGCACGCCTCCCCTACGACTTCCTTGCCGAAGTCTCCAACAAAATAATAAACAAAGTTCGCGGAGTCAACAGAGTAACCTATGACATCTCGTCCAAACCACCGGCAACAATCGAGTGGGAATAAACAAGCCTCCTTGCAACCCCACTGAACTATAGTCAAATACACCACATTGGGACAATCCATACGGATTGATACCAAATACTTACAAGCAATCCACGGTTAACTCGCTGAGTCAGCCGTGGATTCTCTTTTCGCCCGTTTTAGAAGAAACGACCCCGCTATTCGTCCCCGAAATAGGAAAACGCCCCCGATTGCCCTTTTGAGTATGAAGCCCACTCTTCCAGTTTGTTCTCAAAATCTATGGCATCGTCACAGTAGGGGTCTTCTGCATACCTTTCTTTGAGGATGGTGACACGTTCATTGAGGAAACATCGGATTTTCCAATACGTTTGCTCTGCCAAATCAGGGCTGGGTGCTTTCTCCATCAAAACGTCCAGAGCTATGAGAATGTCTTCCCAGGCTCGCCAATTATGTGGATAACTATTGAGGATTCTCATATACATATCCTCTTCTCGGTAATAACGGTCAAACGCAGCGTCTTGAGATTGCTTCAAATCGGTCGCTCCCAGTGTACCATGGTAGGTATCTATATTTTCTTCTTTCTTCTCTGTATTGTCTGCATTCTCTGTATTCTCTACATTTGCTGCATTATCTATATTGTCCTCACTTTGGGGGAGAAGCGGTTGCGATTGTGGGATAGTCTCAGATGCTTTGACAAGATAAGATGGCGCATGGTAAAAAACCTGTGTTTAGTCAGTGTTTAGATATAACTTCTTACATTTGCAAAAAAGAGTGCGATGGAGAAGAATCCTTACATAGAGTTGGCGGAATGTCTACTTCCGGAAGAAATGAT
>RIBJ01000051.1 GCA_003762715.1 Muribaculaceae bacterium Isolate-104 (HZI) | reverse complement strand
AAGGTGGACAAAATCTTGTTTGAGCCGACGACTATAACTCCTTCGTTTCTAAACAGCAGAATCGACATTCCTTTTATGCTGAACGGTATGATAACTCTGGTCAGAATCGGGTTTACCAAAGATGCTCCGGAAGGAGATTTCCAGGGCATGGTGGAAGTTCCCGCAAAGGGCTTTGACAAGCCGCTGATTCTTCCCGTGTCCGGCACTATCGTTTACGATTAGTCACATAGAAAAGGCTGCGGCTGCCGGTTATGGTTACTCTAATGAAAAAGGTGAATCCTGAGCGTATTACGCTTCATGGGTACATAAATAATTAATTTTAAACAATTTATTATGAACAAAAAATTTTTATTACCGGTCGCTATTGCAACTCTGATGGGTGTGGCTTATCTTGCAAAGCCTGCGACTGCCCAAACCGAAGGTTTATCTGACATTCAGCTCGCCAATGTTGAGGCGCTTGCCAGTGAAGAGGATTATTACGGCAAAACGTGTTGGTCGAAAGGAGAATATGATGTGGACTATCCGGATGCTTTGGTTTGTGACAATCCTTGTAAAATGAAACCGTGGAATCCTCCGATATTCGGTGGCAAATCTACGTGCATGTAATCAAATAAAAATCATATGAAGCGACTTTTTCTCTGTTTCACTCTTGCCTCATTTGTTTTGGCAGGATGTAAAAAACAAAATGTCAGCAGGCTCTCCACTTTAGTGGAGAGCGCTGACTCTCTTGTTAATTCTGACACGCTCTATACAACTGACGAATTGTTTATTCAAAACATAGACATCAAAAACGGCAGAATAGCATTACAAAATATTAATAGCAATATCGCTTTTATCTTTTTAGACAAAGACTGCAACAGTATTGAGGACTCTATAATAGTCGGTTCCGGGCCTAATGACGTTGTATCAGGCAGATTTATAAAAACGTTTGTTAACTCTGACAACAATTCTTTTGTGATTTGCGATGGGTCTGTCGGAAAAATACTGAAAGTAAAAAGCACTCCTGAAATTATGGTTTCTCCTGAATCAAATCCCGGAATTATTCACCTGGGAGAACCCGCTTTCGGAGATTCTATGTTTGCAGGTCATAAGTTGGAATCACCATATCTGTTCACCATCTCAGGCATAAACGGTGGAGATACAGATGTTGATTATTATCTGACGATGTCCGATGAAATAAAAAAAGAGTTGTCATCTTATGATATGATAATGCGCCATAGTATAGCCGTAAATCCAAACAAGAACAGAATATTGGCATTCAGCTTCTTTTTTGATGCTATAGCAGTATATGACACAGACGGAAAACTCATCAGAACCAACAGGAATGCATATGATGTATCGGAAGAGCTCGGTGCAATTCAAAATCAAGGAGTATATTGGAGTTATTGCCTCCCTTATGCTACCGATGATGCGTGCTATGTGAAAGTCATAAAATATGTAGATAACAAGAATACCAAAATGTACTTGAACAAATATGATTGGGATGGCGAGTTCATAAAATCGTACATCTTTCCCAAAAATGCTGTGGGCGGATATGCTATTGGCGGTGATTCAGAGCTGTATTGTATTGTTTCAGATATAGAAGGCACTAATGAATACTATCATGTAGTATTGTGTGAGTTAAAGTGACTTTCTTTTGTTTTACGAATGTAAGCACCATGAATATTAAAGATTTTTTACCTGCTGCACTGATGTTAGCGTTCTTCTTTTCCTGTGGGGAAAAAGATTCGGTAAACATTTCGCAGAAGAGAAATAATGTAATTGACATCAGCGGAATGATTGAGGAGTTTCCGGTTGAGGTAGTTCTGATTCATAGTGGGGCGCGTCTTTTTGGGAGCGACAGGTATTTGTATATTGAGGATGCTATGTCTACAGATAAAATAACATCAGTGTTTTCAATCCCCGACGGAAGATATATAGGACAGTTCATGGATTTTGGTGCCGGTCCGAATGAGATTGCTATTATGGGAGGTATTAACCTTGTCACATCCGAAGATGACGGCAGGGAAAAAGCTATTGTAATAGATCATGGCAACTACAGGACTTCCGCCTACGATGTGGACAGCGCGCTGACCGATCCGACATATGCTCCACGTATAATAAAACCGATTGACAAGACTGTCCAGCCGTCTCATTACGTGTATGTCAATGACACTCTCGGCTTCACCCGAAAAATAACAATCCGCCCCGGATCCACCCGCTTCGGGCAGGCTCTTGGCAAATACAACCTACTCACAGGCGAAATTACAGATTTTGCTCCGGAAGAGCATATCGAAGGCAACCGATCCTTGTTTGACGTGTCAAAAGAGACCCAAAGAGTGGTAGAGGTTGGAGCAAATGTCGATATAGTCCTAATTTATGACTATGAGGGCAATGTGCTGAGACGCATAAAGGGTCCAAACTACAAACCGGTAGCCGAGGGATGGAAAGCCTATTTTTCAAATGTTAAAATAGCGGAACCGTATATACTCGGAGTCTATTCCGGAGGAGACTGGAATACAGACTATATAGGCAAACGGATTGAGGTGCTGGATATTGACGGCAACTATATAGCCACTCTTGATACCGGCAGAGAGATACGCGACATGTGTTATCACAAACCGTCAGGCATACTGTGGTTCAGCTTTCTTAATAACGACATGCAGTTTGGCACGCTGAACCTTGAAGAGGCGTTAAAACAGGCTGAGAACAAGAAAATAAAGACAGAAAGCGCTGCCGGTAATGAAGATGCTGACAATTCAGGCACAGACAGTCTTGGAGCGGTGCCGCCTTTTATTTTCCTGTCAAAAAACCTGCAGGATACTCTAACTCGATTCGACATAGGCGTGGTAAGGATTCCTAAAGAAAGATCGGAAACCGTTTTTCCGGATACTGTTGCCAGTATAACAATCGCTTCCGGTAACTTTAATGATTTACCCGGAAAGGTGGACAAAATCTTGTTTGAGCCGACGACTATAACTCCTTCGTTTCTAAACAGCAGAATCGACATTCCTTTTATGCTGAACGGTATGATAACTCTGGTCAGAATCGGGTTTACCAAAGATGCTCCGGAAGGAGATTTCCAGGGCGTGGTGGAAGTTCCCGCAAAGGGCTTTGACAAGCCGCTGATTCTTCCCGTGTCCGGCACTATCGTTTACGATTAGCCACAATGCCGCACTCCGACAGGCAAACACCAGTAACAGCATGAGGAAATTTGCCTGTACGGAGGCTGCAACCCTGTTTATTTGGGCACGGGCATAAAAATATGACCTCATTGTTGTGCGCGGTCGCGAGGTATTGTCTGTTTGTCTGTTAGCTCGGCATGCTGTTAATTTTGAACAGTTCCTGAGCGGAGAATCATGGTTTTTGATTAACTTTGTGGAGATGAACGACAACTATCTTGAAGAACTCAATGAGCCGCAGAGACTTGCGGTCACATATACAGACGGACCGGCACTTGTCATAGCGGGAGCCGGCTCCGGCAAAACCCGTGTACTCACATATAAAATCGTACATCTGCTCAGACTTGGCTATGAGCCTTGGCGCATTCTCGCCCTGACATTCACCAACAAGGCCGCGCGCGAGATGCGCGAGCGCATTGAGCAGCTTGTCGGCGCTCCGACAGCGTCCAAGTTATGGATGGGCACTTTCCATTCCATATTTGCAAAAATGCTCCGCACTAACGCTGAGCGCGTGGGATATAAAAGCAGTTTTACGATATATGACACGGCAGACAGCAAGTCGCTCGTAAAGAGCATAATAAAAGATATGGGACTCGACGAGAAGCTCTATAAGCCGAACACGGTGCTGTCGGCGATATCGTCTGCCAAAAACGCGCTCATATCTCCGGAAAAGTATGCCACTTTGTCGGATGTAATGGAGGCAGACCGCAATGCGCGACGCCCGCAGACATACGCGGTGTACCGCACTTACCGCAACAGATGCGTGGCAGCGGGGGCAATGGATTTCGATGACCTGCTATACTACACCAATCTGCTTCTGAGAGACAATCCCGATGTGCTACGCCATTATCAGGATTTTTTCAGATACATACTTGTCGACGAGTATCAGGACACCAATTTCGCACAGCATGTCATTGTGTCCCAGCTCACAAAAGAGAACCACAGTCTTTGTGTTGTGGGCGATGATGCCCAGAGCATATACTCGTTTCGCGGAGCCAACATCCGCAACATACTGAATCTTAAAAACGCCTACCCGGATTTGCAGATTTTCAAGCTGGAACAGAACTACCGTTCCACCCAGCACATCATCGACGCAGCCAACTCACTGATAGCCAAGAACACCGAGCAGATACGCAAAAATGTATTCTCCATGAACGAGCCGGGACAGAAAATCGAGGTGGTGCAGAGCTACAGCGACTTCGAGGAGAGCTTTCTGGTGGCAAACCGTATATCACAGGTGAAGATGCGCAGCATGGACTCGTTTGAGGAGTTTGCAATCCTTTACCGCACCAACGCTCAGAGCCGAATACTTGAGGAGTCGCTGCGCAAACGCAATATCCCATACAGAATCTACGGGGGGCTTTCGTTTTACCAGCGCAAGGAGATAAAAGATGCCATTGCGTACTTCAGGCTGAGTGTGAACCCATCGGACGACGAGGCTCTGAAACGCATAATAAATTTTCCGGCGAGAGGCATAGGAGAGACTACGGTAGCCAAAATTACCCGTGCGGCAATAGATTCGGGTAGTAGCATGTGGGAGGTGATATGCTTTCCCGAGCAGCACGGACTACAGGTCAACACGGGCACTGCCGGCAAGCTGACCCGCTTCAAGGAGCTTATAGAACGCTTCATTGCGATGAACGAGCGCGGAGAGGATGCCGAGAGTGTCGCCAACACCATAATACGCGATACAACTCTTCTGAGCATGCTTGCCTCAGACCGTACGCCGGAAAGCATATCAAAACAGGAAAACCTTACCGAACTGCTGAGCGGTGTAAAAGAGTTTGTAGACACCCGCCGCGAAGAGGGCGCCGAGCATGTGGGCATAGGGGATTTTCTCGCCGATGTGTCGCTTGCTACCGACCAGGACAATCAGGACATGTCGGAAGAGCGCATAACACTTATGACTGTCCATGCCGCCAAGGGGCTTGAGTTCAACAACATCTTTATTGTTGGCGTTGAGGAGGATTTGTTTCCGTCGGCAATGGCAAACGGCTCGCTTGCCGAAATAGAAGAGGAGCGCAGGCTGCTCTATGTAGCCATTACCCGCGCCCGAAAGTTCTGTATGATGTCGTATGCCTCAAGCCGTTACCGCAACGGGCAGACGGTCATGTGCTCGCCGTCGCGCTTTCTGCGCGACATTGACAGCAGCCATCTCGACCTTGTGTCGGGAGCGTCGCTCTCGCCTCAGCGACCATCGTTCGAATCATACCGGTCGTCGTACCACAGTCCGGTGTCATCTCCCTGCAAAGCGCAGGAATCCCCCCGCAGCGCGCCTGCCGGAACCGTAAGAGTGTCTGCGGCTTCAGCGCCTGCCGACAAGACAGACAGGCAAAACGCCAGCGGACTAAAAACCGGCATGAGGATTGAACACAGCCGTTTCGGAACCGGCACCATAACCGATGTAGACACCACGCAGTCTGACGACCGCATAACCGTTGATTTCGACAATACAGGCACTAAAGTGCTGCTTTTAAAATTCGCACGCTTCAAAATTTTGTAACCAGACATGCTCACACCACAGACCATTCCAACTCCGTGCTACCTGATATACGAAGAACGCCTACGCTCCAATCTCCGTCTCATATCCGATGTGAGCAGGCGGTCGGGAGCGAAAATAATTATGGCGTTCAAAGCCAATGCCGTGTGGCGTACTTTCGACATAATAGGCGAATACTGCCGTGACTTCACGGCATCGTCGCTTAACGAGCTTGAGCTGGGCAACACCACCCTCGGAGGCGATGCCCACTCCTACTGCCCGGCGTATACCGACGACACTATCGAAAAATATATAGCGGGGTCGACCCACATAACATTCAACTCGCTTGACCAGGCACGCCGTTTTGCGCCAAAGGCTCTTGCCGCCGGGGTGTCGACAGGTCTCCGTGTCAATCCTCAGTGCTCCGTCATAGAAACCGACATTTACAACCCCGCGCTGCCGGGGTCGCGCTTCGGAGTGACAGCCGACTGTATAGGTGCCTGTCTGCCAGACTATATAGAGGGACTTCATTTCCACGCCTTGTGCGAGTCGTCAAGCCATGACCTCGAAAAGGTTCTGAAAGCATTCGAGGACCAGTTCGGGCATCTGCTGCCGCAGGTCAAATGGGTCAATATGGGTGGCGGTCACCTTATGACCAGAGCTGGCTATGACACTGAACACCTTGTGAAGCTGCTCACTGAATTTCGCAAGCGTTATCCGTGGCTCGAGGTGATTCTTGAACCGGGCAGCGCATTCACATGGCGAACCGGCGACCTGCTTGCCTCGGTGGTGGATGTGGTCGAGAACCAGGGCATAAAAACCGCTATAATAGACGCGTCTTTCGCCTGCCACATGCCGGACTGTCTGGAAATGCCATACAAACCGGCGATAACCGAGAGCGTAGACGCAGCAGAGGGGCTTCCGTCATACCGTATAGGAGGCAACTCCTGCCTTAGCGGCGATTTTATGGGTGACTGGAGTTTTCCGCAAGCGCTCAAGCAGGGCAACAGGCTTACTTTCGAGGACATGAACCACTACACTACCGTTAAAACCAATATGTTCAACGGCATAGCTCATCCGTCCATAGCTTTGGCAAGAAGCGACGGCAAGGTAGAGTACCTACGCCAATACGATTTTTCCGATTACAAGTCAAGAATGTGCTGATGAAAGGTAAAACACCCAGATTTTCAGTTATAGTGCCGGTGTACAACCGCAATGAAGAGGTTGCAGACCTGCTGGAAAGCCTCGCGGCGCAGACCTGCAAGGACTTCGAGACAATACTTGTTGAGGACGGCTCCACCCTGCCCTGCACCGAGGCTGTGGAGCGCTGCGGCAAGGGTCTTGACCTGCATTATATACACAAGAGCAATGAAGGGCGTTCGATAGCCCGCAACCAAGGCATAGAGCTTGCCCGCGGAGAGTGGCTTGTTTTTTTTGACAGCGACTGTGTAATACCGCCGGACTATTTCGCCATCCTGAGCGAAGCGCTGCCGAAATCGGGGCTTGACTGCTTCGGGGGGCCGGATTCAGCCCATGCATCTTTTTCCGATGTGCAGAAAGCTATCAATTTCGCCATGACTTCATTCATTACCACCGGCGGCATCAGAGGCGGTAAGGTAAGTCTTGAAAAATTCACGCCGAGGAGCTTCAACATGGGCTATACGCGCAGGGTGTACGAGAGCGTCGGTGGATTTCGTGAGATGTTTTCCGAGGATATTGACATGAGCATGCGCATACGCAACGCCGGTTTCCGCATAGGTCTTGTGCGCGATGCGGGTGTGTACCACAAACGTCGTGTGGATTTCAAAAAATTCATGCGTCAGGTGTATGTTTTCGGCATGTCGCGCATAACGCTCAAACTGCTGTATCCTGATTCGCTCAAGGCAGTGCACGCGCTTCCCGCCGTTGCTGTTGTGCTCGGAGTGTTGTGCTGTGTGCTCGGCTGTCTGGTCTCTCCCCTGTGGTTTCTGCCTGTCGGGGCATATCTGCTGGCTGTGTTTGTGGCTGCGGCGGTCAGCACACAGTCTCTTAAAATAGCGCTGCTTGCCGTGCCGGCGAGCATAATTCAGATATGCGGGTACGGGTGCGGTTTTATCAAGGCATGGTTTACCAAAATAGTACTCGGACGCGGCAGAAATGTGGATGAGGAGATTGAAATGCGACGCGGCAAATGACAGATAACGCAATGGATAATGAAAGACCGGCGGAATATACCCGCCGCATAGCCGACCTGAGCGAGGATGACCGTCCGCGAGAGAAGGCTATCCGCAATGACATACGCACCTTGAGCAACTCGGAACTGCTTGCCATAATACTCGGCGGCGGCATGGCAGGCAAATCGGTCATGGATTTAAGCCGTGAGATGCTTGGCAAAGCAGACAACAGCCTTGAGCGACTGTCGCGTATGCCTATAGCCGAGCTGTGCCGCAGCTTCAAGGGTGTGGGTCCGGCAAAGGCGGTGTCGCTTGCCGCCGCTTTCGAGCTCGGCATAAGATGCCGTGATGAAAAAACGTCACAGAATGATGTGGTAAGGAGTTCAACGGATGCCTATTCGTATATGCGTCGTTACCTTGAACGTCTTGACCGGGAAGAGTTCTGGATTATGACTCTCAGCAGATCCAACCGTATAACAGACGCTGTGTGTATAAGCAAAGGGGGTACAAGCGCCACTGTCGTGGACATAAAGCTACTCATGAAAACGGCTGTTGACAAACTTGCCTCCGGCATAATAGCCGTACACAATCACCCGAGCGGAAACCTGCGCCCGAGCGCCGAGGACGACCGGCTGACCGACAAAATCAAGGAGGCGGCAAAACTGCTTGACATGCGCTTGCTTGACCATATCATCATAGCCGGAGACGATTATTATTCGTATACCGACAACGGCAGGTTTTAAAATCTCACTCCTGCCACAAGCGAGAGAGAAGCTATTGAGTTGTAGAATGTGAATCCTCTGGCAAAGTAAAAATGCCCCTCGTAGTTTCCTATCATGGCGGCAAACAGGCTCCTGTGATTATAAACTATGGAGAAATTTCCTCTTATGTTTGTAGAGAACATGTCCCTGCGCCCCTCTGTTGTGCCCTCATATGAATGTTTGTAGCCCACCGATGGCATAATAGTGCCGTTTATGAGCCATTTGCGCGGTTTCAGCACCCAATTGTACCCGTATCCGCCCAAAATATCGTAGTCGGTATAACGGAAATGATAATTTTTTTCAAGCGAGGGCAGATGGCTTGTGAGTTCATCGGGCAATCGGGAAAAATCCATTTTGATTCGCTGGTTTGAGAAGCTGAACCCGCTAAGCCAGCTTCCGGCACTCTTAAGCTGGTATCTTGAAAAGTTGTATGCGGCACCCTGTGAGTATTTCCGGTGGTTGAAGAAATAGTAAATCGTTCCGGAGAGGCTTTCCTGTGAAATGTCGTCAAACTTGTATTTCAGTCTGCCGCTCTCTGGCGAATAATCGCCGAAATGATTTATAGTTGTGCCTCCTGTTGCCTTGCTGGATGATATGCCGGCAGAGAAAAGAGCGCACACGAAATTGAAGTTGAAATTGTGTCTGGAGCCGGTGGAGCCACCTCCAAAATACGCATTGGCATCAACAGTGTAGCCTATGCTGACCGCCATGAAGCTGAGGTGAGCACCGAGGTCGCTGTAAATGTCCGAGTTTATGTACAGGTAATTTTTTCTGTTGAAGTACAAGGCAAATCCGTCATTCCAGTTATAGCTTCTCAACATCGCCTTCCAGTTTTTGCCGGTACCGACAACATAGGTAGAGTCGTAGGTGTTGAAAGTCTTGTCGCCCCAGTTATATACTTTAAGGCAGAACCGTGCGAAACGCGGATAGTTTATTCCGGGTGCGTTTACGTCAAAATTGCTTTTAACCAACTGTTTGAACCATGGCATTTCGCTGAACTTCAAAGAATCCGAATCCTCGGCGGCATAGCCAGAGGCAGCCACCGAGGACAGGATTAAAAGTATTGCGAACCGTAGCAGTGTCATCAGTACATTGGCGTGAACGGTTTCGAGGGTGTGAGAAGCGAGTTGGCGCAGCCTACGGCATCGGTCATCGCCGATGTGTCAAGTTTCATTACCTGCGCGCCTTTGCGTAAATCACATTTTGTCAGGTCCACATACACTACACCAAGACGTGTCACAATGTCAAAGTAGTAGCATTTGTCGCGCAGATTGGCAAAAGAGCGCCACTGTGTAGAGGAGATGTTAGGCTCGCCGTTTACTTCATAATGGTATGGCACCGATACATTCATAAGTATGCTGCGCACTATAGCGAGAGCTGTCTCAGAGTCGCCGTTCTTTTCCACATTCTGCTCAAAGAAGGAAGCCCGGACAAACCGGTCGGGACTCTTCACTGTGCCCGGCAGCATATTCACGCCTCCTATTCCTTGCCAATAATTATTTATGGCAAGCATCTGGGGGTACTGGGGGTCGTTGGTAAAGACGCGTACATCGCTGTTGTCATATACTTTTATCACACCGTTGTCAAACTCCACCACGGCGCAGTCGCCGGAATTGTCACATATCGACCAGTGGAGAGTGGCGGCAGTACCGCCGTCGAAGGTAGACCCGGAAATTTTGAAATCCGGTTTTTTCAGAGCCTCTACAGCTTCGGCGGTAGTGGCATAGTTATCAAGAATCCAAGCAACGAACACAGACAGTGACATATCCGGACGGTTCTGCACAGCTTCGTTATTGTAAATTGTTCCCTTGCAGAAGAGACCGTTTACAGCGAGCCCTTTTTCATTCATGCCTTCCGTTACGCCGCCGTCATAGCCTACTGCGTACACGGCACCGTAACGCGATGTCCATTTCACGGCATCGGCGGTATTGTTGCCGACTTTCTGCATGCCACGGGGATATACATACAGATTTGTAGGAATGGGTGTTTTCCAGTCGAGAGAACGACCGACAATTACAAGAGTGCTGTCGCCTCTGTAGGCGACGAGCGAACATGCCTGCGACTCAGGAGCCACAAAAGCCATTGCCGCAAAAGCGACCGCTGCTATCAATTTTCTTATAGCCATAGTGCAAAGTTATGATTTGATTTTAACATTTCAACATTCATTGGGTCTCTTTAGTTCATTTTCACATTATATATTACTGCATGCGCAGCCATTTGCAGTATCTTTGTCGTAATCAAACAAATGAGTCATGAAATACATAGGAGCCCATGTAAGTGTAGAATCAGGAGTGAGCAACGCACCTTTGAATGCCGCGAAAATAGGAGCGAAAGCGTTTGCACTTTTCACCCGCAATCCGTCGCGCTGGACCTCTCCGGCAATAAAGGAGAAAGAGATTGCAGCGTTCAAGGAAAACTGCGAGCGGCTCGGCTATAGCCCCGACCACATATTGCCCCACGACAGCTACCTCATCAATCTGGGGTCGCCCGATGCGGAGAAACTCGAAAAAAGCCGCACCGCGTTTCTTGACGAGTTGCACAGATGCGAGCAGCTTGGGCTTACGATGCTCAATTTTCATCCGGGCAGCCACCTGAAGCTCATTGACACCGAAGCGTGCCTTGACCTGATTGCCGAATCTATCAACATGGCTCTTGAAAAGAGTTCCGGAGTGAAAGCTGTTATAGAGAATACTGCCGGACAAGGCAGCAACCTCGGGTTTACATTCAGCCAGATAGGTCATATCATAAGCAAGATAGACGACAAAAGCAGAATAGGTGTTTGCGTGGACACATGCCATGCTTTCGCCGCAGGCTATGACCTGGCTACAGCCGCAGGCTACAAAACCGCGTGGGATGAGTTTGAACGCGAAATAGGTTTCGGCTACCTCAGCGCCATGCACCTGAATGACTCGAAAAAAGGGGTTGGCAGCAAAGTTGACCGGCACGAAAGCATCGGATCCGGAGCCATAGGCAAAGACTTCTTCAAAATGCTCATGAAGGACAGCCGTATGGACAACATACCCCTCATTCTCGAGACTCCGAACATGGAGCTGTGGCAGCAGGAAATAGAATGGCTGTACTCATTAGAGTCCGAACAATCTGAATGACACTCCGACTCCGATATATGGCTGAAAGCCCCGTGGAGTCATAGCCATACCGGCTCCGAACCCCACACTCCACCGCCCGGCGGCATGGTGGCGTGGAGATTGACATACTACATAGGAATCGGTGTAAAGCCGGAGCGAATCAAGTTGCGGGTTTACTCCGCTGACATACGCATCGTAATGCTCTCCACTGTAGCGGCGACTGATTTTCGGCAACACAACCACCACACTGTCAGCCGTCACTGCGCTGTCAACCAAAACAGAATCGGCGTGCACTACCACAGACAGCGTTCCGGCAGGTATCTCCGCCACAGGCAAGGGGGCTGAGACTGTAACGGTGTCGCGCACCACTATTGTGTCAGAACACACAATGCGGCTGTCTGTCCGATGAGAATACCTGTTAAAAGCGCCTCCCGCCGCAAACATCACAAGCATACCCAGTACATAAAATGTCTTTTTCATAGTTTATAAGTTTTACACGACAAAGGTATCTACTGCTACGAGTGCTTTTCATGCGAAAATGCACTTTTGCATCAAAAAATTTACCTGTTCATGCAGAAAGCATCCGTCAGTGTCATTGTCACATTACTGAAAAGCATGACAGGTTAGATATACCCAACTGATATATAGTATATTAACCTCTAATAAAGATATTGCAGACTGTTGCCGCTACAGTTATGGAGCGGAATAATATTGCATGTAAAATGTTTTTTGCGTAATTTTGCGTATCATTCACTATATTTGTATCTGTCACGCGGATGAACGAGGACGCATTAAGCCAATTATATCTAAAAGACACTGCATTTCAGGAGCTTATGCAGAAGCGCATTTTCAATGTGCTCCTCGTTGCCTCTCCTTACGATGCCTTTATGATGGAGGAGGACGGACGCATTGAAGAACAGCTCTACTTCGAGTATGTGGCGCTGAATCTCAGTTCTCCCCCGCGAATCAATCAGGTCGCCGACACGGCAGAGGCTCTTGAAGCCATGTCGCAAAAGCATTATGACCTCGTGATAATGATGCCGGGCATGGATATCTCGGAAACATTTGCCGGAGCAAGACTTATCAGAGATATGCGGCCGGATATACCTATAGTTGTTCTCACGCCATTTTCCAAAGAGGTGTCGCATCGTCTTGCAAACGAAGACTTTTCCTGTATAGACTATGTATTCAGCTGGCTCGGCAATGTAGACCTTCTGCTTGCCATAATCAAACTGCTTGAGGACAAACTAAACGCCGACAAAGACATCAACGAGGTAGGAGTACAGATGATTCTTTTAGTAGAGGACTCTGTGAGATTTTACAGTTCGGTGCTTCCTACTGTCTACAAAAATCTGCTGAAACAGTCGTTTGAAAGCTCTACCGAGGCTCTCAACAAGCACGAGCAGATGCTGCGCATGCGAGGACGCCCGAAAGTGATGCTTGCCCGTGACTACGAGGAAGCCATGGATATTTACGAGCGTTATGGCAGCAATATGCTCGGTGTAATCAGCGACATTTCCTTTAAACGCAAAGGCGAGAAAGACAGTCACGCAGGGCTGCGGTTCGCTCAGTTTCTGCGCAAAGAGGATCCGCATCTGCCAATAATACTTGAGTCAAGCGAATCGCACAACGCCGACCACGCGTTGCAGATGAATTGTGTGTTTCTTGACAAGAACTCCAAGAAACTGCCCGTAGACTTAGGGGCTGCCATAAAAGATAAATTCGGTTTCGGTGATTTTGTAATCACCGACCCTGCAAGCGGCAAGGAGATTGTTACCATACACTCTCTCAAGGACTTGCAGTACAAGCTGAAGGATATTCAGGACGAAGCACTCATGCACCATGCTTCCACCAACGACATATCGCGCTGGCTCTATTCGCGCGCACTGTTTCCGATAGCCGACATTGTAAAAGCCCATCGGTTCAACGCCATAGAGGAAGCCCCGGCAGCAAAAAAACTGTTTTTTGACGTTATTGTCAAGTATCGTAAAATGAAAAACCGCGGTGTGGTGGCTGTATTCCGCAAAGACCGGTTTGACCACTACTCCAATTTCGCGCGTATCGGCGAAGGCTCGCTCGGTGGCAAAGGACGCGGTTTGGCATTCATCGACCAGATTATCAAGAAAAATCCGGAATGCGATAACTTTGACGGCATCACCATAAACATACCGCGCACAGTTGTGCTATGTACCGACATCTTCGACGAGTTCATGAGCACAAACAACCTTTACCCGCTTGCTCTGAGCGACGCTCCCGACGAGGTGATTCTGGAAAACTTTCTGCAGGCGCGACTGCCGGAAAGGCTTATAGAAGACTTCTTCGCACTATTTGAGGTTGTAGACAAGCCACTTGCCATACGCAGCTCAAGCCTGCTAGAAGACTCTCACTACCAGCCGTTTGCCGGCATCTACTCTACCTACATGATTCCAAAGGTTGACGACCGGTACGAGATGATTAAAAACCTGAGCGATGCAATCAAAGGAGTGTACGCCTCTGTATTCTATGCGGACAGCAAGGCATACATGACCGCAACAAGCAATGTCATAGACCAGGAGAAAATGGCTGTCATCATTCAGGAAGTCATAGGCAAAGAGCACGGAGGATATTACTTTCCGTCATTTTCCGGGGTAGGACGGTCGCTCAACTACTACCCTATCGGTCACGAGAAACCGGAAGACGGTGTGGCGGAAGTAGCCGTAGGTCTCGGCAAATACATCGTTGACGGCGGCATGGGGCTCAGGTTTTGTCCGCGTCATCCTGAAAGCGTGCTTCAGACCTCTGAACTGACACTCGCCCTGCGAGACACCCAGACGCGCATGTATGTGCTTGCGATGAACGCTCTTGACAAGAAATTCAATGTCGATGACAGTTTCAACATCATAAAGAAATCGGTACAGGACATAGCTCCGTCGGGTGCGCTGCGCTATATGGTGTCGACATTTGACCACCGCGACAATGTGCTGCGCGACAATGACTTCGGCGAAGGCAGACGTGTGGTTACATTCAACAACATTTTAAAGCATCAGGTTTTTCCTCTTGCCGAAGCTGTAGACTTCATGCTCACTACGGGGCAGCGCGAAATGTGCCGTCCGGTAGAAATAGAGTTTGCCGGACTGATTGACCGCGACGGCAACATGAAAGGCAACATCTACTGGCTTCAGATACGCCCGATTGTAGACCGGAAGGAGCTCGTTGACGAACACCTGCTGTCACTGCCGCCCGAAGAGCTCGTCATGAAAAGCGACACCGCTCTGGGTCACGGAACGGTAGACAACATAAAAAAAATAGTGTATGTGAGGCACGATACATTCTCGTCGTCAAACAACTCACTCATAGCCCGGGAAATAGAGAAAATAAACCGTGAATTTACAGCATCCAGCGAAAATTACATTCTTGTAGGTCCGGGGCGCTGGGGTTCAAGCGACACGGCTCTCGGAATACCCGTGAAATGGCCGCAGATTTCGGCTGCGAGACTGATTGTAGAGTCTGCCGTAGGCAGCTATCGCATAGAACCGAGTCAGGGCACCCATTTCTTTCAGAATCTGACGTCCTTCGGCGTGGGCTATTTTACCATAGACCCGGATGCCGGAAACGGATTTTTCGACTCAGACTACCTGGACTCGCTTGCAGCTGTCAAAGAAACCGAATTTGTAAGAATAGTGGAATTTGACTCGCCTCTCGCCATAGGCATAAACGGCAAGACAGGCGTCGGCGTTGTGGCAAAGCCCGGTGCCGGAAGAAACTTAGCCAAAGAAACAGACTCCACTCCACCAATAACCGCCGAATAACTTGATATATGTCATTTTTTAAATCTGTCAAACGCGCGTTCGGACTCGGAGAAAACTACGAAACCGAAGATATCGACTCCGAATACAACGAATCGGAAGAGTCTCAGACAAATACCCCGGCATCAGTGCCGGCTCACGATACGGCACCCTCCACCGACCACCATGAGGATTCCACTCTCAGCGCGGACATTTTCGACTGCGTGGTGCAACTGTTCAACTCCA
This sequence comes from Muribaculaceae bacterium Isolate-104 (HZI), assembly GCA_003762715.1. Taxonomy (GTDB): domain Bacteria; phylum Bacteroidota; class Bacteroidia; order Bacteroidales; family Muribaculaceae; genus Paramuribaculum. The sequence goes on along the minus strand of RIBJ01000051.1, from coordinate 16,126 downwards.
CCCAGCCCGAATTTGTAAAAAACTGTCTTGACACAGACTCTCAAAAAGCCTTCATACTCGAACAGCTTGACAGCGCGCTGAAACAGCGCCTTGACTGCGCTGTCGAGCTCGCAAGAAAAAAAGGGCAGAATATGTGGGCACAAGAGCGCTCCCGGCTCGGCAAAGAGGTTGAAGAACTGAAAAAAGAAAAAGAAGCGCTTGAACAGAAACGCGATGAGTCAAAAACAGCGCGTCTCAGCGCCGAAAGACAGAAAAGAGCCTTGATAGAACGAGTTCACGACCTTGAAAACCAACTGCTCACCCTCAGCGCGGAAAAAGAGCAATATATGCTTGAAAACCGAAGCATGCTCAACAAGCTCAGAGTGGTGTCTGTTACATCCGGCGGCTCTTCCGATGAAATACTGGAACAACTCGACACCCTTACAAAAGAGAAAGAGGAGCTGAACAGCCGTGTGCTTGCTGGCGACTCTGAAAAAGAGCTACTGCATGGCATAATAGAAGCTCATAAACCGGTTTTCGAGATGCTTGCCAGTAAGATTTCAGCCCTGGAGGCATCACTCACCGAGAAAGAATCCAGACTACGCTCCATATCAGAAGATTTCGAGGCTTTTGAAGAGATAAAGAAGGCTGTCGAGAACACCGAAGAAATCATCTCGAAAAAAGACCGCCGCATAGCTTCGCTTAAGGCTGCGCAGGAACAAGACATTAAGGAAATTTCGGAACTGAGCAGACTGAACCGCGACAAAGACAGCAAAATAATGGCTCTACGCGAAGAAATAGCCTCGCTCAACGCCACCATAGCCCAAAACCTTGCCGACAACGCACAGCTTCTGGAATCGCAGCAAGGAAAAAGCAGAAACAAAAAGCAGTCCAGAAAGAAAACAGACAGCAAGCCCCGTATCTCTGCTATCGACGAGCTGCTGGACGGCACCGACTGGCTTGTTTCGGTTCCCCCGCCACCGCCTGCCCCAAAGGACCCGGACAAGGAGGACGATTTCGGCTACAAGGCTCCAGCCAGAAAAATCAACCTCGACGAGGACAAGCAATTGTCTCTATGGTAAAAACAGATAACAAATTCATAGACATGACTTATAAAAAGATTATTTCATTCGCTCTATCGTGCGCCGCTTCGCTTGCCGTATACTCATCGGCAGACGGCATATCACAGTTTCCAGACATTGACAAATATCTCGGGCCGGGACGTTATGCATCGGCACCAAAAGCTTTTACATACATGGCAGACGGCTCCAACTATGTGCAGCTGTCGCCCGACGGCAAAAAGATTGTCAAGTACGATACCCGCACAGGCAAGGAAATAGAAACCGTTCTCGACCTTGACAACACCCGCGAGACTGTAATCGACAGGATGAGCGGATTCAAGTTCAGCCCGGAGGGCTCCAGAATTCTGATATGGAAAAACGCAAAAAGCATTTACCGCCGCTCCTTCAGCGCGGAATACTATGTTTATGAGATACGCTCTCGCCTGCTCAAACCACTGTCAACCGACCACCCGCGCCAGCAAGCTCCCCTTTTCTCGCCCGACGGCAGAATGATAGCGTTTGTGGCAGCGAACAACATATATCTCAAAAAACTCGACTACTGGACAGAACTCGCAGTGACCACCGATGGGGCGAAAAACAGCGTAATCAACGGTGTGCCTGACTGGACATACGAAGAGGAATTCACCACTTCTTCCTCAATGACATGGTCGCCTGACAACCTGACTCTCTGCTACATAAAATACAATGAGAGCGAAGTGCCCATGTTCTCTTTCCCGATGTACGAAGGAGTATGCGACAAACTCACCGAGTATTCGCTGTATCCCGGTGAATTTACATACAAATACCCTGTCGCAGGGCAAAAAAACTCTGTTGTGAGCGTACACTCCTACGATGTGGATAACCGCAAGACCAAACAGATAAACCTGCCTGACAGCAAAATTGAATACATTCCGCGCATTGCATATGCCTACAGCCCGGACAGGCTCATTGTAACAACCCTTAACCGTGCCCAGACCCGCATGGAGCTTTACAGCGTTAATCCGAAATCGACTGTGGCAAAATCGCTGCTTGTCGAAGAGTACAAGGCTTGGCTTTCAACTGCCACATACGAAGACATAAAGTACTATCCCGACTTTTTTGTAATAACCTCTTCGCGTTCAGGCTACGACCATCTGTACCAATACTCCTACTCAGGAGCGCTCATGCGCCAGATTACATCGGGCGACTACGACGTGACCGCATACTACGGCTACGACCCAGTTAAAGCCACTCACTACTACCAGTCTACATCCACCGGAGCCATAAACCGTGTGGTAAGCGGCGTAAACGCCAAAGGTACAGTTACAAACCTCTCTCCCGAAAGTGGAATAGCGTCAGCCACTTTCAGCTCTGACATGGCTTTCTACACAATCCGTTTCTCTGACACCGATACACCTCCAACTTACACACTCTACTCCACTCCGGCTAAAAAAATAAAGACCCTCGAAGACAATTCGGCACTCAAGGAGCGCTACTCGTCCACTCCCAGACGTGAATTCTTCACAATGACATCCGACGGTGTGACTCTAAACGGCTACATGGTCAAGCCCGCCGGATTTAACGCTTCCCGAAAATACCCCGTTGTCATGTTCCAGTACAGCGGACCCGGATCCCAACAGGTTCTCAACGAATGGTCAATCGGCTGGATGAACTGGTATGCGGCAAACGGCTATATAATAGTTTGCGTGGACGGTCGTGGAACAGGCGGACGAGGAAGAGCATTCATGGACGTGGTTTACAAAAACCTTGGTCACTACGAATCTATCGACCAAGTTGCGGCCGCCCGCTATGCAGCGTCACTCCCGTATGTCGACGCCAACAGAATAGGCATACACGGCTGGAGCTACGGAGGCTACGAAACCCTCATGGCGGCATCTCGCGAAGGAGCCCCCTATGCGGCTGCTGTTGCAGTGGCTCCCGTTACCGACTGGCGCTATTATGACACCGTATATGCTGAACGCTATATGCTCACTCCTCAAGAAAATGAAGACGGCTACCGCAACTCTGCCCCCCTTAATTACGTTAGTAATGTAAAGTGTCCGCTGCTGATAATGTCAGGCACCGCCGACGACAACGTGCATTACTTTAATACAGTGCAGTATGTGTCTGCCGCCGAAGCTGCAGGAATGTGGTGTGACATGCTTGTGTTTCCAAACATGGACCACTCCATAAACGCCTGCTCGGCACAAAAAATAGTATTCGCGCGAATGCTCGACTACTTCAACCGCAATATGAAATAAGAAATGTCCCAACAGATACGCAACAATGTCAAAGGCATATACCTGCTATGGCTCAACTGGGTCATTGTGGCTGGCTCCTTGTCATTGTTGGTAATGGTGTCGCTGTGGATTCGCCCGGTACTGATGCCCCTGCTTGCCTTTGGTTTGCAGGGTGCATTTTATCTGCTGCTTAAAGCAAACCGCCGCCGCAGAGTGCCGGTCTGCTTTATTCTGCCTCACATCGGCATACGAATAATGTTTTTCAGCGGCATTGCAATGCTGATACTGAATTTCCTGTACTCCCGCTGGCTTGTAGACAGAGTTTTCAACCCTGACAGCATAAATCCAGACATTCCGTTCATAACCGTGCTTGTCATAGCGCCTATTGCTGCCGCATGCTGCCTGTATGCGCTGAAAAAAAAGTCTCACTACCAGTTTTGTGTCGAATGCAAAATCAAATACGGCACCCCGGCAGAGCGAGGCTTCCTCGGCAAACTGTTCACTCAGGAAGGCACAATACAGGCACGGCTGCTGTGTGTGGTATCTGCCGGCATAACCCTGGTAAGCTGGGGCTACTACTTCCTGGAGTATGTGAATGTGAACCTGTCCGACCCCGACAGATTCATTTTCTTCATAGTGCCTCCAGCCCTGTTCTTTGCCTCAATAATATACATGGCGCTACGCTACACAGGTCTGTGGAACTATTACAACAACAGCTACATAACATCCGGCTCGATGCGCAACGGACCCTATACGCTAATACGCTACCTTGTGTTCTGGGACAACTACATCTGCCTTGTGCCACCCGAAAACAATCCCGACAAAATCTCCGACCCAGGAGCCGACAAATACGACACGCCGGAACATCTTTATGTCGCTGCCCGTAATAATGTCACAATTTCCGATGCCGCGACCTTCTTTGCGTCAAGAACCGGTGTACACCCTGTCGACATGAGGTTTATGTATTCTACTGTCAGCGGCAATGCCGACTACAATATATTCCACTTTCTTTGCTTTCTTGATGACGATGACAAAGAACGGCTGCTTGCCGAACGCCCGGACATTGAATTTGTCAGTCTCGGCAAACTCCACGACCTCATTAACTCCAGTCAGTGCAACAAACTCCTCAGCGCGGAAATAATAAGACTGCACACCATGGCAATGGCTTGGAAAACGTATGACTCCTCAGGCAAAAGGCTCTACAAGATAAAGCACTACACCCCGACATTCAGGCTGTGCGACATCCACAAATGGAATGTTGACTACAACAACCCGCTGTGGCTGCGCATATCCAGGTTCAATCAGGACTCACCTCTATATAATATAAGGAGACTCTGGAAATCTTACTCCGGCTGACTATGAAGTATCCCGTAATAACCGGTCCTACAGCAAGCGGCAAAACCGCATTGGCAGTGGCACTCGCTTCCGATTTGGACGGCGAGATAATCAGCGCGGATTCCCGCCAGATATACACCGGCATGGACATTGGCACAGGGAAAGACCTTGAGGAATACGGTTCTGTGCCATACCACCTTATCGACATAGCCCCTGCGGGCTACAAATACAACCTGTTTGAATACCTGCGGGATGCCCGCGAGGCTATGGACAACATCTTGGCTCGCGGCAAAGTGCCTGTTGTGTGCGGTGGCACCGGAATGTATCTCGAAGCTCTTGTGCGGGGCACACACCTGCCCGAAGTTCCGATTAACGAAAATCTGCGCAGCGAACTCTCCGGCAAATCACTCGAAGAGCTCTCCGGGATACTCAAAACAATGAAAAACCTGCACAACTCCACGGACATAGACACAGCCAAACGAGCCATAAGGGCGATAGAGATTCAGACATACTACCATGAAAACCCCGATGCCGCCCGCGATGTGACTCCGGGCATACCTGACGAACGCGCCGTTATTGTTGGAGTGGATATTGACAGGGAAACACGCCGGCGCAGAATCAGCGACAGGCTTCACGCCCGCATTAAAGCCGGCATGATTGATGAAGTAAAGGCTCTCCTCGATTCCGGAATCGCTCCCGAAGACCTGATATACTACGGACTCGAATACAAATTCGTGACCTCTTACATCACAGGACAGATGAGTCTTGAACGCATGACAGAATCCCTTGAAATTGCCATACACCAGTTTGCAAAACGCCAGATGACCTGGTTCAGAGGCATGGAAAGACGAGGCTTTAAAATCCATTGGCTGCCATACGACATGCCCGCAAAACAATTTGTAAGCGAAGTCAAGATACTCCTCGCGCCATGAGACATATTATCTTCCTGTCCATACTGATGTCTGCCGTTCTTGCTCCGGCAAAAGAACCGGAACGAACATACATTGACGAAATTGCAGGTCTTTGCGATTCTATTATTACGCTCCCTGTTCAGCCTCACTCATCGAAAACAAGCATAGAAATAAGATACTCTCCCGCAAAAAGCAAGCCGTCAGCAGGATTGTCGCCTAACTATGTCAGCATTATATGGGCAGACACGGACAGCTCGCTGACATGGCGTGCCGAACTACGTCCCGGACAAAGCTCAACCGACGATGCCGTGAGCGACCGCTTTTTGTGCTTGCGTGTCATACGCGCCAACCATTCTGGCGACTCAACCGTTCATGAAGCCGCGTTTCACGACATCCTGAAAAACAGCGATGCTGAAATATCATTCTGTGCTGAAATCACACCCACTTCTGCAAGTTTCGCCGCTGGGTCATCCACACTCGAAGAGCTGACAGCCATTGAAGGTTCATTCAACCCTTCTGTGTCGGCAGCAGTCAAGGCAGCAGGATGTGTCTCATTTTCAATGATTGTCATCGAAACGCATAAAGACATGGCAGCCGCACTTGCTACCGACTATACCGAAGAGCAAATCCGCGCTCTTGCAACCACATCAGGCTCTCCCGAAGGCATTTGGCTATTTCTTGACCGGGACACAGATTCGCGCAGAGCCCTCGCCGGAGGTCGATACCGACTCGGCATTGTAAAGCAGAAAGACAGTCCGAACTACGATATTATATATCTGGACGGTGCTCAGGTTAATGCATCAGCATGGCGTTGCGGAATGAAAAAAGGCGAACTGAGACCTACCATATTCAGCGACCACTACGACCTGCTGTGGTATGACTCTCACATGGAACCCATTGAGTATGATGCCAATGCGAGCGTCAGTCAGGGAGCCGTTCTGACTCTGTCATTCCCTCTGATGAAATCCACGCTTAGGTTTTCTCGGCAGCCTCAGGATAATATATCTTGCCGGTAGCTATATTATAATCAATATAGGAATCAAGCAACTCGACAGTATATTTCCCACCTCCCCTGCTCACCTTATACACCGACCCGGTCGCTTCCATTTCCTGAAGATACCGGTAAAGAGGCTCAGGCAACTGGTCATATATAAAAATATCAGGCAGCGTACTTCCGTTGCCGTTCACCACAACCCATGCGTTTCCGGAGTCAAATGTAACGGAAGCACCGTTTTTTACAGTCACCACACTACCTGACGAACTCTCGGAATAAGAACTCACCTCCTGCCCCGGAAAATATGTTGTGAAAAAATCGGCAACCGGCGAAGGCAACTCATCCCATACATCATTGTCACACGATGCCACCGCAAAAACCGTTGCGAAAAAAATTATTAAAGTGTAGATATTGCTCTTCATGGTAACCTAACGTTATTACATCTGTACTGAGAAAACACATTTTGCATTGATGAGGTTCAGCCGGCACATAACCATATTCAATCCCTCCTTAACAATATTTATGCGCCATTTCACCAATGTTAAAGCCGCGTATTACTAACTTTGCTTCATGACCCGCAAAATACTGACTTTTATTTTCGTCGCAATTACATGCTTCGCTGCGACAGCGTCAAACACCGATGATGACACCCCCTATGTAAAGCTTATGAGCCGGGCAGACAGCGCCATTGCCAAAGGCGACTGGTCCATTGCCGAAAACGCCCTCAGACAAGCCATAAAAACAGAGCCGGCAAACCCAGCAAATCTGCTGCTGCTCTCAAACTTAGGCATGATGCAATTCTATCAGGGGCAAGATTCTCTTGCTTTGGAAACACTCACCAGAGCCTGCGACATTGCCCCCAGATCCGTGCAGGTTCTTGCAAACCGCGCTACCGTACTGGAGGCTACAGGCAAAACCGACGAAGCGGTGCGCGACTGCAATTCCATCCTCGAAATAGACAGCACCTACGTCCGCGCCAGAGCCATGCGGCTTTTCTCATACCTCAGAAACAAAGAGTGGCAGGCTGCGCAAAATGACCTTGACATACTCCTGAAACAGGCACCCGACAACATAATGACCAATATAGCTGCCGGAACACTTTATTCATCGACAGGCAGGTACGCCGAGGCTATCACTCCGTTCAGCAAAGTCATTGAAATGAACCCACAGGCAGAGTACTACGCGGCGCGCGCCTTTTGCCGCATAATGACCGACAACATTAACGACGCATCACAGGACATTGCTGAAGGACTGAGAATCAATCCATTGGAAGGAGAACTCTACTTATACAGAGCCATGCTCAACAAAATGCGCTATAGGGCTGCCGATGCCAAAGCCGATGCCGAAAGAGCCATACAACTTGGAGTCCCGCTCAAACGGGCACAGCCCTATTTGAAATAATATTCGAATAAAAGTGCCTAAAAAATTGTTAGTTAATGTGTTGAATAAATATAAAAACTTCGTAACTTTGCACCGCACATATATATATTTATGTCTACAACTAAATTATGTCTAACAAATTAACATCTCCAAAAAATGAACACAGAAACTATCGGCACTTGGGCAGGAATGACTTGGAACGCTCTTAACGAAGCAGAGATTCTCGGCATCAAACAGATAAAAAAAATAACCAAACTCAAAGAAAAAGAAATATACGCCGCTCTCGGCTGGCTTGCTCGCGAAGGCAAAGTGGCATTCGACGAGTGCGAAGATGAAAAAGACATTCTTGTGCGTCTTTTGCAGTAATACACCACACACGGCACAAGCCGTTTATACCTGACAGAATAACGAGGGCGCGTCAAAACCGATTTTTGAAACGCCCTCTGATTTTTGACCGCATGACAGGAACAGTTATTAAAAACACCGGCAGTTCATACATTGTAAAAACACCGACAGGCAATGAACTGCCATGCCGAATCAAAGGCAATTTCAGAATCAAAGGCATCAGAACCACCAACCCGGTAGCTGTTGGCGACATTGTGGAAGTGCGTCCGAGCGAATCAGGCGACTCTTTTATTACAGCCATAGAACCGAGGCGCAATTACATTATACGGCGAGCGAGCAACCTCAGCAAGGAAGCCCACATAATAGCAGCCAACATTGATGCGGTATGCCTGATAGCCACACTGTTTCATCCCACGACATCAACCACATTCATCGACCGCTTTCTCTCAACGGCAGAAGCCTACGATGTGCCCGCGACATTGGTGCTGAACAAAGCCGATCTGTGTGCCGGCGATGAAGAACGCTCCGAATATCTTGACGCTGTCACCTACCTTTACCGTTCAATAGGCTATGACGTAATCCACACCTCGGCAGAAACAGGCGAAGGCATCGACTCTCTAAGAGACATACTCTCCGGAAAAACCACACTTCTTTCCGGCAACAGCGGTGTCGGAAAAACATCACTTATAAACCGTCTGATACCGGGCATTGAATTACGGACCGCTGCCATCAGCGCCGTTCACGACACCGGCATGCACACCACTACATTCTCCGAAATGTTCGAGCTGCCGGGCAATACAGGCAGAATAATAGATACCCCGGGAGTTAAAGGCTTCGGCACTGTTGACATGGACAAGAACGAAGTGTCGCACTACTTCCCTGAAATATTCAAGCTGTCGCATCAGTGCAAATACAACAACTGCAGCCACACACACGAACCAGGATGCGCTGTACGTCAGGCGGTAGACAACCACCTCATAGCAGCGAGCCGCTACTCTTCGTACCTTAGCATCCTTGAAGATACCGGCTCTAATGAAAAATATCGCAAGCCGTTCTGACATACCGTGACAGCGCAATATCCGCGCCATCACTCATCGTCGTTGTGCTGTCTGTGACCAAAAATGAAATACATGCACCACAGCACCACAGCCGTTATTGCTACAGCTCCGATAAGCGAAATGGTCTGCCCGTAATTGTTTTCGCCAAACCACTGTATGAACGCGTACCCGCCGCCTATTGCCGCGAGAACACCCACCGCTATGGCAGCTCCTACAGGAATGCCCCTGTTGTCAAGCAACCTGCCCGACATATAACCGGCAACTATGCCAATCAGAACCCACACCAGCCAGGTACTGGCACCTATCGCACACACTACCATAACAATCCGGACAAAGCCGCTCCTTTGACGGCTGGCATTACTATTGCATTCACGTCAGTGCTTCCGGTCATATCGGCTACAGTGAGCCAGACGATGAGAAGCGCTATAAGCACCAGCACCCCCACTACAAGCCAAGGGCTGATTCCCAATTTTTTATTGTTCTTATCCATATTCGTGTATCTTTCGGTTAATTCCTTTCTCATTTCAACACATAAACCAGCAAATATGTTTTTATCTGCAAAATTGTCGAAAAAATATTCAGTTTTTCATAGGCATTTTTGCGATTACGCTGTAACTTTGCAGAAACACTTAACAAATCGAATACTCCAATGGAACTAATCGAGAAGATGACCGCTCGCGCAAAAGCGCACCCGCAGCGCATCGTGCTCCCTGAAGGAACAGAACCGCGCACACTCTCCGCAGCCGACCGCATCATTGCGGAAGGTCTTGCCGAAATAGTGCTTATCGGCGACCCTGCCGACATTCTTGCTCTGGCTAAAGAGCTGAAACTTGAGAATATCGGCAAAGCCACCATTGTAAACCCCGCCGATGAAGCGGTTATAGACCGCTACGCTCCCCTGTTCTATGAACTCAGAAAAAAGAAAGGCATTACAATGGAAGAGGCTCGCCTCACAACCGCAAATGCCTTGTATCTCGGATGCCTTATGGTAAAGGCGGGAGATGCCGACGGACAGGTTGCCGGCGCAATGAACACAACCGGCAATGTACTGCGTGCGGCATTTCAGGTCATCAAAACCCAGCCTGGCATTGATGTCGTTTCAGGAGCATTTCTGATGCTGCTGCCCGAAGGTCTGAACTTCGGCACAGACGGAATACTCATTTTTGCCGATTGCGCGGTAGTGCCCGACCCCACAGCCGCCGAACTCGCACAAATAGCTGTCAGTGCCGCCCAGACAGCCCGCGACATCGCAGGAATAGAACCACGTGTGGCAATCCTTTCTTTCTCGACCAAAGGCAGTGCTAAGCACGACCGCGTTTCAAAAGTCATCGAAGCCACCGAAATAGCCAAAAGCATGGCTCCCGACCTAATCATTGACGGAGAGCTTCAGGCAGATGCCGCTATTGTACCCGGAGTAGCGCACACAAAAGCGCCAAACAGCCCCCTCAACGGCAGAGCTAACGTCCTCGTGTTCCCGTCGCTCGAAGTAGGTAACATTTCATACAAACTTGTGCAGCGTCTCGGCGGTGTACAGGCCGTAGGTCCGGTTCTCCAGGGTCTCGCGGCTCCGGTTAACGACCTTTCGCGCGGATGCTTCCCCGAAGACATATACAAAACCATCATCATGACTGCCAATCAGGCTATAGGTCTTAAAGAACAAAACAACAAATAACCAGCACCATGAAAATTCTTGTATTAAACTGCGGCAGCAGCTCTGTAAAATACAAACTTATTGACACAGACACAGACAAGACCCTCGCTGAAGGCGGCGTTGAAAAAATAGGTCTTGCCGACGGTTTCCTGAAATTCAAGCGCCCCGACGGCAGCAAAGAAATAACCGAACTCGGACTCACCGACCACAAAGGAGCCGTACAGGCCATACTCAACAACCTCACCGACCCTGTTGTCGGCTGCATAAAAAGCTACGACGAGATTGACGCAGTAGGACACCGTGTAGTACACGGCGCTGAAAAATTCAACAAAAGCGTGCTCATCACCGACGAAGTGATTCAGCAGGTAAAAGACTGCTACAACCTTGCCCCGCTGCACAACCCCGCAAACATCACCGGCATCGAGGCTATCACGGCACTGATGCCCGATGTGCCCCAGGTAGGTGTTTTCGACACCGCTTTTCACCAGACCATGCCCGCAAAATCGTACATGTACGCACTGCCCTACCGTTTCTACAAAGAAGACGGAGTGCGCCGTTACGGTTTCCACGGCACCAGCCACCGCTATGTAAGCGCTCGCGCATGCGAATTTCTCGGACTCGATGCCGCGACACAGAAAGTAATCACATGCCACATCGGCAACGGCGGTTCCATAACTGCAGTACTGAACGGCAAGAGCGTAGACACTTCAATGGGACTCACTCCCACCGAAGGACTCATGATGGGTACCCGCGTGGGAGATGTCGACCCCGGAGCACTAACATACTTGATGAAGCGGCATAACATGACCGTCGACGACCTCCAGAGAGTAATCAACAAAGAGAGCGGAATGGCAGGCGTCAGCGAAATTTCAAGCGACATGCGCGAGATTGAAAACGCTGTAAACGCCGGTAACGAGCGTGCAAAAATGGCTCTTGACATGTACGAGCAGCGCATCATAAAGTACGTTGGAGCATACGCAGCCGAAATGGGAGGCGTGGACGTGATTGTATTCACCGGAGGTGTCGGAGAAAACCAGACCGGCGTGCGTGAAAACGTTTGCGCTCCACTCGCATTCATGGGTGTGGAAATCGACACAGCCTTGAACGCCCGCACCCGCGGAACAGAAACAGAAATATCAACTCCCGCTTCAAAAGTTAGGGTTGTTGTAATACCCACAGACGAAGAACTGATGATTGCCCGCGACACCCGCGAGATTGTCAGTGCGTTAAAAAAATAACTTACAAGAACTATGACAAAAATAAAAGCTGCGGTAGTAGGCTACGGCAATATCGGCAGATTTGTTGTTGAGGCGCTTCAGGAAGCCCCAGATTTTGAAATAGCAGGTGTTGTGCGTCGCAGTGCGGACAATATTCCCGCCGAACTTGCACAATACAAAGTGACTACCGACATAGAATCACTCGGCAAAGTTGATGTTGCAATTCTCTGCACCCCGACACGCGAAGTAGAAAAACACGCAGTCGAGCTGCTTGCCAAGGGTATAAACACCGTAGACAGCTACGACATCCACTCTTCCATACGCGAACTCCGCCGCAACCTTGACAAAGTGGCTAAAGAACACGGCACAGTAGCGGTAATATCTGCCGGATGGGATCCGGGCAGCGACTCAGTTGTGCGCGCACTTCTTCAGGCAGCAGCGCCCAAGGGTCTTACTTACACCAACTTCGGTCCCGGCATGAGCATGGGTCACACAGTATGCGTCAAAAGCAAACCGGGTGTGAAAAACGCCATCAGCATGACCATACCCCTCGGCACCGGCATTCACCGCCGTATGGTATATGTGGAACTTGAGCCGGGAGCCGCGCTTGCCGATGTGGCAAAAGCGGTAAAGGAAGACCCCTATTTCGCATCCGATGAAACACATGTTATTGCGGTTGAGAGCGTTGACGAAGTAAAGGATATGGGTCACGGGGTAAATATGGTGCGCAAAGGTGTGAGCGGACGCGCACAAAACCAGCGTTTTGAATTCAACATGAGCATAAACAACCCCGCCCTCACAGCCCAGATACTCGTAGGAGTGGCTCGAGCCTCAATGATTCAGGAACCAGGAGCATACACCATGATTGAAATTCCGGTGATAGACCTGCTGCCCGGTGACAGAGAGGAGCTTATCGCACACCTTGTGTAACACTCTCCGGACACATGGACAACCATACATGAGTGTGCGGGCGGACACCTTCCGTCCGCACACTCTTTTTTAACCATAAAATACTACCTCAAGTGACATTTGCCGAAATACTCACTGCCGTTGCCGACACCCTGTGCGGCTACCCCCTGTTCTTCACCCTTATAGGCGGAGGGCTCATTCTGTTTCTGTCATCAGGCATGGTATCGCTCAGGCGGCTCCCCCACGCGTTTGCCGCTTTGCGTGCCGGCAAAGAAAAAGACTCCGGAGCCATCAGCTCCGCCCAGGCGCTCGCTTCTGTCGTAGCGGCGACTGTAGGAATGGGCAACATAGCCGGGGTGGCAATCGCTATCGCCATGGGCGGAGCGGGAGCCGTATTCTGGATGTGGGTAAGCGCCCTTGTGGGCATGTGCACCAAATACCACGAAGGAGTGCTGGCTATCAAATACCGAACACGCACCCCCGACGGCAGATACGCCGGAGGTCCCATGCACATAATAACACAAGGACTCGGCGACAGGTGGAAATGGCTCGCCGTGACATTTGCCGTTGCCGGACTCTTCGGAACCCTGTGCATCATGAACGCCAACCAGCTCACAGAAGCCATTGCCGAAACCGCATCAGGCGCCGGTGTGGACATCCCTGATTTCTGGCTCAGACTCGCCATAGGCATCGCAATTGCCGTGACTGTAAGCGCCGTTGTTCTTGGAGGCATCACACGCATAGCACGCGTAGCCACTGTCATGGTTCCGTTCATGGTTGGAGCCTACTTTATTCTTGTGCTGTTCATAATAGCGACAAACATCACTCAGCTGCCTGACGCACTGAAATCCATTTTCACTCAAGCGTTTGACCTGCGAGCCGGCTGGGGAGCACTCGCCGGAGTCGCAATCATAGGTGCCAGAAGAGCCGCTCTTGTAAACGATGCCGGAGTAGGCACAGCTTCGCTCATGCACTCCACTTCGGCAAACCGCGAGCCTGTGCGCGAAGGTCTCGTGGCAATGCTCGGTCCCGCCATTGATTCCGGCTTTGTATGTACCCTGACCGCGCTGGCTATCCTTCTCGGCACAGATATTCCCGCCGGAGAAACCCGCGGTCTGTCGCTTGCACTGTCGGCATTCTCAAACTGCATTCCCGCAGGCAACTACCTGCTAACCGCAATTGTGACATGCTTCGCGCTGTCATCAATGTTCACATACTCATTTTACGGCACAAGCTGCGCCGTGTACCTCTTCGGTAAAAAAAAAGCCCGCCTGTACACATACGCCTACATACTCAGCCTTGTAGTGTTTGCCGTGGTGCCATTGGGGGTAGCGGTCGGATTCTGCGACCTCTTCTATGCCCTTATGGCGTTTCCCACTATGTTCTGTCTGCTGAAACTGCGCAAACAGGTCAATGCCGAAACAAGGCGCTACTTCAACGCAGAATGCCGCACCAAGCCTTGCCCCGAAACAACATGCTGACTCCTCTCTCCCTGTTTCATACAAAACTTCGTATATTTGCAACATTATGATTACTCCAGAACAGAAACTACACCTTGAAGAAGAAGTCGTGCGAATGCTGCGGACTGTCTTCGACCCCGAGATACCCGTTGACATATACAGCCTCGGACTCATATATAAAATTGATATTGACGATGATGCCAATCTGATAATCGACATGACTCTGACCGCTCCCAACTGTCCGGCGGCTGACTTTATTGTCGAGGATGCCCGCATAAAACTTGAAAGCATCGAAGGCATGAAATCCGTCGACATCAAAATTGTGTTTGAACCGGAATGGAACAAGGACATGATGAGCGAGGAAGCAAAACTCGACCTCGGATTTCTATAACCGCTCTCTCATGCGCAACAAAACCTATTTCATATCTGACATTCACCTCGGTGCCGCTTACATAGCCGACCACAGAGCTCACGAGAAAGCTATTGCCGGCTGGCTGAAAAAAATTGCTCCGACAGCGGCAAGACTGTATCTGCTCGGCGACATCCTTGACTATTGGTTTGAGTACAAGGAGGTTGTGCCGCGCGGCTACCTGAGGTTTTTCGGAGCATTGGCTGAGCTTGCCGACTCAGGCGTGGAAGTGGTGTGGCTAAAAGGCAACCATGACATCTGGATTTTCGACTACCTGCCGCAAGAACTCGGCATAAAAGTGGTTGACGGGCTTATTGACACTGTCATCGACGGCAAACGCTTTGTAATGGAGCATGGCGACGGTGTGGGAGAAAGCCGCCCGTCATACAGACGAATGAGAAGCATTTTCAGAAATCGGATATGTCAGAAACTGTTTTCGGCAATACACCCACGCTGGACTGTGCCGTTTGCCCACAGATGGTCATCGCACAGCCGGTCCACCGGACGCGCCGCCGTAGACCTGCCGCAAAACCACCGGCTCGTGAATTTTGCCACCAACTACGAAAAAGCCAACGGGCATGTCGACTACTTTATTTTCGGACATCTCCACCTTGTCGCCGACAGAGAAATCACTCCCGGCACACGCCTCGTTGTACTCGGAGACGCATTCTGCGCCATGACATGTGGCTGCTTCGACGGAAAAGAGTTTTTCATTGATAAAATAGAATGAAATCGCCGGTTTAACAATCTTTAAACAAATACCCATTTTAGCGGCAATTGTGCAGTTGTCGCTATATCAACCCTTTACACAGACCAAATCAAAAACACTGCAATTAAACACTGCTGCACAACATATATTTTTTTGCTCCGGACAATGTTTTTAGGTCTACCTTTGCGTCACAATCCTAAAACAATCTTTTTTACCTTAAGAAACTATACCTCATAGAAATTCATAGGAAGGAGCTATCGGTTAGCTCCTTTTTATTTTATACCTGCCACAACAAGGTCATTTTGCCACTCTGTCTAAAGTAGCTACCTTTGCACCCCGTAAACAAAACCATATATAATATGATTTAAGTTTCGCAAGTTCAACTTGCTGATTTCAGATTGTAAAATTTAGCGATATGAGCCAGTTCGTCAGAGTGATTGATCACAGCATCATAGACTTCTTCGTCCAGCAGGCCGAAGACTCTCGCTA
>RIBJ01000031.1 GCA_003762715.1 Muribaculaceae bacterium Isolate-104 (HZI) | reverse complement strand
ATACCACTTATTTTATTGAAAATCAGAGAAATGAATGCGAAAATCACCCTTTCCCATTCAGACTTCCCCCGCTATAAAATAACAGGCTTTTCGGAAGCACAAGACTTTTTTAAATGAAAGAGCCGTGGGGGCAGGCACATATAATTGCGGCAATGGCATGATGTGTGAATGTTTTTACTTATCTTTGCAATGCAATGGTTGACCGTAAAGACATTCAAGCAGCAGTTGACACGCTCCGTAAGGGCGGCGTGATAGTATATCCGACAGATACTGTGTGGGGTATCGGGTGCGATGCCACAGACAGCGCCGCTGTGCGGAAGATATTTGAAATAAAGCGCAGGGCAGACTCCAAGGCGCTGATAACCCTGTTGGGCAGTGTGTCGGAGTTGGAGCGTTGGATAGACGATGTGCCCGAAGTGGCTTTTGAGCTGATTGAGGCGAGTGTGCGCCCGGTAACCATTGTGTATGACCGACCCCACGGTTTTGCGCCCGAACTGCTTGCCGAAGACGGCAGCGCCGCCGTGCGCGTTACAACCGAGGAGTGGAGCGCCGCGCTGTGCAGGCTGTTCAGGAAGCCGATAGTGAGTACGTCGGCGAATATAAGCGGAGCAGCCGCGCCGGCATGTTTTAATGACATCTCTTCCGAAATACTTGATTCGGCAGACTATGTTGCCACATCGCGCCGTGACGAGGCTCCGGAGGCAAAGCCTTCGTCGGTAATAAAACTCGGGCACGGCGGTTTAATCAGAATAATACGGGAGTAAATGGATGCGCGCACTACACTTCGGCAGCGTATGCTCGACAGTTTCAACGCCTTTTTGCTGTGGCGCGAAAAGCACATCAAGGAGAAGACGTTTGTTATTATCCTGTCTCTGATAGTAGGTATTATCGGGGGCTTTGCTGCGCTTGTTCTCAAGACTCTGATACATTTCATATCGGGGGCACTGACTTCGCATCTCGACATCACCGAAGGCAATTATCTGTTTTTTATCTATCCTGTTGTCGGCATACTGATAACGATATTGTTTGTGAAATATGTGGTTCGTGACAATATAAGCCACGGTGTAACCAAGGTGCTGTATGCCATTTCACAGAACAAGAGCCGGTTGAAGCGCCACAATATGTACAGTTCCCTGCTTGCGAGCTCTATAACGATAGGCTTTGGCGGCAGTGTCGGAGCCGAGGGCCCGATTGTCTATACCGGGGCTGCCATAGGCTCCAACCTGGGGTCGTGGATGAGGCTCAGTCCGAGGGTACTGATGATTCTTGTGGGCTGCGGTGCCGCCGCAGGCATAGCGGGAATTTTCAAGGCACCGATAGCGGGTATGCTGTTTACTCTTGAGGTTCTGATGATTGACCTCACCACCGTTTCGGTGATGCCGTTGCTCATAGCTTCTATTACCGGAGCTACGATAGCTTATGTGTTTACCGGCTACGATGTGGAGTTTTTCTTTATACAGAGCGAGCCGTTTGCCACATCGCGCATACCGTTTGCCATTCTGCTCGGCATTTTCACCGGACTGGTGTCGCTGTATTTCACCCGTGTCATCAATGTGATGGAAAACTATTTCAGCTCGCTCAAAAAACAGTGGCTTAAATTTGCCGCCGGAGGAGCGATGCTGTCAGTGCTTGTGTTCATATTTCCGCCGCTCTACGGCGAGGGCTACGGCTCTATAGTGAGTCTTCTCGGAGGCAATGTGGAGGGTATACTTGACGGGTCGATATTTTATGCCGACCGCGACAACATGTGGTTTATTCTTGGATTTATAGCTCTGATTATACTCACAAAGGTGTTTGCTACCTCAGCCACAACCGGCTCCGGGGGCATCGGCGGCACATTCGCGCCTTCGCTCTATGTGGGGTGTATGGCGGGATTTTTCTTCGCTTCGCTGATAAATCATCTTTTCGGACTGGATCTTTCCGTTAAGAACTTCGCGCTTATGGGCATGTGCGGTGTAATGAGCGGTGTAATGCATGCTCCGCTGATGGGCATCTTCCTTACCGCCGAGCTTACCGGCGGCTACGAGCTGTTTTTACCGCTGCTCATTGTCAGCACCTTGTCGTACGGCACCATAAAGATGTTCGAGCCTTACAGCATCTACGCCATGCGACTGGCGCAGCGCGGAGAGTTGCTGACGCATCATAAGGACAAGGCGGTGCTGACATTGCTGAAAATCAACAATGTGATAGAGACAGACTTTATCTCGGTGCGTCCCGAAATGAGTCTTAAGGAGATGGTTGAGGTCATTTCAAAGTCAAACCGCAATCTTTTTCCTGTTGTTGACGAATCAGGGCGCTTGCTCGGAGTTGTTCTTCTTGACGAGATAAGAAACATAATGTTTCGTCCCGACCTTTACCGCCGCATGTTTGTGCACACATTCATGAGCATGCCCCCCGCCAGCATCGAGGTAGGGGAGAGCATGGAACGGGTGATGAAAATCTTTGACGACACCGGCGCCTGGAATCTGCCGGTAGTTGAAGGCGGCAGGTATGTCGGCTTTGTGTCCAAATCAAAGATTTTCAATTCGTACCGCAGGGTTCTCAGGCACTATTCGGAGGATTGATACCCTAAGAGCCGGCTCTAATTGTCTATGCTTATTGTGCGGGAGCCGTCGTCGTTGACAGTTATCCTTACATCGACAGTGTCGTTTGGCAAAATGTCGGCAATGCGTTCAGGCCATTCAAGCAGGCACAGCGCGCCCGAGTCGAAATAGTCTTCGACCCCTATGTCAAAAGCCTCGTCAATGGATTCTATACGGTACAGGTCGAAATGGTATATCAGCTCGGCAGTGGTGTCGGACCGGTACTCGTTTATGATTGAGAATGTGGGCGACCCTGCAAAATCGTCTTCAACACCGAGTTCCTTGCACAGTGCGCCTATGAAAGTGGTTTTACCCGCACCCATCTCACCGCTGAAGGCGTAAACGGTACGGTCATCCATGAGCGCGGCAAATTCTTTTGCCGCGCGGGGCAAATCTTCGACAGAAGATATTGTAATGTTTTTTACTGACATATTATATTGTTGTTAAAATTTAGGCGTTAGGGTGGCTATCGGAACAAGCATTTCCTGCATGGAAACTCCGCCATGCTGAAATGTGTCGCGATAGTGTCGCGCGTAGTGGTTGAAATTAGAGGGATATGCAAAGAAATCACGTCCTTTGGCAAACACATATTCGCAAGTCATTCCGGCAGAGGGTAGTCCGAACTCCGCAGGGTTGTCAAACCGTAGCACTTTCGATGAATCTACACCAAGGTTGCGCCCGGTCTTGTAACGTGGGTTAGGGTTGATGTTTCGCTCAGCGGCAATTTTTACGGGAGTTTCTACCCTGATTGTGCCGTGGTCGGTTGTCAGAATCACACGCGCTCCGGATGATGCTATGCACTGAAACAGCTCTTTGAGCGGAGAGTGAATGAACCAGGAGCCTGTAATGGAGCGGTATGCGGCATCGTTTCCGGCGAGCTCCCGTACTGCCTTGGATTCTGTTCTGGCATGTGAAAGCATGTCGATAAAATTTACTACCACAACATTCAGGGCGTTGTTCTTCAAAGAGTTAAATCGTTCTATCAGCCGTGAGCAGGCATCGGAATCGTTTATTTTAGTGTAGGATGTTGAGGCATCCAGGCGCATTCGTTTCATAAACGATTGCACCAGAGGCTCTTCATTAAGGTTTTTCCCCTCGTCACTGTCTTCGCTGACCCATAGCTCCGGAAACAGGCGTGCTATTTCGGCAGGCAGCATTCCGGAAAAGATGGCGTTGCGGCAGTACTGTGTGGCAGTAGGGAGCAGAGTGCAGTAAAGCGCAGAGTCTATGCTGAAAAGGTCGCCCAACATAGCGCTGACTGTAATCCACTGGTCAAGTCTGAAGTTGTCAATGACAATGAGCCACAACTTATTGCCCGCTTTTATTTCCGGAAGTATTTTCCGGCTCATGATCCGGTGACTCATAAGCGGCGCGGTTTCAGAATCTTCAAGCCACAGGCGGTAATTGCGCGATACAAATTTAGCGAATGCCACATTTGCCTCGTCTATTTGTGAAGACAGTATCTCGGCAATCTGTGTGGGTGCGCCGGGAGCCTCAAGCTCTATCTGCCAGTGGGTGAGTTTGCGATACAGCTCAGTCCACTCGTCAAGAGTAGAGGCGGAGTAGGTCAAAGAAGAAATCAAAGAGAACTCGTCGCGATAGTCTGCCAGCGATTTCTGAGCCACCAACCGGCTCGAGTGCAGTATTTTTTTTATGGACAGGAGAATCTGGTTTGGGTTTACCGGTTTTATGAGGTAGTCGGCAATTTTGCTGCCTATAGCCTGGTCCATGATGCTTTCTTCCTCGCTTTTGGTAATCATTATTACCGGAATGTGCGGCATTTTTTCCTTAATGCGCGAAAGAGTCTCAAGACCTGATATGCCGGGCATGTTTTCATCAAGGATTATCAAGTCGACAGGCGTTTCCGAAGATATCCGCAAAGCATCTACTCCGCTGTTTGCGGTTATGACTTCATAGCCCTTGGCTCCCAGAAAAAGAATGTGGGGTTTCAAAAGGTCGATTTCGTCATCAGCCCAGAGTATTTTCGGATTGCTGTTCATTGATTTTCGTCAGTTTTTGTTTGGGTGTCAGTGCTGTCTCCGTACATTTCATCCTCTGCCGGGTACTCATCAGGCAGCAGCACCGCCTCATGCACTCCACGGGTAGAGGCATCTTCGTAAGCCTTGCGGTACTGGTTCAAAGATAGTCCGTTTCGCAAAATTACTGCAAAATTATCTTCAGATATGATAATAGGCACTATGTCAGGAGAAAATTCTATGCCGTCAGGACCGTCAATCATTGACATATATCTTGAAATTTCACCGATATTGGCAAACCCTTTGATAAGAAGGATGCCGAGACCTCCGAATTCCATCTGCTCAAGATCAAAGTCGCGTATGGTGAATGTGTTGAAGTTATAACGAGCCACTTCATAAAGAATTTCGTTGGCATTCACGCTGTCAACCGGATATGTGAGCATGAGAATCTGCGGAAGCTCCGGATTGAGGTCAAGAGTAATGGAATCGCTGACAGCTTCTGTGGTTTTATTTTCAGGAGAAACCAGCCTTGTGGACCATAGATTAGCGGCATTGTTTCCGCCGGAGTGCAACCGGCGTCCGGATGATGCGCCTTTTATGTAAGCGGATGCCAATGGCGCGGCTTCAGCATCGGGATATTTTTCAAGCAGTGTGTGCAGGCTTGAAATGAATTCGGAGGTGTTGCCGTCTGACACATGAGTCAGAGCCTCGAGAAACAGGAACTTGGGCATGAGCGGGCTCAGAGGATATTTTTCCTTGGCTTCGCGGGCGGCGGCACGGACAGCGGAATTGTTGTTTTGTATAAATTCATTATATGCCAGCTCATACAGTTCTTCCTGACGTTTAGGCATTTCCTTGAGATTTTCAAGGTAGCGCGGGTCGGTCATGGCTGAGCCAAGCGGCGACTCGGCAAATTCAGTTGTAATCAGGGCGCGGTATTTTTCAGCGTTTGCCATATCGCCGGCGCGCATGAACATGAGGTACATATTATAATAGGTGTCGAGCCGGTACACATTGTCGGGATATTGCTCAAGAAGTCTTGTCCACGGTTTCTGAGCTGCTGCATAGTCTTCGAGTTTGTCTTTCAGTATCAGACCCATATTGTACAGACCCTCCTGTATAATTGCGTGAGCGGCAGAGCGCTGTTCTTCCGTCTGCGGTATGTCTTTAAGATAAAACTCGGGAGAATGCGGGTCCTGTGCGGCATCAGTATGTGCATTGTCGATGGGTGCGGTACCGGTGGAGTCGGCGGGCGATGCTTCAGGTGTATCCTCTGTATCGTCTGTCATGGCTGCGAAATCGCTTTTGTTGCGCCGCCTCCAGTTGTCTTCGAGTTTTCTGCCACCCCAGCGTCGGCGGAATTCGGCGGCACCTGCGGTCATGACGTTACGGTTATAGAAATACCATGAGTTGTCGGTGTTGAGTGTGAAAGATGTCGGTGCCTGGGCAGAGCCGCCGGACTGTGTTGCAGAGCCGGAGGCGTGTTCTTCCTCTTCGCGAAGCAGGCGTTCCTTTTCTTTGCGCTCCTCTTCCTCGCGTTTTTTCAGCTCATCTATTATTCTGTTTATGGCAGCGAGGCGTTCAGGCTCAGACATGTCGGCGAGCCGCAGCAAAGAGTCCTGCATGTGCACATTGCGGCTGTGCACTGCAAGTTCGTCAAGCACATCCGACCTCAGCTGTATAGTCTTCAGGTTGGGGAAATCTTCGCCAAGCATGGTGACCGACGAGCTGTAGCAAGGCTGGGCTTTGTCGTAGTCGCCCAACGTGAAGTATATTTCTCCGAGCGCTATGTTGGCAATCGCCATGTCAATGCCTTGCCTTACAGATTTGTTCACGGCATCGGAGTAAGCCTTTACGGCGCCCGCTGTGTCGCCCTTGGCAATAAGCAGGTTGCCCTCGGCATAATGAATCTGGTCGAGGTAATGCTTGTTTCGTTCGTAGCGCATCATGCGTCTTATGGCTCTGAGCTCGTTGTCAGCATCAGCTTCCGAAGCAGTCGCTCCCTGTCGTATGCGGGCATTGAATCGTGTGCGGTATGGAGCCGAGACACTGCCGTTGACCTTTTTGAACGCCTCGCTTGCCCCGGCGTAGTCTTTTTTGCGCTGTAGCAGCTGCCCCAGCAGGAATGTAAGTCTTGTTTTCTGGATTCCCGATGCATTTTCTATGGCTGTGCGCAGTGGAGCAGTGGCGTCATCGTATTTTCCGGAGGCTATACATATGTCGGCATCGGCAAACGCATACATTCCGCGGAGCTCCTTTGATGTCAGGCTTTTGGGGCGAATACGGTCAAGGGTAGCTCTCGCCTCGTTAATCCAACCGGCGGCGCAGTAGCTGCGGGCCTGCCATATACGGGCTTCAGTGACAATATCAGGCAGCCAGCCGAAGTGGCGGGCTATATACATGAATGTGGACGCGGCACCCAAGAAGTCTCCGTCCATGTACTGGCTTTTGGCAAGCAGCAGCCATGCGTTGTGTATGAACGGATTATATTCCTCTCGTTTGAGCCATTCGCGGTACTCGGGATTCCGGCTCTTTCCTGGAGTGCGCTGCGGGCGTTTTTTTATCGAACGGAGCTGAATGGCTTTCTGGGCTTTCTCAATAGAACGGGTAAAAGACCCGGACGGCTGGGGAGCCTTCGGATTGGTTCGGGCTTCTGCTGGATGCATCGGCAGCAGTGTCGTGAAGTCATCCTCATAGCTGTTTTCCATCTCTTTCAAGGTTTCATTGTAGTGCTCGATTCCATTGAAATAGATGTTGTAGCGTGTTATGAAAGCCTGATAGTTTCTTGATGCAGCCGTGTTTTTTTTCAGGGAACAGCCGCTAAGCAGCGCCATACCCGAAACAAGAACTGAAAGCAACACAAGTTTCTTCAGGGTCACGGTATACTCCTTTTACATGACATTCGTTTGAAAGCGGGCACGCATATGGCAAGAACCGCGTATGCGGCGCACATTACAATCACTATCATTGCCGAGCACGGCACATCAATGACTACCGACAGCAGCAGTCCGCCGATACAGCAGGCAAGGGAGGCAATAGCCGAAACAGCCATCATTTTGCCGAAACGCCGGCAAAACAGTTCGGCAATCATCTGCGGCAGCGCAAACATGGACATGAGCAGCATTACACCTACAAGCCGTATGGTCAGAACTATTCCTATTGCCGTCAACACAGTCATTGAGTATGTGACGAACCGGACAGGCAGGTGAATCACCGTGGCAAAATCGCGGTCAAAGGCGCATACAACAATTGTGCGGTAAAACAATGCGAAAAATATGGCGAGCGCAACTGCGTATATAGCGAATGTCCACAAATCGCTGCGGGCGATTGTGAGCACATTTCCAAACAGGAATGCGTTCAGTTCGGGAACATAGCCCGGTGTCATGAACACGAACAGTATGCCGATTGCCATGCCTATAGCCCATATTACAGCTATAGCGCTGTCTTCGCGGACTTTGCCGCGGGTTGCCAGAAATTCCACGCCCATGGAAGAGGCTATGGCGAAAAGGGCGGCTGTGAAAATAGGATTCAGTCCGAAATAATAGCCGAGTCCTAGTCCTCCGAAACAGGCGTGAGTGACTCCGCCGCTGATAGACACCAGTCGTCGTGTGACTATGTAGGTGCCAATCATAGCCGACGCCACACTTATTATTGCGAGACCGATGAGGGCATTTGTGAAAAAGCTGTATGTCAGGAGTTCATGCATCTGTTTTTGTGTTTAAACCGGCACGCGCCTCGCTGACAATCAGAATCAGTTCGTCGCGCACCTGGGCAGGCAGGCTTATGCCGCGCAAATGGAGGCTGCGAGCCCAGCCGGCAATGTCGTGAGGCAATAGGGTCAGCAGTATTTCCCGGAATTCTTCGATTTCTCCCGGCGAATAGTCTTCAGGAGCTTTGCCGGCGTATGTGTCAAGCTCTTCATCGTCATAATATTCGATTTCAGAGCTGACGGAACTCAGCAGGGAGTCTTTCTCGCATGTGATGTGCATGCCGCAGCAGGCATCTTTCTTCGGAGCGGCGCTGCTGTCAGGCTCATAACCGTTATTGCCGGCATCGGAGCGCCGGTCGAAAAGATACAGCAGCACACCTGTGGCGGTCAGGGCGGCGAGCAGTA
Organism: Muribaculaceae bacterium Isolate-104 (HZI); assembly: GCA_003762715.1. Classification (GTDB taxonomy): domain Bacteria; phylum Bacteroidota; class Bacteroidia; order Bacteroidales; family Muribaculaceae; genus Paramuribaculum. The sequence goes on along the minus strand of RIBJ01000031.1, from coordinate 175,337 downwards.
TAAGAGCGGCAATCATTCCGTTCCCTCCCCGTCAGCTTCCTCTATTGTAAATCCTCCGGCTCTGAGGTGATTCCAGAACTCGGGGTATGATTTGGACACGACTTCGGCATTCCGTATAATTATTCCGGGAATGAAAACAGCCACAGGCGCGAGAGCCATTGCCATGCGGTGGTCGTCATAGGTGTCAAATGACGGAATTGCCGTCAGGGGTCTGCGAACACCGTCCCAGCTGATAATCTCGTCACCTTCAAGCTGCTCGGTGGCAAGCAATATCCCGACTTTGAGAAGCTCGGCTCCAAGGGCGGCTATTCGGTCGGTTTCTTTTATGCGGAGTGAGCGCAACCCGCTGAGTCTGAACGGCACTCCAAGCATGGCGCATGTCACGGCAATGGTCTGTGCTACATCGGGATTGTCGGTCAGGTCTGCTTCAAATCTTGGAGTAAGCTCCGGGGTCGCCTCCAGATGTGCGCGCACCGGATTGCTTTCAAAGCTGCTTTCCACTCCAAGCTGCCGGAACATCTCTGCAATTTTGCAATCGCCTTGAGCGCTGTTTTCAACAAGTCCGTCCAAAGCAGTCCATCCGCAAGTAAGAGCCTGGATTTCGTACCAGTATGATGCCGCGCTCCAGTCGGCTTCTACACTGAAATTGTCCGGCGCCGAATATTGACCGGCGCCTATTGTAATAACGTTGCCTTCAAAAGCGGCTTTGGCTCCGAACTGTTCCATAATGGAGACAGTGAGGTGGATATATGGCAGTGATATGGCTTCGCCGGTAAGGTTGATGGACAGCCCGCCGGTCATTGTCGGGGCAATCATCATCAACGCCGAGATGTATTGCGAGCTGACACCCGAATCGATGCTTACGCTGCCGCCATTGAGTTTCTTGCCTTTGATGCGCAGCGGCGGAAAACCGGTCTGACCGAGGTATTCAATCTCCGCACCAAGACTCCTCAGCGCGTCTACAAGCGGCGCTATGGGCCGGCACCGCATTCTTTCACTGCCGTCAAGCACAGTTTCACTCCCCTCGGCTACTGCGAGATACGCCGTAAGAAACCGCATGGCGGTGCCTGCGGCTCCGATATTTATTTCGTCGGAATCAGACGCAAGAGCTTTTTGCAGCACAGAGGTGTCATCGCACACTGCAACATCTGCCAGCGGTTTTGACCCGGCGGCAAGAGCGTTGACAATCAGCGCCCGGTTGCTTATGCTTTTTGACAGGGGCAACTTTATCTCTACGTAGAGTAGCTCCTCCGGGGGAAATATTCTGTAGTTCATAGGTTGAATTGTAATAGTCTGTAGCCGAATTCGTCGCTTTCTTCAAGCGCGTATATGGCAGAATCGTCCGGTTTTACTGCGAGCAGACATCTGCCGGCTTTAAGATATAACACTTTAGCCAGACGACCGCTGTAGTCATAAACCCTGACGGTGGTCAGTGGTTCGGTGTTTCCGGTAGCCATGTCGCGTTTTTTTTCGGTAAATGCCGATGCGTAGTCCCCGACAGCTGTGTAGACATGGTTGTCGGAAACAATGACCCCGCCGGGATAAAAGTAGCGAAGGCTGTCGGTGTAGCGGAATGATGCGTAGCCGTCCTCCTCTTTGTCTATTTCTATACCTTTCTGCGGTTCACCGGTAATTACGGTGATTGTGGCAGAATCGGCATCGGCTGTTCCGAGCACGAGTACATCTCCGAGGGCGCTCGATGCAGCAAAATGTTTTCCGTCAGGACTCACTCTGCCACTGAGATGAAAGAAGTTGGCGAGACCGTAAGCCGGCACTCCGCTCTGATATATGACATCTGGGTAGTGTACGGCTATTTTTTTGAGTCTGCCGTTTCGGTCGTATGCGTTGAGCATTCCTGCGGAGTTCAGGTTGGGGGCATATACGGCTCCGTTGCCGAGCAGCATCAGAGAGGCGGGGACAACCGTGTCGTCAGGAGCGCCGACTATGCGCTCCCGCAGCGACGTCACCATTCTCAAGGCGGGGGTGGCGCTGTCAAGCCCCTCGACGGCAAGCAGTTTGCCTCTTGCCACGTCTGATTCTACAACAAGACGGTGAGCAGCGGCATCATACCACATGCCTGTAAGGTATGGAAGCTGTCCGGACTCAATGCCTTTTTTCAGAAATGACCGGATGTATTCGCCTCCGAGGGTGTATTCATCTATGACAGTGTCGTATTTGACAGAATTTCTTATGTAAATTCTGTCGTCAGAAGCCACAATGCCCAGCGGTTCACGAAACGCCTCGTCGCCGGCGAGAACAGTGCCGCTCAGGTGCAGTGTGTCTGTAGTATAACAGTTATTGCCCTCCCCGGAACCGCACGAGGTGATTCCGGAAAAGGCAATAAGTATAGTTATAATAAGGTATAGTGGCAGAAGCCTCATTGTCAGCTTAGTTTTGCGAGAGCCTCGGCTATGCGGCGCATTGCCTCGCGTATGTTGTCGTCGGAGGTCGCGTAACTGAGCCTTATGTATCCGGGCAGACAGAATGCCTCGCCGGCGACAGTTGCCACATGACCCTCCTCAAGCAGGTACATTGCCAGGTCGGAGTCGTTGGATATGACCCGGTCGCCATACTTCTTGCCAAAATATGAAGATACTTTCGGGAACAGGTAGAAGGCTCCCTGCGGCACATTGACTCCTATGCCGGGAATCTCTTTGGCAAGCTCAACAACAAGGTTGCGGCGGCGTTCAAAGGCAACACGCATTTCCTCTACACAGTCCTGCGGTCCGTTGTAGGCAGCCTCGGCGGCTTTCTGTGCCACAGACGACGGGTTTGAGGTGTACTGGCTTTGCAGTTTTGTGACAGCCTTGGCTACGGGCATCGGCGCGGCTATAAAACCTATGCGCCAGCCGGTCATGGCATAAGCCTTGCTGACACCGTTTACCACCACCACCCGGTCGGCTATCTCGGGGAATGCGCCAAGCGATGTGAAGCTGCCGGTAAAGTTTATGTGCTGATATATCTCGTCAGCTATAATGGTTATGTCGGGATAGTCTTTCAGCACATCTACAAGCCCCTGCAACTCGTCACGGGTGTAAACGCTGCCGGTGGGGTTTGAGGGCGAGCAGATGATTATGAGCCGTGTGCGTGCTGTTATGGCATCGCGCAACTGATTCGGTGTGATTTTAAAGTCCTGGTCAATGCCTGCCGGCACAAGAACGTTTGTGCCTTCGGCAAGTTTTACCATTTCCACATAGCTTACCCATGCGGGTGTGGGTATGATAACTTCGTCGCCGGGATTTACAATGCTCAGCACCGCGTTGCACAATGCCTGCTTGGCACCGCCGCCCACTACAATCTGCTCGGGCGCGTACTCAACTCCGTTTACCTGACGCAGATTGTCGGCAATTGCCTTGCGGAGTGACATATAGCCAGCTACCGGTGTGTAAAAAGTGAAATTGTCTTCAATAGCTTTTTCAGCAGCTGCCTTGATGTGGTCGGGAGTGTTGAAGTCGGGTTCTCCGACAGACAGGTTTATGACATCGACTCCCTGGGCTTTGAGTTCGGCGCTTTTCTGAGACATAGCCAGAGTCTGGGACGGTGACAGGTTGGTGACGCGGTCTGAAATCTGAATCATATTTGACGGTGTTGTTTAAAATTATATTTGTGCAAAGATAATGAATGTGGTGAACATTGGGCGTGTTTCCGGGGTTGAAAACATGAACGCTTAAATAAATTTTGAATAATATGGACAAGGATATGTTGGGCAGACTGTTGTCAGAGAAGGGTACGGTTCTTGTGGAGTTCTATGCCACATGGTGTCCTCATTGCCGTAAAATGATGCCGGTGGTAGAGGATGTCAAGGCTTCGCTCGAAGGCAAGGTGCCGGTATATCAGTTTGATATAGACAAGGAACCGGACCTTTCCGACGAGCTGAAAGTGGAAGTTGTGCCGACTTTTATGGTTTTTAAAGACGGGGAGATGGTGTGGAAGACCAGCGGGGAAATTGACGGAAACATGCTCTACTCAAAGGCTGAGGAAAACATGTGATTGCGCCTAATTGGATAAAATATCGTATACTGAAATGCGCTGACGCACGTCAGGCAATATAAAGACACCTGAAAATACCGGAGGCTGTGCCTATTTTGACACAGCCTCGTTGTGAGTGTGGTGCGCATGAAGGGACTCGAACCCCCACGTCCTGAGACATTAGATCCTAAGTCTAACGCGGCTACCAATTACGCCACATGCGCGGTTTGTGGCTGCAAAGATACAAATATGCAGTGGGTCGCGCAAGTTTTTCGGCGTAAAAAGTTTTTAAAAGAGCTTTTCGGGGTATGTGCCGTCTTCGTGCAGCTTGGCAAATTTTTCAACAACACCGGGACGGTCGGCGGCGTATGTCACGCCAAACCAGCGGCTGTCTGTGTCAAGCACTTTGACTGTGGCTTCGCCGTTGCGTATCAGGGTGTCGATTGCGAGGGGTATGAAAAATTCGCTCTTCGGTGTGTTGATGTCTTTGTCAAGGAATGCCTTGAATTCGCGTTCGCTGAAGTCAAAGTAGTCGGGAGTGAATCCCCACAGGTTCATTGACACCGGTGTGGCAGGGTCAAGGGTCTGTTCAACACCGTTTTCGTCGGTAAACACAATTTTACCGTCTTTGTCGTAGCTGATGGCTGTACGTTCTACAACAGATGTCAGGTGACCGTCCTCGGAGGTAGAGCAAACGCCGCGGGCAACAGAGCCGTTTTCGGTCATGGTGTTGCCCACACGGAATCCTACCATGCAGTAGTCGCCTTTGCTGTCGCGGGGGCGTGAGAGTTCTTTTGCAATTACTTCAAAGGCGTTGCGTCCGTAGAAGTCATCGGCGTTGATAACGGCAAACGGTTCCTTGATGGCGTCTTTGCCCATGAGCACCGCATGGTTGGTACCCCAGGGTTTTGTGCGGTCTGCCGGGCAAGTGTAGCCTTCGGGCAGCGCGTCAAGGCTCTGGAACACAACTTCAACCGGTATGTGACCTTCGTATTTGGACAGTATTTTTTCGCGGAAGTCCTGCTCGAAGTCTTTGCGTATTACGAAAACAACCTTGCCGAATCCGGCGTGTATGGCATCGTAGATAGAATAGTCCATGATGGTTTCGCCGTGGGGTCCGAGTCCGTCAAGCTGTTTGAGACCTCCGTAGCGGCTGCCCATGCCGGCAGCAAGAACAAATAAGGTGGGTTTCATTGTGGTAATGAGGTTATTTTGTTTTGAATGAGAATACTATGGTTTCGGAGTATTTTTCTCCGGGGCGCAGCACCGGCGAAGGAAACTGCGGTTTGTTCGGCGCGTCGGGGCAGTTCTGGCATTCTATAGCCACACCGTCGTAGTCGTTGTAGGGGCGACCTGCCTTGTTGTCAGGCGACCCTGCGAGCCAGTTGCCGGTATAAACCTGCACGGCAGGCTGTGTGGTGAGTACTTCCAGAACACGTCCGCTCGGCTCGGACGAAAGGGTTGCAATGAGGGCGGGTTCGTTTTTGGAGCAGTTGTCGGCTACCCAGCAGTTGTCGAATCCTTTGCCGTATTCAAGCGCCGGAAATTTTTCCGAAATGTCTTTGCCGATTTTCTTGGCGGTGGTGAAATCCATCGGGGTGCCCTGTACCGGAGCTATCTCGCCGGTGGGTATGAGGGTGTCGTCGGTAGGCAGCCATTTGCTGCAGTTCAGTTGCAGTTCATGATTGAAGATGTTTCCTGAATCATGCCCTTCAAGGTTCCAGTATGCGTGGTTTGTGAGATTTATTACAGTGGGCGCGTCGGTGTCTGCTGACAGTTTCAGGGTAAGGGTATTGTCTTCTGTCCAGCAGTATGTGGCGGTTACGTCAAGATTTCCGGGATAGCCCTCTTCGCCGTCTTCGCTGTGTAGAGAGAATGTCACTGTGCCTGATGCGGCGTCTGCGGTACTGTTCCATATACGGTTCATGAAACCGGTGGGTCCACCGTGCAGGGCGTTGGGCCCATTGTTTATGGCAAGGTTATATTCTTTGCCGTCGAGGGTAAAGTGTCCTTTGGCTATGCGGTTTGCAAAGCGTCCGGGAATTTTTCCGGCGCACGGGCCGTCGGCGATATAGTCGGCGGGGTTTCGGTAGCCTATGGCAACGTCAGTCAGAACTCCGTAGCGGTCAGGTACAATAACTGATACAGTGCCGGCTCCGAGGGAAGACAGTGTTACAGATGCTCCAGAGGCGTTGGTCAGGGTATAAAGGGTAATTTCACCCATCGGTGAAGTTGCCGAGGTTTTTTCGATTTTCATCCGGTTTAGCTTTAAGTGTTCTAATGACGCGAAGTTAGCCATTTATTTTGAAAAAAACGACTATGACGGATGAATTAACGCGCTTTTGTGTCGGATAAATCGGTTTATGTAGGTTCAGAGGGCGTTTCATATACCTGTAGTCTGACAGATATTATGAAAACACCCTCTGAATATGCGTGCTAAGGACTGAAAAATCTATTTGTTCAGCAGTCTTTTGCGCTCCTGCTCGGCAGCTTTGAGCTCGGCGCTTACAGCTTTGGCCTCGGCTGAGTTGCTATTGCCTACAGTAACGATTTTGGAGGAGCGTGACCGGTTTGTGGAAGCAGTCATGCTGGTTTTGTTTGCGTTTCGCCTTGTCTTAGCTGCGTTTTCTTTGGCTTTTGCCGCGTTTTGAATCATTATCTGGACTTGCTTGTCATTGAGCTGTGATGTCGTTGTGCCTCTGTAAATTACGTCCGGGTCGTCGTTTACAGAAATTACAAGCTGGTATTTGCCTTTCTTTATGGTTGACAGTCTGTAGTTTCTGGTTTCCTGCGGGCGTCTGAAACGCATTATTATTTCGCCGTCTTTGCCGGGCTTGATAATGACTGTCGCGGCATCTGACTCACGGCTTAGAAGTTTTTCGCGAATGCTGTTGTACACCGCTTTGCTTTTGAATGTATAGCGGTAGGACGCATTGGTTATTCGGCGAGAGTTCGGATGGCGGTTGACAACTATGTTGCGGTCTATTTCATCTGCGGTGTTCATGGTGGAAACTATGTCGTCGTGCCAGTCGGGTGCGGCAGATGCGGCTAAGGAGGAAATGATAATGGATATAATGAAAATGCAATATCTTGACATGGCTGGAAGTTTTTGAGGATGTTAAGAGTATGTTTGCTTTTAACTTTATGAAATCTTTAGATGTCTTTCAGGTCTGTTTGAAGATTTAGTTCAGTCATTATGGAACCCCATAACTCCTTCTCTCAATCTCCAAACATACTTTGAAATCCGCTCTAAATCTAAACATAAGCCAAAAGTAAACATACTCTAAGAAAAACGGTCTTCGATGCATTCTGACGCCTGAGATTCAGACGCCTGAAGTTCAAGTTCTAAGAGAGTGGCTTCAAGTTCGGTGATTTTGATTTCGCTTTTGATTTCGTCAAAGTCGGTCATTATCACACCGTTGACTTCTGAGTACGAGCCTTCGTAGGCTGAGCCGGAAATTCTGTTGCCCTGATTTCCTGCGCTCAGGCTCCACCCGGCGGCAAGGGTCACTGCCACGGATGCCGCCACTCCTGAAATCCATTTTTTTACAACAGGCTTTGCAGGAGCAGGAGCGGAAACAGACACGGCATTTTGTTCGGGCATTCCGTAGGCGTACCACCGGAACATAGGGATGTACTGTTTCAGCCGCAGTGGAATAGCCTGTGTTGTAAAAAACTGTTGCAGAGCTTTGTCTTCGGCGCAGGAGGTGTTGCCTTCGAAAAATCTGGCAAGAAGTTCGTCTATGTTGTCGTGGTTGATGGTCATAGTCTTGAATATATGTCTCTTACTTTTTTACGGGCTCTTGACAGTGCTGTGCGCACGGCAACGGGGGTCGACCCTACAAGGGATGCTATCTCATCGGTTTCCATGTCCTCGAGATGCTTCATCTTCAACACCGCCTGTTCCATGGGCGGCAGCAAATCAATGGCTTTCAGCAGCTCCGGTTCGATGGCTTCTTCGTAGGGTCCGGCGGCAATCTGCTCGGCATCTGACAGCTCTACCGAGTTTTTGCGCGACCGCAGGGCAGAGATGCACACTCTGCGCAAAATTACGGTGGCAGGAGCTGCCGGAGAAGAGTAGCCGTCAAGGCGGTCTTTGAAAAACCAGAGTTTGAGCAAGGTGTCCTGAACCGCATCCGCAGCCTCGTCTTCTCTTCCGAGAATACATATTGCGGTGGTCATGAGGCGCGGGCGCAGATTCCGTACCAGTGATTCAAACTCGGTTCTTTGCATCGGTTCTGGAAAGTCTATTTGATGACTGTGGCACCTGATGCGGTGTTTTTGAAAGAGGCTCCTTTTACAACTGATGCCTCGCAGCGTTCAAGGGCGTGACATGTTATTGAGGAGCTTGAGCTTTGGCATGACGCGTTTACAATCAGTGTCTTCAGTGAGCCTGCCATGATGCTTGATGCGCTTGATGCGGTCAGAACGGCGTTCTGGCAGTTGCCTGACAGCGATATGTCGCCGGAGCTGCCCGATGTGGCTTTTAGTGAAGTGGCGTTTATGCCTGATATGCTGATGTCGCCGGCGGAAAAAGACAATGCTGTGAGGTTGTCGACATTCGCTTTTTTTATCTTGATGTCACCTGATGACGATGAAGATGCTTCCAAAATTGTGGCAACGACATTGGAGCAGTCTATGTCGCCCGCCGAGTTGGAGTTGAATCTTGCGGCGTTTTTGGCAATGGCACTTGAGATTTTTACATCGCCTGCCGAGTTGGCGATTGCCGAAACGGAGTTTGCCTTGATATTTTCAACTTCTATGTCACCTGCGGAGTTGGAAGTTAGCTTGCATTCGGTGCAATCGATGTTTTTTGCCTTTATGTCGCCGGCGGAGTTGACAATCAGCTGTATGGTGGAGCTGTTTGTCAGGTCGGTCATGATTTTGATATCGCCTGCGGAATTGGTTCGGAATGTCCTGACAGACGGAGCGGATATTCTGAGTTTCGGCGTTTTTTTTGAGTTGCGTATCTGGGTGTTGTCTTTGTAGCGAACCGACAGCACTGAGTTTGACGCCTCTATCTTTATGTATTCAAAGAGGTTTGCCGGAGCCTCAAGTTCGGCTTTCACAGTGGCAGACTGCGTGTACTCAATGTCGATAGCGGTCTGAGTGCGGAGTTCGTAGATGCTCTGGGAGGGTAGCGAAACCGGTTTGGTGACTATTGTGCCTGATGCTGTAACTGTTTCGGCGACTGCGCCGGCCGCAGCGAGCATCAACGCTGCGAGAAATGTGAAAATGCGGGTCATGATTGAAAAGTTTTTTTGTTGTTTCTGATACTATGACGCGCAAAGTTTGCCGAACGTTACATCGAACAAATGTTAAATTGTAATTTCTCCGCAGATAGAGTGCCCGATATGGTCTCTCACATCCTCAGGCGACAGCCCCAGACCGAAAAGATACATCATTTTTGTTATTGCCGCTTCGGCTGTTATGTCATGTCCCGACACAACACCGCTTGCCGCGAGTGTGTCGCCCGCATGGTAGCGTTTGTGCACGCCGCCGTTGACACACTGGGTCACATTCACTATCACAACCCCGCGGTCCACCGCGTCGCGTATCGCGTCTGTAAACCATTTTCCTGTCGGGGCGTTGCCTGCACCGTATGTCTTCAGCACAATTCCTTTTATGCCCGGTGTGTTGAGCTGGTGGCGCAGAGTCTGTTCTGTAAGTCCCGGAAACAGGTCGATGAACATCACCGAGGAGTCCATGTTGTAGTGGGCTCGGAGCGGGCGGTGCTCCACAAGCCGGTAAAGAGCCTCGCTGTTGAAATGTATGCCGAGACCTATCTTTGCAAGCGGCGGGTAGTTGTTGCTTTTGAATGCGTTGAAGTTGTCGGCGCTCATTTTGGTGGAACGGTTGCCGCGCCACAGGTAGTTTTCAAACAGTATGGCTACTTCCTGTACTGTCGGCGCTCCGGCGGGGTTGACTGACGCCGCTATCTGCAATGCCGTTATGAGGTTTTCTTCGCCGTCAGTTCTCACTTCGCCGATTGGCAGCTGTGAACCGGTTATGATTACAGGCTTGCTGAGGTTTTCGAGCATGAACGACAGGGCAGACGCTGTATATGCCATTGTGTCGGTGCCGTGCAGCACTACAAAGCCGTCGTATGCCCGGTAGTTCTGTTCAATAGCCGTTGCAATCTGCACCCAAAGCTCCGGACTCATGTCCGAGGAGTCAATGGGCGGGTTGAAAGAGATGTTGTCTATCTCGTAATTGAGTTTGCGCACCTTAGGCACATTGTCGATAAGGTGGGTGAAATCAAAGGGCTGCAGCGTGTGGGTGGCGGGGTTCTCGATCATGCCGATTGTGCCGCCGGTGTATATGATGAGCAGCCGGGGTCTGCCGGTGTTATTGTTCATGACAAACAGATTTATTTTACCTGAGCACCGGGTACCACCGGTCCTGTCGGACCTATTACTACAAGTGAGCCGTCGGCGTTTTCGGCAGACAGTATCATGCCCTGGGACTCTATGCCGCGCAGTTTGCGGGGAGGCAGGTTGGCGATGAAGCACACCTGTTTGCCTACAAGGGTCTCGGGCGCGTAGTGGGCAGCTATGCCGCTGACAATTGTGCGTCCGCCGAGCCCGTCGTCTATTCTGAATTTGAGCAGTTTGTCGGCTTTAGGCACTTTTTCGCACTCAAGCACGGTGCCGACCCTTATGTCTGCCTTCATGAATGTGTCGAAGTCGACATCCGCAGCCTGTGGCTGTGCCTTGAAGTTTTTCAGCTTGTTCTCCTGTTTTATTCTCTCAAGCCGTTCAAGCTGTCCGTTTATGGCTTCGTCCTCTATCTTTTCAAACAACAGTTCCGGTTCGCCTACCGGTGTGCCGGGTTTAAGTATGTCATCTGAGCCGAGCATGTTCCATGATATGTTTTCAACACCGAGCATCGCGCACAGCTTGCTGCTCATAAACGGCATGAACGGTTCAAAGGCAATGGCTATGTTGGCACACAGCTGTAGCGCGCGGTTCAGAATGGTTTCCGTGCGCGCGGCGTCGGTCTTTGCAACTTTCCAAGGTTCGGTTTCCTGAAGGTATCTGTTGCCGATGCGGGCGAGTTCCATAGCGTCCTTGAGGGCTTCGCGGAAGTGGAATGTGTCGAGGTTGGCGCTCAGGCTTGCCGCAGCGTTCTTCATGTCTTCCGCCATTTTCAGGTCGGTTTCATCGCAAGAGCCGGCGGCGGGCACTTTTCCGCCGCAGAATTTGTGGGTAAGAACCACGGCACGGTTTACAAAGTTGCCGAGCACGGCTACGAGCTCGTTGTTGTTGCGCGCCTGGAAGTCTGCCCAGGTAAAGTCGTTGTCTTTGGTTTCCGGGGCGTTGGCTGTAAGCACATATCTCAGGGTGTCCTGTTTGCCGGGGAAATCGCGAAGGTATTCATGCAGCCACACAGCCCAGTTTCGCGAGGTTGAGATTTTGTCGCCTTCGAGGTTGAGAAACTCGTTTGCAGGCACATTGTCAGGCAGCTGGAAGTTGTCACCGTATGCCATGAGCATGGCAGGAAATACAATGCAGTGAAACACGATATTGTCCTTGCCGATAAAGTGGATAAGACGGGTGTCGTCGCTTTTCCACCACTTTTCCCATGAATCCGGCAGGAGTTCCTTGGTGTTTGATATATAGCCTATCGGGGCGTCGAACCATACATACAGCACCTTGCCTTCGGCGCCTTCGACAGGCACAGGCACGCCCCATTTCAGGTCGCGGCTCACAGCTCTCGGCTGAAGCCCCATGTCGAGCCAGGATTTGCACTGACCGTAAACATTTGTTTTCCATTCCTTGTGTCCGTCGAGAATCCATTTGCCGAGGGCGTTTTCAAATTTGTTCAGTGGCAGGTACCAGTGGGTTGTCTCTTTCCAGCTGACAGGCGATGAGGTCAGGCGGGAATGGGGGTCTATGAGGTCGGTTACGCTCAGCGATGTGCCACAGCTTTCGCACTGGTCGCCGTAAGCCTCTTTGCCGCAATGGGGACATGTGCCGGCAACATATCTGTCGGCGAGAAATTCGTCGGCTTCGGCATCGTAGGGCTGCTCGGATGTCTTTACTTCGAATTCACCCTTGTCGTACAGCCGTTTGAAAAATTCGGAGGCTGTGGCGCGGTGGATGTCGGATGTCGTGCGCGAGTAGATGTCGAAACTTATGCCAAGCTCAGCCATGGAATCGCGTATTATAGTGTGGTAGCGGTCCACGATGTCCTGTGGAGTAACGCCCTCTTCGCGGGCCTTGATGGTGATAGGCACACCATGCTCGTCACTGCCGCCGATCATAATGACTTCCTCGCCTTTGAGGCGCAGGTAACGCGCATAGATGTCGGCGGGAACATACACGCCTGCGAGGTGTCCGATATGCACCGGTCCGTTGGCGTAGGGCAGGGCGGTGGTTATGAGAGTACGGTTGAATTTCTTTTCCATTACTGAGTCAAATATTTAACGAGCTGCAAATTTAGTTGAAATAATTGCAAAATCAAAGAGACAGGGTGTAAGTGTGACATGCCACTCCGCTTGCGCCGAAACCGCTTTTCTGCAGCAGAAGCCCGGAGTTAAGCACCGCCCCCCCACTTTCGGTAGAGCCTCCCATGTCAAGATAGTCGAATGACGGGCGGCAGAGCGATAACACATGGTCAATGACTGCGGCAAGGGCTTTGGTGTCGCGCCCTTTTTCGGTTGTTGCCATATACTGGATTTTTGCCGTGCGTCCGCAAAAGTATATTACGGCTCCTGCAATGGTTTCTCCGTCAATTGTTGCGGTGTAAAGCCGTATATTGTCGTGAAACAGCGTTGCGAGCTTGGTGATTTCATCTAAGCTATGTACCGGTCTGGCGCCATGTTTGGTTTCGAGGCGGTTGCTGAGTATTTCCCAGTATGCAGGGTAGTCGGCAGATTCATGTACCTCAACGCCCGAAGTTACGGCAAGTTTCAGAGCCTGTCTTGTGCTTTCGTTCCAAGGATTCGGATTTCTAAGGTTGATTGCGGAGGACAGCACGCACGATGTCTGTACGGCGCCAAGGCGAAACAACGCGTACACATCCTCATCGGATGGCACGCCGGTGTAGATGTGGGGCTGCGGCGAGTAGACAAGCCTTTTTACACCTGCGGCGCGCAGGTGTTCTGTAGCAGCCTCAAACAGTTCGAGCATGGTTGTGCCGTTGAAGTGCCTGCGCGGAGTAATCCAGCCGCCGTACGACAGCCCTCTGTGCGATGACACCGTGTCGCCTGAAATTTCGGCGGGAAGCATGGCGAGCAGCCTGCCGCGGGTGTTGAACGCCAGCAGCGAGCAGTCGGCAAACCGGTCGGAGTGGTATTCCATATAATCCCGCCGGAACAGGAATGACGGGCAGCGGCTTCGCGCGGCGAAGTCGTTCCATCTGTCCCTGAAATCCGGAGTATATCGGGCTATGACCATGAATTAACCAAGCCTAAAGAGTTAGCCTAAAGAGCCAGGCGGTATATCTCGGCGGTGTCTTCGGCACGAAGAGTCAGGTATCCGCCGATTGCCTCACCTTTATTTATATGCAATCTGCGCACCATTTCGTCTATGTCGGGCTGCGGCACTCCAAGTTCAGCGAAAGTCACGGGGAGTCCTATGCTGCCGAAAAAGGCTTTCAGACACTGGATGCCTTCAAGGGCTGCGGCGGAATCGTCCGGGTTGCTCACATCAAACACCCGGCGTGCAAACTGTGCTATCTTGCCCGGAGCGCGTTGAGCCATGAATGTCATCCACGCGGGGAAAATCACAGCGAGCCCTGCCCCGTGGGTAACATTGTACATAGCGCTGATTTCGTGTTCGATAGCGTGGCTTGCCCAGTCTTCGCGGCGTCCTGTGCCGCAGATGCCGTTATGGGCGAGTGTGCCGCTCCACATTATATTGGCGCGCGCCTGATAGTCTTCGGGGTTCTCCATTACCTTGCGCGCCTCTCCGATAATGGCTTTCAGAATGCCTTCGCTCACCCGGTCGGTAATCTCGACATCCGGCGTGGGAGTGAAGTACCGTTCCATGATGTGAGCCATCATGTCGGCTATGCCGCTCGCTGTCTGATAGGGCGGCAGCGTGTATGTCAGCTCCGGGTTGAGCAGCGCGAACTTGGGGCGCAGCACATAGTCGGTGCGGAGCGATATTTTTATCTTGTCCTTGGCGAGTGTAATCACCGAATTGCCGCTGCCCTCGCTGCCGGCGGCGGGAATTGTGAGCACAACCCCGACAGGCAGCGCCTCGGCAGGGATGCTCTTGCCTGAATAGAAATCCCAGAAATCGCCGCTATACGGCACCCCCAGCGCTATCGCCTTGGCTGTGTCTATGACCGAGCCGCCGCCCACGGCAAGAATGCCGTCGATGTTGTTGCTGCGGCAAAGCTCTATGCCTTCGCGCACCGGCCCGTCAAGCGGATTTGGCTCGATGCCTCCGAGCTCAATGCTTTCTATGCCTGCTGCGGCAAGCGAGGCGCGCACGCGGTCAAGCACGCCGGAGCGCACGGCGGACCCTCCGCCGTACACCGTCAGTACTCTCTTTACGCCGATAGCTGCAGCTTCCTTGCCGGCTTCATTCTCGGCTCCTGCTCCAAATACATATCTGGTGGGGGTGCAATATGTGAAATTTTTCATTTTGGGGTTGATGTTTGGTTTTACATGCAAAGATACAGCCCGAAACAAGCCGGTGTTGCCCGAAGCGGTGATTTTGTTGAGTTAAAGAAAATTAAAAGTTGCGTTTGCTCAACGGGTTGTCGTCATATATGGCGCATTATCAGCAGAATATTGGGGTCGGAATGTGAGGTGGGCTGATTTTTATGCACAAAAATACTTTGCAGGTGTTTTTAAAAACATTACTTTTGCGTTTACGGAAAAATTTTCGTGACAAAATGGTTAATCCTTAAGTCTTAATATTACAACACAGAATTATTTATGAGATTGCAAGACAAAAAAATCTATCCCTGGATAGTGGTTGGGCTGCTGTGGGTGGTGGCACTCCTTAATTATATGGACAGGCAGATGCTCTCTACCATGCAGGGCAATATTGCCGAGAGCATCCCCGCGCTCAGAAATGCGGAGGCATTCGGCGCGCTGATGGCGATATTCCTTTGGGTGTATGGATTCTGTAGCCCGTTTTCAGGAGCCGTTGCCGACAGAGTGAGCCGCAAATGGCTCATAGTGGGTTCGCTCGGCGTATGGAGCGCCGTAACCTACCTTATGGGCTACTGTGACAGCCTTCAGGTACTGATGTGGCTCCGCGGCATAATGGGTGTCAGCGAGGCGCTTTACATACCTTCAGCCCTTTCTCTCATAGCCGACTTCTTTACAGGCAAAGGACGCTCTCTGGCAATCGGACTGCACATGACCGGCCTCTACTGCGGTCAAGCATTGGGCGGATTCGGTGCCATGGTGGCAGGCAACTGGAGCTGGCAGGCAACATTCCACTGGTTCGGAATAATCGGAGTGGTATACGCTTTTGTACTCATATTCCTGCTCCACGAAAAGAGCGGATACGGCAGCAAGGCGCGTACCGAGCGGAAAGTTTCAGTGCCGGTAAAGAAAGAAACAGTCATACAGTCGTTTGCAGTGGTGTTCTCCAGCATCGCATTCTGGGTGATACTCTTCTTCTTCGCAACAATATCGGTGCCGGGATGGGCTACAAAGAACTGGCTGCCGACTCTTTTTCACGACAACCTCGGTCTTGACATGAACTGGGCGGGTCCGATGGCTACGCTCACAATCGCCGTGTCAAGTTTCATCGGTGTAATGATCGGAGGCCCGATAAGCGACAGGTGGGTCAAGAAAAATGTAAGGGGACGAATCTACACAAGCGCCATAGGCATGGCTATGATGATACCCGCCCTTGTGTTTGTGGGTCTTGCCCATAACGCGCTGCTGTCGGTGCTAGCCGGATTCTTCTTCGGTGTCGGCTACGGTATGTTCGATGCAAACAACATGCCTATCCTCTGCCAGTTCGTGTCATCGCGTCAGCGTGCAATGGCATACGGATTTATGAACTCGCTCGGAGTTATCATGGGCGCCGTGACAACCCAGCTGCTCGGTGGTCTTGCCGATTCCATAGGTCTTGGCTCATGCTTCGCATTCATGGGAGCTATTGTGGTAGTGGCGCTTGTGCTGCAGCTTGTTGTACTGCGCCCGAAAAGCGATGACAAAGACGACGAAGAGGCTGCCGCAGCGCACATAGCCGATGCCGAAGCCGAAACCGCGCAGGCTTGATTGTAAACAGAATAGCATCTCAGCAACACGCGAGTTACTGAGAGCCGAGATACAAAATTTACATAGAATAACATAATAACCTATTATAACATATTGATTATGGAATTTGAAAAAATCAAAGGGCTGATTGATGCACCTTTCACACCGATGCTCCCCAACGGAGACATAAACCTTGAACCCATACCCGCCTATGCGGCAATGTTGAAAAAGAACGGGCTCAAAGGCGTGTTCATCAACGGCTCAAGCGGCGAAGGCTATATGCTCACTACCGACGAGCGTAAAAAACTTGCCGAAGCGTGGGTAAAAGCCGTTCCCGAAGATTTCAAGGTAATTGTGCATGTGGGCAGCTGCTCCCTCCGCGAGGCTAAGGAGCTGGCTCGTCATGCTGCGGAAATCGGTGCATGGGGCATAGGTGCCATGGCTCCTCCGTTCCCCAAAATCGGTCGCGTGGAAGAACTGGTGAAATACTGTGAGGAAATCGCTTCGGCGGCTCCGCAGCTCCCGTTCTACTACTATCATATTCCTGCCTTCAACGGCGCTTTCCTGCCGATGGTGGACATGCTGAAGGCTGTCGACGGCAGAATACCCAACTTCGCCGGCATCAAATATACCTTCGAGAGCCTTTACGAGTACAACCAGTGCCGCCTGTATAAAAACGGCAAATTCGACATGCTCCACGGTCAGGACGAAACAATTCTGCCCTCGCTTGCCCAGGGTGGCGCTCAGGGCGGCATCGGCGGCACTACAAACTACAACGGCAAAGAGCTTACCGGCATTATCGAGGCTTGGCAAAAAGGCGACATCGAAACAGCGCGCGAAAAACAAAACTTCTCCCAAGCTGTCATAAATGTAATCTGCAACTACCGTGGCAACATTGTAGGCGGCAAACGCATCATGAAGCTCATCGGACTTGACCTCGGTCCCAACCGCGTGCCTTTCCGTAACCTCACCGATGAAGAGGAAGCAGCCATGAAAGCCGAGCTTGAGGCTATCAATTTCTTTGACCGTTGCAATAAATTCTGATAATTTTATGTGGACTCTTGATACACCCAAATATCTCTCTGAATGGCGTAACCGCTATCGCCGCGACCTTCTTGACGATATTCTCCCTTTCTGGCTCAAACACGGACTTGACAAAGAAAACGGAGGTGTGTACACATGTGTGGATCGCGAAGGCAATCTGATGGACAGCACCAAATCGGTGTGGTTTCAGGGCAGATGCGCATTCATTTACGCCTTCGCGTACAACAAAGTGGAAAAACGCCCCGAATACCTCGAAATGTCAAAAAGCTGTATTGACTTTATCGAAAAACACTGCTTTGATTCTGACGGCAGGATGTACTTCGAGGTTATGGCAGACGGCACCCCGCTCCGCAAACGCCGCTATGTGTTCAGCGAGTGCTTCGCAGCTATCGCCATGTCAGAGTACGCTCTCGCAACTTCCGACAGGTCTTATGCCGAGAAGGCTCTGTCTCTGTTCAAGGACATAGAGCGCTTCATATCCACTCCCGGCATTCTGGAACCGAAATACCTGCCCACACAGAAAGCTATCGGGCACTCGGTGACAATGATTCTCATCAACACTGCCGCGCGCATTCGAGAAGCCATTGCCGACCCCGTTCTGAACGAGCAGATTGACCGCAGTGTCGATGCGATACGCCGCTATTTCATACACCCCGAGTACAAGGCGCTCCTTGAAATGGTGACACCCGAAGGCGAACTGATTGACACCATAAACGGGCGCACCATAAACCCCGGTCACTGTATAGAAACCGCCTGGTTCCTGCTCGAAGAGGCAAAATATCGGGGCTGGGACGAAGGCTCAGGCAAGGAAATAAAGGAAATGGCGCTTCAGATTCTCGACTGGTCATGGGACTGGGGCTGGGACCAGGAGTTCGGAGGCATAATAAACTTCCGCGACTGCAAAGGTTTTCCGGCTCAGGACTACTCTCAGGACATGAAGTTCTGGTGGCCGCAGACTGAGGCGGTGATAGCTACACTATATGCCTACGAGGCTACCGGCGACACAAAGTACCTTGAGATGCACCGGCTTGCAAACGACTGGATGTACGAGTTCCTGCCCGACCCCGTTTACGGAGAATGGTTCGGCTATCTGCACCGCGACGGTTCGGTTGCGCAGCCCGCCAAAGGCAACCTCTTCAAAGGTCCTTTCCATATCCCCAGAATGCTTATTAAGAACCAGCTTATAATTGACAACATTTTGGAAACCACTTCTAAATGAGACGTTTCATAGCATCAGCCGCCGCACTCCTCGTTGCAGGAGCGGCGGCTTTTGCCGTTTTTGCGGCAAATCCTGTCAAGGTTGCATGTGTCGGAAACAGCATCACATACGGCTTTCTGGTCAAAGATAGGGAAGAAAATGCCTATCCTAAACAGCTCGGACGCATGTTGGGCTCCGGCTATGACGTGAGAAATTTCGGCAGGTCAGGTGCCACATTGCTTACCAAAGGTCATAACCCCTATGTAAAGAATCCGGAGTTTGGCGCCGCGCTTGCATTTGCCCCCGACATAGTGGTGATACACCTTGGCGTGAATGACACCGACCCGCGTGACTGGCCCGACCATAATAATGAATTTGTACATGACTACATAGCGCTTGTCGACAGCTTCCGCAGCGTCAATCCCGATGTTAGGGTGATTATGGCAAACATTTCACCTCTTACAAGCAAGCACTTCAGATTTCGCAGCGGCACCCGCGACTGGCGCATTCAGGTCAGAAAAGCGATAACCGATGTGGCTGAAGCTGTAGGTGCGGAGCTGATTGACTTCGGCGACGACCTGCGCGACCGCACCAATCTGCTTACAGACGGCATTCATCCCGATGCCAAAGGAGCAGGCGTGCTTGCCGGTAGTGTGTACAGAGCAATAACAGGCAACTACGGCGGTCTGCGTATGCCCCAGGTTTACGGTTCCGGCATGGTGCTGCAGCGCTACAAGCCGCTGGACATATCAGGTACTGCCGATGCAGGGGCTCAAATCTCGGTGACCCTTGCCGGCACTACGGCGCGTACTACTGCCGACAATCGCGGACGCTGGGCTGTTCAGCTGCCCCCGATGTTTGAGGCTGTCGGTCTTACAATGACGGTTTCCGACGGCTCGTCAACACTCTCTTTTTCCGATGTGGCTGTCGGCGAGGTATGGCTTGCCTCCGGACAAAGCAACATGGAGTTTCACCTTGACTGGTGCAAGACCTTTGCTGCTGACTCCGCCCTGTTCAACGACCCCATGCTCCGGCTCTATGACATGAAGCCGAGAGTGACCACAGACAATGTTGTGTGGAACGAGGCTGATATGGACTCTCTTGACAATCTTGTTTATTATCTCCCGTCGCAATGGCGTAAATCCGATGCCCGTACTGCGGCCTCATTCTCTGCCGTGGCATGGTATTTTGGCAAGATGCTCCGCGATAGTCTCAAAGTGCCGGTCGGCATTATAAACAACGCAATCGGCGGCTCCGGCACGGAGGCATGGATAGACATCGAAACCCTTGAACTCGGAATGCCTGAAGTGCTTGTCAACTGGCGCAAAAATGACTATGTGCAGCCATGGGTGCAGGGCAGGGCAGACAAAAACACAGGCGGTAACGCCGCACGTCGCCACCCGTATGAGCCGACTTACCTCTTTGCCACCGGTATACGCCCTCTGGCAGCTTACCCTATTGCTGGTGTCATCTGGTATCAGGGCGAAAGCAATGCCCACAACATAGAGGTACACGAAGGTCTTTTCTCGCTGCTCGTGCAGAGCTGGCGCAAGCAGTGGGCGCAGCCGCAGCTGCCGTTCATATTCACTCAGCTCAGCTCGATAGCGCAACCCTCATGGCCGCAGTTCCGCGACAGCCAGCGTCGTCTTGCAAAAGCTATTCCCGGAACAGCAATGGCTGTGACTCACGACTGGGGCGACTCTCTTGACGTGCATCCGCGCAACAAACGTCCGGTGGGGCAGCGCCTCGCACGCCTCGCGCTCAACAATGTTTACAGCGTCGGCTCTGTTACCCCGTCAGGACCTCTGCCGTTGAGAGCCACCGTCATTGCTCCCGGCAAAGTGCTGGTGGAAATGGAATACGCTAACGGTCTCACCACCTCCGATGGCAAGGCGCCGCGCACTTTTGAAGTCGCTCAAATCGACGGCATATATTATCCCGTCGAGGCTTCGTTGTCAGACAACAAAATAATACTTACAAATATGGACATCACAAATCCCCGCTACGTCCGCTATGCGTGGCAACCCTTCACAAGAGCCAATCTCGTGAACTCGGACAGCCTTCCGGCTTCCACTTTCAAAATCGAAATAACCGAGACCCCCGACAGCGAGGCAGGCATTGCCTCCGGTGTGAGCGCCGCCTTTGCCGGAACAGTGGGCGGCAAGGTTATCAAAGCCGGCGGCTGCAACTTCCCCGAAAATCCCATGGCTCCCGGCAGCGTAAAGAAGTTCTATCAGTTCATTTATGAACTTCAGCAACAGCCCGACGGCTCTATTGTCAGCAAGAAAATCGGCACCCTGCCGCAGCCGGTGGCTTATGGCGCGTCGGCTACAACTCCGCGGGGGCTTGTGGCTATAGGCGGCACAACCGCCTCCGAAGCGCTGGCATCGGTAATGCTTGTCACTGTCGGTGATGACTCAAACGCGCATGTGTCGGAACTCCCCTCTTTGCCCGCTACTGTCGACAACGCCGCCGCTGCTTACCTCGACGGCAAAGTGTATGTCGCTGGCGGCAATGTGGACGGAGTGCCTTCCAATGACCTTTTCTGCCTTGACATGGAAAACCTTGGCAAAGGCTGGAAAAAACTTAAGTCGTTCCCCGGCAATCCGCGTGTGCAGCCTGTGCTTGCCGCGTCAAAGGACGCAAAAGGCAAAAGCCGGCTCTATATGTGGGGCGGATTTGCCGGCAAAGGCGAAAACCGCGAGGCATCGCTTGACACCGATGGTCTCTCCTACGACCCTGCTTCAGGCAAATGGAGCACCCTGCCTGCGCCGGTCGACACAAAAGGCGAACCGCTCTCTACAGGCGGCGGTGTGGCTGTCACTCTTCCCGACGGTCGCATTGTGGTTGCCGGAGGAGTGAACAAGGATATATTCCTTGAGGCTTTGCGCAATCAGGCTCCCGATTACCTGTCTCATCCTATTGAATGGTACCGTTTCAATGACCTTGTCAGTGTTTTTGACCCCGCCACATCTAAATGGACTATCTCAGGCACCGACAGCGAGATTGCCCGGGCTGGCGCTGCGGCGGCTCTGACTCCTCAGGGTGAGGTATGGCTGATAGGCGGCGAGCTGAAACCACGCATACGCACCTCCAAAGTGTCAAAAATTAAAATCTGAATTTCAGATAATAATATATGAAAATCGGTCGCAACTTTCTGGTTGCGACCGATTTTCTATTATGTATAACGGAAAAATCTAAGAATCGGTTTCTTAGGGATGCAGCTCCACTATGAAACGGGTGCCGTGGCTATAGCTGTCGTCGAGGCGCAGGGTGCCGTTCATCTTAGCCACGCTCAGAGCGCACATCGGAAGTCCCAGACCGTCGCCTTTGGTGAGGTCGCGTACGGTTGCGAACGGTTTGAACAGGTCGTCTCTCTCCTCTTCAGCAATGCCGCAGCCTGTATCGGTTATGATAAACTGGATGTTGTGCGGGCCGCGCTTTTTGAAATCAAGTGTAATCTTGCCTCCCGCAGGGGTATACTCCGCGGCATTGCTCAAAAGGTGTCCAAGCACTTTGCCTAGCTCCTCCTCGTTGACCGGCGCGCTCATCTTGGGCGCGTTGACGCTCACGGTTACATCCGGTGCGGTTTTGCTTTTGGTGGCTTCTGCGAGGCTTTCACAGAAAGTCGACATGTTCACATCTTCGGTGGGATAAAGCTCGGTCTGCGTCGCTTCAAGGTCAGACAGACGCTGGATATGCGCGGCAAACTCTTTCAAAGCCTTGGCTGCCGGCAGGTCGGCAGGCAGTGTGTCAAGGGTCGGCTCCATCTGGGCGGAGATATTGGCTATGAACTGGTTCTTGAGTTCGTTGTGCTCGCGGGCAGTGGCGATTGCCTTCTTCTGACGGCGGCTGAGAGCCATGTAGCGCAGCATTCCGATGCTTACAAAAATCAGAGCGGCGGCAAAGGCGGCGGCAAGAACTATAAGACCTATTATTATAGCAGATCTTGCTGTCAGTGAGCTGTCGCGGTCGGCTATTGTGGCGTTGGCGTCGTCGTACTGTTTCTGGAGCGCCGCATAACGGGCGTCTGCCTTAACTGCGGCTACAGAATCAGCCCACGCAACATACTTTTCATAGGCACGCACTGTGAGCTTTACATTTCCGGAACGCACAGCCATGTCTATCAAATCCTTGTAGCATTTGTTTGCTTTGTCGTAGTCGTTTGCTGACAGATACAGGGCTATCAGCTTGTTTACAGCCTCATCGCCTTTGTCATTCTGCCCGAAGGTGTAGTACACATTGGCACGGGCAGATAGCAGGTCGACATTCAGCGCGCTGTCGTTTGCGGCTGAAGCCCATGTCGCCATACGCTCCAGGTGGTCGCGGGCGCTGTCGGCCTTGCGCAGCTTAAGATACATTCTCTGACGCTCACGGGCTATCGGGTAATGCAGTCCGGGCAACTGTTTTTCCGAACTCTTTTCATACTCGTTGAGCGACAGCTCGGCATTGGTCAGCATCTCGAAAGCCTCCTTGTAATAGCTTTCGCGGTGATACAGTGACGCTACATTGACAGCCGCAGGTATGGCCTTGTCCATCTGCGACTCCTTGTTGTATGCATCGAACGCCTTGAGGTAACAGTAACGCGCCTTGACGTATTCCTTTGACTCAAGTGCGGCGTCTGCCTGCTTGACAAACTGGTCGCCACGGGACTCTGCGTGGGCAAAAAACGCTGTAAACAACACAATTACAGCAAATGCTAATTTTATCGGCATTTTCATCGTTTTGATATAATTGACTCTGTAAGTACTCTTGCAAGTTGGCTAAGCAACTTCCCTGTATAATGCAAAGTTAAGCCAAAAAAACAAAACTCGGTGTTAAAATTGGGAACACGCTTGATTTTTAACATTCCGCGCACGGGCAGTTCCCTTAAATTTGCATCATGGTAAATAAAGATAGAATACTCCGTTTTTCACTCACGTTTATGATGCTTGTCGCGGCAGCGATAACCGTCAACAAAGCGTTGTTCGGCAATAATATTGTAGCATCTGTCGCGGTTGAGGATATGCTCCCGGTGTCAGCCGGTGCTATGGATGTCGATGCTGACGGCAACGCAGTGATACACACTTCCGCGGTACCCGGTACAGTCAACGGCTATGCGGGTCCGGTACATCTCGATATTTATATTGCCGACGGAAAGATTTCAGATATAAAACCACTTCCTAATGCCGATACCCCTTCTTTTTTCAGACGGGCTTCGGAGCTTTTCGGCAAGTGGATAGGCAAATCCCCGGATGAAGCGCTTGAAATGAATGTGGATGGCATAAGCGGAGCCACATATTCCTCAACAGCTATAATCAACAATATAAATGCAGGACTCTCTTACTACAAAGGAGCACAAAGCAGTGCTGCGTCTACAACTCCCTGGAAAATATGGGTAGCGCTGGCAGTTACACTCGCGGCCTGTCTGTTGCCGCTGTTTGTCAGGAACAGAGTCTACCATAACGCTCAGCTTGTAGCCAATGTTGTTGTGCTTGGATTCTGGTGCGGGCAATTCCTGGATTATACACTTATACTTAAGTATATGTCAGAGGGATTGGTGTTCCCGGCATGGCTTGTCGCTGCTCTGATGCTCATAGCCGCTTTTGTCTACCCGTTGTTTGGAAAGCACCGGCATTATTGTACTTATATATGTCCTCTTGGCTCGGCGCAACAGATAATGGGTATGGTTTGCGGATATAAAATTCATATTTCCACAAAAGTCCTGAAAATACTTGACTGGTCAAGAAAGATTCTTTGGGCGGTGCTGATGCTGTCGCTGTGGACCGACTGCCTCACCGGGTGGATGAATCTGGAATTATTTCAGGCATTTCAGTTCAGGTCGGTATCATGGTGGATTATCGGAGCAGCATGTCTGTTTTTAGTTTTGTCAGCTGTTGTCTCACGTCCCTACTGCCGCTTTGTATGCCCCACAGGCTCGCTTTTCAAGTGTTCTGAAAATATCGGTTAACTCAAATAGTAACTCACAGTGAAAAATTCATCTTACCTTTTGATTGTCCTTGCATTAGGACTCGTATTCGTATCATATAAATGGATAGGCTCAACAGCTGCCTCAACAAATGAAACCGTTCAGAAACAGACCATCGGGGATATTCTGACCAGAACAAGTGTCCGCGCCTATTCTGACCGGAAAGTGGAAGATGAAAAAATTGACACCCTTCTCCGTGCGGCCATGGCAGCCCCTACGGCAGGAAACAAACAGCCCTGGCGTTTTGTAGTAATCAATGACAAGTCTATCTTAAATGAAATCGGTGAGAATTTCCACACAATGACAATGGCAAAGGGCGCGTCTGTTGCAGTTATTATGTGTGGAGATACAACGGCAACATTCAATGGCGACGCAAAAGACTACTGGGTACAGGATGTTTCTGCTGCATCGGAAAATCTGCTGCTTGCCGCGCACGCAATGCATCTGGGAGCCGTGTGGTGCGGCATATATCCTCAGATGACTCGTGTGCGACAATTCTCAGAAATGCTCCGGTTGCCTGAAAATATCGTTCCCATGGCTTGTATATGTGTCGGTTATCCGGCAGGAGAAACAACTCCAAAAGACAAATGGAAACCGGAGTACATACATTATAATACATGGGAATAATTGTTAAGATGTAAAAATAACAGACTGATACTAACTTAAAAACGCATGAAAAAATGACACACCAGGAAATACGGTTTGGCGAAAAAGACGAGTGCGCGGCATCTTTGGTGCTTATGGGTACAATATGCGGCGATATGATAGGTTCGTTCTTTGAAATAACACCCGCCCACACCACAGATTTTGAGCTGTTTAACAATAGAACACGCTTCACAGACGACACAGTGTGTACAATCGCTATAGCCGATGCCCTTACACGGGGAGCCGATTTCACGGAGAGTCTTCAGCGCTGGTGCAGAGCTTACCCCACAGCGGGCTACGGCGCCATGTTTCATTCATGGATTTTTTCGTCATCTCCGCAACCGTACAACAGTTATGGAAACGGCAGCGCCATGAGGGTGAGCGCCGTAGGAGCGAAAGCAGATACCTTTATGGAGGCTCTGTCGCTGGCAAAGGCTTCGGCTGAGGTTACTCATAATCACCCCGAAGGTATCAAAGGTGCGGTAGCTGTAGCTGCAGCGGTGTTCCTTGCGCTGAGGGTTGACACGGAAGGCAACCATATCTTTGAAAAAGAGGATATCAGAGAAATTCTCACATCGCTTACCGGCTACGACCTGAGCCGTTCGTACGAATCGATAAAAGCCGATTATAGGTTTCAAATATCGTGTCAGAAATCTGTACCGGAGGCTATAATAGCCTTTCTTGACAGTTCGGATTATGAAGACGCGGTGCGCAAGGCGGTGGCGTATGGTGGAGACGCAGACACCCAGGCTGCGATTGCCGGAGGCATCGCAGCCGCATATTACGGTTACATTCCCTCAGAAATCTTTGCCGAGGCTACAATGCGTCTCGACATGAATATTCTGAAAGTCATTCAGGATTTCAACGATTCCATAGACCCTCTGAACGACGACTGACAAAGTCGGCGTTCAGGCAAGGTTGCGAAATGCGGAAACAACAGTTTCGCCGAGGGTGGGGTGTCCGTGTATAACCCCCGCAAGCGTGTCGGCTCCAAGTCCGGCGCTCATTATTACTGCGGCTTCCTGCACAAGGTCGGCGGCATGTGCCCCGCAGATATGGCATCCGAGAAGGCGTCCGTTGTCACCTACGATTATTTTTACGAGTCCCTCCGGCTCATCCATGGCAATGGCTTTGCCGTTTGAGCGGAAGGTGGCTTTGCCAGTGCGGAAAGTCAAGCCGAGGTCGGCGCAATGCTTTTCCGTATAGCCCGCCATGGCGCATTCCGGATTTGTGAAT
The DNA here is from genome assembly GCA_003762715.1 of Muribaculaceae bacterium Isolate-104 (HZI). Taxonomy (GTDB): domain Bacteria; phylum Bacteroidota; class Bacteroidia; order Bacteroidales; family Muribaculaceae; genus Paramuribaculum. The sequence goes on along the minus strand of RIBJ01000031.1, from coordinate 149,099 downwards.
ACGGCGGCAGGCACTACAGTCAGGTCCACTTTCTCGCCAAGCACAACCTTGCCCTGGGCTGTTGCCGCATGGGCAAGCATGCATCTGCCGTTTACGTCACCTATCGCGAACACCCCCGGAATGGAGGTCTGCATGTTTTCGTCTGTGGCTATCGCTCCGCGCTCTGTGAACGTGATGCCCGCTTCAATCGCTCCGGAAGGTATGGCAGGTGTGCGTCCGACAGCCGTAAGCACAAGTGAAGCGTTGTAGCTTTTGGGCTTGCCTTTCACCGAGCATTCGACACCGCCGGCGGTAATGGCGGTTACCTGTGCGGATGTGACAATCTCTATGCCTTTGCGCTTGAGGCTCGTGCGAAGGCGCTTGGCTATCTCTTCGTCAAAAGTTGGCAATATCTCCGGACAGTATTCAAGCACCGTGACTCTGACTCCGAATGCCGAAAATATTTCAGCAAATTCCATGCCGATAACCCCGCCACCTATTATTATAAGCGAGTCGGGGAGTTCGGTCATTTCAAGAATGAAGTCGCTGTTCACGGCAAGTTCGGCACCGGGCACAGGCAGTGAGGCAGGGCGAGAGCCGGTGGCTATGATTATTTTGTCGGCGGTAAATTCCTCATTGCCGGCTTTTACCGTATGTGCTGAGGTAAAAGCCGCATCGCCCTTTACAACTCTGACTTTTGAAAGTTCGGCGGCAATGCCTTCGCGAAGTCCGGTTACAATATCGTTCTTGCGGCTTACCGCACGGGCGTAATCCAGAGTCACATCTGCGGCATTTATGCCGAAAACGGAAGCGTTTTTTACAAGCCGAGCAACCTCAGCGCTGCGGCACAGGGCTTTTGTGGGTATGCACCCCCGGTTCAGGCATGTGCCGCCGAGTTCTCCGCGCTCAATCAGCACAACATCCGCACCCTTTGCGGCGGCTTCGGCGGCGGTTTCATAGCCGCCGGGTCCGGAGCCTATGATAACTATGTCTGCTTTTGTCATCCGGCACTGTTTTTAAGTTCTTTCCATGTCACGGTGGGGTTCAGCGCGGCGGCTGTGTCGTCGGGGCGGCTCACCGGTGTGGTGTGTGGGGCTGTTTTCACAACCTCCGGATTTTCTGCAGCTTCCCGCGCAATGTCGCGCATGGCTTTTATGAAGCAGTCGAGAGTCTCTTTGCTTTCGGTTTCGGTAGGCTCTATCATCAGCGATTCATGAAAAAGCAGCGGAAAGTAGATTGTCGGGGCATGAAACCCATAGTCAAGCAGCCTTTTTGCAATGTCGAGTGTCGTGACTCCGGAGTTCTTGTCGGCGAGTCCGTCAAACACAAATTCGTGTTTGCACACCCGGTCTATCGGTAGCTTGTACAGGTCGCGCAGACTCTCTTTTATGTAGTTTGCGTTGAGGGTTGCGAGCAATCCGGCTTCGGCAAGACCCTCTTTGCCCAGTGACAGTATGTACGACAGGGCGCGGAGCTGTACGGCGAAGTTGCCGAGCGTTGCGGATATGCTGCCGAGAGCTTCGCCGGACGCTGTGATGCCGAAAGTGCCGTCGCTGTTTTTCACCACACGCGGGTTTGGCAGAAATTTTTCAAGACCGTCGCGCACGCCTACCGGTCCGCTGCCTGGCCCGCCTCCCCCATGCGGTGTGGAGAATGTCTTGTGCAGATTTATGTGCATCACGTCAAAACCCATGTCACCCGGTCGGGCTATGCCGAGCATCGGGTTGAGGTTTGCTCCGTCATAGTACATAAGGGCTCCGGCTCTGTGTACCATATCGGTAATCCGTGCGACATTGCTCTCGAATATGCCGGCGGTGTTCGGATTTGTCATCATGACCGCCGCCACGCTATCGTCGAGCATTGCCTCAAGCGCATCGGCGTCAACGGTTCCGTCGGGCAGGCTTTTAACCTCCACAACTTTCAGCCCTGCAACCGCTGCGCTTGCGGGGTTTGTGCCGTGAGCCGAATCGGGTACTATTACTTTTGTGCGGGCATGGTCGCCCCAGCTGTCATGGTAGGCGCGTATGACCATAAGACCTGTCAGCTCGCCGTGCGCGCCGGAAAACGGGTTGAGCGTGAATTCCGCCATGCCGCCGATTTCGGACAGGGCGCGCTGCAAAGTCCAGTAAGCCTCAAGCGCACCTTGAGTTGTCTCGGCGGGGGCGTGGGGGTGAAGCGAAGCCATTGCGGGCAAAGAGCACATTTCTTCGTTGATTTTCGGGTTGTACTTCATGGTGCATGACCCCAGAGGATAGAATCCGGTGTCAACGCCGAAGTTGTTTGCGCTCATGTTTGTGTAGTGTCTCACAACAGTGGGCTCGTCGGCTTGCGGCAGCTCCGGAGTGTGGACGCGGGCGAGTGCCGCGGGTATTTGCGCGTCAGGGCAACCGGCATCGGGAATCGCCGCGCCGCTCCGTCCCTCGCGTGAAAGTTCAAATATCAGCTTTCCGTAATATTCCTTGTTCATGGCTCATGCAAAATTTGAGGTTGCTACAATCTCCGCCAGTCTGTCCAGTTCCTCTATGGTCTGCATTTCGGTTACAGCGATGAGGATTGAGTGGTTGTCCAGTTTTATGCCTCCGAGAATGTCATGCGCGGTGCATACTTTCAGCATACAGTCTACATCAAAGTCGCATGACATTGCAAATTCGTTGAGAAACGGGCGGTCGGGGTATTTCAGACGCATTTTGCCTGTTCGGGTGAGCTTGTCCGCGAGGTAATGGGCGCCGTTTGCTCCGGCGGTGCATACTTCTTTCAGCCCTTCTGTGCCGAGCAGACTCAGGTATATGGCTGTGTGAAGCGCCATAAGCCCCTGGTTGGAACATATATTGCTTGTGGCTTTGTCGCGGCGGATGTGTTGCTCGCGAGCCTGTAGTGTCAGCACGAAGGTGCGGTTGCCGCCGGCATCTTTAGTGGCTCCGACTATGCGCCCCGGCATTTTGCGAATCAGTGCTTTGGTGCAGCAGAGAAAACCGAGATACGGGCCTCCGTAGCTCAAGGGCATGCCGAGACTCTGGGCATCGCCGGCGGCTATGTCGGCGCCCCATTCGCCGGGCGAGCGAAGCACGGCAAGGTCCGATGCAATGCAGTTCATTATCATCAGCGCCCCCGCCTGATGTATGGCATCGGCAAATCCGGTCAGGTCCTCGATAATGCCGAAGTAGTTCGGTTGCGGCAGAATGACACCTGCCACCTTGCCGGATGACAATTTCTGTTTCAAGTCGTCAAGCGAAGTCACTCCGTTGTCCGATTCTATCTCCTGAAGGTCTATGCCGTGGTAGCGGGCATAAGTGGCGGCTACATTACGAACCGCCGGCGCTACAGAGCCTGATATAAGGACGGTGTTGCGCTTGCGGGTCGCTGCCACTGCCATCATCATCGCTTCGGCGGTGGCTGTGGTGCCGTCGTACATAGAGGCGTTGCTGACATCAAGACCTGTCAGCTCTGCCATCATGCTCTGATACTCGAAGATGTATTGCAGGGTGCCTTGCGAGATTTCCGGCTGGTAAGGGGTGTAGGATGTGAGAAATTCGGAGCGTGACATCAGAGCCGGGACTGCCGCCGGGGTGTACCGGTGGTAGAAACCGCCGCCGGCAAAGCAGGTGAGCTGCCGGTTTGCGGAGGCGAGCCTGTTGAAGTAGTCGCGTACCTCTTTTTCGGTCATGGAGGTGGGCAGGTCGTATTCACCGGCAAGTCTGAGCTGTTCCGGCACGTCGGCGTACAGGTCGCCGGGGGTAGCCGCTCCGCACCGTTCAAGCATTTCGGCTATGTCGGCGGGAGTATGGGGAAAATAACGGTGATTCATGGCATCAGTCTGTTTGTTGTCAGTGGGCGGCTTCGGATTCGCAGAACGCTTTGTAGGCATCCTCGTCCATCAGGCTGTCAAGCTCCGACGGGTCGCTGAGGGTTATCTTGATAATCCAGTTTGCCATGCAGTCGTCGTTTACGAGCCGGGGATTGTCGACAAGCGCTTCGTTGGTTTCGACAACCTCGCCGCTAACCGGAGCTATCAGGTCGCTTGCCGCCTTTACGCTCTCTACTGCGCCGAAATCCTCGCCGGCGGTTATCTCATCGCCTTCTTCGGGCATGTCCACATACACCACATTGCCGAGCGCTTTCTGTGCGAAATCGGAAATGCCTATAACAGCGCTGTCGCCGTCTACAGTCACATACTCGTGGGTTTTGGAAAAATATGTCTTGCTCATGATTGTTGGTTTTTAAGGGTTATTTTTTATAACTTTTCTTGTAAAATTTTCTCGAGGTCACAGTGGCGGGAAATGTTTTCTTTCGAATTCTAACGGCAACCTGTGTGCCGGCATCAGCATATTCGGTGCTGACAAGAGCCATGGCTATGCTTTTGTCAACGGAGATTCCCCGGTAGCCGGTGGTTACTGTGCCGATGACTGTCGTGCCGTCAGGCGTGAGTACTTCATAGCCGTGGCGCGGTATGGCGCGGTCGGCAAGCTCAATGCCCACAAGCCTGCGCCGCAGCCCTTGCGCCTTCATTGCGGCAAGTGCGTCTCTGCCTATGAATCCTCCCGGCTTGTCAAGTTTGACAAAGAGGGGCAGCCCAGCTTCCAGAGGGGTGATGTCGTCGGCGAGTTCGTCGCCGTACAGCGGCAGTCCTACCTCGAAACGGAGAGTGTCGCGACAGCCGAGACCGCATGGCGTAACTTTGCCGCTTGCCATGAGGGTGTCCCAGATTTCGACAATTATGTCGGGGCGGGCGTATATTTCAAATCCGTCCTCGCCGGTGTAGCCGGTACGGCTTACAAGGAGAGCGCTGCCGTCGGGCAATGCTGTTTCCTTGAATGTGTAGAAGGCGAGGTCGGCGCAGTGTATGCCGAGCACGTTTTCCATTACATCCTCGGCGAGAGGTCCCTGTACGGCAAGTTCGGCGAGTTCGTCGCACAAATCGTCTATCTTTACATTGAATCCTTCAGCACATTCGTGCATCCACCGGATGTCCTTGTCGATATTGGCGGCGTTTATAACGAGCAGAAAGTTGTTTTCGCCGCGCCGGTACACCAGCAGGTCGTCGACTGTGCCGCCGTGCGGGTGCAGCATCATGCCGTAGAAAATCTTGCCGTCCGGAGCTCCGGCAATGTCGTTTGTGAATATGTGGTTCACAAATTTTTCGGCATCGGAACCGGACACAAGCACTTCGCCCATGTGGCTCACATCGAATACACCGCAGGAGTTGCGCACGGCGTTGTGTTCCTCCGTTATTCCGGAGTATTGTATCGGCATGTCGAATCCTGCAAACGGAGCCATCTGCGCGCCGAGAGCCACATGGCGCGGGTGAAGGCAGGTCTTTTTTATCGTTTCCATGTATATTTATATTATAAGGTTTACAAACCGGTCATTGTTTACCCCGGATATGACATCATGAACATCAGTGTGTTCCAACGCCGAGAGGATTGCCTCGCGGGAGTAGCGCACGCCCTTCAGGCGGTCGAGCAGCCCGGAGTCGAGGTCGGTGAGCATGAAGAAGTCGCCTGAAAGGTCTATGGAGCGAATCTCACTGCCGGCGAGGTCTATGTGTGCGGTAAATTCGCCGGCTCCGTCAATGCGGGTGGTGCGGCATAGTGTCGCGCGTGAGGTTTTGCGGTATATCCATTCGTCCGAGCTTATTTCTTCAGCCATTTTCTCAATCCGGGTCACATCGCATTGTGTCAGTTCAAGCGTTTTTTCTCCGCAGAGACTTTTGCGGGTAAAGGATTTGAATTCAGCGAGGGTAATGTCGGAGTTTGCTTTTATGGTGGTAATTCGGGAAGCCACGCTTTTCACACCCTTTGATTCGAGTTTGGCTCTTGACGGTGTGATGGCTCTGCTCATGTGGGTCATGTCTGTGTCGAAGAGCATGGTTCCGTGGACAATGCACCGCCCGCAGTCGGGCAGGTGGTAAAAGGCGTTTCCGCTGACTTTGTGTTCGCCGATTAGCACGTCGTTGCGCGATGTCGCGGACGCGGGCAGCCCGAGGTCGCGCAGCATTCCAGCCACCATAGAAGTGTATGCGGAGAATGTAGAGGTGACGTTTGCCGAGGAGGTGATGTAGGAGAACATGATGTTGTTGCCGTCGGCAAACACGCATCCTCCTCCGCTTTTGCGGCGACACACGCGTATGTTGTTCTGACGGCAGTAGTCAAGGTTGACTTCCAGATCTACAATCTGGTTTCTGCCGCAGATTACTGTCGGCGCCACCTGCCACATGAAAAACAGGTCGTCTGTGTGGTTTCGCGCCAGCCATTCCTCCATTGCGAGATAAAACGGGAGGGGGCGGGTAGTGCTGTCTGGTAAAGAAACGTAATGCATACGGTATCAGAATACAGGTACGCAAAAATAACGATTCTTTGTAATAATATGGTATTTGTGGTATAAAAAATGAACGGATGGATTTTTATTCACCCGTTATTCAGTTTTCCAGAGGCAGGTATGTGAGCGAGCAGGCGCGCCGTGGATTGAAAATGGCTTGCGCAGCCAGGCTGATTTTTTCAGGGGAAAGCGCTCTGTACCGGGGTAGAATAGAGTTTATGTCTTCGCCGCGCATGGCGCACATGGCGAGGTTTTGGGCTTTGCTTATGCAGGAGGTGTTTGAAAAGAGGTAATTGCTTTCAAATTTGTTGACTGCGCGTTCCAGTTCGTCAGCGCTGACACCATTGTCAAGAATGTGTGCGGTCTGTGAGCTGAACGCGTCGAATGCCGCTTTGACAGAAGCGGAGTCGCTGCTGTGCAGCCTGCCTGTGAGCAGAAAATAGCCGGGGTCGTCGCTGCCGAGAATAGAGGCGTCGGCATCGGTAAACACGGTGTCTGCCATTATAAGATTACGGTAAAAGCGCGACGCTTTGCCAACCGAGAGAATGTCGGAGAGGATGTCGGCGGCCTCGTACAGTGGAGAGCCGTAGCCCTCCATAGGAAAAGCCTGTGCCACCATTGCCTGCGGCACGCTGCGGCGCACAGTTAAGGAGCGCGGCTCCGTTATTTCCGGTTCGGTGATGCCTGGCGTACGGGCTATTTCTCTTGCCGGAATATCGCCGAACCATTTTTCGGCAAGTTCACGAACCTGACCGATTGAAATGTTGCCGGCAACAGCGAGCACGGCGTTGTTTGGAGCGTAATGGGAGTAAAAGAAGCTGCGCACTTCATCCTGCGTCACGGCTTTTATATGCTCCATGGTCAATCCGATGGTTTGCCAGCGGTATGGGTGCTTTTTGAACACAAGTTCTCTGAGCAGTGCGCCGAAATCTCCGTAGGGTTTGTTAAGGCATGTCTGCTTGAATTCCTCGCACACAACATTTTTCTGAACTTCCAGAGCTTTGTCTGAGAAGGCGAGGGCGAGCATTCTGTCGCTCTCCACCCAGAAAGCCGTTTCCACATTGCAAGCTGGCAGCACCTCATAGAAGTTTGTGTAGTCGTTGCTTGTCCATGCGTTGTTCCAGCCGCCGGCAATCTCTATGGCGTTGTCGAAGTCGGGAACATTGGCGGAGCCTCCGAACATTAGGTGTTCGAAAAGATGAGCCATGCCGGTGCGCCGGGAGTCTTCGTCCCTCGCACCGACACGGTACAGCAGGTTTACCGCCACGGTAGAGCAAGTGAGGTCGGCGTGGTGTACGACTTTCAGCCCGTTGGGCAGTGTGAACGAGGTGTATTCAATCATTTGTCAGCGCACCACTTTAGCCGATATGATGCTGATGTCGTCAAGCGGGCGGTCGTTAGGGTCGGTTTCGGCTTTCTGAATTTTGTCCACGACATCCATTCCAGAAATCACTTCGCCGAACACGGTGTATGAGCCGTCGAGATGCGGGGTGCCTCCGACTGTGGAGTAAGCCTGACGCTGGGTTTCGGTCAGTGTGTCGGGCGCAGCCGCTGCGGCTGAGTCGGTTGCTGCAATAAGTTTGTCCTGGAGTTGCTGAAGCGCCGCCTGGTTTTTGTCGCGCCGCAAAGCCATGATGGTGTCGCGGTTTTCCATTACCAGCGCGTTGAAAATGTTCTGTTTCTGCTGCTGTATCCGGCGTGCGTCCATCTGGTCAAGCTGCCCTTCGGTGAATGTTTTGCCGGTAACGATATAGAATTGGGAGCCGCTGCTTTTCTTTTCGGGGTTGACGGAGTCGCCTTCGCGGGCGGCGGCAAGTGCGCCCCGCTTGTGGAAGTGTTTCGGGTAGACGAACTCGGCTTCTATTTTGTAGTCGGGGTCGCCCATGCCGAGCATTTTACCTTTGGGGGCGTTTTTTGAGGTGGGGTCGCCTGTCTGCACCATAAAGTCGTTTATGACACGGTGAAACAGCACGCCGTCATAATAGCCGGTGTCGACAAGTTTCACAAAGTTTTCGAGGTGGCGGGGCGTGTCTCCGTAAAGGAGTACGCGGATATTGCCCATAGAAGTGTTGAGGTCGACAATCACGTCGCCTTTTTCTTTATCCGTAGTCATGGCGGAAATTGAGTTGTAAGAACCCGCAACCAGCGCTGTGGCAGCGATGACTGCGGCAGATATTGATTTAAAAGAAAACATGCGGGGTTCAGATTAGGCTTGAGGGGTGAAGCCGTTTGTATATTCTCCGGAAGTTGTCGTCAGCCTTGCTGAGCTCTTCTGCCTTTTCGGCATAGTCGGCACCCCAAATGCCGGCAATCAGGTCGGGAAGGTATCTGTGCTCGCGGTCTTTGTCGATAGCTGCGGCTATGAGCGAGCTGATTTGCGGAGCGTATGCACTGCTGTCGATAGCGGCGAGATAGCGGGCGGCGCTTGCAACGAACTGTCCGGAGGCATCAACCTTTATCATGTTGGCAATGAGGTCGTCCATAATATCGTCGCACAAGCCGATGTGGTTTGCGATGTATTCGTATGTCAGCAGACCGTCAGAGTCTTTGGAAAGTCGCTTTTTCAGTTCTTCGTCCATTTAAATATATGTGAAAGTTGTACTTCGGGTACAAACATAACGATTTTTTTTCAATAGTGAGCGAAATATTTCGCGGGAAAGTCAACTTGAGCTAACTTTGCCGTGTTTTCACATAAAGCAACCACATGATTGAACGCATAGTAATAATAGACCGGGTGGATCCGGTGAGCTTTTACGGAGTGAACAACTGCAACATGCAGCTAATCCGCAATCTTTTTCCGAAACTCAGAATGGCTGCCAGAGGGTCTGTGATAAAGGTTATCGGCGATGAAAACGAAACAGCCGAGTTTGAAAAGAAGGTGCATGAGCTTGAAGATTACTGTGTGAAATACGACAAGCTGCCTGAGGATGTGATACTTGACATACTGCACGGCGACGCGCCGAAAGCAGTTAAGAGCGACGGTGTGATAATATTCGGTGTCAACGGCAAGCCGATAGGCGCCCGTAATCCCAACCAGCAGCGACTTGTGGAGGCTTTCAATAAAAATGACCTGACTTTCGCACTCGGTCCTGCGGGAACCGGCAAGACGTACATTGCCATAGCCCTTGCGGTAAAGGCTCTTAAAAACAAAGAGGTACGCAAGATTATTCTGTCGCGTCCGGCTGTGGAGGCAGGCGAAAAGCTCGGTTTTCTTCCGGGAGATATGAAAGACAAAATCGACCCCTATCTCCAGCCGCTGTATGATGCTCTTGAGGATATGATTCCTGCTGTCAAGCTCAAGGAGTACATGGAAACGAATGTGATACAGATAGCTCCGCTGGCGTTTATGCGTGGCAGAACGCTTAACGATGCGGTGATTGTGCTTGATGAGGCGCAAAATACCACAACCCACCAGATAAAGATGTTCATGACACGCCTTGGCATGAATGCCAAGATGATTGTGACAGGCGACGCCACTCAGATTGACCTGCCCCGCAGTGTGCCGTCAGGACTCATACGTGCGTTGAGGATTCTTGACGAGGTAGACGGCATAGGCAAGGTTGAATTCGGCAAAAAGGATATTGTGCGCCATGCGCTTGTGCAGCGCATAGTGGAGGCGTACGAACGCTATGACAACGAGAGTGCGGCGGCGGAACAGCAGAATGGCGAGTGACTAAGCTGTTTTTCCACGCTTTCTATTGAACGGGGCGAGGTAGGCAACCCATTTCTCGCGGGTGACAACTGTGCCTGTCGCAAGCTCGCGCGCCACGGCGCTGAAACGGCGGTAGATTTCTGCCTGAAGCCGTGCAGGAGTGGGCAGTTCCTCGGAGGGATGCTCGCGCCACCATGCGGCTACCTGCAAGGCAAGCTCCATGAGCAGCGGCTTGTGGTACATTCTCAGATTTTTCACAGAGGAGTTGTTGACAACAGTGGCTACAACCTCGTTAGCCTGCACAAGCTCTTCGAGATTTTCGGGAGCCTTCTCAGGCAGATAGCCGGGTACGGGGGCTTTTTTGGCGCGGCGTTCGGCAGCCTTGCGGCGGCGCTGCTCGGCGCGCTCGTCAATATCGTTTTTGATGCCCATGAACATCTCGGCGGCGTCAATGTTGTCAATCTTCGTTACGGTGCCGTCTGTCAGATAGGCTATTACGGCATTCATCACTTCGAGCTGCAGCGATGTGATGAGGGTGGCAATTGTTTCAATCCATTCAATGCGGAGGCTGATTTGTGTTTTCTTTCTCATGTTTTTGTGTGTTTAAGTGTGTGTAAGAGTATGTTTACTTTTAACTTTATGAAATCTTTAGATGCCTTTCAGGTCTGTTTGAAGATTTCGTTCAGTCATTATGGAACCCCATAACTCCTTTTCTCTATCTCCAAACATACTCTGAAATCCGCTCTAAATCTTAACATAAGCCAAAAGTAAACATACTCTAAGTGTTTTGAGTGCAAAGTTACGACACGAAAATGGCGGATGTTGTCTTAATTTTCACACTCGTAAATGTTAAAGTCGCAATGTGCAAATAGTCAACTATTTGTCTTGATAAATTTCTTCAAATGTTAAAATTACGGGCGCAAAGTGTTAAATTGCCGTCGGAGCGATAGGATAGGTATTGCGTCAAAAAGCAACGGCGCCCGCAGGGTGTTTCCCGCAGGCGCCGGTTGCTTATGGTTAAGCGTAGATATTATTCCGCTGAGTTGTTGTCGTTATGGTTGTCGCGACGAGGAGCTCTTTCACCGCGGTCGTTGCGGTTGAAATCGCGGCGGGGACCTCTCTCGCCTCTGGGGCGGTCGCCATCGCGGCGGGGACGGTCACCACGCGGTGCGCGTTCGCGCTCAACATAACCTTCCGGTTTGGGCTGAAGGGCACGCATAGACAGGCGGTATTTGCCGGTTTTCTTGTCTATTTCAATGAGTTTCACTTCAACGGTGTCGCCCTCCTTGATGCCGGAAGCCGCCATGTCGTCAAGACGGTTCCAGGAGATTTCAGATATGTGGAGGAGTCCGTCGCGGTTTGGCATGAACTCAACGAATGCGCCGAACTCAAGGATAGAGCGCACCTTGCCGGTGTAAACCTTGCCCTCTTCGGGGAGTTCTACAATGGCGTTAATCATGTCGAGAGCCTTGTCGATGGATGCTTTGTTTGAAGCAGCAACCTCGATGTAGCCGCCGTCTTCGATTTCGTCGATGCTGACAGTGGCGCCGCTGGCTTCCTGGATGCCCTGGATTACTTTTCCGCCCGGGCCTATGACAGCACCGATAAGCTCTTTGGGTATGAGCATGGTGACGATGCGGGGCACATGGGGTTTGTAGTCTTCGCGGGGAGCGGGTATTGTGTTCTCGATGATGTTGAGAATGTGCAGACGTCCGTCACGGGCCTGAAGCAGTGCGCGTTCGAGAATCTCGTAAGAGAGACCGTCGCACTTGATGTCCATCTGAGTGGCAGTGATGCCGTCGCGTGTGCCTGTTACCTTGAAGTCCATGTCGCCGAGGTGGTCTTCATCGCCGAGAATATCGGAAAGCACTGCGTATTTGCTGCTTGCTGTGTCTGTGATAAGACCCATTGCAATGCCGCTGACGGGCTTTTTCATTTTTACTCCGGCGTCAAGAAGCGCGAGTGTGCCGGCGCACACTGTTGCCATTGATGAAGAGCCGTTGCTTTCGAGGATGTCGCTGACGATGCGGCACACATAGGGGAAGTCGTCGGGGAACATGCGTTTAAGCGCACGGTGGGCAAGATTGCCGTGACCGATTTCGCGTCGGCCCACACCGCGCTGTGCTTTAGCCTCGCCGGTGGAGAAGGGAGGGAAGTTGTAGTGGAGCAGGAAGCGTTCGCGACCCTGGTTTATAACATCGTCAACTATTTTTTCATCGAGCTTGGTGCCGAGAGTCACAGTAGAGAGGCTCTGGGTTTCTCCGCGGGTGAACACAGCCGAGCCGTGAGGTCCGGGAATGTAGTCTACCTCGCACCAGATAGGACGTATTTCGGTGGTTTTTCTGCCGTCAAGGCGGGTGCCTTCGTCAAGGATGCAGCGGCGCACAGCCTCTTTTTCAACATCGTGGTAATAGCGTTTGATGAGGGGAGTCTTTTCGTCGCGTTCCTCTTCGGGGAGAGATTCGATATACTCCTTGCAGATAGCGTCGAACTGATCCTGACGCCAGTGCTTGTCGGCGCAGCCTGTCTGGGCTATCTTGTAAGCCTTGTCGTAGCATTTGTCGTGGATGTCCTTGCGGAGCTCCTCGTCGTTGACTTCGTGGCAGTATTCGCGTTTTTCAATGCCGAGTTCTTTTGCGAGCTCAACCTGTGCCACGCACTGCTCTTTGATAGCCTCGTGGGCTGCTTTAAGGGCGGCGAGGAGTTCGGCTTCGCTCACTTCGTTCATCTCGCCTTCCACCATCATGATGTTGTCGTAGGTAGCGCCTACCATCAGTTCCATGTCGGCTTTCTCAAGCTGTTCGAATGTGGGGTTGATGACGAATTTGCCGTCGATACGCGCAACACGCACTTCGGATATGGGACCGTTGAAGGGGATGTCGCTCACAGCTATGGCAGCTGAGGCGGCAAGACCGGCGAGGGCGTCGGGAATGTCTACGCCGTCGGTAGAATATAGAGTTATGTTGACAAAAGTGTCAGCGTGATAGTTGTCGGGGAAAAGGGGGCGGAGCACACGGTCGACAAGACGCGATGTCAGAATCTCGTAGTCAGAGGCACGGCCTTCGCGTTTGAGGAAGCCTCCGGGAAAACGTCCGAATGATGAGAATTTTTCTTTGTACTCTACCTGAAGGGGCATGAAATCAACGCCTTCGCCTGCCTCCTTGGCAGAAACCACAGTGGCGAGGATCATAGTGTTGCCCATGCGCAGCTCTACCGCTCCATCAGCCTGTTTGGCAAGTTTGCCGGTCTCCAGGGTAATGGTACGACCGTCTGCCAAAGTGATGGTTTTTTTGACTGGGTGTAACATAAATCTACTATAATAATGTTTTATACTTCGTAAAAATCGCACAAAGTTAGTAAATTATTACGGAAACACATTCAAATAAAGGCATAATGTTGTGTTTGAAACGGAAGTCAAGTAGTAATTTTGCGACGATGAAACAGAAAATGCACATAATATGCCTGCGCAGCGTGCGCTACAGCGACAGTAAGTCTATTCTTTCGGCGTATTCGCTTGAGGCGGGGAGGGTGTCGCTGCTTGTCGGTTCGGGCAAGGGCAGGGAGGCGATGCGCCGCAGGGCGCTCACCCAGCCGCTCGGAGTGCTTGAGTGTGTGGCGGATGTGGTGCCGGGCAGGGATATACACCGCGTTGCCGAGATGCGTCCGCTGCATCCGTTGTCAGCTCTGCGCGCCAATCCGGTAAAGTGTGGAGTGGCTATGTTTCTTGCCGAGGTGCTCGGCGTGATTTTGGGTGAAAGTCAGGCAGATGAGCCGATGTGGCGGTTTGTTTCGGCAGCGGTTGTGCGGCTTGATGCTCTGGAGCCTGACAAGGTGGCTAATTTTCATGTTTGCTTTCTTTACCGTCTCGGCATGGTTGCCGGCATTGCCCCCGACAGCGCCACCTTTGCTCCGGGAAAGGTGTTTGACCTGTCGGACGGCAGATTTCGCACCGCTGCTCCGCTGCACCGCGATTTTCTTTACTCGGATGAGGCGGAGGTGGCGGCTACGCTTTCAAGAATGACATTTGACAACATGCATCTGTTTCGGTTCACACGCGCCCAGCGCAATCGCGTTACGGATTTGATACTGCGCTATTTTACAATTCATTACGCGCGGCTCGACTCTATAAAAAGCCTTGAAGTGCTCAGGTCGCTGTGAGTGTGCGCCGCTCAGCCTTCGAGGGTGCTGAGAATGTAGCGGGCTACGGAGTCCTCGGTGTTGGGACCTATTACTATGTCGGCAGCGTCAAGCACGGCAGGCATGGCGTTGGCAGTGGCTACCGAGGTGTCTGCGACAGCCATCATAGGCAGATCGTTGAGATTGTCGCCGAAAACTGTCAGGTGGCGCGCTCCGGTCATCTCCTTGAGCTGCATCACCGCCGATGCCTTTGATACGCCGCAAGCGAGAATCTCCATTATTCCTGAGTCGGGATTGTAGTTGTCGTTGTAAACCGATATGGACAGACGGCTGTCGCAGCCGAGGCGCTCCGCCTGCTCAAAAATGATGTCGGCGCGTCCAATGGCGAAGATGAGTATTGTGCCGGGAATATAATGCTCCAGACCTGTCGGCTCGTTCAGCCTGAAACGTTTCAGCGCGAGTCCACGGCGGTCGTTTGCAAACTTCTCTTCTCTCGGCGACATTGCCCCGTTGTAAAAAACATTGAGCATGTTTTTGTCGGAAAGGGAGTATATGAACGGGTTTATGCCGGCGGAGCGCAGCGCGTCAACCGCTCCGGCGGCTGCATCGCTGTCTATCAGCCGTGTGTCCTGATAGCAGCGGTGAACCCGGTTCCACATTGCCGCGCCGGTGAGCACTATTGCCGGCAGGGTGGTGAAGGTGTGTGTCAGCAGAGGGTCTACTGTGGCGGGAGTGCGTGCGGTGGCAACCGATATCAGCGCTCCCCGGTGAGACAGGTCGGAGATTATTCTTGCCGAAGTGTTGCTCACTTTTGCAAACCCGTCAAGAAGGGTGCCGTCAAGGTCGGTTATGAAAAGATTGTTCCTGAAAATATCTGTATTGACTGGTGTATTGGAAAGCATAGGTACTATTGATTGAAACTGGGCAGGGCGCCGGTGACCGGCAGCTCGATGCGTATTATTGTTCCGGTGCCCGGTTCCGATGATTTCACAAATATTTTTCCGTGGTGATATTCTTCGACTATTCTGCGAGCCAGGGCGAGCCCCAGACCCCATCCGCGCTTCTTAGTGGTGAATCCCGGACGGAAGATTGACTTAAACAGCTTCTTCGGCAGCCCTTTGCCGGTGTCGGCAACCTCGATTGCTACTGTGGCGCTGTCTTTGTCAACCCCCGATGTGACAGTAATGGCGCCTGTTCCGTCCATTGCGTCGACAGAATTCTTTATGAGATTCTCCATGACCCATTCCAGGAGCGGCGCGCACAAGTTGCAGCGCACATCGCCGCACCCGGTGAGCGAAATCAGCGACACCGAGCGGGATATGCGCCCCCGCATGTAGCTGACGCTCTTTTCAACAATAGTGTCCGGGCTGTCAGGCTCAAGCGCCGGGCGCGAACCCACTTTGGAAAACCGGGCGGCTATTGCGGCAAGCCGGTCTATATCCTTGTCCATCTCCTCAATTACGGACGGGTCGGTGCCGCCGGATGCAAGCATCTGAGTCCATGCCATCAAAGAGGATATAGGGGTGCCGAGCTGGTGGGCGGTCTCTTTGGATAGCCCCACCCACACCTTGTTCTGCTCAGCTTTTTTTGTGGAGGTCACGGCAAAATACACTGTAGCCACGAATGCGAGCATGACAAGAGTCTGTATGTACGGGTACAGACTCAGCTGGCGCAGCAGGGTGGAGTCTTCGTAGTACAGATGTTGCCCGTTTTCGGGGTCTATCTCAATGTCTATCACATTGCCGCTTTTTCTGAGGGTTTCGAGCCGCGACTGTAAAAATGACAGGTTCTGCGGAGAAATGTATGTCGGGTCGGCGCTGTCGGGCTGTTGCGGCAGTGTGAAATTGCGGTGCAGGAGAATCTCGCCGCGGTCGTCGGTGAGCAACACAGGTATGGTTCTGTTCGCTTCTATTACCGAAAGCATGAAATCGACATCGGCGCCTTCGCCGTTGCGGGTGTCGGACGCGAGCCTGCGTGTGGCGTCTGCCCATAGCTCCATCCGTTGGCGCTCCTGCTCCGAAAGGTCGGTTACAAGCGAGTCGCTGAACCACATGAAAAGAGCCACCACCGCTGCTGCGGCGATAATAAGGAGCCATGCTCCACGGCGGCGAATTTCATAGATGTCTTTTCTCAAAGTTGGTCGCAAAAAAATGGGCTGTAACGGCACGAAAAGAGGCAAAAACCTCGTTAATCCACGCGAAATTAATAAATATGTGTGAATTTATGACATATAATGGTGCAATTGTTGTTCGGGATTGTTGTATCTTTGTAACTTATTTAATAATTGTAAATGATGACATTTGAAGAATTAGGTGTAAGAGAAGACCTGCTGAAAGCAATCGGGGAACTCGGATTTGAAAACCCCATGCCGGTGCAGGAAAAAGTGATTCCGCACCTTCTTAACGAGGATACCGATGTTGTGGCGCTTGCCCAGACCGGTACCGGCAAGACTGCCGCATTCGGACTGCCTGTGCTACAGCGTATAAATCCTGAAATTAACCGACCGCAGGCTTTGATTCTGTCGCCGACGCGTGAGCTTTGTCTACAGATAGGCAGCGACCTTGCGGACTTTTCCAAGTACATGCCTGAGGTGAAAGTGCTGCCGGTGTACGGCGGCTCAAGCATTGAAAGTCAGATAAGAACTCTGAAAAAAGGGGTGCAGATTATCGTTGCCACACCCGGCAGACTGATAGATTTGATTAAAAGAGGCGTTGTAGATCTCTCCGGAGTGCATACGGTGATTCTGGACGAGGCGGACGAGATGCTCAACATGGGCTTTCTCGAATCAATCGACGCGATACTTGCCAATGTGCCCGAACAGCGCAAAATGCTGATGTTCTCGGCGACAATGCCTAACGAAATAGCCAAGATTGCCAAAAAATACATGCGCTCGCCGGTTGAATTTGTCATAGGCAACCGCAACGAGGGCAGCGCCAATGTCAAGCATGTGTACTATATGGTCAATGCAAAAGACAAATACCTTGCCCTCAAACGCATAGCTGACGATACCCCTAACATATACGCCATCGTGTTCTGCCGTACCAGACGCGACACACAGGAGGTCGCCGACAAACTGATACAGGACGGCTACAATGCCGACTCGCTTCACGGCGACCTGTCGCAGCAGCAACGCGACATTGTGATGAAAAAATTCCGCGACGGGGTGATTTCGCTTCTGGTGGCTACGGATGTGGCGGCACGAGGACTTGATGTGGACAACCTCACTCATGTGATAAACTACGGGCTGCCTGACGACACCGCCGTGTACACCCATCGTTCCGGCAGAACCGGGCGCGCGGGCAAAACAGGTGTGAGCGTCGCTATTATACACTCCAGGGAAAAAGGCAAACTGCGCGAGATAGAAAAGAAAATCGGCAAAAAGTTCGAGCGCAAGGAGGTGCCTACTCCGGAGCACATCATAGAAAAACAGCTTTACAATCTTGCGGACCGTATTGAAAAGGTTAAAGTCGATGACGAGGAGATTGGCAAATACATGCAGGGGGTGAGCCGCAAACTCAGCTGGCTTTCGCAGGAAGACCTGCTCAAAAGGGTGCTGTCGCTCGAATTCAACAGACTGCTTGCCTACTACCGCGATGCGCCGTCAATCGATTTTATTGACGAAAAGCCGCGTAAAGAGAAAAAAGAGCATGACAAGCCGCGTACTGAAAAAGAAAAAGACCGCCGTACTGCGGAAAAAGGAATGGCGAGAATATATGTCAGCGCCGGTAAGAACGACGGTTTCTATGCCGGCAATCTTATTGAGCTGCTTAACCATGCGGTCGAAGGACGGCGGGTTGATGTAGGACGTATTGACCTCATGCCCGGCTATTCTTTGTTTGATGTTCCCAAATCAGACGCCCGCAGGGTTGTGACCGGACTTACCGGAGCCGATTTCCTTGGCAAACGTCTGTATAGCGAGATAGCCTCTGCCGACAAAGACTATGCCCGGGCAAGCGGTCGCAAGAAAAAAGCGGAGACTCCCGTAATGGAGGACACTGAGTCGACTTTCGAGTACTTTCTAAGGAAAAACAGGGGCGGCTCAAAGAAAAGCAAGACATCCAGAAAGAAAAAATAGTACCGTTACATGAAAATATCAAGAATATCGGCAGTAGTGGCGGCGCTGATTGCAGGCGCAGCCGCATCGTTCGGGCAGCTTACGGCAAAGCAGGTCTTTGCCGAGGCTCCGCAGAGCGTGTTTCCTTTGTTGGATCATGACACGAAACTGGACATGATTGACTACTTTGAGGGCGGTATGTCGACGGCTTCCAAAAACGCTATGGAAGGAAAGTCGCGCATCACGGCAATGTCTCCCGAAAAGCTCGGCATCGCAATGTCCGAGGCTTCGGAGTATGAACTCTGTCTTCTGCCGCGTGTGTCGGGCGATACGGTTGTAGCGCTGATTTGTACGGTCGCCACCCCTGCGCCGGACAGCCGCATGACAGTCTATACCGGCGACTGGGGCACGAACATCACCTCTCAGGTGTTTTCCAAGCCGGCTCTCTCCGAATGGCTCACTGAAGAGGGGCAGGCGAGGGCAGGCGAGGTTGAGGGTCTGGTGCCGTTTCTTCTCGTGAGCTATTCCTATGACCCCGCCTCTGCCACGCTTACAATGACAAACAACACAGGCGCGTTTCTCTCGGCAGATGTATATGAGCTTGTGTCTCCATGTCTAAAAGAAACCGTCACATACCGTTGGGACGGTAAAAAATTTGTGCGTTGACCATGCCGGCGGCAGTACTGGGCGAGGACACCTCAATTCCCGTAAGCTCTATCACGGTCAGGGAGCTTAACCGGCGCATAGCGTCGCTCCTTGCTGTGCCCGACACGCAGAATGTGTGGATTACAGCCGAACTCAGCGATTTCAGGCAGAGCGGCGGTCACTGCTACATGGAGCTGATAGACAAGAACGAGACAACCGGCATAATAGACGCCCGCCTCCGTGGCATAATATGGGCAAGCAACTTCAGTCGTCTTAGCGCCAGATTTGTAGCCTACACCGGGCAGCCTCTCTCGACAGGCATAAAAGTTATGGTGAAAGGCTGCGTGAACTATCACGCCTCGTTTGGCATGTCGTTCGTCATTAGCGATATAAACCCTGCATTCACTCTTGGAGATGTCGAACGCCGCCGGCGCGAGATTCTTGAACGGCTCAAGACCGAAGGCATACTCGACCTTAACAAAAATGTCGAATGGAGTGTGCCCGCTTTACGCATCGCCGTAATATCGGCAGAGGGAGCCGCCGGCTATGGCGATTTCATGAACCAGCTCTACAGCAACCCGTACTCGCTGAAGTTTGTAACCGGGCTGTTCCCTGCCATATTGCAGGGAGAGCGCGCCGCTTCTTCGGTGATAGGGGCGCTTGAAGCTGTGAATGCACAGCTTGACAAGTGGGATTGCGTGGTGATTATACGGGGAGGCGGCGCTACAAGCGACCTCGTATCGTTTGACAATTACGACCTCGCTGCCAATGTGGCACAATTCCCGTTGCCGGTGATAGTCGGCATCGGTCATGAACGCGATGTAACCGTGCTGGACTATATCGCAAATATGAGGGTGAAAACCCCCACGGCTGCTGCCGAATGGCTAATCGCCAATGCGGAAAGTCAGCTTGACAACCTTAGGCGCATAGCCGCCGATATGCTCAGAACGGTCAATGACCTCCTTTCAGGATGCAAAACACAGCTTGCCTACCTTGAAGGGCAGCTGCCGGTGGCTCCTGTGGCTGCTGTCGAGCGCATGAAGTCAAGACTCCGCGCCGCATCATCGGCTCTTGTGGCAGCTACTGCAGGGCGCATGGCTCCGGCAATGGCGCGGCTTGACCAGATGCCGCAGGCAATGCGCGTGGCTATAGGCAACCTGCTGGCTCGCCGAAACGACAGGCTGCAGAGCGCAAACGCTCTGCTCGATGCGCTTTCGCCTATGGCAACCCTCAGGCGTGGCTACACCATAACACGCGTAAACGGAAAAGTGGTGTCCTCTGTGCAATCCCTTTCTCCCGGTGACAAAATAACCACATCCGTTCATGACGGAGTGATGGAATCGGTCGTCGCAAACATAAAAAATATAGGAAACTCAAAATAACACAACAATGGAAACAACTCCGGTTAAAGAACTTACATACAATCAGGCTGTGGCTGAACTGGACTCTATACTCAGAACAATGCAGAGCGATGCCTGCGACATAGATAAACTTGCCGCATACACACGACGCGCCTCTGAGCTCCTCAGAGAATGCCGCAGCCGCCTCGTCGCCACAGACGAAGAACTGAAAACCATTCTTGCCGACCTTGAAAAATAACCCATATATATAATAAGGTGTGCTCGCGCCAATATTTTTGCGGAGGATGCCACGGCAGAAATAAGGCACTCTCATTGCCGCAAAAATATCATGCGACACACAAAAGTTGCGTATCTCTTTGCTATACGCGAAAATATTGCTAACTTTGCCGCTCGGATAAACTCGCGCTCCGGCATCTGCGCCTGTCGCGAGGATGGAAAAAGATATAATAAAGGAAATTAATACATAAATATGGCTAACAAAAACGAAAGCGAAACCCGTACATCGCTTGACGAAATCAACGACCAGCTCACCGGTCTTGAGCAGAAAGTTCAGGACAATCAGAAAAAAATCATGTGGGGCATTGTCGCTGTCCTTGCGGTTATCTGCCTTATACTTGTGTGGATATACGCAGTGCGCCGTCCGGGTATAGAGGCTGCCGACAATGCGGTCGGTCAGGCTGACTTGACTCTGAACCTCGGCAACGACTCGCTTGCGCTCGTGCAGTACAAACAGGTGGCAGACGATTACGGATACGAAGCCGGAAACCGTGCAGCCCTCAACGCCGCCATACTCCTTTACAAAGACAAAAAATATGAGGAAGCTATAACATACCTCAAAAAATATTCTCCGAATGAATCTCTCATCGGCGCATCAAGCCAGTCTCTCATGGGCGACTGCTATGTGAACCTCAAGGAGTACGATAAAGCGATTGACTGCTTCCGCAAGGCGGCTGACATCTCTGACAACAATCCCCACTACACACCCGTATTCCTGATGAAAGAAGCCACAGTTCAGCGCGAACTCAAAAACTACAAGGCAGAAGCGCAGCTGTACCGCGAGATTCAGAAAGAATACCCCCGCTTCGGCATGGAAACCGGCGTGGAGATTGAAAAATACCTCAAACGCGCAGAACTCCAGGCTGGCGAGTAAGCGCCGCGCGCCTTTGACGCTAAGCTTATAATGCTTATCTTTGCAAAGTTTTTATAATACAGACCTCCGTGGGAAAATTCACCGAATACAAGCTGCCGCTTAAAAGCATGGCTCCGGGCACTCACCAGTTTGAGTACAGGCTCGGAAAAACATTCTTCAACAACATGGAGAATGAGGATATTCATGACGCGGACCTGCGGGTGGCTCTGACTGTTGTGTACAAAGCCGATGTCTACGAGCTGGACTTTGCTGTGGAAGGCACTCTGACCCTTATATGTGACAGATGTCTTGACGACCTCGAATTCCCTGTAGACACCACCTATCACATAAACGTCAAGTACGGCGACGACTACAACGACGACTCCGACACACTGCTTGTAATACCGGAGAGCGACAACTATCTCAATGTCGCATACATGATATACGACACGGTTGCGCTTACAATTCCTATAAAGCATGTGCACCCTCTCGGCAAATGCAACCGGCAGATGAGCGCCATGCTCAAAAAACATCGCGCCGGCGACGCAAACGATGAAGATTCGGCTATAGAAACTCAGCTCATAGACGAAATGGATTCCATGGAGGCCGATGAACCGCGTACCACCGACCCCCGCTGGGACGCTCTCAAAAACCTTGCTACAGACTCTAACGAATAATTATTGATCTATATAGAATTATAAAACAATGGCACATCCTAAACGAAAACAATCAAAGACCCGTACAGCGAAACGTCGCACACACGACAAGGCCGTTGCCCCGACTCTTGCTCTCTGCCCCAACTGCGGAGCATGGCACATCTACCACACCGTATGTGGCGAATGTGGTTACTACCGTGGCAAAATAGCTATCGAAAAGCCCGCCGCTGTCTGATAACCCCTCTGCATCAATCGCAGTAGAGTGAACTACATCTCCCGAATACAAAGGCGCTACGCCGGTTTGGGAGATTTTCTGCATTAACAAAACTATTCAGTGATTATGATATACGCGAGAATTTCCGGCATCGCATCCTATGTCCCCGAGGATATACTCGATAACGACATGCTTTCTAAAATGGTTGACACCAACGACGAGTGGATAACCACACGCGTAGGCATCAAGCAGCGTCGCATTCTCAAGCAGGAAGGCGCCGGCTCATCGTTCCTCGGCGCAAAGGCTGTGGAGAAACTGCTCGCTTCCACCGGTACTGCTCCGGAGGAGGTGGAACTCCTTATCTGTGCCACTTCAAACCCCGATTACCGCTTCCCCTCTACAGGCAGCGTAATCGCTCACGAATGTGGTCTGAAAAATTCTTATGCCTACGACATTCAGGCAGCTTGCGCCGGATTCATTGTGGCTCTCGAAGACGCCGCCGCGTATGTCCGTTCAGGTCTTCGCAAGAAAGTCGTTGTGGTGGCAGCCGAAAAAATGTCATCGATGGTCAACTATGCCGACCGCAGCACATGCCCCCTGTTTGGCGACGGTGCCGCAGCCGTGCTTGTTGAACCCACAGAAGAGCGAACCGGCGTTATTGACGCTGTGTTCCATGTCGACGGCGAAGGTCGCGACCACCTGCTCATGCGCGCCGGTGGCTCGGTTCTTCCCGCGTCGCACGAAACAGTGGATGCCGGCGACCACTACATATTCCAGGACGGCAGGCACGTTTATAAACATGCTGTGACAGACATGCTCGAAAGCAGCCTTGACATCTGCAAGCGCAACAACCTCAGCATGGACGACGTGGACTACCTTGTTCCTCATCAGGCAAACCTCCGCATCATCGAGGCTGTGAGCCAGAGAGCAGGCATTGCCCACGAAAAAGTGCTTGTGAATATCGAACACTACGGCAACACCAGCGCCGCCTCAATACCCTTGTGTCTTGACGAGTACAAGAACAAGCTGAAAAAAGGCGACAAAATTATCCTCACCGCTTTCGGTGCCGGATTCACATGGGGCGCCATGTACCTGATTTGGGACATCTGATTGCCCGCAGGCTTTCATGACCGCAAAAAATAAAGCAGGAATAGCATCTTTTCGGGTGCTATTCTTGTTTTAATATGTGAGTTGTTTAAGTTATCGGCACGCCGTGCAATAATTTTTATGACCCGCTTACACTATTAATCAAACAAAGAATATCACCATGGCACAAAAGCATAAGGCAGGATTTGTAAACATAGTAGGCAATCCCAATGTCGGCAAATCGACTCTGATGAACGACCTTGTCGGCGAGAGAGTAAGTATAATAACATCAAAGGCGCAGACAACCCGACACCGCATAATGGGCATAGTGAACACACCCGAGTACCAGATTGTGTTCTCCGATACCCCCGGGGTGCTCGCTCCGAAGTATAAACTTCAGGAAAGCATGCTCGGCTATTCGGAAGGAGCGCTCACCGATGCGGATATTCTGCTCTATGTCACCGATGTGGTGGAAGACCCCACCAAAAACGCCGACTTCCTTGCCAAGGTAGCGAAAGAAAAAGTGCCGGTGCTGCTGGTCATAAACAAAATCGACCTGCTTAAGAGCCAGGGAGACCTTGAGGCGGTTGTTGACAAATGGAAAACACTTCTGCCCAACGCGGAGATATTCCCGACATCCGCAAAAGAGCATTTTAATGTGACCAACCTCATGGACCGCATTGTGGCTCTTCTGCCCGAAAGTGAGCCGTACTTCGGCAAGGATGCCCTCACCGACAAGCCTGCGCGCTTCTTTGTCACTGAAATCATCCGCGAAAAAATTCTGCTCAATTATGACAAAGAGGTGCCTTACTCCGCTGAGGTCATAGTAGAGAAATTTGATGAGAAGGAGGGCGCCATACACATAATGGCGGTGATATATGTTGAACGCGACAGCCAGAAAGGCATACTCATAGGCAAAGGCGGTGCAAAACTCAAAAAAGTGGGTACCGAAGCGCGCAAGGACATCGAAACCTTCTTTGGCAAGCGCGTATTCCTCGAACTGTTCGTCAAAGTGGAGCCAAACTGGCGAAACCGTGACAACAAGCTCCGTTCATTCGGCTATATTGAGTGATAAACCGGCATAATTTGTTAACTTTGCAGTCGCTAAATTAACTTAATTGCATAATATGGGACAGCTCGTAGCTATTGTTGGTCGTCCGAATGTAGGAAAATCAACCCTTTTCAACCGTCTCACACAAAGCCGCACGGCTATTGTCGACGACACCGCCGGTACTACCCGCGACCGTCAGTATGGTAAAGTGGACTGGAACGGAAAAGAGTTTTCAATTGTCGATACCGGCGGATGGGTGGTAAACTCAGACGACATTTTCGAGGAGGAAATCAACAAGCAGGTGCAGGTTGCCATAGAGCAGGCAGACGAGATTCTGTTTGTGGTGGATGCCATGAACGGAGTCACCGACCTTGACGACCGTGTGGCAGAGATTCTGCGGCGCTCCCGCAAACCGGTGCTGCTTGTAGCCAACAAAGTTGATTCGAACGACTGGCTTTACAATGTGCCCGAATTTTACAGTCTCGGTCTTGGCGAGCCATATCCTATAAGCGCGGTGAACGGCTTCGGTACAGGCGACCTGCTT
This sequence comes from Muribaculaceae bacterium Isolate-104 (HZI), assembly GCA_003762715.1. Taxonomy (GTDB): domain Bacteria; phylum Bacteroidota; class Bacteroidia; order Bacteroidales; family Muribaculaceae; genus Paramuribaculum. The sequence goes on along the minus strand of RIBJ01000031.1, from coordinate 124,276 downwards.
GACGACGTTGTAAAAAAACTTCCCGAAAAAGAAGATGATGAGGAAGCGCTCGACGATATACCGAAATTTGCTATCGTAGGGCGTCCCAATGCAGGCAAATCCTCTATAATAAACGCATTCATCGGCGAGGACCGCAACATAGTAACAGACATCGCCGGCACCACCCGCGACAGCATATACACCCGTTACAACAAGTTCGGTTTCGATTTCTATCTGGTCGACACAGCGGGCATACGCAAGAAAGCGAAAGTGAACGAGGATATAGAGTATTACTCGGTGATACGCTCCATACGCGCCATTGAGGCGAGTGACGTGTGCATACTTATGATAGATGCCACAAGAGGCATCGAGGCGCAGGATGTAAACATCTTCTCGCTCATACAGCGCAACAAGAAAGGGCTTGTGGTGTGTGTGAACAAGTGGGACCTTGTCCAGGACAAGTCGCAGGCGGCTATCAGGCATTTCGAGGAGACTATCCGCGAGCGTTTCGCTCCGTTCACCGACTTCCCGATAATATTCTCGTCGGCGCTTACCAAACAGCGCATATTCAAGGTGCTTGAAACAGCGGTTGAGGTGTATCAGAACCGCAAGCGCGTTGTGCCCACATCTCAGCTCAACACCGTTATGCAGGAGATGATTGCGGCTTACCCGCCCCCCGCAAACAAAGGCAAATACGTGAAGATAAAGTATGTGACCATGCTTAAAGGGTCTGTGGTGCCGACTTTCATTTTCTTCTGCAACCTGCCCCAGTGGGTCAAGGAGCCGTATCGCCGCTATCTGGAAAATAAAATAAGGGAGAACTGGAATTTCTCCGGCACTCCCATAAATGTTTATATGCGCGAAAAGTAATTTTTTACAGCGCGTTTAGCGAATGTATTGAGTCGAGGACAGCAACCGCTTCCTCGACTTTTTTTACATCGCTGATAGCGAAGCTGCGTCTGCCGTTCTTTTCGCGGATGCGGCAGCGTCGGGGGTTGTCCTGCAAGTAGTGCAGAATGCGTCCGAACATAGGGCTCTGGTAGTAGGCTTTGTTGGAATCGTCAACAAAGTATATGAACATGGAGCCTTGCTTTAGCGCCACTTTTTCAATGCCCAGAAGGCGCGCCAGGCGTCTCAGGCGCGGAATGCGTAGCAGCTCCGCGGTCACGGCGGGTATTTTGCCGAAACGGTCGAGGAGTCTGCTTTTGAACGCCTGCAGATCCAGCTCGCGTTCTATGCTGTCAAGCTCCTGGTACAGGGCTATGCGTTCGCTTTCCTGCGGCACATAGTCGGAAGGCAGCAGCAGTTCCATATCGCTTTCTATTACGCAGTCTGTCGCGTACTCCTGCTCCTGTTCCGAATCGTTGACATCTTCTCCGGCAAACTCTTCGTTTCGCAGTTCGGTAACCGCCTCATGAAGAATTTTCTGGTAAGTCTCGTAGCCAAGGTCGGCTATAAAGCCGCTCTGCTCCGCGCCGAGAAGATTTCCGGCACCTCTTATGTCAAGGTCCTGCATGGCTATGTGTATGCCGCTGCCGAGGTCGCTGAATCCTTCGATAGCCTGAAGTCGGCGTCGGGCGGTTGGCGACAGAGGCACATGAGGCGGCACAAGCAGGTAGCAGAACGCTTTTCGGCTGCTGCGCCCTACACGTCCGCGCAGCTGGTGCAGCTCGCTCAGCCCGAAATTTTGCGCGTTGTTGATTATTATGGTGTTGACATTGGGCATGTCTATGCCGCTTTCTATTATAGTGGTGGCAAGCAGCACATCATAGTCGTGGTTCGCAAAATCTATTATGGCTTTTTCGAGCTTTTCGGGTGGCATCTGTCCGTGTCCGATGATTGTACGGGCATCAGGCACAAGGCGTTTCACCATGGCTTCAAGCTCGTGAAGCCCCTCTATGCGCGGGTTTACGATGAAAACCTGTCCGTTTCGCGACATCTCGAAGTTGAGAGCCTCGGCGATGATGTCGTCGTTGAGCGCGTTTACCGAAGTGACAATCGGGTAGCGGTTGGCGGGCGGGGTGGTGATAGCTGACAGGTCGCGTGCGCCCATGAGCGAGAACTGCAGGGTGCGCGGTATCGGGGTGGCGCTCATTGTCAGAGTGTCGACATTCGTTTTCATCTGTTTGAGCTTCTCTTTTACCGCCACTCCGAATTTCTGTTCCTCGTCCACTACAAGCAGCCCGAGGTCTTTGAATTTCACGGATGAGCCGATGAGCTTGTGGGTGCCTATGAGAATGTCTATCTTGCCGTCGGCGAGGTCGCCGAGCACCTGTTTTACCTGTTTCGGCGTGCGTGCCCTGGAGATATAGTCTACCCTAACCGGAAAGTCCTTCAGCCTGCTTTTGAAAGTGTTGTAGTGCTGGTAGGCGAGAACTGTTGTCGGCACAAGCACGGCTGTCTGTTTGCTGTCGGTAGCCGCTTTGAAGGCGGCGCGTATGGCTATTTCCGTTTTGCCGAAGCCCACATCGCCGCAAATGAGCCTGTCCATGGGCTTGTCGCTTTCCATGTCGGCTTTCACCGCCTGTGTGGCGGTGAGCTGGTCGGGGGTGTCCTCGTAGATAAACGATGCCTCAAGCTCCTGCTGCATGTATGAGTCAGGGCTGAAACCGAATCCTTTTTCCTGTTTTCTTGCGGCATACAGCTTTATGAGGTCGCGGGCAATGTCTTTCAGCTTGGACTTTGTGCGCTCCTTCACTTTGTTCCATGCGCCGCTGCCGAGTTTGTTTATACGGGGTTCCACACCCTCTTTGCCTCTGTATTTGGCGAGTTTGTGCAGCGCGTGTATAGACACGAAAATAGTGTCGTTGTTGGCATACACCAGTTTGATCATCTCCTGTGTGCGTCCGTTGACATCGGTGCGCAGCAGTCCGGCGAATTTGCCTACCCCGTGGTCCACATGCACAATATAGTCGCCCGGCTCTATTGCGCTCAGCTCTTTCAGCGACAGGGCGAGCTTGCCTGAGCGGGCGCGGTCGCTCTTGAGGTTGTATTTGTGGAAGCGGTCGAATATCTGATGGTCTGTGAGCACGCACATTTTCTGCACATGGTCCACAAATCCCTCGTGAACGGTTCCGTTGACCGGGGTGAAAGTTATGTTGTCGCCCCTGTCGGCGAATATGGCTTTGAGGCGGTCAAACTGCTTGTCGCTGTCGCTCAGAATGTAAAGCGAGTAGCCGTCGGCAAGCATTTTTTTGAAAGACTCGCTGATGAGGTCGAAATTTTTGTGGTATATCGCTTGGGGCGAGCATCTGAAGTCGACCGACACTCCGCACAGGCTATTTTCCGGCGGCGGTGCTGCAGTGAAGCGAAATTGCCGGAATGTAGGGAATTTTGCGGAGAATGCCTCGGAGTCCACGACATTGCGCATTGCGTTGGAGTCGCCTTCGTCGGCAATAAGCGCGCTGTCGCTGAAAGATTCAGCCGCTACCGCGGCTATGCGGCTCAGGGTGTAGTCGGCGTCTCTGACCGCGAAAATTGTCTGCGGGCTGATGAAGTCAAGCAGCGATTCGCCGGCTGCAGCGTTTGCCACATTGGATGTCACCGCTATTTCTTCGAGTTTCTGTTCAGACAGCTGTGTGGATGTGTTGAACACCCTTATGGAGTCTATCTCATCGCCGAAGAAATCTATTCTGAAGGGGAGTTCGTTGCTGTAGCCGTATATGTCGAGAATAGAGCCTCGGTTTGCGAAATGTCCGGGCTCATACACATAGTCCACCTCTGTGAAGCCGTTCAGGCGTAGCCATTCCACGGTTTTTGGCAGGCTTGTCTCTGACCCTTTTTTCAATCGCAGTGTATGGTCGGAAATCACTTTGCGCGGGGCAACCTTTTCGGCGAGAGCCTCGGGGTAGGTGACAACAAATTTAAGAGTGGGGTCATCGTGCCACCTGTTCAGCGCTTCGGTGCGCAGTATCTGGGAGGGAGGGTCTACCTGCCCGTATTTTATGTCGCGTTTGTAGGCGCTGGGAAAAATAGCCACGGCATCTTCGGAGGCAAGTCTGCACAGGTCGTGGTACAGATAGCCCGCGTCGTCGAGTGAATCGCCGACAACAATTACCGGTATGGAGTCTGATTCAAGTTTTTTTATAGCCACGGCAGCAGCCGAGCCTGCGAGAGAGTACAGGTTTACCCTGTCGGCGCCGGATTTTACCGCTTTGTCAAAAGCGATGCCGCGCGCTCCTGAGGTGAAGCGTGCGGCAATATCCTGTAGTGTCATTTCGAATCGGATTTTTTTGAGGGTGAAAGCAGCTGCGTGTATCTGTCACGGGTGTGAAGCAGTGTGGCTGCCGAGTCAAGTCCGGGGTCTTTGCGCAGACCGGTTTTGATTCTTCCGGGGTCGAAATAGTAGCGTTCCATTATTTCTCGGGCAATCAGCGGTTCTATCGCATCGCGGTGTTTGTCGAGGTCGCGTTCGAGCGGGCGTCTCAGCATTTTTTCGAGTATGTCGAACTGTACGGTGAGGCTGTCTTCGTCATAGCCTTCCACTTTGGCTGCTGCGCGAAGCCGTTCCAGCATGGTTTCGCAAACGCGGTCGTACTCGAACTTGTCGGGGTTTATGAAAGCCTTGAACTCGTTGTAAAGAGAGTCGGACACTTCAAATGAGTCGATGTCAGGCGCCTGCGGGTGGGTGGCAAAGTACCTGTTGGCAAAGTCAAACGCCCAGAAGTCGCTCATGATGTTGTAGGTGAGCCTGCTCAGCGACGGGTATTCGACATCTATGTCGGGGGATATGCCGCCACCGTCGCGCACCACTCTGCCGTGGGCGGTGGTAAAGGTGTTTGTGAGGCTGTCGGGTATGCGCGACACTGACCCGTCGGGGTTGCGCCGGCTGTAGTCTATTGCCTGAATGAGTCGTCCGCTCGGTATGTAATATTTCGCCACAGTCACTTTCAGCATGCCTTCGTAGGGTATGTCTCTTGTTGTCTGGACAAGCCCTTTGCCGTAGGAACGGTTGCCGATGATTACGGCGCGGTCAAGGTCCTGAAGGGCGCCGGCTGTTATTTCGGCAGAGGATGCCGTTTCGCCGTCAATAAGAACTACAAGCGGTATTTCCGGAGCTATCGGCGCCGAGGTTGTTTTGTATACTTTCTCGTTGAGAACCCCTTTGCCTTTGGTGCGCAGCACTTCGGTGCCTTTCGGCACAAAGTTGCCCACAACTTTCACGGCGCTCTCCACCAGCCCCCCGACATTGCCTCTGAGGTCAAGCACCAGGGCTTTCACAGCGGGGTTTGCCGTGAGGTCTGTCACCGCTTTCTTCACTTCGTCGGCGGTTGATTCGCTGTAGGTGTTGAGGGCTATATAGCCAATGTCGCCTTTTTCTACTCCGTAGTATGGCACAGAAGCTATTTTTATTTTGGCGCGGGTCATGGGTACCTCTATTATGGAGTCTGCCACATAGGGGCGTTTTACTTTTACTGTCAGGTCGGTACCCGGAGTGCCTTTGAGTCTGTCAGATACAAATGTGTGGCTTTTGCCGAGCATTGTGTCGCCGTCAATAGCTATAATGAGGTCGCCGGCGCGCAGTCCTGCCTTGTGGGCGGGGGAGTCCTTGTGAGGACCGGAGATGTACACATTGCCGTCGCGCTGTACTATGTATGAGCCTATGCCTCCGAACTCGCCTGTTGTCATGGTCTTGAAGTCTTCCTGCTCGCTCCTTGGCATGTACACTGTGTAGGGGTCGAGCTCGCCCAGCATGGCGTTTATGGCAGTCGAAACCGCTTTGTCGGCATCGATGCTGTCGACATAGAAAGTCTGCATTTCTTTGAATACAGAACTGAAAATGTCGATATTTCTGGATATTGCGCTTTTTTTGCTGCGTGTCGCTCCCTCGAGGCACAGCCCGATGCAGAGCAGCATGGCAACGGTGTAGAAAAGTTTTTTCATTAACCTGATTCTAAGTGGAATAAGTTGAAAACAGAGGTAATACGCCTGTAAGTCACAAACAGACCAACGAAGTTAGCTATAATTACAACACCGCGAAGCCTAATTTTGTCAAAAAAAGAATAAAATAATTATTTTCCGCAACTTTTTTTGCCGGGTGTATTGCATATTCGGATAAAAGGTCTTAATTTTGCAGCGCAAATGTCCGGAGGGGCATTGCAAAAACTGCTTCAATAGCTCAGTTGGTTAGAGCACCTGACTGTTAATCAGGGGGTCGTTGGTTCAAGCCCATCTTGAAGCGCCAGAACAAAATTGCTTCAGTAGCTCAGTTGGTTAGAGCACCTGACTGTTAATCAGGGGGTCGTTGGTTCAAGCCCATCCTGAAGCGCCAAAAAAAGTCCGGACGCCATGCGTGCCGGACTTTTTTTGTATCTCAGACTGTCAAAGCAACCAGCTGTTGACTCGCGCACGAACCGCCGACGATTCGCGAAGCATTCCAATCAGTTCCAGCGCCGAACGTTTGCGATAGCAGTTTTTCAATACATGGACGCAGCCCTCCATTTCGTTGTCGGGATGCCGGAGCCGGATTGCTTTTACTCCGCTCTGATTATAGACAGTTGCCTCGGCAAGCACCGAAACGAGGGTACTGTGCTTGACAACCTCCAGCAATATGTTGACCTCATTGAGTTCGATTCGGATATCAAGAGCGATTTCTTTCGTTGACAGACAGTCGTCAAGGGCATTGCGCGCCTGCAGTCCGCGTGTCGGAAGCGCCAGCGGCCATTTCGACAATTCGGAAAAAGTGATTGAGGAATTTCCTGCAAGCGGATGGTTTTCTTTGATTATAACAGCAAGGTGGTTCTGGAAAAGAACATGCGATTCAATATCTTCATAACGGGCAGATGGTCGGAACGCCAGCACAAGGTCGACCGAACGATTGCGCAGCATCTCCATCAGTTCTGCCATCGGCTTATAAAATATATTCAGCTTGACGCGCGGGTATTTCTTGGTAAACTCGATGAGCGTCTCTGTCAGAATCGGGCTGAAGGAATAGGTCACGCCTATGTTAAGAGTTCCAGCGGCAACGGCGGCAAGGTCGTTGACCTTTGCCACACAGCTTTCAGCCTCGGAAAGAGTGCGCCGGGCAAACGGGAGAATCTCCTCCGCCGCTTCTGTCAGAAAAATAACATTTGACTGACGGTCGAACAGGCGTATGTCAAGCTCGTTTTCGAGCTGGCGCACTTGCTGAGAAAGTGTGCTTTGGGCGATATTGAGCGCTCTTGCCGCCTCCGAGAAACTCTGCAATTCGGCAGCCTTGATGAAGTATTTAAGTTGTCGCAGTTCCATTCACGATTGTTTGTGTGTAAATTTACAAAAATTTATCGGGTAACCTGAAATGATATTTTCTTCATAAGAAAAATAGGTATGTTCGCGCCGATTGCCATGCCGATGACAATCGCCCCGCATGTCATTCCGTTTGACACAAAGAGGTAAAGGTTATGGCTAAACAGCGTCTCGTCGAGATTTGACAGGCAGCCGACAAACCCTTCGAACGCACGACAAGCATAAAGACCGGGTATCATAGGGAGTAATGCCGGAAACAGACATGCCTCTGCCGGAACCTTTATCACCTTCGCTACGAACACCGCAATGACCCCTACAATGAAAGCGGCAATCGTAGCGGCAGCTATGATGTTCATTTCAGCTCCGCCCGGCATTGTCAACAGAAAACGCAGCGAATGACCTGCGGCTGCCGCTACCGCACATAATATATAAGCACGCTGTGGAGTGTGGCTTATACTTGAAAATCCGATAGCCGCCATTGCCGAAAACAGCGCGTCATCAAAAAAAACGCTCCATGAAATAATCGAATCGTTTGTCATAAGCAGTTATTCATAACAGTGATTGAAGTCAGCAGTCCCAAAGAAAGAGAGGCGGTAAGGATAACCGCATCGGCAAACCTGCTGAAAGAACAGAGATAATGGCTGGCGAGCATGTCACTCGCCGCATTGATATAAGGCACTCCGGGGATAAGATACAGCACACTTGTGGCAACAGCCACTCCCGGAGTTGCTCCCCATCCGAACAGCCCGCATCCCGAAGCAAGCGAGGCCGAGATGAACGCACAGAGAAAGAATATCACCCTTATGTCCATTTTTTCCCTGAGAAACCGCTGTTTTAGGAAATATCCCGCCGCGGTTGCAAAGAACACGACACCCATTGCGGCGGCATCTCCTCCAAACAGACGGCAGAATGAAGCATTTGCCAGTGATGTCAGCCAAAGAATATTAAAATTGTTGCCATACGGTTGTCCGACAATTGTCCGAAACCGTTTTTCGGCATCATCAAGCGAGAGTTTGCCATCGCGAATAGACCAGCTGAGTGCGCTCAACTCGGTGTTGAGGTCAAAATTTATTCCAGCCCTGACAACCCGTTGGGTATAGGTATGCACGTTGCCGCCTTCATCGGAAAGACAAACAGTAACATGACGCGGCATAACCGCAACATCTGCCATATAGCCATAAGTCATGGCTATTCTGCTGACATTCTTATCAATGCGAACACATGTTGCGCCGCTCCCCCACAGCCAAGCAGAGTATTCCGCCAGAAAACGTCCGAGCGTATCCATGGTAATTCCGGAGAAGGAAACATCCTCGCATTCCGTATCGAAATCAGTCATCGTCGTCATCATCCTCCTCATGTAATCTGTCACCGGGAATAAACAGGATATCCCTCTCTCTATAATGCCCGATAAGGCTGCCGTGATGTTTATGAGCAGGACTGGAGGAGTGCAGATAATGTACAAACTGGACAAAGCAGGTCAGCAAAACAAGACCGACGAGACCATACCAGATAAGCATTGGACTATTCATATTTAAGAGCTTTAGAGTAGGTTGAATTTCTGTGCAAATATACGTTCGGGCACACTGTACGGTTTAGTATCCTGTAAGGATTTTTTCGTCAGCACTCATCGCCATTTCCGATAGTGAAACCGAAAACGGCACAAGTAGAAACTCCTGTTGAAAGACGGTAAGCTTATTTGGTAAGCATAAAAGAATATAGAATGCTTGAGATCAAACATCCTATAAGAGGGGGGGGGCAGGGGTCAGCAGCGGGAGTGCTTCCAGCGGTTGTGGCTCCAGAGCCACGCCGAGGGGTTGCGGCGTATACTGTCCTCAAGCCGGCTCAGATATGCGCGGCTGTAGGGGTTTTCACCGCCGTCGGGCAGGGGAGTCAGCGGGCTGATTGTCATGACATAGTGTCCACGCTTTACAGGCATCATCTCCAGATAAACGAATTCCGCGCCCATTTTTGTGCCAATGACTTCTCCACCATTGAGATACGCGGTGTCCTTGCCCATGAAATCGGTCCAGTATTTCTTGACGGGGGTCAGCGGGCGCTGGTCGGAGATGAACCCGCATACAAATTTCTTGCCGTCGCGGGTTATTTCCAGCAGCCGTCGCAGTGTGCGCGCCATGGGTATGTTTTCCGACTCGAACCGGCTGCGCAGTTCAAGCATGACACGGTCAAAGTCTTTGTCGCGCAGCGGGTGGTAGATTTCGCAGCTCACTGCATCGGGGCGTATTTTCAGCGCTATGGAGGTGACCCATTCCCAGTTGCCGAAATGTCCGAGCATCACCACGACGGATTTTCCGTTGTCAAGAGCATGGTCGATATGTTCCATGCCTGCAATCTGTACCCGCTTCTCAATCTCTTTGTTGCTGATGTGAGCCAGCTTGGCGGTTTCGATAAAGATGTCGCAGAGATGACGGTAAAACCGGCGTTCTATTTTAATGCGTTCTTTTTCAGTTTTTTCAGGAAACGCCATGGCAAGGTTTTTTCTGACAACCTTGACTCTGTATTTTATAACTTTGTGCAGAATGAAACAGACTATGTCGCTGATGCCATACAGCATCCACAACGGCAGGAGGGCGAATGTGTTGAGCAGTGTCCGGTAAAACTTGTATTTCACGGTGCTGCGACTCCGGTTGTCGTTGCTTTTGTTTTGAGGCGGCATGTCAGAAAATTCAGTCATTAGTGCTTTAGCTTGTTGTATATCATGTTGATGATGTTGTTGTCAACTGTCTCGTCAAATTTCCTTGCCCAGAGGTGTGGCACGCTTTCGAGCAGGGACATGTCTCCGGCTCTGAACACCCACGGGTGTCGCACGCTCTCGCCCCTTGTCCAGTCGATGAACCGCATGTTTGCCATATTCACTTCTTTCTGATTCTTTACAGCGGCAGGCACATACAGCCGGCTGCTGAACGGAGTTCCGGCTACAAGAGTGGGCAGGAATATTTCGTCGCAGGTGCTTGTGTGGCGGAAAACTTTCTCCAGCCAGTTTTCTTTCTCCACTACATACCTGGCAAGGGAGTCTGTGATGCTGAACCATTGCGAGCCGAACCGGAAATCTATGTTGCGGTTGATTCTGAATCCCACAGCCATCTGTAAGCCTTTGAAAATGTGGTTTATGATGCGTGTGCGGAATTTGCCCTCCCCTTCGGGAAAAACAGTGAAGTATCTGAATCTTGACCGGGTGGATTTCTTGAATTCCCAAAGGTTTATGAACTCATAGCCTTTGTGTTCGTTGAAAAAGGCGTGAATTTCATCTTGTGTCTTTATGGGCATATCCATGCCTGACAGCAGATGATAGTAGGCGTATTCGCTTTCGGAGGTGGCTTTTTTTAGAAGCGCCAGCTCACTGCGCATTATGCTGACACCTCCCCAGTTTACCTTGAAGCGCTGCGGAAGGACAATCAGGCGGGAATGGCGGGTGGTTCCGTCCAGACTCTCCTGCCTGAAATTTTTAGCCTTGGCATCGACATGAACGAAAATATCGTTGCGGGGGTCGTCAAGCAGTTCAATGAGCTTGCGGAGCTGACCGAAATTTTTGTGCGCCAGAATCAGGTAGGCGTGTCTGTCCATAAGTCGGTGTCTGAGAAAGGGTTAATAAATTCTGATTAGATAGGGGTGCAAGCGTCAGCTTTTCAGGATGTACTCGGCTATAGACCCTGGTTTGAGGTTTCTGAGCCGGGAGTCCTTATAGTTGGTTTTCTGGAAGAAGGCACCGGAAGTCAGTTCGGCAAATGTTGTTTCGTTGTAATCGTCATTGCAGTGTTCTCCCCACAGGGCGTGTGTGGGGTCTTGCTCAACGCGGGGCATTTTGTCGAAGTTGAGTCTGGCTGTGGCGTTTACGTCTACAGAGAGTTTCAACAGCAGGTGGTGTACGAAATAGTTGATTTTGCTGTTTTCTTCCTTCCAATAGATATTGATTGCCTCGCGCCACACGCCGAACACGGGATTACCTTTACGGGCTCTCATGAAACAGTTCTGTATGAACGAGTACGAACCACGGATTTTGTTGCCTGCCATAAACAGAAAGAGGTCCTGGTCCATGATGTATTGCGGCACCGGTGCGGTGACATAGTCGGTGGCGTCAAACCACAGACCGCCATGCTTATAAAGGAGTTCAATTCGGCAGATGTCGCTGAAATGAGCGTGAGGTATTTTACCTTCTTTCCATTTCGCCACAATGTGTTCCGGCAGGGTTATCCAGTCATAAAGGGTGGTTTCGTCAAGCACCACAAGCTCTTGGGTGAGGTTTCGGCGCATGCTTCGGAAGCAGGCTTTTACAAGTTCGGGAGCCTTATTTTCGCCCTGCAGCCATATTGTGAATGCTCTTTCCGGCTCTTTCCGGCTGTCGGTTGATTCGGGAACTATGCGCTCCACAGCGGGCGCATAGCGTCTGAGGTAGCCCATCGCGGCATCATAGGTGGCCTTATACCGGCGTTTGCGCCGAGCCACGCGCCCGTCCCAGAACGGGTTCATGATGTGTCCTTTGCCAATGAGGTGAAGCTGTTGCATCACTCTGCCTGCTATTCTTCCTATCCGGCTCATTTTCTGTAGACTTTAGTGTTGTGTGACCATTTTTTCGGCTTCATGTAGTCGGGTCCGTAGACCATTTCGAGGTAGCTGTGGGTGTCTTTGAAAGCCAGAAATCTGTGTCCCTCGAATGTAATGTCGGCAAGGGAGTCGAACCGGTTTTTGTCAATGACGGTGCGGTAGTTCAGAGAACCAACAATGTGTGCCACAAGCCGATTTCCCTTATAGGCGGGGTTGTGTACGGTTTCGTTCATTCTGTTCATCCACCAGTCGAGGGAGTGGCGCCATGACTTGATGATTGAAATCAGGTCTTTTCTTTGCCGGTGGTATATACGGTTGTGTATGCTCATTACCTTGTGCATGTATTTCCGGCGTTCTTTTTCGTTGTCAGGCACATAATCCAGCGGGAAAATATCTACATACACTCCATAGTGGGTCATGGTTAGCGATTCTCCTATATAAGTATCTGGGTCGTTGACTTTGGCGTAGCCCGATGCAAAAAACTCATCGTCAGAGCGGGTGTTGAACAGCAGGTGGTATTTATCGCTTTTGTAGATTTTTACAAAACGGTCGAAATCCTCGCGCAGCATGAACATGTCGGCATCATCGTCCCACGGAATGAAGCCTCCGTGGCGCACAGCGCCGAGGAGTGTGCCGCTCGACAGGCTGTAGGGAATGTCATTATCGCGGCAAAATCTGTCAATATCCTTCATTATGCCGAGTATGATTTCCTGTTTTTCCTTTATGGTAAGTTCTGTCTTGTTATCCATTGTCAGTCATTGTTAAAAGGGTGATTAGTCCGGTATAACCGGACTGCAAAATTAGCTTTTTTTTGAGTTTTCGCTGCGGAGATATGCTACGAGCCGGTCAATCATCTCCGGAAGTGAGTAGCGGGGGCTCCATCCGAGAGCCTGCAGCTTGTCGGAATTGAGATTGACAAGTGTGTCGGGCGCGTAGCCCGAGTGTTCCAAGGGTTCCACTCTGATGTCAATGCTGTTTCCGCTGCATTCTCTGAACAGGTGTGCCAGCTGTAGAACCGACACAAATGTGCCGGGGGTGGCGATGTTGTACGCTTCACCGTTTTCGCCTTTCAGCAGAATGTACACCAGCGCCGATACGCAGTCGGTGCTGTAGCAATATGGTTTGGAGGATTTGCCATGGGTGTGCAGCACAATGTCTTTACCCTCTATCACACTTCTTGCAAACTGGGCGAAGACTCTGTTGTCATTCCGGGGTATTCCCGCGCCGAATGTCTGGGTGAGTCTTGCGCTTTTGGCAGCCACTCCGTATTGCTTCGCGTAGCAGTAGCAGAGGTATTCCGCCGCTTGTTTTCCCAACGCGTAGCTGCTGCGCGGCGACTGCCGGTCAATGTGTCCCTGCGTGGATTCTGTCACCGGTTCGCACGATGACATCTGCCCGTAATATTCTATTGAGGACAAAAACACTACACCGACTTTGTTGTCGTTGCTGTGAAGGCGTGCATATTCAAGAATGGCGTGTGTGGAGTCTATCGGCAGCAAGAAGGTGTCGGCGGGGTGTTCGCACATGTATCTGCCGTCGGTGGGGCTCGCGCAGTGAATGATATAGTCGCAATTCAATGTGGCGGTGCGGAAAAAATCGCACAAATCTTGCTCTACGGTTGTGATGTCGGTGCTGCTGTCGGAAAACATGGCCTTGGCTTTGTCGGCGTTTCTTACCGGTAATATGAATTTCACGCCGATTTTCAGAGCGTCGATGCACCTTACAAATGTCGACCCGACGAGTCCGGTGGCTCCGGTTACAATAATTGTTTTGTCGCGCAGCTGTTCTGCCAGTTCGCGCGGCAATGAAAATGACTCGATGTCTTCGCGCACTATCTTGTTGCTCACCATGCTACAGATGCAAATTATTTGTCAAAAACCGAATATCTGCTGGTTTTCGTGCACTTCCACCATGGCTCTGAATATAAAGAAGTCGGTGGGTGTGGTGATTTTGATGTTTTCCATGGGCCCCATTATGGTGTGGATTTCATGACCGTAATGTGACATCATGGAGCAGCAGTCGATAAAGTCATGTCGCCCCTCTGCGCGTGCACGTTCATGCAAGCTGAGAATTTCAACGAGCCTGAAAGACTGCGGAGCCCGCGCCATGATGGTGTCGGGACGTGATGGAATATAAGGGCGTGAGTCGGCGCGGTTTACAACCACGGTTTCGGTAGCCGGCACGCATGTGATGCAGTTGCCTTTGGCTTTGACGGTTTCTATGTTGTCGGATATTGTCTGAGCCGTTATCAGCGGCCTTACACCGTCGTGAATCAGTACGTTGCAGTCGAGTCCATACACTTCTACTGCGGCTGAAAGAGCGTTGTATATGCTTTCTTGGCTTGTGTCGCCTCCCGCTACCACGCGCGCCACTTTGTTTATCTCAAACTTTCTCATCTGTTTTTCCAGGTATGGAATCCAGTCTTCGAGGCACGCCACTACGATGCCGTCAATTAGCGGGTGGTTGTCAAACAGTTCGAGGGTGTATATTATGACCGGTTTTCCGCTGAGTTCGAGAAACTGCTTGGGTTTGGATGCGACACACATGCGGCGTCCGGTGCCGCCGGCAAATATGACTGCAATGTTTTTGGTATATTTATTCTCTTCCATAAAATGGCTACGAATCATATTGTATCGTGGAATCGTTCAGGTATTTCTGCCACGAATTTGATTCCAAAAGTAGTGGGTTTGTTGACTGCGAATATCGGGCGGCATATTCTTTGCATGGCTCTGACCTTGCCTACGATTTTGTCCCATGGGCGAGCCTTGACATTGCTGACGGCAGCAATAGCCCGCTGGCGTTTGAGCTGGTGGCGTGTCCACCCGTTGGCAACGCGCGCAGGGTCGGCGGAAATTTCTCTCAGGTACTCAAGGTCGACACCACCGAAGTGAAACAGAAATAATCCGTTGGCAATGTGGAAGTTTTGCCCTTTGACCCTGTGGCATCCGCCACCCCATGTCAGGGGGCGTGTTATTACAGAGGGTTTGGTGTATCTTGAGTATAGCCACCCTCTGAACCTCTGTTGCAGGAAGGGGCGGGAGAAGTCGATTTTTTTTTCGGTTGGCAGGTGCTGCAGCACATCCACGCCCAGCCCGGAGTGGCAGCTGTGAGGCGGCAGCGACTTGAGAAAACCGCAAAGGCTCATATTGAGCGCCGGGTCTACAATCAGAAATTCGTCGGCATCGGTAGCGATTACCATTGCGGCGCCTTGAGCAAACAGAGCGGCGGCTTTTTCAGAGATGAATCTTGAGCGCTGGCGTTCGGTTGACACCACATTGCCTTGCATCTTTGGAACAAGCGTGCAGTTTACGCCGTTGCAGAAGTCGGGAATCTGCTGGTCCTCGCCGTCGAAATAGACATACAGATTTTCTTTTCCGAGCTGAGAGCCGTAGTAGTCAACCCACTTCCCTAAAAAGCGGTCGTTACGGACCATTGTAATCGCTTTGATATTCATGATTTTTTGAGGTGTTTCGCTGTCGGTGATGTCTGATTGGAGTGCGGTATTTGCAAAATTAATCAATAATTATAGATGTGTGGTGGCGGGTGGCTTAAAAAACATTAATAGTATGGGGCGCGGGGCGCGCTGTTTTGGCTGTTTTAGGGGTAAAAAAAAGAGACTGAAACCGTATGCGGGTTTCAGTCTCGTGTGAGGTCAGGGAATAAGCGCTTTTGCAAGCGTTGATTATTCTTCGTAGCGCTTTACAATCACAGTGGCGTTGTGACCGCCGAAGCCGAAAGCGTTGCTGAGCGCGGCGCGCACGTTGCGCTTCTGGGCTTTGTTGAATGTGAAGTTTAGCGAATAGTCAATATTTTCGTCATCGTCGCCTTCCTCGTGGTTGATGGTGGGCGGGATGATGCCTTCTTCAACAGCTTTGATGCTGAACAGGGCTTCCAGGGCGCCGGTAGCGCCGAGAAGGTGACCGGTCATGGATTTTGTCGAGCTGATGTTGAGCTTGTAAGCGGCATCGCCGAAGAGTTCGGTGATTGCTTTGATTTCGCTGACATCGCCGACGGGAGTGGATGTGCCGTGGACGTTGATGTAGTCAATGTCTTCGGGAGACATGCCGGCATCGTCAAGAGCTGCTTTCATAGACAATTTTGCACCAAGACCTTCGGGGTGAGTGGCGGTGAGGTGGTAAGCGTCAGCGCTCATGCCACCGCCGACAACTTCCGCATAGATTTTTGCTCCGCGGGCTTTAGCGTGCTCAAGCTCCTCGAGGATGAGGATTGCGCTGCCTTCGCCCATTACAAATCCGTCGCGGCTTTTGCTAAAGGGGCGCGAAGCGGTTTCGGGGCTGTCATTGCGGGTTGAAAGTGCGTGCATGGAGTTGAATCCGCCGACTCCGGCAGGGAAAATTGCCGCTTCAGCACCACCGGTGATGAAAGCGTCAGCCTTGCCGAGGCGAATCAGGTTGAAAGCGTCGATGATTGCGTTGTTAGAGGACGCGCATGCGGAAACCACGCCGTAGTTGGGACCATGGAATTCGTACTCCATGGAGATGTGTCCGCTTGCGATGTCAGCAATCATCTTCGGAATGAAGAAGGGGTTGTATTTGGGACCGCTTGCCTCATTGAGGGCATAATAGCCGGCTTCCTCCTCGAAAGTGTGAAGTCCGCCGATACCGGCTGCAACAATCACGCCCACTCTGTTGCGGTCGAGATTGGGTGCTTCCTGAATTTTGCTGTCCTCGACTGCCTGACGGGCTGCAACGAGTGCGTACTGGGCGTAAAGGTCAAGCTGACGCAGTTTTTTGCGGTCGATGTGTTCGGCGGCGTTGAAGCCTTTGACTTCGCACGCAAACTGAGTCTTGAACTTGGAAGCGTCAAAATGTGTGATAGGTCCGGCGCCGCTTTTGCCTTCAATCGCCGCGCTCCATGTAGAGGGCACGTCGTTGCCAAGGGGAGTCAAGGCGCCAAGTCCGGTCACTACTACTCTCTTTAATTCCATTCTGATGTGTAGAGGTGAATAGATAGATTGTGGGGTTAGTCAAAAGGAAGCCGACACTCCGCACCTTAGTAAAAAAACAGAAGGATAGGAATGCCGAGCGGAGATGGCTTGATTACTTGCCAGCCTCAGCAGCTTCAATGAAAGCGATAGCGTCGGCTACAGTAGCGATGCTCTGAGCTTTGTCGTCGGGGATGGTGATGTTGAATTCTTTTTCGAATTCCATGATGAGTTCAACGGTGTCAAGGCTGTCTGCGCCGAGATCCTGTGTGAAGTTTGCTGTTTCAGTAACTTCGTTTTCATCAACACCAAGCTTGTCAACGATGATAGCTTTTACGCGGTTTGCAGTTTCTTGTGACATGATTTTGCTTTTTTGATTAGTAAATTCATTTTGCGGTGCAAAGTAAGCTATTTTTGTTCGATTTTAAAAATTTTTGGCAGGCAAAGACAGCCCCAATAGGATTTTTTGTGATTTTTGGCAGAAAAAATGGCGATTTGTGAGCAAAAATGAACTTGAGCGAGGTGTTTTTGTTGTATTTTTGCATTGGTTGCCTTTTTATGGGCAGTCCGTAGATTTACATATAATAAGAAATTCAGCAGAATGAAGCACCACACCTTATTTAATAATATAGTGGCGGCGGTCGGTGCGGCTGCGGCTATGATAGCCGTAGGCTGCGCGGGCAGGCCGAAGGGCGCGTCGGATAATGACGGCGCGCAGTATGTAGGAATGAAAATCGAAGGGGAGTATATTGAGAGTCAGGCGAGATACGGAGGCTTTAACGGCTTGGATTCGTGCGTGCTTACAATAAGGACTAATGTAGAATGGCCTCTGCTGATTGGAGATGCGGATATAAAGCCGCTGCAGGCGGCGCTTCTGGAAGCGGCTTTCAACGCGCGTGGAAGTCGTGGCATAAAGGCGGTTGTGGATAGCTTCATTTCCGAAACAGACAGCTACGACCTTGGTATTGTCAAAGGGAGTGTGGCGCTGCCGGAGGGGGTAGACCCGGTGTACGGGTATTTCCGGGCGGTGGATGTGCGCCGCGGAGAGATGACCTCAAAGACTGTTACTTATGAGATTGTTGATATGACATATTTAGGTGGCGCGCATCCAAACACATATACGCGGGCTATCACATACGCTTTTGAGCAGCATGAGGTGCTGAGCAATGACAATCTGTTTAGTGCCGACAGGATGCCGATAGTGTATTCTGCATTGAATGAGGCGGCGGCAGCGCAGTACGGGGTAGCCCGTGGCGAGCTTACCGAGGCGGGATTTTTTGAAGATGCAGTGTCTGTGCCGTCGTCGGTCAGCATTGACAACGGGGCTATATTGTTTCATTTCAACCGGTACGATGTAGCGCCTTATTCAATGGGAGCGGTGAATATACGGGTGTCTCCGGAGAGTGTAAGAGATGCTCTCAGCCCTCTTGGCAGGTTGCTTTTAGAGGATTGATGCCGGGGACGGCGTAAAAAAATAACTGCCTGAAAATATTGTTTTCAGGCAGTCTGTTTTTTTTATGAACCGTGGTGCGCGTCAGGCTTCGGGCAACTTGATTTCCCGTATTCCTTTTTCAATTCGGGATATGGTTTTTTCAGCGCCCATCAGCTCTGTGATGTCGAACATGTGGGGACCCTTGCATTCGCCTACTACGCACAGACGGAATGCGTTCATGACATTTCCGAGGTGGTAGCCTTTGTCGGCAATCCATGCAAGGATGTCGGCTTCGGCATCGGCGCTTTTCCATGATTTCAGCGCGCGGAGTTGTTCAGTGAGTTCAGCCATTATGCGGGGCATTTCTTCGCTCCAGCGTTTTTTTACGGCTTTCGGGTCGTAAGTCTCCGGGTCGCGGAAGAAGAATGCGGCGTTGGTCCAGAGGTCGCTTACAAAGTTTATGCGTCCTTTGACCATGCCGACAGCTTTTTCAATGTAGTTGTCGCTGAATGCTGCAGTGTCTATGCCGTTTGCTTCAAGAATGGGTTTGAAGAGCTTTGCGAGCTCAGCATCTGATTTTTCCTGAAGGTATTTGTGGTTGAACCATTTGCCTTTCTCAAAGTCGAATTTTGCGCCGCTTTTTGAGCAGTGGTCGAAAGAGAATCGGGCTATGAGTTCGTTCATGTCCATGATTTCCTTGTCGTCGCCGGGGTTCCAGCCGAGCAGGGCGAGGAAGTTGACAACGGCTTCGGGCAGGTATCCGCTTTCTCTGTATCCCGCAGAAACGGCTCCAGACGCGGGGTCGTGCCATTCGAGGGGGAATACGGGGAATCCGAGTCGGTCGCCGTCGCGCTTGCTGAGCTTGCCTTTGCCGTCGGGCTTTAACAGAAGCGGCAGATGAACGAATTCAGGAGCTGTGTCGTTCCAGCCGAAAGCCTCGTAGAGGAGTACATGCAGCGGGGCAGAGGGCAGCCATTCTTCACCGCGTATTACATGAGAAATGTCCATGAGGTGGTCGTCTACAATGTTGGCGAGGTGGTATGTGGGCAGGTTGTCAGCGCTTTTGTAAAGCACTTTGTCGTCGAGCACGGATGAGTTTATTGTCACGGTGCCTCTTATGAGGTCGTTTACATTGACCATTCGTCCGGGTTCTACCTTGAAGCGCACAACATAGGGTGTGCCCGCGTCGAGCAGCTCTTTCACTTGCTCGGCACTCATGGACAGGGAGTTGCGCATGGACATGCAGGTGGTTGCGTCGTACTGGAAGTTCGGTGTGGCGGCGCGTGCGGCTTCGAGTTCTGCAGGGGTGTCGAAAGCTATGTACGCTTTTTCGGCATCAAGTAGCTGGCTGACGTATTTCGCGTAGATGTCGCGGCGTTCGCTTTGGCGGTAGGGTCCGTTGGGACCGCCTTCGCGCACTCCTTCATCGAATTTGATGCCGAGCCATGCGAGGGCTTCGTTTATATAGTCTTCCGCTCCGGGGACAAATCGCTGGGAATCGGTGTCTTCGATTCTTAAAATCATTTCACCGCCGTTCTGGCGGGCAAACAGGTAGTTGAACAGAGCTGTACGCACTCCACCTATGTGGAGCGGGCCGGTGGGCGACGGCGCGAATCTAACCCTAACTTTACGTTGCTGAGCCATAATTTCAAAATTATGCTGCAAAAGTAATTAAAAATGATTGAACGGCGGCAACTGTGCTGCAAAAGATGCAGGGATGAATAATGGTGGCAGGCATATAAAAATAAGGAGCCTTGCGGGTGGTGCAAGGCTCCGGGAGTGTCTTTGTTGATGTTTATGCCTGAGGTGCGACCGGGGCTGTGGTTGCCGGCGATGCCAGGGTTGTAGTAGGCGGTTTTGCCTCCCATCCGAGCGCGCTTGCTCCAAGAACGGCGGCGTCTGCTTCCTTGAGTTCGGACAGCAGCACTTTTACTTTGCCTTTGTATATGCTCAGCATGTTTTTCTCCATGGCGTTTACGAGGGGGCGCATTATCAGTTCGCCGGCTTTGGCAAGACCGCCGAACAGAACGAATGCTTCGGGAGAGGAGAATGCAGTAAAGTCAGCGAGAGCTTCTCCGAGAATTTCGCCGGTATATTCGAAGATGTCCTTTGCTATTTTGTCGCCTGCCATTGCTGCGTCGTAGACATCTTTTGAAGTTATCGCTTCAACGGGGATGTCGCGGAGTGTGGACGGCTCGGTGCGTATTTCAAGAAATTCGCGGGCTGTGCGGCTGACACCGGTGGCAGAGCAGTATGTTTCGAGGCATCCGGCTCTTCCGCAGCCGCAAAGGCGACCGTTGTTGCGCTTTACAATCACATGGCCGAGCTCACCGGCGAAGCCGTCGTGACCGTACACGAGCTGACCGTTAATGACTATGCCGCTGCCGACACCGGTGCCGAGGGTAATCATGATGAAGTCTTTGATGCCGCGTGCGGCTCCGTATGTCATTTCGCCGATGGCAGCTGCGTTGGCGTCATTGGTTATTGCCACAGGGATGCCGAATTTTTCGCTGAGGAGCTGTGCGAAAGGCACCGGTGTGGGCCAAGGCAGGTTCACTCCGTCCTCAATCATTCCGGTGAAGTAGTTTGCATTGGGAGCCCCTACGCCTATTCCGTAGATTTTGTCTTCGGCTCCGATTGCTTTTATGAGCCGCATGGTCTCGGTGTACAGCTCATCGATATAGTCGGTGATGTTAGCGTGCTTGCGGGTTTTGATGGAGTCGCTGGTGAGGACTACCCCACGGGCGTCGACGATACCGAAAACAGTGTTGGTACCGCCCATGTCAATGCCTATAACATAAGGCTTGCTGTTTACCATTAGTTTAAGGATTTGTTAGATGTTAGATGTTTATTGTCGCAAAGTTAAAATAAATAATGAAAAGAATGTCGTGTTTAAGGATTTTTTTTTAATATAAAGGGTGATTTAAGGGGAATAAACGCTGTAAATTGTTTAAAAAAAGTGTGTGTGTGGCTGCAATTGTTGAAAAAATTGTAATTTTGCATCATTATGAAAAGAAGTATATTCGGTTATATTGCGACTTTGTGTGCGGGAGTCTGCATGACTTTCGCCTCATGCTCCGAGAAAGAGGAGCCGGTGGCACCGGAACCCAAATGTACGGTGCTTGTGTATATGGTGGCGGACAATAACCTCGGAGGCTACGGGGTTATGGTAGACTCGCGTAATCTTTCTCAGATGCAGAAGGCTGTGAACAACGGCGGTCTTAACGGCGGACGTCTTCTTGTGTTTTATGACCCTTATGAGGTGGAAGAGTCACCCCGGTTGCTCGAAATAACAGAAGAGGGTGTTCAGATATTGAAGACATATACGGAAGATGTGTCGTGTCTCGACCCTGATTTCATGAGAGGTGTGCTTGACGATGCCGCCAAAGAGGCGCCGGCACCTAAAAACTGGCTTGTGCTGTGGAGCCACGGCACCGGCTGGATTGAGACAGCCGACTCGCGTTCGGCTGCCGGGGCGCCTGTCACACAGTCGTTTGGTAAGGATGTGCACCCGGAGGCGTATGAGATGAACATTACCACGCTTGCGTCTGTACTTGGTGACAACCGCTTCTACGATGTCATTTATTTCGACTGTTGCTTTATGGGCTGCGCCGAAGTGATGTATGAGCTGCGCAATGCGGCGAAGGAGATTGTGGCATCGCCGACCGAGCTGCCTATTGAGGGAATGCCTTATGAGGTCAATATACCGGCTATGTTTGCGGATGACGCTACAGCGGAAACGGTAGCTAAAAACACTCTTAACTATTACCTTAATGATTTGACCGCCACAAACAATTCATGCAGCATATCGGTAATAAATACCTCTGCCATGGATGAGTTTGCAGAGGTGACCCGTTCGGTCAACGAAACCGGCGCGATAGCAGGTTACAGCTATGTGGGAGTGCCTTTGTTCCGTCGCACCGGCGGCACAAACTCCCATACTTATGATATGGGTCATTACATAAACTCCCTTGGTATAGACGATGACCTGAAGGCTGCGTGGAATGACGTCTATAAAAAGGTTGTGACATACTATGGCGCTACTCCCGTGTGTTATGGCCTTGATATGAGCGAGTTTACGGGTCTGGGCTGTCATGTGGTCAATTCGACCGGCGATGTTTATGTCGGCGCGTATTACAACCAAAGCTGGTGGAAGGATGTTGTAAGTTATAATCCTTCATTTGATTACCGCCCGAGCACCGGCGGCGGCTCGGGAGACGGTTCCGTGGACTTTAATCCCAGTTCCGTGCCGGTGTCAGGCAAAGCGTTCTGACCTTTATGAGAATACCCCTGTTTCAGATTCCTGTTCCCGGGCTGGGGACGGACTCTATAGCCTCCGCGCCTGCGGAAGAGCTCAAGGCTCTGAAAAATATGTCGTTTGACGATTTGATGAGTCGCCTTGTCAATGACCTTGTGGAGTTTGCCATACATCTGGCAATCGCCATTCTGGTTTTCTATGCCGGCAAGTTTGTCATAAAGAAAATTTTCCAGCTGACGGCTACCGTGTTGCACCGGCGCAATGTGGATAAGTCGCTGAGCACTTTTGTGTTGAGTCTCATAAAGATACTGCTGTATTTCATACTGATAGTGACAGTTATCGGTATTCTCGGCATCAACACAAGCTCTTTTATCGCGATATTCGCTTCGGTTGGCGTGGCTATCGGTATGGCGTTGAGCGGCACGCTCCAGAATTTCGCGGGAGGAGTGCTGATTCTGCTCCTGAAACCGTACAAGGTCGGAGACTATATCGAGGCTCAGGGGTTTGCAGGTACGGTGACAGAAATACAGATTTTTTCAACGGTAATATGTACCGCCGACAACAAGACTATCCTCTTGCCAAACGGCTCGCTGAGCACCGGCAGTATAAACAACTGGTCCAAGCAGGACTATAGGCGTGTGCAGTGGGATGTCGGTATTTCGTACGGTGATGACTTCAAGACGGCGCGTGCGGCTATTCTAAGTATTCTGGACTCTACTGACGGGATAGTGAGACCCGGAAATGTTGATGGCGCGAAAACGGATGCCGAGGCTACTGAAGCTGTTAAAGACGAGGTGTCTGACGAGGAACCGGCTCAACCGGTTCATGGCGGATGGCTCAACCGGATGATAATGAAGAACAAAAAGCGTAAGATTGAGCGTCAGGCTATGCGCGAGGCGGCTTTGAAATCGCTCGCTTCCCAGCCTATCACCGACCCCGCTGTGTATATTTCCGAACTTGCGGACAGCAGTGTCAACCTTTCGGTCAGAGCCTGGGTGCGCACCGGGGATTACTGGGCTGTGTATTTTGACGTTATAGAGCGCATTTACGCCGAATTGCCGGAAAGCGGTGTGTCTTTCCCGTATCCTCAGATGGATGTTCATATTGTGAGGGAGAATTAGGCTACTCCTAAATAACCTTAACAACCTTGTGGTATTGCGATTCTTTATTTACTTTTGCGATACCATAGGCGGAGACTGCTCAAAAAAAATATTTGATACTTGTCTTTGCGTGGTTTGTGGATTCAGCGCCGGCATTGTGCCGGCACGCCGCCAGCCTGTAATCTCTGGCATAGCTGATATCCGTTATCTTTTCTCCTCGATGTCCGGCATTTGACCGGAGACCACCAGATAATAAAAAAACAACATAAATGACAAGTAAATGGAATTACTTACCCCTTACCACAGAAGAGCAAAAATTAGAGACCGAATTAGATAAGCGCTACGCATCGTGTGCGCCTGTCAGCGAGCTGCTTGTGCAGCGCGGCATCACGTCTGTAGATGATGCGGAGAGGTTTTTTCATCCGTCGCTACGCGATTTGTATGACCCTTTCCTTATGCCCGGCATGGACAAAGCGGTGGCGCGTCTAAACAAGGCCCTCGGCACAAAGGAGCGCATAATGGTGTACGGAGACTATGATGTGGATGGAACCACAGCAGTAGCTCTGGTGTATAAGTATCTTCAGAATTTTTACTCAAATGTCGAGTACTATATTCCGAGCCGCGATGACGAGGGCTACGGAATATCGAAGCACAGCATTGACTATGCGGCTTCGCAAGGGGTTCAGCTCGTAATAATTCTTGATTGCGGCATAAAGGCAATCGAGGAAATAAAGTATGCCCGGACGCTGGGCATAGATTTCATAATCTGCGACCATCATGTGCCGGATGACGAGCTGCCGCCGGCGGCAGCTATACTGAATCCGAAGCTGGAGGGCAGCACCTATCCGTGCAGCCATCTCAGCGGTTGCGGTGTGGGCTACAAGTTCATGCAGGCGTTTGCCATGAGCAACTCGCTGCCCCAGGGCTATCTTGAAAGCATGCTTGACCTTGTGGCAGTCAGTATCGCGGCAGACATTGTTCCTATGGTTGATGAAAACCGTATTCTTGCATATCACGGACTGAAACGCATCAACACGGGCCCTAACATGGGGCTTAAGGCAATCATAAGAATATGCGGACTGACGGGCAAGGAGATAACTATTTCGGATGTCATATTCAAGATTGGTCCGCGCATAAACGCTTCGGGCAGGATGCAGAGCGGTCGCGAGGCGGTGGAGCTTCTTGTTGCGAGAGACAACGGCGAGGCTTTTGAAAAGGCAAAGGCTATCGACCAGTACAACAAGGACCGCAAGGAACTCGACAAGCGCATCACCGAGGAGGCGAATGCCATTCTTGACGCGCGAGGCGAAGCTGTGTCGGCGAAAAAGTCCATTGTCATATACAACAAGGACTGGCACCGCGGCATAATAGGCATAGTGGCATCACGACTTACAGAGCTTTATTACAAGCCTGCTGTTGTACTGACCCTGAACAACGGACTGGCAACCGGCTCCTCGCGTTCCGTGCAGGGGTTTGATATCTACAAGGCTGTAGAGGCAAGCCGTGACCTGCTTGAAAACTTCGGAGGTCATACCTACGCGGTGGGGCTGTCGCTTAAAGAAGAGAATATACCGGAGTTTACCAGGCGGTTCGAGGAGTATGTTGCGAATCATATACTCCCGACCCAGCTTACTCCGCTGCTTGATATTGACGCCTTTATAAATTTCTCACAGATTACGCCTGAGTTTATAAACACTCTGAGAAAGTTCAATCCGTTCGGCCCCGGAAACCAGAAACCGGTGTTTTGCGCCAAAAATGTGATGGATTTTGGCACGAGCAAACTTGTGGGACGAACCCTTGAGCATATAAAGCTGGAGCTTGTGGATGACACTTCGGGCAAGGTCATGAACGGTATTGCATTCAATATGGCTGACAAGTTTGAGCATATCCATTCGCGCAAGCCGTTTGACATCTGCTTCA
The DNA here is from genome assembly GCA_003762715.1 of Muribaculaceae bacterium Isolate-104 (HZI). Classification (GTDB taxonomy): domain Bacteria; phylum Bacteroidota; class Bacteroidia; order Bacteroidales; family Muribaculaceae; genus Paramuribaculum. The sequence continues at coordinate 98,858 of RIBJ01000031.1, read as the reverse complement.
CTATCGAAGACAACAAGCATCATGCGGCAACCGGAGCAGTGCAGCTGCTTATAAAGGAGATCAGCCCTTCGAAGTGAATCCGGAGCAAGACACGGCAATTCATGATGTTCTCAGGAAGTACTGGGGATATGATTCCTTTCGTCCTAAGCAGAAGGAGATAATTCTGTCGGTGCTCGGCGGCAACGACACCCTCGGTCTGCTTCCGACCGGCGGCGGCAAGTCTATAACGTTTCAAGTACCTGCGCTGGTGCTCGGAGGTGTGACCATTGTTGTCACACCGCTGATTTCGCTTATGAAAGACCAGGTGGACAATCTGAGGCAGCGTTCGGTTCCGGCGGTGTATCTCCATTCGGGGCTGACGCGTGCGGAGCACAAACTGGCTATGGACAAATGTCGCCTCGGCAAAGCGAGGCTGCTGTATGTGTCACCCGAAAAGCTGAAGTCAAAAACATTTGTCGAGGCTCTCAGAACCATGGATGTGCGGTTGATTGCGGTTGACGAGGCTCACTGTATTTCGCAGTGGGGGTATGATTTCCGTCCGTCGTATCTGGAAATAGCGGCATTGCGAAAGCATTTCCCTTCCGTGCCTGTTCTTGCTCTTACCGCTTCGGCTACTCCCGAGGTGACGCAGGACATAATGGAGCGCCTGGGATTTGATGCCCCCCGGGTGTTTGCCAGAAGTTTCAGCCGTCCGAACATATCCTATATAGTCAGGAGAGCGGAGCATAAGGAGTCTATGCTGCTGAAGGCTCTGAATTCGACATCGGGTTCGGCAATCGTCTATGTGCGTTCGAGAAAACGCACTCGCGAAATTGCGGAGTTTCTGGCAAAGGAAGGCATTTCTGCGGCGCATTATCATGCCGGGCTGTCAATAGAGGAGAAGAATGAGCGCCAGCGCCAGTGGAAAACCGGTGAAATAAGGACAATTGTGGCAACAAATGCCTTCGGCATGGGTATTGACAAGCCCGATGTGAGAATTGTTGTCCATTACGACATTCCTCCGTCGCTGGAAGAGTATTATCAGGAGGCAGGTCGTGCGGGCAGAGACGGTAAGCCCTCTTTTGCGCTTGTGATAGCAGGCAATTATGACAAGGGTATTCTGAGCCGGCGTATTTCCGATGCGTTTCCGAGCCGGGATTATATAAAGAAGGTGTATGAACTCGCATGTGTATTTCTCAATGTTCCGGTTGGAGAGGGCTACGGCTCTGCGCGTGACTTTGATTTCAATCTGTTCTGCTCCCGGTTTTCGCTACAGCCTGTAATGACCCGTAGCGCGCTGCATCTTCTGACGCGGGCAGGGTGGATCGAGTATGTCGAGGAGGTTGCGTCACGTTCCAGGGCAATGGTGTTGCTCGGCAAGGAAGAGTTGTATTCGCTCAGGGTGGGGGATGATGCCGACAGAGTGTTGCAGCTTATGCTGCGTACATATACAGGACTGTTTGCCGATTATGTCAACATAAGCGAAGAGGTTATTTCAGACAGGCTTAAAATCAGCCGGGAGCGGGTCTATCAGGCATTGCTGGCTCTTGGCAGAGCTCATGCGGTGCATTATGTGCCGCGCTCAAACACACCTTATATATATTATACTACGTCGCGCGAAGACAAAAAGTATATTCTTATTCCGACCGAAATATATGAAAGGCAGCGCGAACGGATGGAGCGGCGGATAAATGCCGTGAAGTCGTTTGTTTTTGACAAAAGCGGTTGCCGGGTTAACCGAATGCTGGAGTATTTCGGGGAAAAACCGGAGCAGCCTTGCGGCAAGTGTGACGAATGTCGGGCGGCAGCTGCTGAACTTAGCGCGGAAGACCGGGAGGCGCAGATATTGTATCTTGCATCACAGCCGGGCGGTCACACCATAGACTATATAGCGTCGCAGCTGTCGGTGCCTGTAGCAAAAGTGATAGAGAGCGCGCGTCCTCTGCTTGATGAAGGAACTGTTGTTCTTAAAGGGTCAACGCTCGTATTACCTTCATAAAAAATTTGTAACTTTGGAGCCGGTATGAAAAGTTTCTGGTTGCTCATATCAATAGTCCTGTCGGCTGTGCCTGCGGCATTGTCGGCTGAGCCTGACACTTTGGCTGTTTATGAAGCCGAGGCGATTCTCACTACATCCGGCGGAGTGTTCGCTCCATACTATATGTCATCGAACCGCCATGGCATGATAAGCAGCGGCGACAACGCTCTGCTTTCGGTGAAAGCGGAGCGGAAGATGAATCAAGCGTCCCGATTCTCATGGGGCGGCGGTGTTCAGGTGGCTGGAGGCTACTCATCAAAGGTGAATTACTCAAAATATGACGCCTCGTCCAAGGAATGGACTGCAAACGCAATGCGTCCGGCCGCTCTGTTTTTGCAACAGTTGTACGCGTCGGTCAAATGGCGGTCTCTGTTTCTCAGCGCAGGCATGTGTGAAAGAGGGTCGGCGTTGGTAGACAACAGACTCTCTTCCGGCGACCTTGTGTACAGCGGCAATGCAAGGCCGATTCCCGAGTGCCGGATAGGATTCACAGACTATCAGCCGGTGCCGTTTACAAAAGGTTTTTTGAAGGTGTCGGGAGAGTTTGCCTATGGAAAATTTACCGATTCAGACTGGTGGAGCCGCCATGGCGACAGCTATAATTCAATGACTGTGTCGGGCTTGTGGTATGTTTACCGCAGGCTGTATTTCAAATCGGATATATCGAAGTCATTCAGCCTTACAATCGGCGCTCAGGCTGCCGGGCAGTTCGGTGGACGAACCGAATACATGTACCGAGGCGAACTAAGGGATGTAGACCCGCGAGGTGTTAAATTCGCCGATTTTTTTAAAATGATTGTACCGTTTGAAAAGGGCAAAGAGGGATTTCTTATGGGCAATACCCTCGGCACATGGGACATAAAAGGCTCCTGGCGACTGAAAAACGGCATGGAGCTGGACGGTTATGTTCAGATGCCGTGGGAGGACGGAAGCGGTATGGCTAAGCTCAACGGTTTTGACGGACTGTATGGGGTGCGGCTTTCAATGCCCGGTGACGCGCCGGTGTTAAGCGGTGCTGTTGTAGAGTACCTTGACCTCGCCAATCAGAGCGGTCCGATGCACTGGGCTCCCGCAGACAGTCCCGGCACTCTGATTACCACAGAAGCAACCGGCGCCGATGATTATTACAACAACAAGTTCTACGGACCGTATGCAAATTACGGCATGTTGATAGGCAATCCTATGGTCATGGCTCCGATATACAATCTTGACGGATACAATACGATTATAGCCAACAGAATGAGGGGATTTCATGTTGCCGCCGAAGGATATGCCTCCGCAAGCATGCGCTGGCAAGCCCGATTCTGCTATCGCAAGGCGTATGGCAACGGTTTTGAACCGCTGATTCCGGCGCGACATTCCACGTCAGCGTCAGTTGCGGTCGACTGGTCAGCTCTGAAATCAAAGCAGGGCGGTCTTGAAGTCGGCACAGAGCTGGCTATTGACCGGGGCAGTCTGCCCGGAAACAGTTTCGGAGCCATGGTTAAGGTGAGTTATTCCGGTATTTTGTCTTTAAGAAAATGAAGGTATCGCTATACATATTATTCATACTGGCGGCTTTTGTGCTCGCAGCTGCCGGGTGTACAAGAAACAACGGCAACACAGGAGCCTGGTACGGGGCGTGGCAGGTCACGTCCATGAGTGTTGACGGCGAGGCTGTGGCAGACTATGTAGGCAATATTTCCGTGATGTTCCAGAACAACATAATCCAGACAATAGTACAGTACGAGCACCATGAAACCGGTTATTGGTGGGCTACATGGGAAAAAGAGGGCAACACTCTTGTCATAGACGGAAAAGGCAAGTCGATAGCTCCGGAACTTATGTTGCCGGAAAACAGTGTTGTGTGTCTTGAGATAGTACGTCATCCGGGCAGTGTCATGGAGTGGCGGTATGTAAGTGACAGCGGAACCGTAATAGATTATAAACTGAAAAAAGTATATTGAAATGAACAGGAAAGTACTGGTAACAGGAGCCGACGGCTTCATTGGGTCTCACCTTACACAGTTGCTGCTGGCAGAGGGTTACGATGTGAGAGCGTTGAGTTACTATAATTCCTTTAACAATAACGGATGGCTTGAGGATATTCCTGCGGTCGGCAATCTTGAGATTGTGAGCGGGGATGTGCGTGATTCGGATTTTTGCAGGGCGATATCCCGCGACTGTTCCACGGTGTTTCACCTTGCCGCCCTCATAGCCATTCCGTACAGCTATCTTGCTCCGGACAGTTATGTGGACACCAATATACGCGGCACGCTGAACATGTGTCAGGCTGCGCGCGACTGCGGTGTGGAACGCATCATAGTCACAAGTACGAGCGAGGTCTATGGCACAGCGCAGTATGTGCCTATAGACGAGTTGCATCCGCGTCAGCCTCAATCGCCCTACAGCGCTACAAAAATCGGTGCGGACGCTATAGCGCAGAGCTTTTACAATGCGTTTGATTTGCCTTTGGTCATAGCGCGTCCGTTCAATACCTACGGGCCCCGTCAGAGTGCGCGTGCGATAATTCCTACCATCATAACGCAGATTGCCAACGGAGCCAGGGAGATTAAGGTTGGTGACCTTACGCCGACACGCGATTTCAATTTTGTGGAGGATACCGCCAGAGGGTTTATCGCTCTTGCCCGCACCCCCGGAATCGAGGGGCAGAATTTTAATATATCCACCGGAACCGAGATTTCCATGGCAGAGACTCTCGATACAATTGCCCGCCTGATGGGCAGCGAAGTGCGTTATGTAGTCGACCCCCAGCGGCTGCGTCCCTCGAAAAGCGAGGTGCGGAGACTGTGCGGCAATTCGGAAAAGATGCGAAAGGCAACAGGGTGGTCGCCGAGGTATAGCCTTGAGGACGGACTGACGGCTACAATCGAATGGTTTACACGCGAAGAAAATTTAAGCAAGTACAAGTGGCAGGAGTACAACAGATAAGCGATTCCAGACCGATTGTTCTTGTCGGCGGCGGCGGACACTCGCAGTCTATATGTGCAGCCGGCTCCCCGGAGCGGTTGGCTGCTTATGTCGACGTGCGCGAATCGCCGTTGATGCCTCTGACCTATCTTGGCAATGATTCGAGTCTGCTTGAAGAGCCCGGAGCCGCAGACAGGTGGCGCGTGCACATCGCGGTTGTCGGGATAGGAGCGGAAGCGCTTGTAAGGCGAAGCTGTATCATTGAGCGATACAGCAGGTTTGAGGCGGCTACAATAATTGCTTGTGACGCCTCGGTGGCTGAAGGCAGCGAAATAGCGCCGGGATGTGCCGTGATGCGTCAGGCGGTTGTCAACAAGGCAAAAATCGGAGCACACACGGTAATAAATACGCGGGCGGTGGTTGAACACGGTTGTACAATCGGGTCCAACTGCTTTATAGGTCCCGGAGCCGTTATCTGTGGAGAGGTTACAATAGGAGACAACACCTTTGTCGGTGCAGGAGCCATTGTGCGCAATGGCGTTTCAATACCGTCATGCGCTACGATAGGAATGGGCGCGGTGGTAGTGAATACAATCGACAAGGCGGGAGTATATGTCGGAACCCCCGCGCATGAAGTCTCGGAAAAAACAAGCCCGAAACCGGTCATTATAATAGCTGAGGCGGGTGTGAATCATGACGGCAGCCTCGCCACGGCAATTGAAATGGTGGCTGCTGCTGCAGAAGCGGGGGCGGACTATGTCAAATTCCAGACATTCAAAGCCGAAAACCTTGTGACTGCTACTGCCGATAAAGCCGCCTATCAGAAAGAGGCTTGCGGAGAAAGCGAATCGCAGCTCGGGATGCTTGAACGCCTTGAGCTTTCTGCTGCAGATTTCATAACACTCAGTAAAGAGTGTGCAAAAAGAAACATCGGCTTCATGAGCACTCCCTTTGACTCTGAATCGGTTGACGAACTTGCCCCCCTTGGCATGGACTACTGGAAAATACCGTCGGGAGAGATAACAAACCTGCCGTTGCTCAGCAAAATAGGCGGCATGGGGCAAAAGGTCATATTGTCGACTGGCATGAGCACGCTTGAGGAGGTTGACGCGGCAGTGTCGGTTTTGGAACGGTGTGGCACTCCGCGTTCCAATATAATACTGCTGCACTGCAACACGCAGTACCCGACACCTCCCGAAGATGTCAACCTGCGGGCGCTCGACAGCCTGAGAACCCTCGGCTGCGCCTCGGTAGGCTACAGCGACCACACACGCGGCACAGACATACCGTTGGCGGCAGTGGCGCTTGGCGCATCGGTCATAGAAAAGCATTTTACATTGGACCGTAACCGCAAGGGCCCCGACCATAAGGCTTCACTGGAGCCGCACGAGTTAAAGGATATGGTAAGCTCTATACGGCGCGTCAGTGCCTCGCTCGGCAGTGTTGCAAAGGCTGTCACACAATCCGAAAAGCCTAACAAGGCGATTGCGCGGAAAAGTATAGTTGCCGCGACAGATATAGCGGAGGGCGATGTTTTTAATGAAACAAACCTTTGTGCCAAACGTCCCGGCTCCGGCATTTCTCCTATGCTGTGGCATTCGCTTACAGGGCGCACCGCGTCACGGAGCTACCGCAAAGACGAATTAATCGATTTTTCAGAACTTTGAATATGGAAGAGGCGCTAAGATTATCTCAAAAACAGAAACTTCATCAGTCGCTTTCACCGCTGCAGGTACAGTTTGTGAAAGTGCTTGAGATGAACGCGCCCGAAATAGAAGAGGAGGTGAACCGTGCGCTTGACGAGAATCCGGCTCTTGAAGTCAGCTCTGACGCGGTGCCGGTCACAGGCACGGATGCTGACGGCGATTTTACGGAAAGCTCCGAGCAGCTGCAGCTTGCCGACTACAGGCATGAGGATGACATTCCTGCCTACCGTTTCGAGGCTAACAACCGTAGCGCCGGCTCCAGCCGTTTTGAACCGCTTGCCGTAGAGGGCGGAGGCTCGCTTATGGAACAGCTTATGAGTCAGCTGTATCAGATGCCTCTTACTGAAAAAGAACTGAAGATTGCCAGAATAATAACCGGAAACCTGGACGATAACGGTTATATGACACGCACCCTGTTGTCAATTGCCGATGACGCGGCTATAAACGAGGGCATAGACACAGACCCGGCAGAGGTGAAAAAGGTGTGGAACATTGTCCGCACCCTTGACCCCGTCGGAGTCGGAGCCGTTGATTTGCGAGACTGTCTTCTGTTGCAGCTGAAGGCGAAGGAGCGTACAGACGCTGTGGATGTGGCTGTCGAGATTGTAGAACATAATTTTGACCTGCTGAGCCGAATGGACTTCGACCGGTTGAGAACCGCAATCAAGGTTTCGCCCGACAGGCTCCGCGAGGCTATGGCTATAATACGCTCGCTCAACCCGAAGCCCGGAGGCGCGGCGCTGCCCCACAATGACGGCGAGGACAGGATGAGGCAGATAACCCCCGATTTTGTGGTGGAGTGCGAAAACGGAAACCTTACACTTTCCATGCCTAACCGTATTCCGGCGCTTGTCGTTGAAAGAACATTTGCCGATGCCGAGGTGGATATAACTCCCCGCACCCCCTCAAGGCAGGCTGAGGCAATGGAATTCATAAGGCGCAGACGCGATGATGCCGCGAGTTTCATAAAGGTGCTTTCAATGCGTCAGGAAACGCTGTTCAGAGTCATGAGCGCCATAATGAAGTTGCAGAAAGAATTTTTTATGACTGATGACGAGCTTGCTCTGAAGCCCATGATACTCAAAGATGTAGCGGAGCTCACCGGCTATGACATATCTGTAGTAAGCCGTGCCACGTCGGGCAAATATGTTGCAACAAACCGTGGCGTGTACCCTTTGAAATTCTTTTTTAACGAACGTCCAAAGGAGGATTCCGACGCTTCGGCGCGAGAGGTTCTTGCGGCGCTCAGAAATATAGTTGACGGCGAGGACAAGAAATCTCCGCTAAGCGATGAGGCTATTGCGGCGCTGCTGCAGAAACAAGGCTATGATATAGCGCGGCGCACTGTTGCGAAGTATCGCGAAAAAGCGCTGATTCCCGTGGCGCGTCTGCGTAGAAAAGCATAAAACATAATTACTCAAAAAATGAAACTGACAAGTCAAATAATCTCAACTCTCCTTTCTCCGCTGCTGGTGCCTGTATACGGAGTGGCTCTCGCTTTCTGGTGCTCAATGCTTGCGGTGGCTCCGTTGGGGGTGCGCCTGCGTCTCACTGTAGTGGCGTTCATAATAACATGTCTTATGCCTGTCCTGGTGATTTTTCTGCTTCACAAACTCGGTATAGTCAAGGACCGGCAGCTTAACGACCGCACGGAGCGCACACTTCCTTACATCGCAGTAGCCCTGTCTTACGCCGGATGTGCCTGGACTCTGTGGAATGCAAACGCCCCCTCGTGGTTATGGCTTTTTATGGCGGGTGGCGTAGCTGCGGTGATTGTGAATATCGTGGTGAACCGGTGTTGGAAAATAAGCGCCCACCTTGCCGCTATGGGTGGTCTTGTGGCGCTTGTGTGCCGCATAGCCGTCGAGAACCTTGCGCTGGCGTCGGTCAACTATCTTGCCGTGGTGTCTGTAGTGGTTATCGCTGCGGGGCTTGTCGGCTCGGCAAGGATATATCTCGGGCGTCACTCCCTGATGCAGGTATTTGCGGGAGCGCTGAACGGATTTTTATGCGTATATTTTATAACAGCTTTATAACATAATTATGAAACCCGTAGTAAGTATCATCATGGGCAGCACTTCAGACCTGCCTGTATTGTCAAAGGCTGCCGAATTTCTTGACAAAATGGAGGTGCCTTTTGAAATGAATGCCCTTTCGGCTCACCGCACGCCCGCCGAGGTAGAGGCGTTTGCCTCATCGGCAGAAGACCGCGGCATAAAAGTGGTCATTGCCGCTGCCGGAATGGCTGCCGCACTGCCCGGGGTAATAGCGGCTATGACTCCGCTGCCCGTGATTGGAATACCCATAAATTCCACTCTTGACGGTCAGGATGCGCTGCTGTCCATAGTGCAGATGCCTCCGGGCATATCTGTTGCCACTGTTGGCATCAATGCTGCTCTTAACGCGGCGGTTATGGCTGTGCAGATTCTGTCTTTGTCTGACAAAGAGCTTCATTCTCGATTTGTGGCTTATCGCAAGTGTCTTAAAGATAAGATTGTGAAGGCTAATTCTGATCTTGCCGAAATAAAATACAAATTTAAAACCAATTGATTCGGACACATGGGGTCTTTTGATTATTCAAGGCGGCGGTCGACAGAAGTGAAAGTAGGCGATACTGCGATAGGAGGTGACAACCCGGTTCGTCTGCAATCGATGACCAATACCTCGACAATGGATACAGAGGCGAGTGTGGAGCAGTGCTGCCGCATAGCTGCCGCCGGCGCAGACCTTGTAAGGCTTACGGCGCAGGGCGTGAGAGAGGCGGAAAATATGGGACTTATTCGTGACAGTCTGCGTGGCAGAGGTGTCGGGGTGCCTCTTGTCGCTGACATCCATTTTAATCCCAAAGCGGCTTTCGAGGCTGCCCGCCGTGTGGATAAGGTCAGAATAAACCCCGGAAATTTTGTTGACCCCGGGCGCACGTTCCGCAAAATTTCATATACTGACGACGAGTATCGCGCCGAGCTTCAGAAAATAGATGAGGCGCTTACTCCTTTCCTGGAATTATGCCGTCAGAACGGCACGGCGATACGCATAGGTGTTAACCACGGGTCGCTGAGCGACAGAATTATGAGCCGCTACGGCGACACTCCTGCCGGCATGGTCGAGAGTGCAATGGAATTTCTCAGAGTATGTTGCAGGCGAGGATTCGGCGATGTGGTCATATCAATCAAAGCGTCCAATGTCAGGGTCTTGGTAGAGACCGTGCGCCGTCTTGTAGCGGCAATGGATGCGGAAAACATGTACTTCCCCCTTCATCTTGGAGTGACCGAAGCCGGTGACGGCGAGGACGGTAGAGTGAAATCGGCTGTAGGCATCGGTACATTGCTTGCCCAGGGCATCGGCGATACAATAAGGGTGTCGTTGAGCGAAGATCCTGAAAATGAAATTCCGGTAGCAAAATATATTGTAGACTATATCAGCTCGTGGAGAAATGCGCCTGAGATAAAAGGCGTATTTGCTCCGGGATACGACATCCTTAATCCTCAGCGCAGACAAACCCGTTGCGTTGACGGTATTGGCGGTGATGCCTTGCCTGTAGTCATAGCATCGGCATCTTCGGCTTACTATGATGAAGACTCTATGCCTGACCGGTTTGCTGATACATGGAACCGCTTTGTGGAAATTACGACAGACATATCGGACAATGAACTCGCAAAGCTGCCCGACGATGTGCCGGTGGTGTTGACATCCTCGCATCCGAACTATCAGGGCGCGGTGAGCGCTGTTGTGCACCGGATGCAGACTGCCGGAATTAAAAATCCGGTGATTCTCAAGGCTGTCTATTCGGGTCTGGCTCCCGAAGAGGTTATGTTGAGAGCCTCCATAGACCTCGGAGTGCCTGTGATGAACGGTCTTGCCGACGGGTTGTGGCTGGAAGCTGACTCTGTGTCAGCCGCAGAAGCGGCACGGCTCTCTTTCGGCATTTTACAGAGCGCGCGCCTGCGTATTACCCGCACGGAGTATATAGCGTGTCCCGGCTGCGGGCGCACCCTTTTCGACTTGCAGACAACATTGCGCAAGGTAAAAGAAGCCACCACCTCGCTCAAAGGGCTGAAAATAGGCGTAATGGGGTGTATTGTCAATGGACCCGGAGAGATGGCGGACGCCGACTACGGCTATGTTGGAGCAGGTGTCGGCAAAGTTAGTCTTTACAAGGGCAAGGAGTGTGTTGAGAAGAATATACCGGAGGCGGACGCTGTGACCAGACTGGTTGAATTTATAGAAAAAGACAGAAAAGATGTCTGACCCCCGATATATGAGGCGAGCGCTGCAGCTTGCCAGGCTCGGCAGCGGGCATGTTGCGCCAAACCCTATGGTAGGCGCTGTTATTGTTCATGACGGCAAAATCATAGGCGAGGGCTATCATCGCCGTTACGGAGGTCCGCATGCCGAGGTAAATGCCATAGCGTTGGTGCGGCTCGAGGATGTGCCGCTGCTTGGCGACAGCACAATGTACGTAACTCTTGAGCCTTGCTCGCATTTCGGCAAAACTCCGCCATGTGCCGACCTTATTCTGTCAACAGGCATACCTCGTGTCGTGGTAGGCTGTCTCGACCCGTTTGAGCAGGTGAGCGGGCGGGGGGTAGAGCGCCTGCGCGCAGCAGGGGTAGAGGTAGAGGTGGGTGTTGAGTCCAAGGCGTGTGAGAAACTGAATGAGGCGTTTATGACGGCGCACAGACTCCGGCGACCCTTCATTACGTTGAAATGGGCGCAGACCGCCGACGGCTATCTTGCCGCAAAATCGGACAATGGTCCCGTACCGCTTGAAATATCCACACCGGTGTCGATAGCTGCAGTTCATGCGTTGCGCTCTCGCCGTCAGGCTATCCTTGTCGGGAGCGGCACGGTTCTTGCCGATAAACCTAACCTCGGCACTAAAGGTTTTTCAGGAAATGACCCTGTCAAAGTGATAGTTGACCGGCGTGGACGATGCTCCTGCGGTGATTTCTGCAACATGACCGGGCGAATAATCCTTTTTACGTCCCGCGACAGCTGTGAAGCCGTGGCGGGAAAGGTGGAGGGTATTCACTGTGATGCCGGCATTTCGATTGAGGCGGTAATGAAAGAACTTTATTCAAAAGGTATAACATCCGTTCTCGTGGAAGGCGGTGCCGAAATTTTGCGAAGCTGTATCGGTTCCGGACTTTGGGATGAGGCGCGGGTGGAGATTTCGCCCCGCACAGCGGGGGCTGCCGGAGCGGTCGCTGTGTCGCTGCCGGAGCAGGCACCGGAGACGTGTGAGGTTATAGACGGCAACCGGATTTTTTATTACCGGAATAGACACTGACACGGAGCGTGTAGAGGATATGTGGTCGTAAGTCGCTAAAATGCGGCTGTTTGTCTCTGAAATCTATAGGAAGAGCGACGGTCATAATCATAAAATAGCATAGCTCTGATTATCAGTGCGTTACTAATTTTAACGAAACGGTAATGTGAGTTAATGAAATTGTTGTTAACTTTGCACGTTGAAAAATAATGTTTTATGAGATTCAGACTACCAATCATTATACTCGTTGCCGCCCTCTCGGTCGGTATGGCTTCCTGCAACAGCGATGACGATTCCGACATCGAGATTATACAGGATACATCAGTCGGCAATGTCGCGGTGACATCTTTCTCATTGCAGAAATCGGTTTCGTCGGATATCAACTATGACTCTCTGTTCTTCTCAATAGATTTGGGCAAGGCAGTCATATTTAATGCCGATTCGCTGCCTGTAGGCACAGTGCCGGGCAATCTTATTGTGGATGTCACTCTCCCCACAGTGAAAAAAGCTGAGTTCGTCATGCAGTATGCTGACAAAGAAAACAAAGTGGTGGACTATCTTGAAAATGCTACCGACTCAATTGATTTCGGCGCTGACAAAGTACTCCTTCGTGTGGTGTCGTATGACGAAAAGGTAATGCGCGAGTACACCGTCAAGATAAACGTTCACAAGAGCAAGCCCGACAGTCTTAGCTGGGACAAGGCGGCTTTTGCTGCGGTTCCCGGACTCTCGTCAGGCTACACCGGTCAGAAAACCGTGGTTATGGGCGGCAAGTATTACACTTTGACTCTTGGCGCATCTTCTTCCGTACTTTCCGTAGCAGATAATTTAGGAGACAAAGAGTGGTCTTCTGCACCGGTATCGCTTCCGGCAGGTGCGCTGGTAGAGTCATTCAGTGTTGCCGGCAATAAATTCTACATCCTTGACGGGGCGGACAATCTGTATGAGTCTGCCGACGGCTTGACCTGGACTTCCACCGGGTCTGACATGTGCTATATATACGGCGGATTCGGTTCCGAGCTGCTCGGAGTGAGGAAAAACGGCGGCAAACACTATCATGTGACATATCCCGAAACTGTTGAAACAGAGGTGCCGCAAGGATGCCCGGTTTCAGGCACAAGCGCCCTGATGATTTATGACAGCAAATGGAGCGAAAGCGAGATGGCTGCATTTACCGGCGGCAGGGACGCCGCAGGCGGTCTGAGCGGAGTCACATGGGGCTATGACGGAACCCGGTGGGCAAAGCTCAGCCTCGAAGGAATGCCGGCGCGCGAAGGCATAGCAGTGTGCAATTACTTCACAGCCGAAGTCAACAACTTCTTTGAGGTGTCGACAAAAGAAGTTCTTTATGCTTTTGGCGGACGCCTTTCGAACGGAAGCATTGACAACACATTATATATATCGGTTGACCGTGGCGTTCACTGGAGCAAGGCTGCGGACTCTTTCCAGTTCTCAAAGTATGCTCCGGCTCTGTATGGCGCACAGGCTCTTGTCTGTGCCACCACAAAATATGTCAGCACAGACGATGCCGTTTCAAGAGCTGTCAAACCGATTGTATCATGGGAATGTCCCTATCTGTATGTTGCAGGAGGCAGCTCCGCATCCGGCAATCCGAATGACAAAATCTACAGAGCGGTGCTTAACCAGTTGTCATTCGTGCCTGTGCAATAAAAATAGCCTGTGATATACCGCATTATAACAATTATGATGATGTCTTGTGTTCTACCTGTGGCTGCAACCTCTCAAGAGGCTCGCTATAAGTGGGATATAGGAGTCGGTGCGGGTATGAGCGGCTATGTCGGCGATGCCAATACAGGGTTCCCTTTCCGTCATCCCGGAGCGGCTGTAGACATATTTTGCCGTTACAACATTGACTCCCGCTGGGGAGTGAGAACACAGGCGGGGCTTGCCACGCTTAGCGGAAACACCGCCGATATGGACAATGTGCTTCCCGGAGCAATGCAGTACAGCTTCAAGTCTACGGTTTACGATGTAAGCGTCAGGGGCGAATACAACTTCTTCCCTTACGGCATAGGCGAAACCTATAAAAGACTACGCAGGTGGACTCCTGTGCTTAGCCTCGGCATAGGAGCGGTATTGTCAGGCGTAGACGGCAAGACTTTTGCCGCAATGGAGATTCCTATGGGGCTTGGACTTAAATACAAGGCTTCGGAAAGGCTCAACCTTGCGGTGGAATGGACTATGACGAAAACCGCTGGCGACCACATAGACGGCGAAAAACTCAGTGACTTATACCTTATAAAAAGTTCTTTTCTGAAAAATACCGACTGGTACTCCACAATTACGGTCTCGGTGACTTATGATTTTGGCGAACGCTGTGTGGTGTGTAACAGAAAAGACTGATAAAAAAACAGACAGTGCGAATGACCTCTTTGATAGACAAAATTGACCGAAACAGAGTTCCCGGACATGTGGCAATAATCATGGACGGAAACGGTCGGTGGGCTAAGGAGCGCTCCATGGATCGCTCCGCCGGTCATGTCGAGGGGGTGAACACTGTGCGGCGCATCACCGAGGCGGCTTCGGAGGCTGGAGTCAGGTATCTCACGCTCTATGCCTTTTCTACAGAAAACTGGAACCGTCCGAAAGAAGAAGTGGCTGCGCTTATGCACCTTATAGTGGTGGCAATAGAGCGGGAAACCCCCGACTTGATAAAAAACAATGTCCGGCTGGACATGATTGGCGATTTCAGCCGTATGCCGCAGGAGGCGTTGCAGCGTCTGCGTCAGTGTATTGCCGATACATCAGGCTGTACCGGGCTGACGCTGAACCTGGCTCTAAGCTATTCTTCCCGATGGGAAATAACCGAAGCCGCGCGTAAGATAGCAGCGGATGTAGCCGCAGGCAAGCTTAACGCGGAGGATATAACCGACAGCACTGTCGGCTCATATCTCACCACAGCAAGCATGCCTGACCCCGATTTGCTCATCCGCACCGGCGGCGACAACCGCATAAGCAATTTTCTGCTCTGGCAAATAGCATACTCCGAAATTTATATAACACCCACATATTGGCCCGACTTCTCCAAAGAAGATTTTTACAGGGCTGTTTTAGAATATCAATCCCGGGAGCGCCGATTCGGACTCACCTCAGAACAATTGAAAAAGTGAAAGTAACATCATCCAATATCATGCGTATAAAGCTATCAGTAATAATCTCCGCATTGCTCGCGTTCTGTGGGTTTGCAGAAGCGCAGACTCCGGTTGACACTGTTTTTAGCCCTGCGGTCATTTACTCCGGCATGCCGCCGACATACGAAATCGCCGGTATATCGGTAAACGGTGCCGACAACTACGAAGATTATATAGTGATAGGCTATTCGGGTCTTAAAGTGGGCGAACGCATTGAAATTCCCGGCGATGAGATTACATCGGCTTCCAAGCGCCTGTGGCGTCAGGGGCTGTTCAGCAAGGTGCAGATAAGTGTGGACAAGATTGCCGGCGACAAGGCGTGGCTGTCAATCAATCTGCGTCAGCAGCCTCAGATTTCCGCTATCAACTACAATGGAGTAAAGAAAGGCGAAAAAGATGATTTGCAGGAAAAACTGCAACTTTATGTGGGCAACCAGATTACTCAAAACATTATCAACCGTGCTACCCTTATAATAAAGCAGTATTTCAAGGAAAAAGGCTTCGGCAATGCCGATGTGGTCATAGCGCTGCATGAAGACCTTTCCGAACCTAACAAAATGATTGTCGACATAAACATTGACAAGCATGACAAGGTGAAAGTTCACAAAATATATATTGCCGGCAATGAAGTGTTCAGCGACAAAAAGCTGAAACGCACCATTAAGAAAACCAATGAAAACGGTAATATTCTCAATCTTTTCCGTCAGAAAAAATTTGTGGAAAACGATTACAAGGATGACCTCAAGCGTATAATCGAAAAATACAATGAAGAGGGCTATCGTGACGCCAAGATATTGAGCGACAGTGTTGTGCGCTACGACGATAAGACTGTTGACGTGTATATTGACCTTGAAGAGGGTCGTAAGTACTACATCAACGACATCACATGGGTGGGCAATACAATATACGACACTAATACCCTTAACAGAATTCTTGATATCAGACCGGGCGAAGTCTACAACCAGAAGCTGCTTGAAAAGCGTACAAGCCTTGATGACGATGCGGTGGCTAACCTGTATCTCAACAACGGTTACCTCTTCTATAACCTTGTTCCGATTGAAAAAAATGTAGTCGGCGACTCGATTGACCTCGAACTTAGAATGGAAGAGGGTCCCCAGGCTCGCATCAACAACGTGGTGATACAGGGCAACGACCGCCTTTACGAAAAAGTGATACGCCGTGAGCTGTACATCCGCCCGGGCGACCTGTTCAGCAAGGAAGACCTCGTGCGCTCGCTCAGAGAAATAGCCAACACCGGTCACTTCAACCCCGAAAACCTCAATCCCGATGTAAGGCCCGATGCCGAAAACGGTACCGTTGACATTGTTCTTCCCCTTGAATCGAAAGCTAACGACCAGATTGAGTTCTCTCTCGGATGGGGTCAGACCGGCGTGATAGGCAAAGTGGCGTTGAAATTCTCAAACTTCTCCATCAAAAATCTCTTCCATCCGTCATCATACAAAGGTCTTATTCCTCAGGGCGAGGGACAGACATTCACTGTGTCTGCCCAGACAAACGCCCGCTACTATCAGGCGTACAGCGTGTCCTTCCTCGACCCCTGGTTTGGAGGAAAGCGCCCGAATTCACTTTCGGTATCAGCCTACTACAGCCGTCAGACAGGTGTGAACTCATCTTACTATAACAACAACTGGTACAACTCAGCCTATAACTACGGCTACGGATATGGCTACGGTTACGGCTATGACAACTACTACGGCAATTCATACGAAGACGCCTACGACCCCAACAAGGTGCTTCAGATGGCAGGCGTGACAGTCGGATTCGGCCAGCGTCTTAAATGGCCTGATGACTATTTCACATTCACAACCGAACTGTCGTACAACTGGTACTACCTTAAAAACTGGGAATACCTGTACTACATGAACAACGGTACATCAAACTCTCTTGTACTCGGTCTTACCCTGGCGCGAAACAATATTGACAGCCCGCTTTACACACGTCGCGGTTCAACATTTGCGCTGGGTCTGCACATAACACCCCCCGCTTCGCTGTTCGGAAAGAAAAACTGGGCTAAGCTCGCCGAGGAAAACACTACCGAATCCAAGCAGGAGCTGTACAAGTGGATTGAGTACTGGAAACTGAAATTCCAGAGCCGCACATACACTCCCCTGAACAACCCCATGAGCAAATGGACTCTTGTGCTTATGACCCGCGCCGACTTCGGACTCCTCGGCAGCTACAACAAGTACCTCAAGTCACCGTTTGAAACATTCTATGTGGGCGGTGACGGCATGAGCGGCTCATACACCTATGCCACAGAGACAATAGCCCTCAGAGGTTATGACAACGGATCGCTCACCCCGTGGGGACGTGAAGGCTATGCCTACGCACGACTCGGTGTCGAGCTCCACTTCCCCTTCATGCTTCAGCCCTCAAGCACAATATACGGTCTTGCCTTCCTCGAAGGCGGCAATGCGTGGGCATCGGTAAAGAACTTCTCTCCGTTTGATTTAAAGAGAAGTGCCGGATTCGGTGTGCGCATATTCCTGCCTATGGTCGGCATGATGGGTATTGACTGGGGCTACGGCTTTGACAAGGTATATGGAGAACGCGGCGGCAGCCACTTCCACTTCATACTCGGTCAGGAATTCTAACATTTTTTAAGGCACCTCCGGTAAACTAATGCTAAATCCGCGCGTCTTAATAACATATACGTTCAACTAAATTATAAGGAGAATGAAAAAGTTATTTATAACCATGATAGTCGTAGCCCTTGGCGCTGTCAGCGGCTTCGCTCAGAAATTTGCATTGGTCGACATGGATTATATCCTGTCAAACGTACCGACTTATGAAATTGCCAACGACCAGCTCAACCAGCTTTCACAAAGATGGCAAAAAGAGGTCGAGGCTATCAACAAACAGGCTGAGACCATGTACAAAGACTATCAGAACAATATGGTTTTCCTCTCTGACGAGCAGAAAAAAAAGCAGGAAGAGGCAATCACAGCCAAGGAAAAAGAGGCAATGGAGCTGAGAAACAAATATTTCGGTCCCGAAGGCGAACTCTACACAATGCGCCAGAAACTCATGCGACCTATTCAGGACGAGGTGTACAACGCCGTCAAGGCTGTGAGCGAGGAGCGCGGCTATCAGTGTATCTTTGACCGGGCAACGGCTACGGAAATAATATTCGCCTCCCCGAGAATTGATGTAAGCAACGAGGTTCTTGCCAAGTTAGGATATTCCAAATAAATACATTATCTTTGCACGCAGAGCCTTCGCTTTGGTGAAGGTCGCAAGGCTCATTTTTGTTGAATTAACTATAATAACATAAATACAATGCTTAAGAAATTTATCGCAGCAATAATGATTGCACTCCCCGCAATGGGATTTGCTCAGGCAAAATTCGGTATCATAAACACACAGCCCGTAGTGGAGTCTCTCCCGGAAACCAAAGAAGCAGCTGCCCATATAGAGAATGCCTCTAAAAAATACCAGGACGAGTTCAAGAACTTCCAGGACGAGCTTGAGAAAAAATATTCTGAGTACCAGGCAATGGGCGACGATACCCCTCAGGTAATGAAAGACCGCCGCATGAAAGACCTTCAGGATCTCAACACCCGCATGAACGAATTTCGCGCTACTGCCGAGCAGGATTTGCAGCGTCAGCAGGAACAGCTCTTCGCTCCTATCCAGCAGAAAATCCACGACGCTATCACAGCCGTGGGCAAAGAGGGCGGATTCACTTTCATTTTTGAAAACATGGTGCCTGTGTACACCGGCGAAAGTGTTATCGATGTCACTGACCTTGTAAAAGCAAAGCTCGGAGTTAAATAATCCTCATTTGATTCCGTTGAGATATCAATAAGATAAGGAGCGGTCTCGACGCGAAAGTGTCGGGACCGTTTTGTTTTAAAAGCCTCTCCTTACTGATAATGAGTATGGGCATGGAAAATCTGAAAGGTCCTGTAGGTGTATTCGACTCCGGCTACGGCGGACTCACCATTCTTAAAGAAATAAGGCGGCTCATGCCGCAGTATTCGTATCTGTATCTGGGAGATAACGCGCGGGCTCCTTATGGCACACGCTCTTTCGATGTGGTTTACAGATTTACACTTGAGGCAGTAAGCGCCTTGTTCGAGCAGGGCTGCCCCCTTGTAATACTGGCATGCAATACTGCGAGCGCCAAGGCGTTGCGCACCATTCAGCAGCGAGATTTGCCGCAAATGCGACCCGGACTCAGAGTGCTGGGGGTGATAAGACCCACCGCAGAAGCTGTAGGTGAGTTGACGGCTACGGGACACATCGGCATACTCGGCACGGAAGGCACTGTCAACAGCTGCAGCTATGACATCGAGATTGAAAAGCTGTTTCCCGGTTCGGCTGTAAGTTCAAAAGCGTGTCCAATGTGGGTTCCCCTTGTAGAAAATAACGAGGCTTCCGCACCGGGAGCCGATTATTTTGTTACTAAATATATAAGGGAGCTTTTAGATATGGACTCGCAGCTTGACACAGTGGTGCTTGCTTGTACCCACTATCCGATTCTGTATCCTAAAATCCGCGAGGCTGTGCCCGGAAACATCAGGGTTGTTACCCAGGGTGAAATCGTGGCGCAAAGCCTTAAGGACTACTTCGGGCGCCACCCTGAAATGGAGCAGCGTATCGAAACCGGGGGCACATGCAGATATCTCACCACCGAAAACCCTGAAAAGTTTACCGGTCTTGCCTCTGTGTTTCTCGACGAGCCTGTGAATGTAAGCCATATTGACCTATGACATAAAGATAACTGTTGCACTTAAAAAATTACTATTATGAATCTTAACGGACGTCGTCAAAGCAACAACATTCAGGATCGTCGAGGCGGCAAAGGCAGGCTCGCGCTCGGAGGCGGTATAGGAGCGGTAATAATAGCGGCACTCATTGCCTGGATTTCAGGAGGAAATCCTCTTGATGTGCTGATGTCTAATTCGGGTACCCTCCTTGGAGGAGGAGCGTCTGGCACGGAGTATGTGCCCGATGCGCAGGATGCCGAACTGGAAGCGTTCACTTCAAAAATTCTCGCGGGAACGGAGGATGTGTGGAGTGCAGAATTCAAAAAAATGGGACTTGAATACGAGCCGCCGACACTTGTTCTGTTTAACGGTTCTGTTCAGAGCGGTTGCGGAGGGGCTACCTCACAGGTAGGGCCGTTTTATTGCTCTGCCGACAACTGTGTGTACATAGATTTGTCATTTTTCAAGGAAATGCGCCAGAGCCTTGGCGCGGACGGAGATTTCGCCTACGCCTATGTCATAGCCCATGAAGTCGGACACCATGTGCAGGACCAGCTGGGTATTCTTGGCAAAGCTCATGAGCAGATGAGCCGTACAAGCGAGGAGGAAGCCAACCGCATAAGTGTGCGCATAGAGCTTCAGGCAGACTATCTTGCCGGAGTGTGGGCAAACCATGACAATGCAATGTTCGGCTCGCTGGAACCAGGAGATGTGGAGGAGGCGGTCAACACAGCCCGCGTGATTGGCGATGACTATTTGCAGAAAAAAGCGCAGGGCTATGCGGTGCCGGAGTCATTCAATCACGGAACCTCCGAACAGAGGCAGCGCTGGCTTGCAAAAGGTTTGCAACTTGGCACAATTTCCGGAGGTGACACCTTCTCGGTTCCTTATTCAGATTTGTAATATTCCAAATAACACGATGCGATGAAAAAAGTAATTTTTGCTGTTTGTGCGCTGTTGCCGGCTTTGCTGAATGCTGTTGCCGGTGATACGCTGCCGCGCAGTACAAGCACCCGCTCCACGGCGGAAGCTATGATGCGTGCCGCAGCCCCCGCGCTTGAATTAGATACAACAGTATCACCCGAAGGCTTCGCCTTGTGGCGCGAACGCATGGGGCAGGAGATGGCGCGTATAATGAAGCACCCGGCGGCTCCGGCTGCACCACCGGTAAAGGTTGCGCAGGCAAAGCGCGACGGCTACCGCATTGAACGTTGGATTTCATACCCGTTGCTGGAATGTGCGGTTGCGTACTATGTGCTTGTGCCGGACGGCGTAACCGAATCAAATCCGGCACCGGCTGTGCTGTGTGTGCCGGGTTTCGGTCAGACAAAAGAGCTTGTGGCAGGTGAACGGCAAGGCAATTACGATTTGACCGGCGAGCCTGACTCGGTGCTGCGCAAAGCAGCCATGGCGGTGCATTTTGTCAAGGAAGGGCTTGTGGCGGTTGCCGTGGACAATCCCAGCTGCGGGGAGCTGAGCGACAACGGTGTGGCGGACTATGTCACGTCATCGCGTTTTCTGCTCGAACTCGGCTGGAGTTATCTGGGGCTTGCTTCATGGCAGGACAAGGTTGTGCTTGACTGGATGAAGACACAGCCGCAGGTGCGTGCCGACCGTATTCTTGTCAGCGGCTTTTCTCTTGGCACCGAACCTCTGATGGTTCTCGGATTGCTGGATGATTCCATTTACGCGTTTGTGTACAATGATTTTCTTTGCCGCACCAGAGAGCGGGCTCTTGTAATGAACAAGCCGAATAAAAACGGAGTGCGTGCATTTCCCAACAATGACGAGCACCTGATTCCGGAATTTTTGACTCTTTTCGATTTTCCTGACATTGTAGCCGCTTTGGCTCCGCGCCCGGTAATCTGCACGGAAGGGGGCATGGACCGCGATTTTAAAATAATATCGAAGGCTTATGAAATAGCGGGCGCTCCCCAGAATTTCGAGTATCACCACTATGCCAGATACGCCGACCCGTCAAGCCGGCAGTATCTTGACTCTTTGCCGTCGGGCATTGACCGCGACGAGTTTTTCCGTCTTGCAAATGTGGATTCACAAAACCACTATTTCAAACTGGAATGGGTAATGCCCTGGCTGAAAAGAGTCATATCCCGTGAGTGAATCCGAGGGCGGTTACACTGATTTCCGCGCTCGGTTCATTTATGTGAACCGCATCGGCGCAGTGCAGCACAGTCGCTCCGGTGGTTATCACATCGTCTACAATAAGTATGTGTTTGCCCGCGAGTTCGTGCGGTTCGGCAACAGTGTATATGTTGCCGGTGTTCAGCCATCGTTCAAATGCCGAACGTCTTGTCTGGGTTGAGTGAGCTTTCTTTGCTATGAGGTTGTCTGCAATCTCTATGCCTGTAGCCTCTCTCAGTCCTTTGGCTATTTCGTGGCTCTGGTTGTAGCCGCGTTTCAGCTCCTTGAGGTAATGCAGTGGCACAGGCAGTATCAAGTCTATGCCGTCAAAGAATCCTGACGGCATTATCTCTTCGGCAAACATCCGTGCGAGTGTCTTTGCAAGGGCAGGGCGGTTATTGTATTTGGCGCGGTGTATCAGCTCGGCGTAAGGATTTTCGCGATAGTAGTAAAAATATGCCGCCGCTTTAGAGATAGGAGTATGGCCGGCAAGGCGTTTGTGGATTTCGTTGAAACTCTGTGTGTGGAGCCGGGTTCTCGGCATATCGTGCAGACAGTGGAGGCATAGGGTGTGTTCGCCGTGGACGAGCGTGTTGGCGCACACTTCGCAAACGTTGGGGTAAATCATTCCGGCAAGGTCTCCAAGCCAGCTTGTCAGTCCCATACGTTGCCGTTTTTGATAATGTCGCTTATCAGAGATGTCTCATACCCCCTCGTAACTCCGAACCGAAACAGTTTTGTTCTACCCTCGTAGGTGTTGCCCTCTTTAATTGAGCGGGTTTTGGCTTTGAGCGCCCTGAGCGCTATGGCGCTGTATTCCTCGTCGTCAATCTCATGTAGCGCGGCGGATATGATTGTCCGGTCAATATTCTTTGAGGCGAGTTGACGGGCAATTTTTATCTTACCCCATCCGGCAAACCGGTATTTGTCGCAGGCGAAAGCCGCTGCAAAGCGATTGTCGTCGACAAATCTGTCGCGCACAAGCAGCGCAAGTATTTTTTCAATGTTTCCGGAGGATATGCCCCATCCGTGCATCTTTTTCGCAAGGTCGGCGGAGCATTGTTCAGAGCGCGAACACAAATCCTGCAATCGCGCGAGAGCCTGCTGTGGAGTCAGTGGCTTTTTCATAATTTTGCAACCGCAAACCGGTTTTTCCCGAATGAATCGCGGCGTATGTCAATATCCGTGAACCCGTTCTTTGCAAGGGTGTCGCGCAGCATGTCAGTATAATCAGGATTGATTTCAAGGTACAGACATCCTCCCTGTTTCAAAGACTCCGAGGCGTAGCCTGCAATGGCGCGGTAGAATAGCAGCGGGTCAGAATCCGGTACAAAAAGGGCGGAGTGAGGCTCATGGTCAAGCACATTGGCTTCCATTGCCGCCTTTTCTTTCTCAGCTATGTACGGCGGGTTGCTGACTATGATGTCGTACACACCGGTTTGTGCGTCCATGTGCAACACGTCGGCGTGTCGAAAATCCACTGCCGTTTTTAGAGCTGCCGCGTTTTCTTTTGCAACAGCAAGCGCGGCGTCGCTGATGTCTACTGCCGATACGTTGCTGAACGGAAGGTTTCTTGCTAGAGAGCATGCAATGCAGCCGGAGCCTGTGCATAAATCCATTACGGCAAGCTCTTTGCGCTCTTTGTTTTCATCGACAATCATATCCACGAGTTCCGCAGTCTCCGGGCGTGGAATCAGTACATCCGGAGTTACCTTGAATTCCAGTCCGTAGAAGTCAGCCACTCCGAAGATATATTGTATTGGTTCGTCCGCAATAAGACGGTCCACTGTCTGCTCCACTTTCCTGGCAATGAAGTCGCTTGCTTCCTCATCGCTTTTTATAGCCATGTCGGTTGCAGTGAAGCCCTTGAGCCGCTCGAAGATGACGCGAACCATAGCTCGTGCCTCTCCGGGCGGATAGTGGGTTTCAAGCCTTGCGCGCGCCTGCGCTGCAAGATTGCCGTAGGTCAATATTCGTCCCACGGTTTGATTTCTATGTCGTCGAGCGGCAGAGTGGTAAACGCGTTGATGAATGCCGATGCGAGGCGCGCGTTTGTGAGCAGAGGTATGTTGAGATCAATAGCCGCACGGCGTATTTTGTGACCGTTGCCAAGCTCGGTGGGGCTCAGGTTTTTGGGGATGTTCACAACGAGGTCTATCTCTTTGTCGTGAAGCATCTGCAGCGCCTGCGGCTCCATGTCGGGCTGGCTGGGCCAGTACACTTTTATGGCAGGGATGCCGTTGTCGGTAAGGAACTGGTGTGTGCCCTGTGTGGCGTATATGCGGTAGCCTTTGTTGTGCAGCTGGTGGGCGGCGTCAAGCATGTCTGCTTTCTGTTTGGGGGTTCCGGTAGAGAGCAGCACTCCCTTTTCGGGGACTCTGAGACCGACTGAAAGCATCGATTTGAGAAGGGCTTCCGAGGTGTCGACTCCGATACATCCCACTTCGCCGGTAGAGCTCATGTCCACACCGAGCACGGGGTCGGCGCCCTGAAGGCGCGAGAAGCTGAACTGGGATGCCTTAATGCCGACATAGTCAAGGTCGAAAGCGTTTTTGTGCGGTTTTTCCACCGGCAGTCCGAGCATTACTTTTGTGGCTATGTCAATAAAGTTTATTTTAAGGACTTTGGACACAAACGGGAAGCTGCGGCTTGCACGCAGGTTGCATTCTATGACTTTTATGTCGTTGTTCTTTGCGAGGAACTGAATGTTGAATGGTCCCGATATGTTCAGAGCCGCCGCAATCTGCGATGACACTTTCTTTATGCGCCGCATAGTCTCCACATAGAGTTTCTGGGGCGGGAACTGTATGGTGGCGTCTCCGGAATGCACGCCGGCGTACTCTATGTGTTCGCTTATGGCGTATACCTTTATTTCGCCGTTCTGCGCAACCGCGTCCATTTCTATTTCCTTGGCGTTCTGTATGAACTCAGACACAACAACAGGATGCTGTTTGGACACATTGGCTGCAAGACGCAGGAAGCGTTCAAGTTCGTCGGGGTTGGAGCATACGTTCATGGCTGCGCCGCTGAGCACGTAGCTTGGACGCACCAGCACGGGAAATCCCACTTCGTCAATGAACTTGTTGATGTCTTCGAAGCTGGTGAGCTCGCGCCATCTCGGCTGGTCGATGCCGAGCCTGTCGAGCATTGCGGAGAATTTGTTTCGGTCCTCTGCGTTGTCAATGCACTTGGCTGTGGTGCCGAGGATATTCACGCCGCGTTCGTCAAGTCGGGTTGCGAGGTTGTTTGGAATCTGACCGCCTACAGACAGTATCACTCCGTGGGGTGATTCAAGTTCCAGAATATCCATTACGCGCTCAAAGGTGAGCTCGTCGAAGTAGAGTCGGTCGCACATGTCGTAGTCTGTCGACACTGTTTCCGGATTGTAGTTTATCATAACCGAACGCCAGCCCTCTTTCTTGACGGTGAGCAGTGCGTTGACCGAACACCAGTCAAATTCCACGGAGCTTCCGATGCGGTAGGCACCGCTTCCGAGCACCACTATAGAGCGGTGGTCGTTCAGATAATCTATGTCGTTTTCAGAACCGTTGTATGTTAGGTACAGGTAGTTTGTCTGCGCCGGGTATTCGGCGGCGAGAGTGTCTATCTGTTTCACAACGGGGGTAATGCCGAGTGCCTTACGGTGTTGACGCACCTTGAGGTTGGCGCTCTCGGCATCTGTCATGTCGTTTTTGAATATGCAGCGTGCTATCTGGAAGTCGCTGAAACCCTGCTCTTTGGCCCTGCGCAGAAGGTCGGCGGGCAGCGATTCGAGAGAGTCAAACCCGCGCAAGCTGTGCGAGGTGTTCATTATATTTTGCAGGCGATACAGGAACCAGCGGTCAATTTTTGTCAGTTCGTGTATCTTTTCCACGCTGTAGCCTTTTTCCATAGCCTGGGCTATGACAAAAATGCGTTTGTCGGTAGGTTCTGCAAGAGCCTTGTCTATATCGGCGATGTTAAGTTCTTTATTGCCTGTGAATCCATGCATTCCCTGACCGATCATGCGCAGACCTTTCTGGATGACCTCCTCGAAGGTTCTGCCGATAGCCATTACCTCGCCGACGCTCTTCATTGAAGAGCCTATCTCGCGGCGCACGCCGTGGAATTTTCCAAGGTCCCAGCGCGGTATTTTGCACACAATGTAGTCGAGGGCGGGTTCAAAGAAAGCGCTGGTCTCTTTGGTGACACTGTTTTTAAGGTCGAACAGTCCGTAGCCCAGCCCGAGCTTTGCGGCAACAAATGCAAGCGGGTAGCCGGTGGCTTTGGATGCGAGCGCTGACGAGCGGCTCAGTCGCGCGTTCACCTCAATGACGCGGTAGTCCATCGACTGCGGGTCAAATGCGTACTGTACGTTGCATTCGCCGACAATACCTATATGGCGTATGATTTTTATTGCAAGTTTTCTGAGGTAGTGGTAGTCTTCGTTTGTGAGGGTCTGCGAGGGCGCCACCACGATGCTTTCACCTGTGTGAATGCCCAGCGGGTCGAAGTTTTCCATGTTGCACACTGTGATACAGTTGTCAAACCGGTCGCGCACAACTTCGTATTCAACCTCTTTCCAGCCTTTGAGCGATTTTTCAACAAGCACCTGGGGCGAGAATGACAGAGCTTTTTCTGTCAGAGCCACAAGCTCCTGCTCGTTGTCGCAGAATCCGCTTCCGAGTCCTCCGAGAGCGTATGCCGCGCGTACAATCACAGGGTAGCCGAGGCGTTCGGCGGCGGCGAGTGCGTCGTCAATAGAGTTTACCGCCTCGCTTTTGATGGTCTTGATGTCAATCTCGTCGAGTTTCTTGACAAAAAGTTCACGATCCTCGGTGTCCATTATTGCCTGAACCGGGGTGCCGAGCACTTTCACTCCGTATTTTTCAAGCACACCGCTCTCATACAGAGCCACACCGCAGTTGAGCGCAGTCTGTCCGCCGAATGCCAGCAGGATGCCGTCGGGCTTTTCGCGCGCAATGACTTTCTCTACGAAATAGGGGGTTACAGGCAGAAAGTATATTTTGTCGGCAAAGCCGTCGGAAGTCTGCACCGTGGCTATGTTGGGGTTAATCAACACAGTGGTTATACCCTCTTCTTTGAGAGCTTTGAGTGCCTGAGAACCTGAGTAGTCGAATTCTCCGGCTTCACCGATTTTTAGGGCGCCGCTGCCGAGAAGGAGAACTTTGCGTATGCTGGGGTCTATAGCTGTAGTCATATTGCTGTATGGATGAGGTGGCTTAAAGGATGCTTATAAACTCGTCGAAAAGAAATTCGGTGTCTTTGGGTCCGCTGCTTGCTTCGGGGTGGAACTGCGCGGAGAAGTAAGGCTTGGTTTTGTGCCTTATGCCTTCGTTTGTGCCGTCGTTCATATTTACAAAAAGCGGTTCCCAGTCTTCGGGCAGGGTAGTGGAGTCTACCGCGTATCCGTGGTTTTGCGAGGTGACGAAGCACTGGTCGGTGCCCACACGGCGCACAGGCTGGTTGTGGCTTCGGTGACCGTATTTGAGTTTGTATGTCTTGGCTCCGGCGGCTTTGCTCAACAGCTGGTTACCCATGCAGATGCCGCATATGGGCTTGCCGGTAGTCATTGCCTTGCGTATGTTTTCAACGGTTTTTTCTGCCATGTCGGGGTTGCCGGGGCCGTTGGAAATGAACAGTCCGTCGTAGTCCATGCTGTTGAAGTCGTAGTCCCAGGGCACGAGCACAACTTTTACACCGCGGCGGGTAAGGCAGCGTATGATGTTGTGTTTCACGCCGCAGTCTACAAGCACTACGGTTTTTTCGCCGCTGCCGTGAATCTCCACTTTGTCGGTGCTGACTTTGGCAACAAGATTTTCTTTGTTGGGGTCGTAAAATTCCACATCATCGCATCCCTCCACCACTATTTTGCCGAGCATGGAGCCTTTTTCGCGAAGGTGCTTTGTGAGGGCGCGGGTGTCGATGCCGTATATTCCGGGAATTTTTTCTTCGTTGAGCCAGTCGGCGAGGGAACGGTCTGCCTGCCAGTGAGAGTGGTCATAGCTGTAGTCCTGCGCAATGATTGCGCGAGCGTGTATATGGTCGCTCTCGTAGTATTCGCTGACATCATCCTTTTCTCTGCGGGGAGGCACTCCGTAGTTGCCCAGAAGAGGGTATGTGGTCACTAATATCTGCCCTTCGTAAGAGGGGTCTGTGAGGCTTTCCGGATAGCCGGTCATTGCCGTGTTGAACACTACCTCTCCGGCTGTAGAAGCTTCAAAACCGAATGATTTCCCTTCAAAGCGGGTGCCATCTTCAAGTATGAGGGTGGCGCGTTTTGTATTTCGCATGCGATAGAATTGAGTTGATGGGTAATATAGAGGCCTCCAGGATTTCTATCGTGAAAACCGTGCAAAGATAATAAAAATCTCTCAACCCCGCAACACGAAACTGAATCGGACCGTGGTGTCAGTCCTTGTACATGGCGTCGATAATGTCGGCGTAGCGTTCGGCAACGGCGCGGCGTTTTACCTTAAGGGTGTTTGTGAGTTCGCCGGCTTCCATGGTAAACGGTGCCGGCAATATGGTAAATCTTTTTATGCGTTCGTAGCCGGCGAGTCCGTGCTCGGCTTTGGCTATGCGCTCTGCGAGCATGTCGTTTATGAGTTTGTCGGCGGCAAGGGCTTCTTCTGTTTCCGCTGCGATTCCGTTTTCGGCGGCGTATTCTCTCAGCGCATTGAAATCCGGAACAATAAGCGCGCTGACAAATTTGCGCCCGTCGCCTATGACTGCTACCTGCTCTATGTATTTGTCTTCGCCAAGTCTGCTTTCAAGTGCCTGCGGCGCAATGTATTTGCCGTTGGATGTCTTGAACAAGTCCTTTATGCGCTCGGTGAGTACCAGCGCTCCGGAATGGTTTATGTAGCCGGCGTCTCCCGTGCGAAACCAACCGTCTTCTGTAAAAGCCTCGGCGGTTGCCTCGGGTTTGTTGTAGTAGCCGCTCATTACGGTGGGACCCTTGACGAGAATCTCGCCGTTGTCGGCTATCTTTACCTGGATGCGAGGCAATACGGTGCCGACAGTGCCTATTTCATAGCCTACACTGGGGTAGCAGGTCACTGTCGCGGTGGTTTCGGAGAGTCCGTAACCTACTATGATGTTTATTCCGCAGCTGTGAAGAAATTCAACGATTTTAGGAGACAAGGGCGCGCCTGCGATAGGGAAAAAGCGACCGTTTTCTATGCCGATTACGCGTTTCATGGGTGTGAACACCTGATGCTCGAAAAAGCGGTATTCGAGAGCGAGCAGAAACGGAACCTTTTTGCCGAGCCGCACAAAGTCGATGTTGCGGCGGCGTCCAACCTTGAGCGCCCGGTTGATAATCCATTTTCTTAAGCCGCTCATCTTGCCCATTTTGTCCTCTACAACCGCATATACTTTTTCCCAGAATCGCGGCACGGAACACATGCATGTGGGCTTGCATTGTTTCACGGCTGCCTGTATGTCGTGCGGGTTGTAGTTTATGCTCACCTTTATGCCCATGTACAGGCAGAAAAATGTCCACGCGCGTTCAAAAATATGGCTGAGCGGCAGGAAGCATATGGAGGAGTCGGTGTCGGAGAGTGTCGACAGGCGCTCGCGGTGAATGTCAAGCGCTTCGTTGAAGCAAGAGTGGGGCAGCACGGCTCCTTTGGGTTCGCCGGTGGTGCCGGAGGTGTATATTATGGTTACCGTGTCGGTTTCGACAGCGCGGCTGCGCCGCTCCTCTACTTCGCGGGCAGTAGCCTCCGGTGCGTTGGCTCCGGTTTTCATGAAGTCGCTGTAGGTGATGGTCGACGAGTCGTCGGGGTCGGGAGTCACATTTTCAAACGTCACTATCTGTCTTAGTCCCGGAGTTGCTTTCTGCACGCTGCGGGCTATGCGGTACTGGGTTTGGTCTCCGGCGAAAATCAGCGCTACGGAAGCATCGTCGATAATATATTTTACCTGTTCGGGCGAGCTTGTGGAGTAGATGCTCACCGGCACCGCCCGATTATGAAACGCAGCGAAGTCCACCACAAGCATTTCCGGTCTGTTGCCTGAAAAAACAGCGATGTTTTCAGTTTCTTTGATGCCCATGGCAGCAAGGGCGCATGCGGCATTTCCAACATATTCCTTGAATCTGTTCCAGGAAAGAGATTTCCATTCGCCTTCATCGCAGTAGCTCAAAGCGGTTTTATCGCCGTATTTGAAGGTCTGCTTGTCTATAAGTGTGGTAAGGGTATTCGGCATAATTTCAATAATGAGGGTGTGGCACCCTGAGATTGCCAGAGATTCAAATCTCTTAAATTTTTAGCGGCGCAAAGGTATAGGTATTCTTTATAAGTACGAACATTAATGGGAAAGTAATGCCAAATGTGTTAACAAAAGTTTAGGCTGTGCTGTATATGGTTAGGATAATTTAACTTATTGTCGGGCTTTAAAAGCAATAAAAAGAGAGGCTGTCCGTTGAATAAAATACAGATGAACAGATTTATTTCACTGATAGCAGTTGCTCTGATTGTTTTGTCGGTACACTCGGTTTGTGCCGCAGACTTCGCTTCGGGCCCGCTTAACCGCCCTTACAGTGACGGCAGGGCGTGGCATGCGGGGTTCTATGTAGGCGTTAACGCTCAGGATTTGCGCTTTGCCCATAACGGATATGTTACCGAATCGGGGCAGAGCTGGTTTGTGGACCAGCCGGGGTATGCCCCCGGGTTTAATGTAGGCGGTCTTGTGGACTTCAGGCTTAACGATTATTTCAATATCCGTCTTTCTCCGGGGCTGTATTTCGGCAGCAGAGACATAAAGATGCGCGAGGCTGAATCCGGCGAGCTGTATCGGCAGAATATCAAAAGCGCTCTTGTGGCGGTGCCTGTGGATGTCAAATTCTCTTCGGTGCGCTACCGCAACAGCCGTCCTTATCTGACGGCAGGTATAATGCCGGCTTTTGATGTTGCCAAGAAGCGCACGGATTATCTGAAACTCAAGTCGGCGGATTTTTATCTTACCGCCGGGTTCGGATGTGATTTCTATCTGCCGTTTTTCAAACTCAATCCCGAAATAAAATTTTGTTTCGGAGTAGGTGATATTCTTGAGCATAAGCGCCCTGATTTGTCGGAGGAGCCGGACCGATATAAAATAACTCAGTCGCTCAGGCGGGTCTCCTCAAAAATGATAGTTCTGAGCTTTTATTTTGAATAGCCATGGGTCGGAGAGATTTTTTGAGTTCGGTGCTGCCCGACATGGCCGGCATGATTCGGAAAGCGGTTGGGAAAACTGAAACAGGGTTCGCTCAATTGCTCAGACTGTTTTTGCCTGTAGCGCTGTCGCTTTTTATATATAATAAAGGTGTGGCTCAAAATGACGCATTGCTGACACACTATTTTGAAGTGCCTGCATTTTACAACCCGGCGGCAACGGGGCTTACTGACCTTGTGAGGATACACGGCGGGTCGCGGCTGCAATGGGTGGGTGTTGACAATGCTCCAAAAACTTTTCTGGCGCTTGCCGACGCTCCGTTCAAGCTGCTCGGACGGCGTTTTGGCGCCGGAGTGTCGGTCAATCAGCAGAGCATGGGGCTTTACCGCAATATGGGAGCCTCGCTTCAGATAAGCTACAAGATAAAACTTGGAGGCGGGGTGCTGTCGGTAGGGTTGCAGCCGGGCATAATCAGCGATACCTTCAAGGGGTCGGAGGTCTTTATACCTGACGATGACAATTATCATGACGACACCGATGCCGCTATTCCCAGAACAGACATGAGCGGCACGGCTTTTGACCTCGGAGCCGGACTATGGTACTCACGCAAATCTTTCTGGGCGGGGATTGCGGCGACTCATATAAACGCACCGGTAGTTTCTTTCAGCAATGAAAACGGCAGTTCGGGCGGTGATACCGAAGTGAGCAACTTCGAGTTTGCCCCGTCGCGGAGCATATATTTTACGGCGGGATGCAATATCGGCATAAAAAATACGTTATTTGAAGTGCTACCGTCTGTGTTTGTCATGAGTGACTTCACGTTCACGCGGGCTATAGCCACCGCCCGGGTGCGATATAAAAAGTTTTTGAGCGCCGGAGTAGGCTACCGCCACGATGACGCAGTGAGCGCGCTGCTGTCGGTGGAATACAAAGGTTTTTATCTCGGCTACAGCTACGACTATCCTGTTACGGCGATTTCAGGAGCCACGGCGGGCAGCCATGAGATTTTTGCCGGATATGCCCTGAAGCTGGATCTTTCCGACAAGAACAGACATAAGCAAAAGAGTATACGAATAATGTAATACATACAGATGAGACAGTTTTTGCCACATATTTTTACTGCCGCGGCAGTGTTTGCCCTGACCGGCTGCGCCGCAGGCACCCATAGCTCGGCAGGCGGCGAGCTTACCGGAGTAGGAGCGGCTTCATGGGTTGAACCGGCGCCCTATGGCATGGTGCTCATTGACCGGGGCTCCATAGTGGCGGGCCCGCAGGAGGCAGACTCGGTGTGGGGTACCCGTGCCGATGCCCGCGGGGTGAGCGTTGATGCCTTCTGGATGGACGAGACCGAGGTGACAAACGCCGAGTACAAACAGTTTTTGTACTGGGTGCGCGACTCCATTATCCGTGAGCGCCTCGCCGACCCGGCATACGGCGGCAACGAGGAGTTCAAGATTGAGGAGGATCGTGACGGCAATCCGGTGACTCCGTACCTCAACTGGAAAAAGCCGATACCGTGGCGCAACCCCGATGAGGATGAGGAGCGCGCCATTAAAAGCGTGTACCGTACAAACCCTATTACCGGAGTCACCGAGCTTGACCCCGAACAGATGATTTACCGCTACGAGGTGTATAACCATACGGAGGCAGCCAAACGCCGTAACAGGCTTGACCCCCGCCGGCGCCAGTACAATACGGACATTCCGGTTGACAATACTCTGCCTGTCATAACCAAGGACACTGCATGGATTGACGACGACGGCGAGATTGTGCGCCGCACCATATCCCGCGCCCTTTCCGGCGACTACGATTTTGTAAACACCTATATAGTAAATGTATATCCCGATACCACGGCGTGGATAAACGATTTTGACAACGCATACAACGAGCCTTATGTCAGAATGTATTTTTCGCACGGCGGCTATAATGACTATCCGGTGGTGGGTGTGAGCTGGGAGCAGGCAAACGCGTTTGCCGCATGGCGCACTTCTTTCCTGCGCCGGTCGCTCGGCAAGGAAGGCATATATGTAGAGCCTTACCGTTTGCCCACCGAAGCGGAATGGGAGTATGCTGCAAGAGCCGGAGTTACCGGCAACAAGTATCCGTGGGCAGGCGATTTGCCTATGACGGATGACAAGGGGTGCTATTATGCGAATTTCAAGCCTCAGGAGGGTAATTATGTGCAGGACGGGCATGTGATAACCTCTCGCGTGGGAACTTTCGCCCCGAATGATTTCGGGTTGTACGACATGGCGGGCAATGTGAGCGAGTGGACCTCAACCGCCTATACAGAGAGTGTAAGCAAGCTGACAAGCGACCTGAATCCGGAATACCGTTACGATGCGGCGCAGGAGGATCCTTACCGCCTCAAACGCAAGATAGTGCGCGGCGGCTCATGGAAAGATGTGGCGCACAATATACGCGGTGACATCAGAATGTGGGAGTACCAGAACGAGCAGCGGTCATACATCGGCTTCAGATGTGTGCGCACCCACATCGGTTTTGCCAAAGGTCAGAAGAAAAAGAAATAAACAGCTATGGGTAAAATAAAGAGATATAAAAATGTTGTGGAGCGCTTTCTGTCAGGAGAGAGCGGGCAGCGATTTTTCAATATAGCTTACAGTATAGGTGCCGCGATTGTGATTCTCGGCGCTCTGTTCAAGATATTACATCTCAGCGGGGGCGATTTGCTGCTCTCGGTGGGTATGGGCACTGAAGTGCTGATGTTTATTCTGACCGCCTTTGACCGTCCGCCGCGCGACACCTCTATAGAGGATATTTTGCCGTTGCTTGCCGGAAACGGCGCGCCGGCGCGTCAAGATGGTGGCGAGGTTTTGTCCGGCGACGCTATCGCGTCGGTTTCCGCAACCGCATCGGCAGGTTCTGTAGCCTCTTCTTCTCCGGCTCCTGCGGTGGTAGTGGCTTCGGCAGGCGGGTCGGCTGCTGTGTCTCCCGAAGTGGCGCAGGCGATTGAACGCCTTGGCGAGACAGCCGCGCGCCTGAACGCCGCCGGTGAGGCTTTGTTGAAAAGCTGCGGCAACGTGTCGGAGGAAGATTCGGCAAATGCCGCATCCGGTGTTGAAGGCTATGTCGGGCAGATGCAGGCGCTGAACCGGAATATCGCCGGGCTGAATACCATATATGAGATTCAGCTGCGCAGTGTGTCTTCCCAGCTTGATGCCATACAGAGTGTGAACGACGGCATGGGCAGGATGAAAGAGATGTATGAGCAGACAGCCGGAAGCACTGAGGCTTATAGGGAGGAGGCTCAGAAACTGACCCGCAACATGCAGCAGCTTAACAAGGTGTATGAGCAGATGCTCAACGCCATGACCGTCAATATGTTTCACAATCCTGCGCCTCAGCAGCAACGGGATAGTAACTAAATGTTTTTACGCAAGGTATAATGAGTCAGTCCGGCAGAAGGCTTTCGCCACGACAGAAGATGATAAACCTGATGTACATCGTTTTGACCGCGATGCTCGCATTGAATGTGTCAAGCGATGTTCTGAACGGTTTTACTCAGGTGCAGGACGGGTTGTCGCACACAAACGACAATTTCAGGCAG
Organism: Muribaculaceae bacterium Isolate-104 (HZI); assembly: GCA_003762715.1. Classification (GTDB taxonomy): domain Bacteria; phylum Bacteroidota; class Bacteroidia; order Bacteroidales; family Muribaculaceae; genus Paramuribaculum. The sequence goes on along the minus strand of RIBJ01000031.1, from coordinate 64,199 downwards.
CGTAACGACGCGGTGTATGCCGCGCTCGAAAAGGCTGCGGCAAACAACCCCGAAAAAGCGGGCGTTTGGCACAGTCGTGCGGCAGCGGTACGTGCGGCGTCTTCCGCGCTCTGCGACAAGATAGACTCGCTTAAATACGCTATTGTACGCAAGGCTGACGGTCCTGACGGAAACCCCGACAGGATTGACAACAGGGAAAATCTGGAGGCATCGTCTGTGGTGATGCTGAGTCCGGTGAGCGGAAACGGCGCCGGGCTGCGAAAACAGTTGGACGAATTTCGCTCATTTGTGTCGCCTATGATTGGTGACAGCCTGACCAGGGCAGGGGTGGAGGCTATGCTTTCCACAGCGCCGAGGCGCACCGGCGCTACAGACGCATTGCGCAGCTGGGAGGTGGTGAAGTTTGAAAATCAGCCGGTAGTGGCAGCGGTGGCATTGCTGTCAAAGCTCCAGAACGATGTGCTTTATGCCGAAGGCGAGGCTATTGCGTCGCTTGCGTCGGCGGTGGATGCGGGAGATGTCAGGGTAAACGAGCTTAACGCCTTTGTAATTCCAGAATCGCGCTATGTAATGAAGGGCAATCCGTACCGTGCTGAAATAGTTCTTGCTGCGGTGGACACTACTGCCCGCCCGGCGGTTGTGGTAGACGGGCGCAGACTTGACAGTGCCGGCTCCACTTACAGCTTTGTGCCTTCGAAAAGCGGGTCATACTCCTATAAAGGTTATCTTGAGATGCCCCGACCGGACGGCACCACAAGCCGGCATGACTTCACAGCCGATTATGTTGTGATGGATCCGGTAGCCACTGTATCAGCTACCATGATGAATGTGCTTTATGCAGGTATCGACAATCCGGTAGAGATTTCTGTTCCCGGACTGCCGCAGAGTTCGGTAAGCGCCACTATGACAAACGGCTCTCTTGTACGCAGCGGTGACAAATGGATGGCGCGTCCGCAGACCGCTGGAAAAGAGGCTACAATCAGCGTTAGCGCAACCAACCCCGACGGTCATGCGTCTCAGGTGGCTTCTATAGACTTCAAGGTGCGCCGTTTGCCTGACCCTACGGCGTATATTCCGGTGGCGGACAATGGCTCTGCCAGATTCAGAGGCGAACGTCCCCTCACAAAGGCTTCGCTGATGAATGCCTCCGGCATAGGGGCTGCCATAGACGACGGTGTGCTTGACATAGAATTCCGTATACTCGGTTTTGAAACAGTGTTTTTTGACTCTATGGGCAATGCCATACCCGAGGTGAGCGACGGTGCTTCGTTCTCGCGCCGTCAGAAAGAATCATTCCGCCGACTCACGCGCGGCAAAAGATTTTATATATCGCGTATAAAGGCTGTGGGACCAGATGGTGTGGAACGCACTCTCAGTCCTCTTGAAATAACAGTAAACTGATAATTATCCATCATTATGAAATCATTCATATATAGCATATCACTTTTTGCAATGCTGTCTGTGGCGGCTGTTCCGGCTTATGCTCAGCAGAGTGTAAGCAGTACCGTATCAAGAAAAAGTGATACCCGCGCGGCAAGCACAAAAAAGACCGGTGTCAGCGACAGAGCGCGCGGACGCATGAGCGCGGATGGCGTTTCGGCTACCGATGCCGACCTTGCCTGGATGAAAGTAGTGTATCGCTCGCTGGATTTGCAAGACCCGGCTAATGCGGCGCTGTATTTTCCGGAGCAGAGTGTCGACGGGCAGGAAAACCTGTTTCGCATAATGATGCATCTGCTCGCATCGGGAGAGCTTACGGCATACGAGTATCTCGACGGCAGGGAAGCGTTTACCGACGAGTACCGGCTGAAGGTGCGCGACATGCTTGACCGTTTCCATATCTATTACACCGAGGGCAAGGGCTATTCTGAAAAACGTCAGGTGTTTGACATTGAGGAAAGCGACATTCCTTCCACGGAGGTGCTGGGCTATTATATGGTGGAACGCTGGGAGTTTGACCGCCGTGCGGGCAGAATGCGCACAAAAGTCGAAGCTCTGTGCCCGGTACTGCACAGGAGCGAGGAGTTTGGTCATGAGGCGGTAAGGTATCCGATGTTTTGGGTGCGTTATGCCGACATCCGTCCTTATCTTGCAGGGCAGCTGATTTTTACAGATGATGATAATAATCTGCCGCAGAGCACTTACGATGATTATTTCAATCTCGGTCTTTATAAAGGAGAGATATACAAGACACGCAACCTGCGCAACAAGTCTATGGCGCAGCTCTATCCTGATCCGGAAGACCTCAAACACGCGCAAGACAGCATAGAGAACCGGCTGAAATCGTTTGACAAGAACATCTGGGTGCCGTCGCTTGAGGAGATGCAGTCCAAGGCAGGTACCGCCACGGCTGCCAATGACTCCATTGCTCCGGCAAAGAAGAGCACACGGAAGATAAGCGGCACGAGGGTTTCGTCCAAACGCCCGTCCAAAAGGGTAAAAAGCTCGTCTGTAAAATCAGGTTCCACGGCTACCCGGAGTGTCCGCAACCGCAAGAGGTAGAGCTGAGCCGCGAGTTTAGCCTGTCGGTGAATTCGTGATTTTTTAATCCCCAGCGGGGACACAGCAGCATGTCTGCCGGTGACTGTGATACAAAACGCTCTATGGCGATGTCGCTGCGGAGCGTTTTTACTATCTGCACGCACAGGTCGAGATAATTCTCTACCGAAAACTCTATAATGCCGGCTTCGCCCCGCAGGTAGCGGCGGGCGAGTTCTGTGCCTTTGACCACCTGCATCTGGTGGAATTTCACAACATCCACGGGCAGCGTGTTTATTGCCTTTACGGTCTGCATCATCATAGCCGTGGACTCACCGGGCAGTCCGTTTATAAAATGGAGTCCGGTTTCTATACCGGCATCGGCTGTGCGGCGCACGGCATCGCATGTCTGCTCCCAGGTGTGGCAGCGGTTAATGATGTCAAGAGTGGTGTTGTGCGATGTCTCGGCACCGTATTCCACCATCACGAAACATGATTCGCGCAGGCGCGCGAGTCTTTCAAGCAAGGGCTGCGGCATGCAGTCGGGGCGTGTTCCTATGATTAAGCCGTCGACCCCCGGCTGGTCAAGCGCTTCGGAATAAAGGCGCATCAGAGTGTCTGCCGGAGCGTGGGTGCCGGTATATGCCTGGAAGTAGGTAAGGTAGCGCATGTCGGGATACTTGCGGGCAAAAAAATCTTTGCTTCGGGCAATCTGTACCGCCACAGAGCTGCCATCTGCCCTGACCGGGGTGAAAGAGCTGTTGTTGCAGTATATGCATCCGCCTGTTGACAGGGTTCCGTCACGGTTCGGGCATGAAAAGCCTGCATCGACAGTGAGTTTCTGCATTTTGCATGGGAAACGCTCTGCCAGAAAGTCGGAAAAAGTGCGGTATGGCGGGCGCATCGGCTTAGAAACGTGCTGAACGGTTTAGCAGCAGGGCGTCAAAGACGGTCATGGCAGCCATAGCCTCCACTATAGGCACGGCGCGGGGCAGAACGCAAGGGTCATGACGACCTTTGGCATGAAGCACCGCACGGTTTCCGTCGGCATCCACCGTATCTATGTCGCGCAACAGGGTTGCCACGGGTTTGAAAGCAACCCTGAAGTATATGTCGGCGCCGTTTGATATGCCGCCCTGTATTCCACCGGAGTGGTTTGTCAGAGTTGTCACCGGCTTGCCCGGCACAAAGCAGTCTGCCATTTCGCTTCCGAGCCGTCCGGCATTTTCAAATCCGAGTCCGTAGTCAAACCCCTTGGCGGCGTTTATGCTCATCATGGCGTACGCCAGACGCGCGTGGAGTTTGTCAAACACCGGCTCGCCGAGTCCCGCAGGGCAGTTGCGTATCACTCCGGTGATAGTGCCTCCTATTGTGTCGCCGGCGGCTTTTACACGCCGTATAAGTTCTATCATCTGCTCGGCGGTGTCGGGTTCGGGACAGCGTACTATGTTTTTGTCTACGTCATCCTGCGAGAAAGCCGAGTAGGGGGCGCGCACACTTATGTTGCCGACGCTTGATATGTAGGCGAAAATCCGTATGCCGTTTTCGGCAAGCGCCTGCGCGGCTATCGAGCCGGCAACAATTCTTGCCGCAGTTTCGCGGGCAGAGGAGCGGCCGCCGCCACGGTGGTCACGGAAACCGTATTTAGCCGAGTAAGTGAAGTCGGCATGCGAGGGACGGTATATGTCTTTGATGTTGTTGTAGTCGGAGGAGTGCTGGTCGGCGTTTTCAATGACGAAGCCGATTGGTGTGCCGGTAGTGCGTCCTTCAAAAATGCCGGAAAGTATTCTTACAGTGTCAGACTCGCGGCGTGCTGTGACAATGTCGCTCTGCCCAGGACGGCGACGGTCGAGCTGCCGTTGTATCAGATCTGTGTCTATTCTGATGCCGGCGGGGACACCGTCAATAACGCCGCCGATAGCGGCACCGTGGCTCTCGCCGAAGGATGTCAGGCGGTAGATTTGTCCGAATGAGTTCATTTTGCAGTAAGGTCGGCGGTCGAAGCGTTTACGAACCGTATTAAAGAAAGAGGGTTTATTTTTATCTGGAGTCCGCGCACTCCGGCACTTATGTAAATGTGCTGAAATGCGGTGACCGAGGAGTCGAAAAATATCGGAAAAGTTTTTTTCATGCCAATGGGAGAGCAGCCGCCTCTTATATAGCCTGTGAGTGGCAGCAGCTCTTTCATAGGTATGAGGTCGGCTTTTTTGTCTGCCGCCGCTTTTGCCGCGAGCTTGAGGTCTATCTCGGCATCGCCCGGCACAACGCACACAAAGTGCCCTGTGCGCTCCCCTTTGAGCACAATGGTCTTGAAAACCTGTTTTATGTTTTCGCCAAGCTGTGCTGCCACATGAACCGCCGACAGGTCTGACTCGTCTACGGTGTACGGCACAAGGGTGTAGTCAATTCCGGCCTTGTCAAGGAGTCTTGCCGCGTTTGTTTTCTGAATTTTGTCTTTCATTTGTAACGCAAAGGTAATAATAAGTTGGCTACAGTGCCAAATAGTTCGTTTATTTGGGCGGCGGGTGGGGTGAACAACAAATGCGCGAGCAACGTTGTAAGAATGTGTGAAACCTGAACAAAGCGGTTTTTGCACATATTTATTCACTATTAATTATTGTTTATGAAAAAATTACTTCTTATTCTCGTCGCAGTGACAGGGTTGAGTTTCGCCGCCAACGCACGCGGCACTGAGTTGCAGCTTGGATACGGAGGGTACACCCAGATGGATGCCACAGACATGCACGGCGGCTATGGCAAGGTCAAGTCAGCGTGGGGCGCACTCACTGCGGGCATCAATTTCAATGTGTTGCCTAATTTATGGATTGGGCCCTCTTACACATTTTCAAGCAGTGAGTTCAAGCATCATGATGATGATAATCTGTACTATCATGTGATTATGCTTAACGGCCGCTACGCGTATTACCGCACAAATGTTTTCAAGATGTACGCTCATCTCGGCGTCGGAGCCGACATAACCCATATATCTTCCGAAGACCATGACAGCGAGAACAAGGGCTATTTCGCTTTCCAGATTTCTCCGCTTTGCTTTGAAGCCGGAGTGGGCAGCGGTGTGTCGCTGTTCGGAGAGCTTGGTTTCGGAGCACAGGGTTTGCTTAATGTCGGTGTGAGAATCGGTCTTTAATACAGAATCAAAATGAGCGACAGGTTAAGCTACGAGGATAAGAAGGAGTTGCCCGACAGTGTGTTCGGCTTGCCGGAACGCCGGGAATATCCGATGCCTGATGCGGCGCATGTGCGAGCCGCCGAGGCTTACTTCCGATATTGTCCGGACGATTTGAAGCCACGGCTGGCAAGAGCAATCCTTGCGCGGGCGCGGGAGTTTGGTGTCGATGTGAGGAGTCGGGCGATTCTCGACTGCGCGCAGTAGCGGACAGTGTCTGCAAAAACACGACAGGAGGCTGTGGGTTTGTCCGCAGCCTCCTGTTGTGTGTATGTGTCCGGGCAAGTTACAGCTCGTCAGGGTCGACGTCTCTAACGCAACGCACATAGCCACTCTGGGTAAATGGTATCTGGGTGGCATTGCTTGCTGAGGTATTATGAACGGCTGCCATTACCTTTCTGCTTGTCAGATTGCTGTTCAGGGTCATGCCCTGACCGGTAGTAGTATAGTAGCTGACGGTACAGGATATATAATATTCAACATTGCTAATATTGCTCAGTACTCCGAGATTCTGCATAATGGTGAGCTCCTTCTGGTTGGGCACGCGCCATCTTTTTTCAGGGTCGGAGTCGTTCAATGAAGAGCAGGGATTGTAAATGCCTGTCGTAGTGTTCATGTTCGTGCCGTTAGTCTGGGTGGAATTTGATTCGGCGTACTGAAAGGCGTAGTAGCATCGGTTATACTCCTGATTTGCAAGGTTGTGCAAAACCATCGGTGTGCCGGTTTGCGAGAATTTTTCTGTGCGAATGGAGTTGAGGTCATAGTAGCTCATGGTCACCACTCTCTTGGCTGCGTTGTGGCTGTATGCTGCAGACACCTTTTCGCCGGGGGGTGACGGTGGAGAGGTTTGATCCGAGATTTCTGATGCACCTTACTTCCCATGGACCGCCTTGAGTGTACAGCGGAAAATTGCCGGTCCATGCGGATGATGACAGACCCTCCATAGCCCATAGCGCATAGTTGTTGCTCGCATACACGAGAAGTCGGGTGGCGTATCCGTTGTCGCCGCTGCCGGTTCCGACATAAATCCGCGGGGTGTTGGCGTAGTCCATAAGGGGTGTCTGGAGCGAATTTCTGCCGAGAATCATGCGGAGATACTTGCCGAGAGCGGGCACATACCATCGCAGTTCCTCAGGCTCTATGGTGCCGTTGCCGTTGAGGTCGCGGTTTCGGCTCATGCATGCGTTGATAGCCTCTATGTAGTCGCTTCTTGTATTGGAACTTGCAACCGGGTCCTGCGGACTCGGATTGAGTGTGCCTCCGAATTGTGCCAGAGCCGGCATGTTCTGAACCGATGCCGCCTGGGTGTAGTATTGGTTTGTATTTGTCATGGCGGGTATCGACTGCAGGGTGTTTGTCTGCACCACAGTGCTCCAACTCTTTGACGCGGAGCCTGACTGAGGAGCTGTGCCTGAGTTGGTGCCGTTAAGCCACGCCCACACATTGTATCTGCCGTTGTTGGCGTCAAGCACGCCGGTCGGAGAATAGGAGCGGCGCATGTTGAGCCCGCGCAGCTCGTTTATGTGCTCCACTCCGATAGCGGTTTTCGCTGGGATGGCTCCCTCGGCGGGTGTGTAGTTGTCAAGAGAGTAGTATGTCTGTATGGAGCGCTGCGACACACCGTATTTCGACTGGGCATAGGCGCTTTCGCCGTCAGCCGACAGCCCGTGGCGCACGCGGATGTAAGCACGCCGGTTGTTCTGGTTGACATATTTTGTCCAGTTGTCGGCACCGGTGCTTTCGTCAGCGTCAGCCTCATATACATATTCGTTAACAAAGACTGTGTACCAGCCGGATGCTGACCGGCAGTCGTCAGACAGTCCGTTCTGCACCATGTCGAGTGTGAAAGTGCTGCCGTCGCTGCCGGTTTTCGGAGCCAGCGGCTTGTAGTCGGCGAGAACGTTTTCGCCAGTGGTGGGGCGCAGTTCTATCCAGCGCACAAGCGCTCTTTCGTTATCGTTTGCAGGCGGGTTGTTCTCGTCAAAAGTGTACTCGGTACCTCCGAAGAATGCCTGCACTATGTAGCCGAAAGTGTAGTCGGTGTCGTGAGTGAATCCGAGTTCTTCGTCGGTGAGGTACACGTTGAATGAACCGTAGTGGCAGTCAAGCATTATGGTTTTGTTTTCCACGTCAGACACAAGACCTTCGGCACCCGGCTGTGTTTCGGTGTCGGCAACCGCCTCGACATAGATGTTGTTGATGTCCTTGACTGTTATGTTGTATGTGTAGTTGATGTTTCGGCGGCAGTTGAAGTCGGCAGATTTCTCGGCGGCGTTGTCGCCTTCGCAGTATCCGAGGTGTATCACATATATGCCGTTGCCTTCGCGGGTGTAGTCGCGCCCGTCCACACTCACGGGGTTCTTGAGGGTGACATCGCAGCGGAGAATGACGTATGAAGCCATGTTGTTCGGAGTCCAGGTGTCGCCGGACAGGCTCACATACACTCCGGTGTTCTGCAGCGAGGAGGATGTGCCGGGTACAGCTCCCTCAGCCGTGCGCTTGTTTTCAAGTTCGCGTTTGTTGTATGTGTCGCAGTTGGCGGCAGGCAGCGCCATGTGTTTGTTCTCGCCCTGCCAGTAGTTGAATGTGTAGCTTCCTTCGGGCACGTTGTTGCCGGTGAGGGGATAGATGTAGTTGCTGGCAAACTGCTCGGAGGTGGTGTAGAAATTGTCTTTTGTGTCCTCGGTGCAGGCATCTCCGGGGTTGGGGTTCACTCCTTCGACGCCGCTTTGCCGTTCGTAAAGCCAGGAGTAGTCGGGCGCGTTTACAACGGTGAAGCTCTGCGGCGATATTGTCACATCGTCACCGGGCATTATGTTGAAGTTTATCTGGGAGATGAGCCTGCGCAGGTGAATCATGCCGGGCAGTTTGTAAGGGTTTCCTTTGTCGACGGGGATGAAGATGGGGGTATAGCAAGCCGATTCCCAGCCGCCGTCGGGGTGATTCATGTCTGACGCGGAGGTGTATATGCCGCTCATGGGTATTGTGGGGTACTGCTGAGAGATGCCGTTGAACAGTTGTTCCGTGGTGTTAGGGGTGCAGGCGGATATAGCGAGGAATTTCTGCCAGGTGTCTGCCGCCTCAAGAAGAGTGGAGAGGGGTTTCTCCTCAGAGATATTGCCGTTTTCGTCGACGGTAACACCGGGATTCTCGACATTTGCCACAGCGACAATGAAGTTGTAGCCCGATTTGGTTTTCAGGTCGGCGGTGTGGGATATGTGTTCGTCACTGTGACCGGTCTGAACCTTGACCCAGTCGCAGGTAGCCTCGCCGGTTATGGAGCTGTATGTGCGCACCCACACGGAGTTGACCTGTTTGAGCTGGGCGTTTGACAGGTCTGCGCGGCTCACGGGAGTCATTGAGGGTATGGAAAGGCTTACTGTGACATTTGTGGGTTCGTCGCTGACGGTGAAGTCGGGGCCTGGAGCCTCTATGTAGTCCGAACAGGCGGAAACGGCGGCAGCGAGCGCCACCGGTACTGCGGCTCTTAAAAAGAGGTTGCGTATATGATTGGCAAATGAAGTTTTCATGCTTGCTGTGTGTATCATTCAAAAGTTATGTCTCCGGAAGTGACATCGTCCATAGGGCAGACTGTGTAGTTCAGCTGCAGATTCATGTCAACAGACACGCCTGTCACTTCAAAGCGGTAGATGTGGTTGCGTCTGAGCTGTTCAAGCTCGTTGGGGAAGTTGCCTGAGTAGTCGGCTACGGTAAACGAGCGGGTTATTTCGTCGCCCACCGCTGGTTTGAGGCGGGCGTTTACGGTAGCGGCAGTGGCGCCGTTGGCTCCGAGCAGAAATTCGGGAACATACACCGAGTACACCGCCTTTGCGTCTGCAAGGTCAGGCTCTGCGGTGTCTTTGGTGAATATCAGGGCGTTTGCGGTGTCAAACACCGGGTTTTCGGGCATAGTAGGCGCTTTGACATCCACACTGGCGTAGTCTTTCCACTGGGCTATTGCGGGAAGTATAGTACCCGAAGTGAAGTGTCCGTCAAGGGTGGCTCCGGTGAGGGAGTAGTTGCCGTCGGTTATGCCGTCGATAATCTCTATTTTCACAAGCGCGCGGAGCATGTCAACATTTTTGCCGCCGTCGCTCAGGCGCACCGGGTTTTCCGGAGTGGATGCCAGCAGCTGTGCGGCACTCACGGAAAAGCCCTGCAACCCGGACATCGGTATGAGTCTGTTGTCCTCTATGCTGGGGCTCCAGCCGGTTGTGGCGTTGATGTTCTGAGGAGCGGAGAATGTCTGGAGCTCGGCGGCAATCTGGTCGATAGTCTGCCCTTTTTCAGCCACTATGCCCCGGCAGTTGCTCAGCACCATTATATAGAATGGTATGTTGTCGGCGTTTGCCGCCACAGCATCGGCAAAATAGGGCAGCGTGAGAGTGACGGTAGCTGTGTAAAGCGGCATATTGTCCTCCACTATGTTTGGATACAGCGCTTCGAGCAGTTTCTTGTCGCGGTCGAATATCAGAAACTGGGTACGGTCGAGGTCAAGCGCGTTTTCAGCATCAGACGCGCTCTGGTCGCCTACCGGGTCGAGGTTGGCGGCGCGTGAGGCGGAGTGGACGGCACCGCGGGTCACCACGGTGAATTGAAACGAGGCTTGCACACCGCCCTCCGGCACATCAGGGCAGAGGGAACTGTCGTTGACGCATCCGGTCAGAGCCGGAATGGCAACGGCGGCGGTTAACAGCAGGCGTGCAGCCGATTTTTTCAAACAGTTCATTTATGCGGAAATGAATGGTATTTTTATGCGATAATGAGTTGGTATCGGTATTAAGCTATGTTTGTTTTGCCCGGACAGGGGAGTGGGCGCGGCTCAGAGTTCGGTGTCCTGAGGCGGCACTACTCTCCATCCGTTTATGTACACGCCTCCGGCAATGTACCAGCTCTTGTCGGGGCTGATAAAGAACATGAGGGTGTAGAGGTCGTTGCGGTCAAGGTACTCCTGGTCGGTCATGGGGCGGTTGTACTCGCCTTTTACCATGAGGAGGTATTTGAGCAGGTTTATTCGTATGATGTCCTCGTTGTCGGTGTTGCGGTGTACCACAAGCACGGGGCTTGAAGCAGCAAACAGTCTGCCGGTGGATATTTCGGCGAGTAAGCCGTTGACGGTGTTCTGCGTGCGTGATGTCTGCGGCTCGTCGAACGAAGCGGAGGTCGAGATCACAGCCCAGGGGCGGTATGCGAACTGCGGTGACGGCAACAGGGTGTTGAGGTAAGAGAGGTTGGCGTTGTCGTCTATAATTTCGAATGTGAAGTCAGACGGCATCATGGTTGTGCCGTCGATGTTCTGCAGCAGTATGCTGAAACGGTTTGTGTCCTTGGTCAGGTCAATCGGGCCCACGGTCACGTCGCCGTATGTGTCGGGAAACACCACGTCAGCCGCGTAGGCGTGGTAGAGCGGTGTTATGTCGCGGTCCACATACATTGCGCCGTCGACCTGTTGCAGCGGCAGCGATGCGGTGAGAGCCGAGGGGGATGCCGGTGAGGCTCCGCCGCCGATTTCGAACGCTGTGGGGTTTGCGGCGGGCGAGGTTCCTGTAGCCCATACCACAATGTCGTAAGTGCCGGGAGCCACATTGACCGGCAGTGTGTAGGCGGTAGCCGCCGGCTGGTCGACATCGGCTGAGAAAGTGCCGGCGAGAGCGCCCTGTTTTGTAAATACATACATGTTCACATGGCTCACTTCGGCGGGGAAGGCGTCGGCAAACTTTATGTTTGTGGTGTAGGTGAGTCCCACACTGTAGCTGACCGAGCAGTCTCCCTGGTCGTCGTAGATGACACCGTCGCATGATGCCGTGGCAGCGGCGGCGAGGGCAATCACAGCCGAGTGAAGCAGGCGTCTTGAGCAAAAAAGATTCATAGCTTTATATTTACTTTTTATTTGTTTGCTGTATATGTTGCCGGCACTGTGGCGCGCGGGGCGGGTGGTGCCGTGATCGGTTTCTGTCAAAAGGTGTAACCGGCTATTGGTGCCGATTGCGGTTGTTGTTCTCGCGCGGTTGTTGTTTCAATCGGCGCCGCGCGACAAAGCGCCGTGATGAGGAGTAAAAAAATGTGGAGGCGGTTCAGACGCCTCTTGCCAAGCCGCCTCCACATAGGTTTAAGAGTGTGAAAATGTTATGATTAGAGTTCTACTTTCTGAGTGGGAACCACTTTCCATGCAAGGATGTTGAGGCGAGCCGCAACATAGTAGTTAACATCGGTTTTCGGGGGGGACAATAGGCTGAATGTCTGAGCGGAGACCGGTAGCGCGTCCTGTGATTGAGGACACTTCGATGTTGTACACATGGTTGCGCACCACGCCGAGGGCGCCGATGGGCATGTTGTTCCAGTTGTACATCTTTGTCAGACCGTTTTCATCTTCTTTCAGGCACTTTGCGTCTTCCCAGTTCAGGTGGTGTACGGGGATGTTGTAGAATGCGAGACCCTGATAGTACATCTCGAGGTTGCCGGTCATGTTCCAGAGGAGCTGGTTGACAGTGGTCAGGTTTTCTTCGGTAACGGGGATGTATGCGTTGTGACCATCCTCGCCGGTACCCCAGAAGTAGAGGGTGGAAGCCTGTGCCTCGTCGCCGGTTAAGTTGGTGAGCTGGAGGGTTACATAGCGACCTACCACATTGCGGTCACCGCGCACAGCCTTGCTCGGGTGCTTGATAGAGAAGAGGGTGGGGTTTGTAGCGGGTGTTGTGCCCTGATTGTCGGTGAAGAGAACGTTCTGGCGCTCGATCATAGCGCTTTTGGCGCTTGATTCGTTGGCGTAGAACACATTGTTGTTGCCGTCGACGTAGAATGTGCCGTCGGCGCTGAGGTCATCGGCACCGGTAACACCGTATTTGCCTACGATGACAACAGAAGCTACCGCAGCGGCGGGGTTGCCTGTTTCTTCGTTTCTGATAGCCGCGATGTTGGTGGTTGTTTCGCGTGAATAGAAGTAGCCGGAAGCGTTGGCGCCTGTGTTGCTTGTGGTGAAGCCGTTGTTCCAAGCCACGCCCTTGTAGTCTTCGCTGTGATCTATGTCGTTATAGGTGAAGTACTTGATGCTGTAGTCTTTTGTGTTGCCCTCAAGGTCATCCACGTCGTCGGAAACAAAGGGATACTCGTTGGCGAAGTACGAGGGAGAGCATGCCCAGTAGCAGCGGAAGTTGGTGGGGTCGTTCCAGCCGGCGCCGAGAGTGGTGCCGTTGAAAAGACCGTTCATGACGTCAAGCGAGGGAGTGTTCAGCGGGTCGAAAGCGCCGGTAGCGTCAGCCTGTGTGCCGAATGCCTTTGTGGGGTAGAGGTTTTCGCAGATTGCGTTGGGGCGCCAGAATGTGGGGGTGAAGTTGAGGGTAACCTCGCCGTCGCCCTTGCCAACCTGACCAACGGTAACGGGCTGAATGTCACCGGCTGCGAGTGTCAGACCGATTTTGGCTGCATAACGCTCTACATAGATGTCAAGGCTGGGAGCGGCTGCTGCTGCATCGCGGGAAGTGAAGAGGTTTGACGCGTTGATAGGGGTTGCAAGCATGGGGCCGGTGAGTCCGGTAACGGGGTCTTGTCCGTAGTACACAGAGTTACACATTGCAAAGCCTCTTGCTCCCTGAACCGCCTGTACGGTGCTTTTCTGAATTTCCTGGAGCGAGTATGTGCCGAGACCGTCAAGGTTAATCGGGTTTACATAGCACATAACGTAGGTGGGCATGTTCTGACCCTGCACCATGTTGACGGGTACTACCGATGTCCAGAATTTTGTGACATTGTCATTCGTGCCTGGCTGGAACTCGTTGTCAACCTCTGCAAAAGTCTGCATGGTTGCGGTAGGCTGACCCTGATTGTCGTAGAATACAAAAACGAGCTGATTGACAGTGCTTTCGTCGGCGGTGCCGTCCTCGAAATCAGCGCGAGAGAACGCGCCGGCGGGAGATGCCACGGCAACCTTCATGAAGTGGGTCTGGTCGTACTTTGCCACTCCGTTTTCAAACCCGTTGGGCTCAACCTGCTCGCTGGAGCAGGATGCGAGTCCTGCGGCAAGGGCGAATACTGACATCGTCCCTGCCAGAAGTTTAGAGATTTTCATCGCAAAAAATGAGATTGTTAAGTGATTGTTGAAAAAGTATTTGATTTGTGATTAGAATCCGAGGTCGTCGAGCTGCTGCAGTGCGGCGGAGGCTTCTGCCACTCCTGCATCGGCGGCTTTGCCCAGGAGTGTTCTGCCGGTAGCGTAGTCGTTGTTTTCCATTATGGCAAGCAGCGCTTTGGCGTAGACAGTTTCAGGCGAGTCGCCTGCCTTGGCGAGGTATGTGCCGGCAAGGCCGTACTCGTTGTGGGCTATCGCGGTAGACGCGGCATTGAGGTTTGCCACCGGCGAGTCGGGGAACATGCGCACCGCCACTTCCATCACCTCGCGGAACTCCGGCGAGTTTCTGTCAAGGGTACGGGCGAGGGTAAACAGCTCTTCAAGCGACAGTTTCTGCGGGGCTGTTGCCATGACACGGGCTATTTCCTCAGGCGAGATGTATGCGCGGACATTGAACTCTACCTTGTAGTCGCTGTGTCGGAGCGCCGGATAGACGTTTGCGAGAAGGAAGGAGTACTGCTGAGGGTAACGGCTCTTTATCATGGCTTCGCGGGCGTCAGGCTCTATGGAGCTGTCCGACGCGAGGGCTATGATGGCGTCTTTGTTGTCGAGGTTGCTGGAGCGCAGGTATTTCACCAGACCTTCCCAGTCTTCGGCGTGCCATGCGGTGTGCATTATTCCGGCGGGGAAGTGGTACAGATTGTTGACATAGTCCACAAGGCTGCGTGTGCGTCCCTGGGCAAGGCGCTCGTTGCCGGCGTAAGAGCCGTCGGGCGATGCGTATCCTACTACCGACAGTGCTGTTATGGTAACATCCTTGTCGGCTTTTACCTGGTCGATTGAGTTGCGTATCTCGGCAAGCTCGCGGGGGTTGTTGCGGTAGTCGGGGTCAATGACTGTGTTACCTATCTTGAAGTCGATGAACGCCGAGCCTGAAACGGAGCGGGTCTTTACTTTCTCGGCTTCGGGCTTCACATAGATGACTGTGGGCACGAACACGCGCGGTGCAAAGTCGAGAGTGGCGAGCAGGGTGGAGCCGCTGTCACCTATGTTGTCGCCGCAGCATCCCTGCACCGATGAGCGCAGTATGAGCTGTGAGGTCTCCATCCAGGGGGAGTATTCCACCACACGGGTGTATTGTGCGGTGTCTCTGCGGTTTGAGCGCAGAAGGGTATATGTTGCCGGAGCCGCGTCGTTGCGCAGGTGGCGGTAGTAGCGTGTGCGTCCTGCCACAATGATTTCGGGCAGCACGAGCGAGTCGGTTTCCGATTTGATTACCGGGGTGAGTATCACCTCGCGGTTTGTCTCGGCGGAGAACTGCGACAGGTCTACCTCTAGGTTGACAATCAGGGATGACTCGGAGCGTTCCACTCTGAGACCGGAGCCGGACACCGCCGGTTTTGTATAAGCGCCTGCGCCCAGGGCTATTGTGAGAGCGGCGGCTGATATGATGTGTTTGTAAGCGTTCATGTGCTGAAATGTGTGTGGTTTAGAAAACATAAACGAGGTTCAGAGCGGCTTTGGTGGGGCCGACATAGTTGTGGTGTCTGCCCGACGATATTTTCTTGCCGCAGCCGGCGCATTCGAATGTGTCGAAGCGGGTATATGCCCAGCCTATGCCGATTTCCGCCTCTAAGTTGAAGTGTTTTGACAGAATCCATGAGTAGCCGTAGGCAATGCCCGCGCCGGCAAGCCAGCCCTGGTAGCGGTGGTCTTTGAGGTGCGAAAAGTCGGTGCCTAGAAACTTGAAACTGCCCATGTCGACATGACCTATGTTGTACTGCCCGCCGAGAGCGTGGACGCCGAAGAAGTGTCCGGCAAACACATCGCACAGCCAGTAGCGTGCCTCGGGCTGTATCAGCCAGTGTTTCCAGCGTTTGCCGCCGGAGAAAGACCATGAGTTGAAGTTGGCGCTCAGGTCACCCGTCCATTTGTCGTTGAATTTGGCTTCCGCTCCGAGGTTGACAGTCAGAGTGGCATCGTAGAGCAGGTTGGTCTTGACGGCTACTTTCTGCGCGTCTGCGCTGTGCCAGGTGGCTGAAAGGAATAGCGCGACAGCTGTTGCCCGCAGGGTCTGTATTGACAAAAACTTCATAAATAAAGATATATTTCGAGTTGTTTCTTTATATAATAAGGTAATAGATGCTTACGAGAGAGACATGCTGAAATGTGATACGAATATGTTTAATGTTAGGAGTGGCAATGTGTGTGCTATCCAGAATATCAGCATTATTCATGTCAACTGTTTGCAAAGGTATATAAAAAGGATAAATCTACCCCCCATTTGTTAAAAATCATTAATAAACACAATCTGTCGAATCTCTACGGCTATGTGTTATAATAAATTGGATATATATGCATTTGTCTCAGGTGGGTAAAATTTGTTTAAAACTGGCTCTGTATGCGGGGTTGTGATGCGTTGTGAATATTTATTTATGAGATATGCAAAAATCAAGCTCCGGCAAACCGCGGAGTGCGAGATGCCGGAGCCGATAATGAATATTTTTTTGTAGAGGTCAGTCGCCCATGGTGCGCAGCAATTCGTCGTTGTCGGGAGTGCGTTCCATGCGGTCCTTGATAAATTCCATTGCCTCGATAGAGTTGCGGTCGGAAAGGAAGCGTCGCAGAATCCACATTCGGTTCATGGTTTCGGAGCGCAGCAGCAGGTCGTCGCGGCGGGTGCTTGAAGCCATGATGTCCACGGCGGGGAAAATTCTCTTGTTGCTGAGCTTGCGGTCAAGCTGCAGCTCCATGTTGCCGGTGCCCTTGAACTCCTCGAAGATAACCTCGTCCATTTTCGAGCTTGTCTCGGTGAGGGCGGTGGCAATGATTGTGAGCGAGCCTCCGCCTTCAATGTTGCGCGCGGCGCCGAAGAAGCGTTTGGGCTTCTGGAGCGCGTTGGCGTCGACACCGCCGGAAAGAATCTTGCCGGATGCGGGCGAAACTGTGTTGTAGGCGCGCGCGAGGCGGGTAATCGAGTCGAGGAGTATCACCACATCGTGACCGCACTCCACAAGTCTTTTTGCCTTTTCGAGTACTATGCTCGCTATCTTGACATGGCGCTCTGCCGGTTCGTCGAAAGTCGATGCTATGACCTCGGCGTTTACGCTGCGGCTCATGTCGGTAACCTCCTCCGGACGTTCGTCAATGAGAAGAATCATGATGTAGGTTTCCGGATGATTTTCTGCAATGGCGTTTGCTATGTCTTTGAGCAGTATGGTCTTGCCGGTTTTGGGCGGTGCCACGATGAGTCCGCGCTGCCCCTTGCCTATGGGCGAGAACATGTCAACCACTCTTGTGGATATGTTGCAGGTTCTGCCGCTTGTGAGGTCGAATTTTTCGTCGGGAAACAGCGGAGTGAGGTGTTCGAAAGGCACACGGTCGCGCACATACTCGGGCGACCTGCCGTTGACGCTCAGCACAGTTGTCAGGGGGAAGTATTTGTCACCCTCGCGCGGCGGGCGCACGGTTGCGTCCACAACGTCGCCGGTTTTGAGTCCGTAGTTCTTGATGTGCTGCGGAGTAACGTACACATCGTCGGGCGACGACAGGTAATTGTAGTCGCTCGAACGGAGAAAACCGTAGCCCTCCGGAATTATCTCAAGCACTCCGCTGGCTTTTATGATGCCGTCGAAGTTGTATGCCGGCGCTGCGGGCTGCTGTTGCTGCTGGCGCTGCTGGTTATTGTTGTTATTGTTGCGGTTCTTTTGCTTTTTGTTCTGCTGTTTCTGCATCTGTTTCTCCTGCCAAGGCTCGGCTATGGTTATGGGTGCCGATGCTGCAGCTATAGCCGCAGCCTTTTCAGCTTCCTCTTTCTCGCGCTGGGAGCGGGGCACAAAGCGGCGGCCTTCCGAGCGGGGAAAAAACGCGCCGAACTCACCGTTTCTTGGCTTGAAGTCGCGGCGCTGCTGCTGTTGCTGCTGCTCGGGTGCCTGCTGCTGCTCGGGCTGAGCGCTGTCTGCGGCAGGTGCGGGAGTCTCTGTGGCAGGGGTTTCAGCGGCAGGGGAGGGTTTCTCCGCCGCCTCCTCCTCTTTTTCGCGTGCAATGGGCGGGGTGAGTGTCAGCTCGTCGCGCTTGTCGGTGTCGTCGTCGCTCTCCTGAGCCTTCTGTGTCGGCTGTGAATCATCCGTAGCCTCAGCCTTAGGGGTGCGTTGCGCGCGAGTGCGTTTGGTCTTTTCTTTGACAGGAGTTTCGGCGTTATTTGTCTCGCTGGCGGTCTGTTCGGGAGCCGCGTCCTGTTGCTGAGGCGCGTCAGCCTTTTCAGCTTTGGGTTTGCGACCGCGTTTTTTGGGCTGAGCCGGCTCGGCGGGGGCCGCTTCGTCAGCCTGTTCGGTTTTTGCCGTGTTTTTTTCGGCTTTGCGTTTCGGTTCCTTGGCTTCGGCTTTGCGGCGCTTCTCAGATGCTGTTGACGCGTAGTTTATTGCCTGTTCGTCAAGGATGTAGTTGATAAGGTTGTCGCTGTCGGCAGACTCGGTCTTTTTCATGCCCATCTCGGCAGCTATCGACCGGAGCTGTTCTGTCGTTTTTTCTGAAAGTTCAGAGTAATTGTACATTGTTGAAAGTGCGGTTATCTTTTTCGTTTGGCAGTCTGGCGCGGTCTGAGGGCGAAGTCGTGGCGCCATACAACACCGGAGGTAGAAACTATGCCTGCTGCCAGGGGTGAATACTGATGAAAATTCGGAGAGATATATAATAAGGTGGAAATTCCGGCGCATGAACGGAGCGAGTGGCTCCAGCCGGGCGGGTATCGCTGACACCCTTGGAATTTGAGTGCAAAGTTAACTCAATTTTCCAAAAGTGCAATACTATGTATAAAAATAACACATGAATCGCCTGATTTGTTTGACATAAACCATTTTTTGGAGCGTATTTCAGGGTTTCTGCAGTTCGCCAATGAAAATATGTTGTATAACATATATTCGTATTTTTGTCGAAAATAGTTGCGGAATTGTACATTTTTTTAATTTTCTTTGCAGAGTGAAACCAATTAACCATCACTTATAATTAAACTAAACCATGAGGAAAAAGTATTTATCCGCAGCTTTGGCAGCGACTCTCCTCTCTACGGCTGCAGCCACTGTGCACGCGCAACCGACTGAGGGGGGGGGTAGTTACGAATCTGTAGCTACAGCTCCGCAGAGCAATTCCAAGTGTACAGGCTTCGTGACTGACGAGGATGACGAGCCCTTGGCAGGCGCTTCAGTCTTCGTTGTAGGCACCCAGAATGGCGCATCGACAGATGTTGATGGCAAATTCAGCCTGGCAAATGTGGCGAAAGGCGCAAAAATCAAAATCTCTTTCATCGGCTACAACCCGATAGAAGTAGAATGGACAGGTGCTCCCATATCGGTGAAGCTCGTACCAGCCGGAGACGCTCTCGACGAAGTGGTTGTAGTGGGATTCGGCGTCCAGAAAAAATCTGACCTGACCGGCTCTGTGGCTCAGGTGAAAATGGATGATGTTCTCGGCGACCGTCCCGTTATCAACGCTGCTGCCGCTCTTCAGGGTGCTATCCCCGGTCTTATGGTAAGCGGCGGCTCAGGTCCCGGTCAGTCAAAAAGTCTCAACATCCGTGGCGACCTTTCTATCAACGGCGGTAGCCCCCTTGTGCTTATTGACAACGTGGAAGGCGACATCTCCCAGCTTAGCCCCGATGACATCGAAAGCGTTACAACCCTAAAGGATGCCGCCGCAGCCGCTATTTACGGCGCGCGTGCCGCCGGAGGAGTTGTACTCATCACAACAAAACGTCCCGCCAAAGACGCCCGTTTCAATATCACTTACGGATTTTCACAAGGCTGGGAACGCTCTATAAACCGTCCTCAGCAAGCATCTCTTACCGACTACATCGCGGCATATCGTGAGGCTGGTTACTCAAGCCAGTACTGGGCAGGCGACGGCAATCTCGATACATGGGAAGAGCTCATAGGCCAGTACCGTCAGGGCACTCTTGAAGGCGTGCTCGACAACGGTATCTACAAGCACACCGACGGCAAGATTTACTATCTTAAGGAAAGCGACGTACAGGGTTCTATCCTCGGCACCGGTGCTCTGACAAACCACAACATCTCCATGAGCGGCGGCACCGATAAAGTGCGTTTCCGCATGTCAGGCAACTACAGCCGTGAAAACGGTCCGCTGATTACCAACAAGGACCTGTATGTGCGCAAGGCCATAACATCTTTCATCTCGGCAGATGTCACAAGTTGGTTCACACAGGAACTCAGCATGTTCTACACACACACCAAGAACACAGGTCTGTCAGGCAACATCCGCGACCCCTATGCCACACGACTCATATCATGGTATCCCGTAGACGGTTACATGCCCGCCGAATACCTTACAAACAGCGATGAGGATCTGATTATAGACTCACCCAAAAACTCATACATGGTATCGCCCGTGGCTCACAACAGCCATTCAATACCGCGTATTCAGGTAAAGTCTATTCTCAAACCCCTCAAGAACTGGACAATCACAGGCGAGTACACCTATAACCAGAACTCCTATGATTATAAGACCTACAGCGGCGTGATAACATACGCCGACGTGCAGCTCGCCAAAAAGACATATCCCACCGACCCGACAAAGGATGTGTACGGAATATGCAAGGACGTGACCAAGTACAACGCCCTCAACATCTACTCAAACTATTCTCTTGACCTCGGCAAGCACCACATCACCGCAATGCTCGGCTTCAACCAGGAAAGCTACGGCTACTCACGCCTCTATCCCACCATTCAGGGACAGGCTGTAATCACCGTACCCTCTTTCGGTGGCGGCACCGGCGAGAAAAACATCGGTGAAAGCTACTCTGAATACACTATCCGCGGCGGATTCGGTCGATTTACCTACAACTTCGACGAACGCTATCTCCTCTCTGTAAGCGGTCGCTACGACGGCTCGTCCAAGTTCCCGAAAGAAAACCGCTTCGGCTTCTTCCCCTCGGTTTCTGCCGCATGGCGCATAACCCAGGAAAAATTCATGGAAGGCACCCGCAGATGGCTCAATGAACTCAAACCCCGTGTTTCATACGGTTCTATCGGCAACCAGGCCATCAGCCCCTACGGCTTTGTGGCAAACATGTCTATCGGACAGAGCACAACATGGCTCAGCGGCGGCAACAAAGTGACAGTTATCGGTGTTCCCGGTCTCGTTCGCGGCAACTACACATGGGAAACCGTGAAAACCCTCAACATCGGTCTTGACTTCCGCCTCTTCAACAACCGCCTCCAGGGTAGCGCCGAGTGGTATCGCCGTTCTACCTCGGGCATGCTTGCCGCCGGTTCAGAGCTCCCTTCTACCGTAGGTGCTTCGGCTCCCCTGCAAAACATCGCCGACATGCGCACTGACGGCTATGAAATTTCTATCAACTGGAACGACCGTATCGGCGATTGGTCATATCGCGTGGGCTTCAACCTCTATGACCACATGTCAAAAATCACCAAGTTCAACAACAAGACAGGCGACCTCGCCCAGTGGTATGCCGGCTGTGAACTCAACCAGATTTGGGGCTATGTCAGCGACGGTTACTACTCTATCGACGATTTCGACCTCGAAAAAGCAAAAAAAGGCACCTGGGAACTCAACGAAGGCGTGACCTCAATCCAGGGCTACAACGTGCGCCCCGGTGATATGAAATTCAAGGACCTTGACGGCGACGGAGTTATCACAACCGGTGCCAACACCGTCAACGACCCCGGCGACCGCAAGGTGCTCGGCAACTCGACATCCCGCTTCCAGTTCGGTGCAAACGCAGGTGTCAACTGGAAAGGTATCGACCTTGACATAATGCTGCAGGGCGTGGGTAAACGCGATTACTGGCTCGGCGGACACTCCATGTTCCCGTTCGGCGCGTCAGGTGCCGACGGCGTGTTCCACCCGCTGTACTACAACCAGACCGACTACTGGACAGCCAAGAGCTACGACCCCGAAAGCCCCGACTACATGGTTGCTGAAAACCCAAATGCTGAACTCTTCCGCATCTACGGTCAGGAGCAGAATATCGGCAGCAACACACGCACCAGTGACAAGTATCTGCAAAACGCGGCATACCTCAGAATCAAGAATGTGACACTCGGTTACACATTCCCCGCCAAACTCATCAACAAGCTCTGCATAAACCAGCTTAGAGTTTACGGCAGCGTGGAAAATCTCCACACATTCACTTCTCTGCCAAAAGGCTATGACCCCGAAAGCATGAGCTGGTCTTATCCCTTCTACCGTACATGGTCTGTAGGTGCCACCATTACATTTTAACCCTTCAGAATTTTATCATGAAACTTAAAAATATTTCACTCGCTATTACCGGACTGGCAGTCGGAGTCTCTATCATGACTTCGTGCAACGACGGGTTTCTGGAGAAATATCCCCAAACATCGCTGACCGACCAGAATGCTTTCCAGACATACGAAAACTTCCGGGCTTACATGTATAACTGCTACGGATTGTTCACTAACACTGCAATCTGGACAAACCACAGCGGTACATACTACTACGCCACACAGTGGAACAGTGACTTTTACTCCGGTCTGATGACAAACCGCGAGAACAGTCTCAACCCCTATGCCTGGCAAAACATCACAACTACAACAACTTCCGGAAACTGGAGCTTCTCTCCGATACGCACAGTAAACATCATGCTCGAGCATCTCGACGACAGCAAGATGAACGAAACCCAGAAAAAGCACTGGCGCTCGGTGGGCTATTTCTTCCACTCCTGGTGGTACATGGAGCTGGTCAACAAATACGGCGACATCCCCTATATCACTCAGGTGCTTTCTGACGAATCTCCCGAGGCTTACGGTCCCCGTACTCCACGTAAAGAGGTTGCCGACAGCATTATCGCACGTCTTGAATACGCTATAGCCAATATCGGCGACTGCTCGAACGACGGCGACAACCCCGTTACAGCAGATGCATGCCGTGCCGCTCTGAGCCGATTCCTCCTCCGTGAAGGCACATGGGCTAAATACCATGGTCTTGACGAGCCCTATCAGGCTTATCTTGAAAAGTGTCTCGCTGTGTCTCAGGAACTCATGAACAAGTATCCCAACCTCTATTACGGCAAAGGCACAAACAGCTATCCCGGCGCCGGCTACGACGAGGTTATGACAACCGAGAGCCTCACAGGTGTTCCCGGCATAATCATGTTCAAGGAGTACAACGACCTGCTCAGACACCGCTACAGCGACCTTATCCACGTCGAGGCTCACCGTTGCGACGCTCCCCAGCACACTGTCGACATGTTCCTCATGGCTAACGGCAAACCCATCAATAATGCCAACTCTCAGTTCGAAGGCGGCGAAGGCAAGGACCTTTACGATTATTTCCACAACCGCGACCCGCGTCTGATTATCAATTTCGAGCCCCCGGCTCAGGCAAACATCGTCAACAGCAGCAACCCCGACAATGTCACCACATTCAAGAAATGGCGTTTCTGGGAGGTCGGTCAGAAACTCAACGGCGGTCCGTTTGTTGTCGATGAAGAGTATGCCGACAAGTTCCGCTGGTACATCGACTATGTAGGTGCCAATGTGTTCTGTGAAAACGGCACAGGCGACGAAACTCTCGGCAGCAAGCGTCTGCCCGGTCACAACTGGGGCGGCTCAATGTGCCACTCGGCTCCGAATATCTCCGATTACAGCCAGACCGACAACTACATGCGTTGTCTAACAGGCTACTATTTCTGGAAACACTACACCGCATGGGAAGTGGGTTCCAACGACTACTATCAGACATCTGACAAACCCATTTTCACTATCGAGGAGGTACTCCTGAACTATGCCGAGGCTGCTTATGAACTCGGTCGTTTCGACCAGGGTGTAGCCGACATCACAATCAACAAACTCCGCGACCGTGTGTCTGTGGCTCGTATGAACGTGGCTGAAATCACTGACGATTTCGACCCCGACCGCGACAAAGGCACTGCTCCCTGGACCCGTGGATACGATGCCGCCACAAACTACGAGGTTGCCCCAGTTCTCTGGGAAATACGCCGCGAGCGCATGGTTGAGCTGTTCGGTCAGGGATTCGCGTTCTACGACATCCGCCGCTGGCACAAAGCTCCCTACTATGTAAACCGTCAGCCCTGCGGAGCATGGGTGGATGCAAGCAACTTCCCCTATGGCACAGGTAAATACACCGGACCGTTTGTAGACTACAACGAAATCAAGACAAACGGTTTTGCCGGTTCTCAGAACACCGCTCCCGGCAAAGGCTGGATATACACTTATCCCAGCGCGCTTTCTACCGGCAAGGGGTGGCTGGACGCATACTATCTCTGGATGGTGCCCACATTTGAAATCACAATGAACCCCGAACTCACTCAAAACCCCGGCTATGAGGCTCTGTTCCCCAACGCAGGCAGTGAAGAGGAATAATAAATAAGGTTTAATCAGCACTCCCGAGGGGTCGCGCTTTAAAAGTGGCGCGACCCCTCTTTTTGTTTGAGCAATTGTGCCTATTCGACAATAATTGACTACCTTTGCCTCAAAATCATACAATACTGATTCTGCAATGGCAAAATACGATTTCGATACCGTGATTGACCGCCGGGGCACCGGGGCTATGAAATATGACGCGTTGAATGAACTTTTTGGAAGAAACGACATTACTCCGATGTGGATTGCCGACATGGAGTTTGCGGCGGCTCCCGAAATAACCGAGGCGATAATGCGTCGGTTTGCCCACCCGGTGTACGGCTACGCTTACACCCCCGACAGCTATTGGGATTCTGTACGCTCATGGCTCATGCGCCGTCACGGATTCAGTGTTGAAAAAGAAGAGCTCGCATTTGTGCCCGGCATAGTGCGGGCTATCGCCTACGCTGTCAACTTTTTCACGGCTCCCGGCGACAAAATTGTCATACAACCTCCCGTTTACCACCCCTTCCGCATGGTAGCCGAAGGCAACGGCAGGGTAGTGGTGGAAAACCCGCTCATACCATCGCCGCAGGGCGACACATATATCATGGATCTTCCCGGACTCGAACGCGTATTCGCGCAGGAGCGTCCCAAGCTGATGATTCTTTGCAACCCCCACAACCCCGCCGGCATACAGTGGAGCCGCGAAACTCTCGCGGCTGTCGGCTCACTCGCCAGAAAGTATGGCGTGATAGTGGTGAGCGACGAGATTCATGGCGACCTGATGCTGTACGGTCGCCGGCATGTGCCGTTCCTTGATGCCGGAGAGGATGCCGCCGCAGTAGGCATAGCGTTTGGCGCTCCCTCGAAAACATTCAACATTCCCGGACTCGTCAGCTCGTGGGCTGTTGTGCGCAATCCTCAGATACGCGAGCCTTTCTACAAATGGCTTGAGGTAAACGAATTTTCCGCACCGAACTTCACTGCCACCACAGCCACCGAAGCAGCCTACAACCATGGCGAGGAGTGGCTTGACAGCCTCATACCCTATCTGGAGGAAAACATCGAGGCGGTAGAACGCTTTTTTCAACAGAAATGCCCGCGCATAAAAGTGATGCGTCCTCAGGCATCGTTCCTTGTGTGGCTTGACTGCCGCGGTCTCGGCATGAGCCAGGACGAGCTTGTAAGTTTCTTTGTAAACGATGCGCGTCTGGCGCTCAACTCGGGTACAATGTTCGGTTCGCAGGGCGAAGGATTCATGAGGCTGAACATAGCTCAGCCGAGAGCGTCGCTGCTTGAGGTGCTTGAAAGCATAGCGCTTGCTTCTGTGGAAGTGAATGCCTGATTGACCGGCGGAAACACAATCTCAAACACCGTAAGCCCGTTTCCGGAATCTGTGCGCAGGTCAAACCTGCATCCGTGCTGACGCAGAATGTCGCCGACCATCATCAGTCCGAGTCCCTGTCCCCCCTTTTTGGTGGAAAAGAACGGGGTAAACAGGTTGCCGTCCGCACTTTCGTCAATACCCGCGCCGTTGTCGCTGACTGTTACCGAAGTCGGCGAAGATGACACTTTCACGGTTATGCAGCCGCGCCTTCCGGTCAGCTCAATGCTCTCTTTGGAGTTTTTCACTATGTTTACCAGCACCTGTTCGAGCAGTACGGGGTCTGCCATTGCAAACGCCTCTTTGTCAGAGGTCTCGACGCGGATGTCGGCATAGTTGCCCGCAAGACCTTCGAGAAACGGCACAAGAATGGATATTCTTTTGTTAAGATCCACTTTTTCAAGGCGGGCATTCGGTATCTTCACTACATCGGCGTAGGCGGTGATGAACCCGCTCATGCTTCCGCACCTTTCGCGGCAGCTCTCTATCGCTTCCACAAGGTCATCCTCGACAAGTATTGAGCCGAGTGTCTCAAGCATGGAGTTGACACCGGCTATGGTGTTGTTTACCTCGTGGGCAATAAGACGTATCACTTTGCCGTATGCCTCTTTCTCTGCTTTCATCACTTCGTCGGTAAGGCTCTCCACAAGCACATACGGGCGCGAAAAACCCTTTTCCATGAAGTCGAGGCGTGATATTCTCACTACATTGGTGTTGCTGAGCCTTACGGTGCGCGACGACCGCATAGGGGTAGCCGATATCGCCGGGGCTATGTCGCCTGCCATATCTTCAAGTGTCCTGCCTACAATGTCATCTTCATTCTTTATGCCGAGATAGCGCCGCATGGAAGGGTTGGCGAGGGTTATTCTGCCGTCAAAATCGAATATGGCTATGCCTACCGGCGATGTATTTATCAGCAGTTGCAGAAAATGTTCCTGCTCTATGCTGTGCAGACGCTCATCCTTAAGGCGGTCTATTATTCTGTTGAACATCCCCACAAGTCTGTCGGCGTCATGCTGCCCCACCTTTACCAGGCGGCTGTTGAAATCCTGGGCGCGTATGAGTTCCATGCCGCCGGTCACTGCGCTTATCGGACGCAGCAGGCTCATATACATGTTGTACAGCAGCACCCCGGGCACCGCCGTGGCTGCCGCCGCTATTGCCGCGAGGCGCATCCCGCCTGCCGAGGTCAGCCATGCCGGCTGTAGGTACAGAACCGCCGCTATGGCAACAGTCCACAGCGCAAGCAGGCAGAAAATCCATTTGGCTCTCATGATATTAATCCTGGGTTATGCCGAACTTTTCCATGCGGCGGTACAACGACTGGCGGGTAATGCCGAGCGATTCGGCGGCTTTGCTCAGATTGCCGCCATGTTTTTTCAGCGCACCGGCAATCGCCGACCGCTCAAGGTCGTCAAGAGTGGCTCCCTCAAGAGTAGGGGCTGTGTGCCTGCTGTCTGAAACAGTTGCCGACCGCTCGAAATCTGCTGAGTCAAGGCGTTCGCCGCCGGTTACAATCATGGTGCGTTCAACAAGGTTTTTAAGCTCTCTGATATTGCCCGGAAACGGCTGGCGCGACAGCCATTGCATGGCATCTGCACTTATCTCCGGAGTTTCAACACCCGCCGCTTTGGCGTTCTGTGCCGCGAAATGCCGCACAAGCAGCGGAATATCCTCGCGGCGCTCGCGCAGAGGGGGCAGCTTCAGGGTAATGAGGTTTATGCGGTAGTACAGGTCCTCGCGAAATCTCCGGTCCGCCACCATGGCGGGCAGGTCGGCGTTTGTGGCACACACAACCCTGATGTCAACCTTTCGCGGGCGGCTGTCGCCAAGTGGCTCGAATGTGTGCTGCTGCAGCACCCTGAGCATTTTTACCTGTGACGCCGGGTCAAGGTCGCCGATTTCGTCAAGAAAAATGGTGCCTTTGTCTGCCATCTCAAACCTGCCTTTGCGGGCTGCCACCGCACCGGTAAACGCTCCTTTGGTGTGTCCGAACATCTCGCTCTCGAATAGCGACTGGCTGATGCCTCCGAGATTCACCATGACAAACGGCGATTTGGCACGCGGGCTGTTGGCGTGTATCGCCTGGGCTATCAGCTCCTTGCCGGTACCGTTTTCTCCGAGTATAAGAACCGGCGCGTCGGTAGGGGCAACGCGGGCAACTGTGTCGAGCACCTGAGTCAGTGCGGCACTTTTGCCTATTATGCCGCTTCGGTCAAATCCGCTGCCGGAAGCGGGGTCGGCAACCGGAGCGGCATTGAGCCGTAGTGCGGTTTCAATGCGTTGCAGGAGCAGGTGGTTGTTCCAAGGCTTGGTGATAAAATCAAAAGCGCCTGCCTGCATGCCTTCGACGGCGAGCGGAATGCTGCCCCACGCCGTTATAAGTATAACAGGTGTGTCCGGCTGGAAAATACGGCATTTTTTCAACAGTTCTATGCCTTCCTCGCCGGTGGTGGCGCGTGAAAAATTCATGTCCATGAGTATGAGCTGCAACGGAGTGCCTCTCACTATGTCGAGCGCCTCTTCTGGCGACCCGACTGCGATTGCCTCGTGCCCGCTGCGCCTGAGCATCACTCCGAGCGACAGCCGGATAGACTTGTCATCATCAACAATCAGTATCATAAAATGAAGCTATTCAGATACAAAGATAGCTAATTTTTTACGATTCTGTCAATGTCGGCGTCAATGTCGGTGCCGCGCTCGAAGTCCCACAGAGTCAGTGAACGCAGCTGATAGAAATAATACCAGTACCGAAACAGCTGGTTGATGTATTCCTGCCGGCTTTCATCCTTCTTGACCTGCGAGTCGTTCAGGTCGAGTGTCGATATCCGTCCTATCAGGTAGGTCTCGACATTGGTGTCGTAGCGTTTCTGGGCAATGGCAGAAGCCTTGTCGGCTATGAGGAGCTGCTGCTGTTGGTTGCAAAACCGTTCTACCAGAATGAAAATGTCCTGATTGAAATTCTGTGTTTCCTGACGCAGACGGCTTTCAACCACCTCGCGGTTGCTCTGCGCCACTTTCACCTGACCCCGGCGTTTGCCCCAGTCCACCAGCGGTATCTTTACACCTACCTCAACTATCTGGTTGTCTTTAAGGCGGCGGTATGAGTCTCCGAATGTGTGGTCGGTGCCGGTGTAGCCCACCTGGGCGAAAAGATTTATTTCGCGCATGTTTGATTTAGCTTTCGCCACTTCGTAGTCGGCTTCAAGCTGCCGGCGGCGCAGGTTTTTGGCAAATTTGTTGTTGGCAAGCGCCTTGTCAAGCGCATCGGCGTAAGTCACATCTATTACCGGAACCATTGCCGGGGCTTCGGGTTCTATTTCCACATCCTCGCCATAGTCGAGAAAAGAGCGCAGGGTAAACATGTTGCTTTTGAAGTTGCTCTGGCATTCGGTGAGGTCAGAGCTGGCGTTGAGCAGGTTAAGCTCCATCTGCAAAAGGTCGTTTTCGCTAATCTGCCCCATTGCACGCTTTTCTTTCGCCACTTCGTAGAGCCTGGTGGCGTTGTCAAGGTTCTGCCGGGCTATGGACAGGTTTTCTTTTGCCATGAGCAGATTGAAAAAGTAGTTTATTGCTGTCATCGCAACCCCCTCTGTCGCAGACAGAAACTGCGCCTTGGCCTCGGCGTAGCGCACCGGCTCAATCTTTCTGTTCCATTTCACGGAGTTGACCCCGAACACCGGCTGGTTGAGAGTCAGCGCAACAGGAATGGTCATGAAACGGTTGTACTTGTCGCCGCTGAGTTGCCTGAGATAGTCAATGGAAGTGTTGAGCGACAGTGTGCCTCCGGTAAACCATATCTTCTGGTCTATCGACAGCTCTCCGCTCATCTCCAGGTAGTTGTTGGGTACAAAGGAAAACGAGCCTGACTCGTTCATGTATGAGCTGTACTGCTTGCGGTATGCCGGCAGGGTGGCGGCGAAATTTACCTCGGGCAGCAGGTCGGCGCGATAGGTGCGGTACTCCCAGTACGAGCTTTTCAGCTCGTTGAGCGCCACCGCCGCGTCCACACTCCGGGCACGGGCGCGGAAAATGGCTTCGTCAAGAGACAGATGTATCGGCGTGGCTCCGCTAAGAGCGGAAACAGATGCCAGAAACATTGAAATTATTGCGGTTCTTTTCATAATCATTGCGGTTTTACAGGCTGATTACTCATCTTTAAGAGCCTCGGCAGGCTGTATTTTCATAGCCCGCCAAGCCGGGAACAGTATGCCCGCCACAACCATCAGCGCCATAAGGACAAAGGTGATTGCGGCGTTGACAGCAAGGTGTGACCACACAAGGTAGCCGTCAAGCCACTCGTTGAATTCGTATTTGGCGAGAATTGCATCGATGCACACGGCTATCGGTGTCGCTGCCGCGAGAAGTATGAGGCCTTCGCTTACAAGGCGTCCGGACACCGAACGGTCTGTGGCTCCGTTGACTTTGCGCAACGCCACTTCCTGCACTCTCTGCTGGGTGCGAAACCAGAATGTACCGAGCAGTCCGAGGAAAATGTTGAGCATCATGAAGCCCATGCCCACCAAGTAGTTGCGCCGGCGGTCATAGTCGCCCTGGTGATACTGTTGCCGGATAGAATCAAACGATTCCACATCGTTCAGTACAAAGTTGCCTACATGAAACTGTGTCTGCGCCTCTTTCATAAGGGTTTGTATGATATCCTTGTCCATGTCGGGGCGCACCCTTATGCAAAGCTCTGACATCCAAAGCATCGCCTGGGGTGACTCAGTCTCTCTGGAAAACAGGGCAAACACGCTCCATTTGTGAAAATCATCATAGCGCACCGGTTTCAACGGAGTGCCTGTCTGTATAAACGAGGTGTCGTTGTCGAGATATATTCTGTCGGGCCCTATTTCACTTACCCGAAGAGCCTTGGCGTTGGAATATGTGAAAAAGTTGTCGCTGAGGAGTATCTTGCCCTCTTCAAGCTCTTTTGCGAGCTGTTCGGGTGTTTCGCCATTGATGCCCTCGTAGCGAAACACTTTCACAAAATCGGCTGTAGCCACGCGGTGCAGTCCGGAATTCCTTATTGAATCGTAACCGAATGATATTTCGCTGTCGCTGCCGTTGTAGGGGTACGAGTTGATGGAAAGACTTACGGCTTCGATTTCCGGACGGCGTCTCAGTCGCTCCATGATTTCGCGGAGGTCTTCCGCTTTCTGCTCTATGGTGCGGTTTTCGATAAACTTCGGGCTTTGGCTGGTGAGGTCATGCAGGGTAAGCAGATAGCAGTGCTCCGAGTCGAAGCCCTTGGGACGGTTTGCCATTGAGTATGTGGCAAACAGGTAGTCGCTGATATACCACAGCACAACGCTCACAATTATAAATTCTATGACAATCCACACATTGGACCGCCATTCGTTAAGCATCTGTCTTAAAAGTTTCTTTTTCATATCTGTAACTATATGTCAGCGGGTTCCTGAAAGAGATTCAACAATACCTGTGCGTGCCGATTTCCAAGCCGGGAGGGCGCTGCACAGCAGGTTTAGTATAAAGCAGAACATCATGGCGAGTCCGAATGTGCTCCACTGTAAAATCATTTCTGCCGAAATGCGGCTGTCGGAGACGGAGAAAAGATAGGAGCCGCACAGCCAGGAGAATACAACGCACAGAAGCAGTCCTACAGCTCCGGCAACAAGGGTTACAATGAGGTTTTCATAAATCAGTGTCAGTGTGATGCGCGAAACAGTGGCTCCGAAAGCGCGCCTCACACCTATTTCAGCTATGCGCCGGCGCATGCGGCTGCGTGTCATTGAGCTGAGGTTTATAGCCGGGACAATGAGCAGTATTGCGTAGACAATGAGGCTTGACCGGCGCACTTTCGCCATGTCCGGGTTGAGGTTGGCGTAAAGAGTGGCTACATCGGTTTCCTGGTCGTAGGGGCGTTCGTGGCTTATGAATTCGAAGCCGTCGGCGGCTTTCATGGTAGTGTTTATCTGAGCCAGACGCCGGTCGAGTTCGTGGCGTATCTCCGGAAAATCATTTTTGTGCCGTGCCAGTATGGTTGCGCTGAGCAAGCCCATGTGTCCGTTGTTCCAGTTGTTGCGGTCAACACCTGCTGTGGTGTAAGGAACCCACACCTCTGCGTAAGCTTTGTCGGCGAGCCGGCTCACATCCTTCACAACACCGGTAACTTTGAACGGCACCAGGTCCAGAAGCATTTCGCGACCGACCACGTCGGTTGTTTTGAATACACTCCGCGCAACCGATTCGGAAATGACTATTTCCGGCAGTGACGATTCGAAAGATGCCTGGCTGAACGGCTCGCCTGCTATGAAGTCAAGGTCAAACACCCGGAAGAAATTAGCGTCGGTCGCCTTCATTTTTACCGCTATTGGAGTCTCGCCGGGAAGAGCCGCCGAGCTTACGTCGCAAAACGATTTGTAAGCGGTCACAGCCTCCGCCGATTCAAGGTCGCCGAAAAGCGCCTTTATTGTCGAGGAGCTCATCGGTCCGTTGCTGCTTGCATCCTCTCCCCAGCTTGTGTGGCGTATGCTGGCGAATTTCCAGTGCAGCATCCGCGACCGGTTGCTCTCCGGCGCGAAATCAGCAACCTTTACCTGCTGGAGCATTACCACCAGCATTATGAGAAATATTGACAGGGCTGTGCCGACAATGCTTATCAAGCTCACAAGCGGTTGCTGTCTGAGTTCATTTAATATCTGTTTCATAATAATTAAGGAGTATGTTGGTTTATTCGTCTTGACGCGCAATCATAGCACCTGTCTTCCGTCAAAGAACCGTACTATGCGGTCGGTCTGTCTTGCCTGCTCTTCGTTGTGGGTAACCATTACTATTGTGCGCGAGTCCTCCTTGTTGAGGCGGTGAAGCAGTTCCATTACCTCGGCACCCATTTTGGAGTCAAGGTTGCCGGTGGGTTCGTCGGCGAGAATAATTTCCGGATTGCCGACTATGGCACGGGCTATAGCCACGCGCTGGCACTGTCCGCCTGAAAGCTGCGAGGGCATGTGGCGCATGCGGTGAGACAGCCCCACGCGGTCGAGTACATCTTTTACCATAGCCTTGCGTTCGCTCTCGCCGATGCCGCTGCGGTAAATGAGCGGTAGCTCCACATTGTCGGTGACATTGAGCGAGGGTATGAGGTGGAAACTCTGGAACACAAAGCCCAGGTTGTGGTTGCGGAAAGCTGCCAGGGCTTTGTCTTTCATTCCGGTAGTGTCGGTTGCCTTTATTTCAACGCTGCCGGATGTCGGGGTGTCAAGAAGCCCTATTATATTAAGGAGGGTGGATTTGCCGCAGCCCGAGGGACCCATTATGGATATGAACTCGCCTTTTTCCACCTCAAGATTGACATTTTCAAGAGCGGTGGTTTCGATTTCGTCGGTGCGATATACTTTATTTACGTTTTTTACTGAAATGATAGCCATGATGTTAAGAGTTTATTTCTTGTGATTCAATTTTATTGTCTTGGAATTGTTGAAGCTGGACATGTCGGATATTACCACTTTTTCGCCGGGTCTGAGACCCTCCACAACTTCCACATACTCGAAATTGCTGTCGCCGAGGCGCACCTTGCGGCGGTTAAGCTCACCCTCGCCGTTTTGCACAAACAGCTCGTATTCGCCGGGTCCCTTGAAATAAGAACCGGTGGCTATGCGCACGGCTTCATCCTTTATGTCGCACATCACATACACATCGGTTTTCAAACCGCTGCGCAGGCGGGCGTTGTCGTCGTCGGCAAGGGTGACGGTAAATGAAATCACCCCGTTTTTGCTAAGAGGGGTAATGTTGCTCACAGTGCCTTCAAGGCGTGTCTTGCCTATTCTCACAATGGCTCTTGACCCTACGCTTACACGGTCGCCGTAGCTGTCAGATATATCGGCGTCGACCTTGAAGTGGCTCAGGTCGGAAATCACCGCAACCTTCTCGCCTTGTCCTATCTGCTGACCGATCTGGTTGTTGATGTATGTGAGGGTTGCGGCTCTCGGGGCGCGTATGCGGGCATCTTCGAGGGTGCGCATCTTTTCGGCGAAGTTCTTTTCAAAGATGTCAAGTTCCAGGCGTTTCATCTTTAGAGAAGCGTCGCGCACCTGACGTTCGTTTGCAAGCTGCTGGCGAAGCTGTTCGAGCTCGAGCTTGCCGGTGTTGTAGGCGAGTTCAGCCTCGCGTACACGGTCGCCGGTGCCGGAGCCGAGCGAGTCAAGGCGCCGTTCGTTTGTAACCTCTACCTTTTTGCGGTTCACATCCATTTCCTTGACCTTGACCTGCATTTCAAGATTTGAAAGATATGTGTGGTTGTTGAGCCGGGTTTGTTCAAGCTCATACTGTTTCATTCTCCGCTCGTCGCCCATGTTGTTTATCTCGGTTTCGGCGCTCTGGAGGTCAAGGCGCAGAAGCGGTGTGCCGGGCTGCACGCTGTCGCCTTCGCGCGAGTACACTTCTACAATGCGGGTTGAAATCGGCGAGTTGATAATCTCTTCAAAAGCGGGAGTCACTTTTCCGGAGGCGTTGACCGATGTTTCTATAGTGCCGGTGTCGGCAGTTACAATGTTAAGGTCCTCCGCATACACGCTTTTGCGCATCATCGATATGAGAATTGCTATAACGACGGCAAAGCTCACAGCTCCGGCTGCCCATTTTATTATGGTTATGCGTTTGGCTCTGAGCCGTTCTGATTTTGGTATTTCTCTGTCCATAGTCGGATAATTATTGTTTTCGTAGTGATGTGCCAATATATGTTGCATAAACCGTGCCAAAGTGGCAATGCGTTGTTCGTTAAGGGGTTAGTGCTTTGGGCCGGTGTCCGATTCCGTACACTGTGTCCGCTCGGAGGCGGATTCTTTTTCATTTCCTGCGAATTAACACTTGCTCTCTGAAATTTTAACACTTACCCGATTTTGTAAAGGTAAGTGGCAGATGCTTAGCTCGTTGCATTTTTAACATTCACGAGTGTGAAAATTAAGACAATATCCGGCTGATTCGTATCGTAACTTTGCACACATGCAAACAATTTAAAAACACACGAACAATAAACACACACAAAAAAATGAGAAAGAAAAAACAAATCAGCCTCCGTATCGAATGGATTGAAACAATCGCAACCCTTATCACATCGCTGCAGCTCGAAGTGATGAATGCTGTAATAGCCTATCTGACAGACGGCACCCTAACTAAGATTGACAACATCGACGCCGCCGAGATGTTCATGAGCATTAAAAACGACATTGACGCCCGCGCCGAGGAGCGCCGCCGCAAGGCTGCCGAGCGCCGCGCCAAAAAAGCGCCTGTGCCGGGCTATCTGCCTGAGAAAGCTCCGGAAAATCTTGACGAGAGAGTCGCAGCCAACGGCCTTGTGGGCTGGGTGCTGAGCTGTCATTCATTCAAGGATTTCCGCCGTTTCGACAAACCGTTGCTTGCCGAGCTTGCCCTGCAGGTGTGCGACTGGTGGCGCGAGCATCCGAGCGAAGAGTTGCCGAGCCAACAGAAGATTCGCGCGGAGATAAACGCCCGTTTCGGCAAAGTTGCCGACGACCTTGCCGGAAGCACCTATGTAACCCGCGAAAAATGGTGTGCCTATCTGGCTCCTTATATGTCAGGCAAGTGTGGAAAAAAGCGGCAGCGCCGCAGTGATGACACTGCAGCGCTGTGTATTGAAGCCGCTTGATTCAAGTCAGGCTTTGTCAAGCGCCTGTGCGAGGTCGTCGATTATGTCGTCGATATGCTCTGTGCCTATGCTCAGGCGAACAGTGGAGGGTGTGATGAGCTGTTCGGCTGCCTCCTCCGGCGTGAGCTGCGAGTGGGTCGTGGTGTAGGGATGTATTACGAGGCTCTTTACATCGGCAACGTTTGCCAGCAGTGAAAATATCTCAAGCGAGTCGATGAAGCGCCATGCCGATTCAACACCGCCTCTAAGTTCGAAAGTGAATATACTGCCGCCTCCGTCGGGAAAATATCTGTTGTAGAGTTCGTGGTCGGGGTGTTCGGGCAGCGAGGGGTGATTTACTTTCGCCACCTTGGGGTGTTTTGCAAGGAATTGCACCACTTTCAGGGCATTTTCCACATGTCGCTCTATTCTCAGAGAAAGTGTTTCAAGACCTTGCAGCAGTATGAACGCGTTGAAGGGCGATATCGCGGCGCCGGTGTCGCGAAGTATCACTGCACGTATGCGGGTGACAAAGGCGGCGGCTCCGGCTACATCGGCAAATACCGCCCCATGATAGCTGGGGTCGGGCTTGGCGATTGTGGGAAATTTGTCGGCATTCGCCTTCCAGTCAAATTTTCCGGAGTCGACAATGACACCGCCGAGGCTTGTGCCGTGACCGCCGATGAACTTTGTGGCGGAGTGGACAACAATGTCAGCCCCGTGCTCGAACGGGCGCATCAGATACGGTGTGCCGAAAGTATTGTCTACAATCAGAGGCAGATTGTGGCGGTGGGCTATCTCCGCAAGGGTGTCAAGGTCGGTGACATCGGAGTTGGGGTTGCCGAATGTCTCAGCGAAAATAGCTTTGGTGTTGGGCTTGATTGCCGCCTCGACTGCCTTTGGGTCGCGCACATTGACAAATGTGGATTCTATGCCGCGCGGCTCGAATGTGTGGGCTATAAGGTTGTACGACCCGCCGTAGATATTGTCTGCGGCTACTATGTGGTCGCCTGTGCGGGTGATGTTTTCAAGAGCATACGTCACAGCCGCCGCTCCGCTGGCAACCGCAAGAGCGGCAACTCCGCCTTCAAGGGCGGCTATGCGCTTTTCAAGAACATCCTGTGTGGAATTGGTCAGGCGTCCGTAGATGTTTCCCGGCTCTTTCAGCGCAAACCGGTCGGCGGCATGCTGCGAGTCGCGAAACACGTAAGAAGTTGTCTGGTAGATAGGTACGGCGCGGGCATCGGAAGCCGGGTCCGGCTGTTCCTGACCTACATGAAGCTGCAATGTTTCAAAATGTAATTTCTTTGTTGACATATAATCGGTTTTTAGATTGTTTTCCGATGCAAAATTAGAGAGAGTGTAATGAAATTCCAATATGTTTTTGTTATTTGGATATTTGAACTAAATTTGTGCGCTAAACAATAAAATTATTCAGATAACAGCGGCTTTTGCCGGCATTTTCACGAATATTATTCCTGACATGAAAAAGAATATCACTCTCGACCCTACCGATGTGCGCATACTCGCGGCTTTACAAGACAACTCGCGCCTTACTGTCAAGGAGCTGGCAGCAGTGGTGCACCTTTCGCCGACCCCGACTTTCGAGCGGGTTAAACGCCTTGAGCGGGAGGGGGTTATAGACCGGTACATAGCTTTGCTGAACGCGCGTACCATAGATTGCGGCTTCATGGCGTTCTGTTACCTGAAGATGAAACAGCACACCTACGAAAATGCAATGCGCATTATCGAGGCGGTGAAGTCCATACCGGAAATTGCCGAGTGCTACAATATATCCGGCGATTATGATTTTCTGCTGAAGATTTATACACGCGATATGAAATCGTATCAGAAATTCCTGTTGCGCATTCTCGGCGACCTCGACTGCATAGGCTCTCTGAACAGCTCCTTTGTGCTTGACGAGGTCAAGAATACCCACAAACTGCCGTTGCCCGAAATCTGATGCACCTTGCAGGCACCGCACCCCGAAAAAACAAAAAGGGAGCCATCCGGCTCCCTTTTTCAGTATTGTCGCGCGCTATTACTGGTTTTCGTAGATTCGTGCGCCGTCGCTCACAACAACCGGGTAAATCTTGGGCTCGTGTCCGTAACGGGCTTTGAACTTTTCTTTTACAGTGGCGATGAACGGTTCGTAAAGCTCGTCTTTGACAAGGTTGACGGTACAGCCGCCGAAACCTCCGCCCATGATTCTTGAACCGGTAACACCACATTCCTTGGCAATGTCGTTGAGGTAGTCAAGCTCCTCGCAGCTCACTTCATAGTCTTTTGACAGACCGTGGTGGGTTTCGTACATGCAGCGACCTACAGTGTCGTAGTCTCCTGCAACGAGGGCATCACACACAGCCAGTACACGCTCTTTCTCCTCAATTACGAATTTTGCGCGGAAATAATCCTCGGCGGTAATATCGGTTTTTATCGCGTCGAGCATCTCCATGGTGGCGTCGCGGAGGGTCTCTATGCCGAGGCGTTTTGCAACGCGCTCGCACGATGCGCGGCGTTTGTTGTAGGGCGAGTCGGCAAGCTCATGCTTGACAACAGAGTCCACAAGCACCAGTTTGTATCCTTCGGGCTTGAAAGGGAAGTACTCGAATTCCATTGAGCGGCAGTCAAGGCGCATAAGGTGGTCCTTCTTGCCGAATACGCTTGCAAACTGGTCCATGATGCCGCAGTTTACACCGCAATAGTTGTGTTCGGTGGACTGTCCGATGCGGGCAAGCTCGAATTTGTCAATGGAGTTGTCGTTGAAAATATCGTTGATGGCGTTGGCAAAGCAGCTTTCAAGAGCGGCAGACGAAGACAGCCCGGCGCCTAAGGGCACATTGCCGGCGAAGGCGGTGTCGAAGCCTTCAACCTTGCCGCCGCGTTTAAGAACCTCGCGGCACACACCGAAGATATATCGCGCCCAGCTCTGGGTCGGAGCGTCGGCCTCGTTGAGCCCGAATTCAGCATAGTCGTCAAGGTCAAACGAGTATGCACGCACTTTGTCTGTGCCGTTGGGGCGTATCTCTGCCATCATGAGCTTGTCTATCGCGCCCGGAAATACAAAACCGCCGTTATAGTCGGTGTGTTCGCCGATGAGATTGAAACGGCCGGGGGCTACATACAGGGTGCCTGCTCCGGAAAAACGTTCGTTGAACGCTTTGTTGATTTTTTCTTTCATTTGAGTATCTGTTTAAGGATTGTTTGATTCATGAACAGTCAGGGATGCCGGCATGTGCGCTGGTCAGAAGCCGGCAAAAAAAAAATTGTTGAGGCAAAGATAATAAAAAAATAATGAGATTGTGGTATGTCGGCGATACTTGTTCGTAACTTTGCGCCAAAATATGATTAAAGGAGTATGGAACAGCTTAAACACGAGTGCGGGGTTGCGATGATTCGCCTGCTCAAGCCTCTGGAGTATTACAAAGAAAAATATGGCACATATTGCTTCGGACTGTCCAAGCTCTATCTGATGATGGAGAAACAGCACAACCGCGGGCAGGAAGGTGCCGGAATCGGAGTGGTCAAGCTCCATGCCGAGCCCGGAAGCGAATATATGTTTCGCGAGAGAGCGCTCGGAACAGGTGCCATTCAGGAAATTTTTGACAATCTGCGTCCTGCCCTTGAAAAAGCTGATGTTGAAAACCGGAGTGCTGAGTGGGTGGAGAAAGAGGCTCCGTTTGTTGGAGAAATCTACATGGGTCACCTCCGTTACAGCACCACCGGCAGAAGCGGACTCAGCTATGTGCACCCCTTTCTGCGCCGCAACAACTGGAGGTCGCGCAATCTGTTGCTGTGCGGCAACTTCAACATGACAAACGTGGAGGAAATCTTCAAAAGCGTTGTGTCCAAAGGGCAGCATCCGCGCATTTACAGCGACACCGTCATGCTTCTCGAGCAGCTCGGTTACGCTCTTGACAAGGAGAACCACAGGATATACCGACAGTATAGAGACACTCTCGCGGAGCCTCAGCTCAGCAAGGAGATAGAAGCCCACCTTGATATGAAGGAGGTGCTTAAAAACGCGGCGCCTCTGTGGGATGGCGGCTATGTGATATGCGGCGCTACAGGCAGCGGCGACATGTTTGCCCTGCGCGACCCGCACGGCATACGCCCGGCGTTCTATTATTTCGACGACGAGGTGGTGGTGGTCGCGTCGGAGCGCCCTGTGATACAGACGGTGCTGAATGTGCGCCGCGCCGATGTGCGCGAGCTGGCTCCCGGCAGCGCCGTGACTGTTAGCAAGCAGGGTGTAGTGGAGGTGAGCGACATTCTGGGCGAAGGCGACAACCGCCGTTGCTCCTTTGAGCGCATATACTTTTCGCGCGGCAGCGATGCCGATATATATAAGGAGCGAAAGGCTCTCGGACGCAATATAGTGCCTCAGGTGCTTGAAAGTGTAGGATATGACCTTGACCACACAGTGTTTTCGTTTATCCCCAATACGGCTGAGGTTGCGTTTATAGGCATGGTCGAGGCTCTTGAGCATTATCTGGATACACTGAAGTCTGACAAAATTCTCGCGGCGCAGGAAACCGGAACGCTTGACATGAACACCCTTCGCGATATAATGTCTCACAGGCTCCGGGTGGAGAAAGTGGCTATCAAGGACATAAAGCTGCGCACCTTCATTGCCGAGGGCGAGGCGCGAAACGACCTTGCCGCCCATGTGTACGATGTGACATACGGATGTATAAAAAACAATGTCGACAATCTTGTTGTGATAGACGACAGCATTGTACGCGGCACAACTCTGAAGCAGAGCATCCTGCGGATTCTCGACCGCCTGCATCCGCGCAAAATTGTGGTTGTCAGCTCCTCGCCTCAGGTGCGTTACCCCGACTGCTACGGCATAGACATGTCGCGTATGGGCGAATTCATAGCTTTTCGCGCGGCGGTGGAGCTGTTGCACGACAACGGCATGGATTCTCTGCTTGACGACACTTACGCCCGCTGCGTGGCAATGGAGAATGCTCCTGACTCACAGCTTGAAAACTGTGTCAAGGCTATATACGCGCCGTTTACCGACAGGCAGGTGTCGGAAAAGATTGCCGACATGCTCACTCCTGCCGACACAAGCGCCGAAGTGGAAATCATCTACCAGACTCTCGAAGGTCTCCACGATGCGGTGCCTCATCATCCGGGCGACTGGTATTTCTCCGGCAACTATCCCACCCCCGGCGGCACAAGGCTTGTAAACCGGGCTTTCATGAACTTCTACGAAGGCAACGCCGACAAACGCTGAGTCTGTCAGCGGTTCCGAAAATAAATCAGGGCGCTCGCACAAGCGGGCGCCCTGACTGTTTCGGTGCATTATGATGTTTATTTGTTCACAACGCTTTCAACATAAGCCTTGAAGTCTGCTTCCTCCTGGTACCCGGTAGGACCTGCGGTAGCTGTGCCGTCAGGCATCACTGTCACAATCTGGGGGATAGACTGAATCTGGTACTTCTGGGCGATGTCGGGGCATGAATCGGTGTTTACCGAAACAAATACCGCCTTGCCTTTGAACTCCTCGGCAACCTTGTGGAATACCGGTTTGAAACGCTGGCAGGGACCGCACCATACGGCGTTGAAGTCAATGATGGTGGGCACATCTGCCGCAGCTATCTCGGTGGTGCCTGCTGCAAGCTCAACCACAGCTTCTTCGGCAGTTACAGCGGCTGCTTCTTCCACAGCGGCAGCTTCGCCGTTGCCTTCGGCGGCTGTGCCGGCTGTGTTGCCGCTGCATGAGGCGAGAGCCACAAAAGCCGCCGATGCTACTATATATCTGAAGATTTTCATGACGCTGTATTAGCAGGAAAGTGCTGAATTTGTTTTGTGAACGGCTTCGGCGCTCTTGCGGAAGAGTTCTTTTTCCTCTTCGTTGAGGTCGAACTCAACGATTTTCTCGATACCGTTTTTGCCGAGGATACAGGGCACACCGATGCAAAGGTCTTTCTCGCCGTACTCGCCTTCAAGAAGAGCGGAGCAGCTGATGAGCTTTTTCTGGTCGCCGATAACAGCGCCTACAACCTGGGCTGCTGCAGCGCCGGGAGCGTACCAGGCAGAGGTGCCGAGAAGTTTGGTGAGGGTAGCGCCGCCTACCATTGTGTCGGCTGCAACTTTTTCAAGCTGTTCAGCGGGCATGAGGGTAGAGGCGGGTATGCCGCGGTAAGCGGCATAGCGTACCAGAGGTATCATGGTGGTGTCACCGTGACCGCCGATTACAATGCCTTCTATTTCGTTGGGGTTGGCACCGAGAGCAACGCTCAGGAAATATTTGAAGCGTGCGCTGTCAAGAGCGCCGCCCATGCCGATGATGCGGTTTTTGGGCAGACCTGATGTTTTGTGGATGAGGTAGGTCATGGTGTCCATCGGGTTGGATACGCACACAATGATTGCATTGGGTGAGTATTTGAGCACATTGTCGGTAACAGATTTTACAATGCCTGCGTTCACGCCGATGAGTTCCTCGCGGGTCATGCCGGGTTTACGGGGTATGCCTGATGTGATGACTACAACATCGCTGCCCGCTGTCTTTTCATAATCGTTGGTCACACCGGTAAGGCGGGTGTCAAGATTAAGAATGTTTGCGGTCTGCATGATGTCCATGGCTTTGCCTTCGGAAAGGCCTTCTTTGATGTCGATGAGCACTACTTCGTCGGCAATGCCCTGGGTCACAAGAACGTTAGCGCAAGTAGCGCCTACGTTTCCTGCTCCTACAACGGTAACTTTTGACATAACTTTGTACTTTGGGTTATAAGGATGTTGATTTTTATTGTTCGTTTTGCAAAGATAGCGATAAGTTAGGCGCAAAACCAAATTTATTTGAGTTTTGCAAGGGTAAGAGTAATCAATATAGAAAAAGGAGCCGTTTCAGGCTCCTTTTTCTATATTGCTACAGAGACCCGTTCAGGGAATGATGTTGCAGACCGGCTTCATGATGAAGGTGAAATCGTAGTCGCCGTAAGGCATCATGTACTTGCGCATCGGAACGGCACCCCAGCTGTCTATGCAGCCGAGACCCATCTGCTGCTTGTCTATGAGCAGGTTGGCGAGGGGGGCTTTGGCTACTTCCTGCGAGTGTCCCTGGGCTTTGGCAGCGCCCTCGTCGAGGCTTTCCACCGTGTAGTTGAGCGCTGAAGCCGAGAAGGGTACGGAAGCGGTTATCTCAAGACCCTTGCCGGCGTGGTTGATCTGCCGCCAGTAGCGTATGTCGGTCTTGTTGCCGTTTTCCTGCGGACGTATGTAGGGGTAAAACTGCTCGGCGACAGTCTGGGAGTAAACTCCGAGGTCGGCTGCCTGTGTGCGGTCAACATAGTTTTCAACCGGTCCTCTGCCGTAGTATTCTATGCGGTCAAAGCTTTCAGGCATGGGCATCTGCACGCCGAAACGGAACATCGGCGATACTTTTGCGTTTTTGTCGGCGGTAAGTTTTTCCTCGACCTTGACTGTGCCGGCGTTGTTGATGGTGTATGTCATTGTAAGCCGGGCGCTGACAGCTGGAACAGAGTAGGCGGCGGTGACTTTTACCAGTCCGTCTGTTTTTTCTGCGTCAAGTGATTCGAGTTTGAACTCCGGCGAGCGCCATGCGGCGAATTTCTGTTGCAGGTTTGCGCCGAAGTCGTTGTCGGTGGGGGCGCGCCAGAAGTTGGGTGTCAGCTGAGCGCCTTCGGCAAGCATGTCGGTGCCGTTGACGCAGTACTTGCTCATGAACCCGTTTGCGCGGCTGAATTCGATGTCAACACCGGGGGCGGACACTATCAGGTAGTTTGTCTGGTTGTCGACAATGGTTGGCTGCACGGTGGGACGGTTTGTCTCTGTCACGTTGGCTATTGTCATGTCGGCGGCGGCAGGCTGTGTAAGAGCAATCTGTTCGCGCGCCACAGTGGTGCCCGCCTCAAGAATTCCGTCACTGTTTTTGAGAGAGTATGCGAAGTTGAGCAGGTATTCTCCATCCGGTTCGAGAGAGCCGTAGTCGACTGTCACCTTGCCGGTGGTCTGGGGAGCCGCGTCAATATTTTCAACGGTGCCTGTGCGTACTGTTTTGCCGTTGCGCAACAGCTGCCATGTGAGTCTGTAGTTGCCGAGGTCGGTGAAAAAGTTTTCGTTGTACACGTCAAACACTCCCTTGGCAAGGTCTGCCGGGGTGGTGTGGATGCTCTGCATCACACGTCCCACCTCGTACATGTGAGGATTGGGCACACGGTCGGGGCTTACGAGCCCATTGTTGCAGAAATTTATGTCGGAAGCGTCAAAACGGTTGAAGTCGCCGCCGTAGCCGTAAATCTCCACACTGTTCTTGCCTTTCCAGCGGGGCGACTGGTCAACGAAGTCCCAGATAAATCCGCCCTGAAGGTTGGGATATTTTCTGAAAAGGTCCCAGTACTCCTTGAAGCCTCCTTCGGAGTTGCCCATTGCGTGGGCGTACTCGCACTGAATCATCGGTTTGGACACATCGGTACGTTTGCCGTATTTCTCCACCTCCTCGTAGCCGATGTACATGGGGCAGTAGATGTCGGTGTGGTCGGCATAGCCGCAGCGTTCGTACTGAACCGCGCGGCTGGGGTCTTCGGCTTTCACCCATTTATATGCGTCCACAAAGTTGGGACCGTCGCCGCCCTCGTTGCCGAGCGACCAGAATATTATGCTCGGGTGGTTGAAGTTGCGCTGCACATTGCGCTGGTTGCGTTCAAGGTGTGTCTGTCTGAACAGCGGCACTTTGGCGAGTGTGCCTTCGCCGTAGCCCATGCCGTGGGTTTCGAGGTTGGCTTCCGCAACCACATATATGCCGTATTTGTCGCAGAGGTCGTACCACAGGTTGTCGTCCGGATAGTGGCATGTGCGCACTGCGTTGATGTTGAACTTCTTCATCAGTTCGATGTCCTGCATCATGCGTTCGGGCGAAACAACATAGCCGCCGTCGGGGTCAAGCTCGTGGCGGTCGGCGCCTTTGAACAGCACCGGTTTGCCGTTTACCAGAATCTGCGCGCCGTTCAGCTCTATTTTGCGGAATCCCACATTTACCGGAATTGTCTCGTCGCTGCCTTTGAGCGAGGCGTACAGGGTGTATAGCGCCGGAGTTTCGGCAGTCCATTTTTCGGGGTCGGAAACGGAGAGTGTTGTGCTGCCTGAGCCGTTTATGCTGCCTGAGGCAACCTCTTTGCCCTGCGGGTCCACCAGCCTCAGCTCGGTTGTGCCTGAGCCTTTGAGCGATACGCTCACGGCGAGTGTGGCGTCTTTGTAGTCGGCGTCAAGGTCGGGCACAACACGGATATCCTCTATGCGTTTTTTGTCGCGGGCGTACAGGTAGCAGTCTCTGCCAACTCCGCTGTAGCGGAAAAAGTCCTGGTCCTCGAAGTAAGAGCCGTCGTTCCAGCGAAACACCTGAAACGCAATCAGGTTTTCTTTGCCGGGCACAAGGTAGGGGGTCAGGTCAAATTCCTGCTCCAGCTTGCTGTCCTCGCCGTAGCCGACGAATTTGCCGTTGACCCAGAGATACATGTTTGAGGTCACGGAACCGAAATGGGCAATGATGTCTTTCCCTTTCCAGTCGGCGGGTATTGTAAACACCCGGCGGTACGAGCCTACATGGTTGTTTTCGGCAGGCACATAAGGCGGATTGTTCTTG
The DNA here is from genome assembly GCA_003762715.1 of Muribaculaceae bacterium Isolate-104 (HZI). GTDB lineage: Bacteria > Bacteroidota > Bacteroidia > Bacteroidales > Muribaculaceae > Paramuribaculum. The sequence goes on along the minus strand of RIBJ01000031.1, from coordinate 19,507 downwards.
TAGTCGTTGCGCCAGGCGTAGCCGATGTTCACATAGATAGGGTCGCCGTAGCCGTTAAGTTCCCACACGGCGGGCACATTAAGCTCGTCCCAGCCCTTGTCGTTAAAATCCTTTTTCCAGAAATCTGTGGGTCGGCTGTCCAGGTTGCGCACCCAGTTGAATTTCCATGGTCCGTTAAGGCTCATGAAGTTCGAGCTTTTTTCTTTGGTGCCGGCGGCGGCTGCATCGGCGTTTTCGTAGGCGAAATAAGCCGTGTGCATCGGCAGACGGTTGACAGAGTTGACATTGGGGTCCTGCCACTCTTTGAAGGTTTGCCCGAAAGCACCGGCGGTGCATGCGCACACAGCCAGTCCGGCTAAGATTCTCTTCATTTCAGTGATGGTATTAAAATTTAAAAATATAATAGTCTTTAGTATTGCTTACAAAGTTAATGAAAATACTCCAAACGACCTACCTACCCCCGTCGCCACAGATAATAATTGCAAATATTAAGGGGATGGGGGCAGGGGATTGCGGGGATTTGGTTAATGTGAGGTAAGTTGTTGTAAAAGAATTTAATGGGCTTGACAAAGGCGTTTGTTTTCGCTAACTTTGTATAAGTAATCAAAGGGGCGGGGGAGTACAGGATTCACCGCAATATTCCTTATCTGATACATTACATGTAAGAGTATGTTTACTTTTAACTTTATGAAATCTCCAAACATACTCCGAAATCCGCTTCTTAACATAAGCCAAAAATAAACATCCTTTAAAAACGCTATGAAAAGAAATCTATTTATATTTTTCTCTGTGGTACTGTGTGCCGTTTTCTGTTCGTTCAAGGCTCAGGGAGTGCCTCCGCTGAAGCCGGAATATCTTCCTATTGCGCCGACGTGGAATGCCGACAGCCTGCCTTCTAACCTTGCGGGCTTTGATTTCGGCGCTGTGGAGGAGCCGGCTCCGCAAAAGACAATGGAAGAGCGTCTGGACGAGATTGCCGGCGAGCTGAGCGAGTACGCGGCGTCGTTTCTCGGTCGCCGTTACCGCTGGGGAGCTACCGGACCGTCGACATTTGACTGTTCGGGCTTTACAAGCTATGTGTTTCGCAAGGTTGGCATAAGTCTCAACCGCACTTCCATAATGCAGTACCGTCAGGGCAAGCCTGTGGCGAAGGATGAGCTCAGACCGGGCGACCTTATGTTTTTCAGCAGTCCGCGCACATCCAGAGGTGTGGTGGGGCATGTGGCGATAGTTGTCGATGTTGCCGATGACGGCAAGAGCTGTACTTTCATCCACGCGTCGACCAGCAAGGGCATCACTTACCAGAAGTTTCCCGACGGGGGCTATTTCAGCCGCGCGTATATAGGCGCAAAACGGGTGATAGACGAGCGTAATCTCACGGCGTGAGGTGTGAGGCGGTTGCGGCTGTCAACTCTATTTAGTAATTTTGAGCGTGTATTATTAAACAAGCTCTTATGAGAAGACAGATTATGACAATTGCGGCGGCTGCAATGGTGGCGGCTGCCGGAGCGGACACGATAGCGGTGAAGAATTTCCGCTATGCGGGTCCGTTTATCATCAACACTCCGGCTATCATTGATTCTGTGGATGTGAATTCGCGCAAGTTTGAGGCGAAGCGTGTTCTTGACATGCCGGTGAATATAGAGCGGGCAATGTCGGGCGCCACTGTGTTTGACGGTACGGTTGTAAAGGGTGTGGAGGGCGCAGCGGCTTCGCATCTGCTCGGTTTCAATATGACAAACACCGGCTACACCACCGCGCAGATTTCTGTAGAGGGTCTTGAAAATTACCGTTTGTATGTGGACGGCAAGCAGACCGAGCCGGGTGCGGTAACTCTCAAGCCTGCCGACCACAGCGTGGTAGTGCGCTATGTGTCATCGCCCGGAGCCGCCGACACGGCAGACATCAGGATTATCGCACCCGACGGTCAGGTGTTTCAGACCGGAACCGGGGAGAGGATGTTTACTCTTGACAATGTGCTGCACGGGCGCCGCATTTATTCGACTTCGATGTCGCCTGACGGCAAGTATCTCATAACGGTGTACTCCAACACACTGCCCGGCGGCGCAACTTCATGGGAATGGGTTGTGAGCACAGCCGGCGGGGCTCCTGTGGCGCGCAGCGCGGAGAGCCTTGCATGGATGCCAACCGGAAGCAGGTATTACCGTACCACCGGCAGTGCCGGCGGCAGAAGCATAAGGGTTACAGACGCCGCCACGGGTGTGGAGAGCGTGTTTGCCGACGGAGTGCCTGCCGGTCATTTCACGATTTCGCCCGATGAAAAGTTTTTGGTGATGACTCTGACCGCCGAAGGGCACAAGGAGAATCCGGAGGTGTACCGTATCATAGAGCCTGACGACCGTCAGCCGGGGTGGCGCAACCGCCGTTCGCTCGCGGTGTATGACATTGCAACAGGTGTGCTGTCGCCGATAACATACGGTCATCACAATGTGTCGTTGCTTGATATAAGCGACGATGCCACCAAGGCGCTGGTGATGTCATCGCGCAGCAGGCTTGAAAAGCGTCCGACCACGATGCATACTCTCGCAGTGCTTGATTTCGCGAGTCTGAGCCTTGACACAATAGTGGCAGACGACGGATTTCTGGCGGGCGCGGTTTTCTCGCCCGACGCATCTACTGTTATTGTAAGCGGCTCGCCGGAGGCTCTCGGCGGTATCGGCAAGAATGTGCCCGAAGGGCGTATTCCGAGCATGATTGACACCCAGCTTTTCGAGTACAATGTAAAGAGCCGCAGTTTCAGACCGCTGACAAAGAATTTCAATCCTAATGTGACCGCTTTCCAGTGGAGTCGTGCAGACGGCAAGGTTTATTTTACAGCGGAGGATCGCGACTGCATAAGCGCATTTCGCCTTGACCCCTTGAGCGGCAATATTGAGCGCCTGCCGCTGGGTCAGGATATAATAAAGGGTATAAGCCTGCCGCTTTCGGGTACCGGCGCGGCGTTTGTGGCGCAGAGTGTGGACAATCCGGACAGGCTGTATGCGCTTAACACCAAGTCGCTGAAAACGACTGTGCTTGACGAGCCTCTTGCCGATGATATGAAGGAGATAAGGCTCGGAGCTACCGGAGCCTGGGATTTTGTTAATTCACGAGGCGACACAATTTGCGGACGCTTTTACCTGCCGCCAAATTTTGACGCGGACAAAAAGTATCCTCTCATAGTGAATTATTACGGAGGATGCAGCCCCACGAGCCGTAATTTCGAGAGCCGCTATCCTCACCACGCGTACGCGGCGCAGGGCTATGTGGTGTATGTCGTTGAGCCGAGCGGCGCCACCGGTTTCGGTCAGGAATTTTCGTCGCGCCATGTGAAGACCGCCGGTCAGGGTGTGGCAGAGGATATAATCGAGGGCACCAAACGATTCTGTGAGGAGCATCCGTATGTGGATTCGTCGAAGATAGGCTGTATAGGAGCCTCATACGGCGGTTTTATGACGCAGTATCTCCAGACAGTCACCGATATTTTCGCGGCAGCCATATCTCATGCCGGCATAAGCGACCACACAAGCTACTGGGGCGAGGGCTACTGGGGCTATTCGTACAGCGAGGTGAGCATGGGAGACGCTTATCCCTGGAGCGACGCGGAGCTGTATGTGAAGCAAAGTCCGTTGTACAATGCCGACAAGATACACACTCCGCTGCTGTTTCTGCACGGTGACAAGGATATGAATGTGCCTGTAGGCGAGAGCATCCAGATGTTTACGGCGCTCAAGCTGCTGAACCGTCCGACGGCGTTTGTCGCAGTTGCGGATCAGGATCACCATATAACCGATTATCAAAAACGCATACGCTGGCAGGATACCATTTTCGCATGGTTTGCCAAATACCTGAAGGGTGAGCCGCAGTGGTGGGAAGCGATGTATCCCGAGGTGGCTCTCTGACGGAGTGAAAATACAGACAGTTTCTGAGAAGCTGTCAAAACAAAACCACCCCCGCAAAACCCAATGGACGGGTTGCGCGGGGGTGGCTTTGTTTATTATGCTATGCAGCCGTTGTGTTATTGCTCGGGGGCGAACATGGGGTCCCAGGCGGGAAGTGCGGTGGGTTTCTGTTTCAATACCTGTGCCGCTTTGTCGGTGAGGTATTTTTTGTCTACAACCAGGCGGAACATGTATTCGTCAAACCATTTGTCGGTCATGATGAGGTGTCCTCCGTTTGCACCGGGTCCCCAGCTGTTTTCAACCATCCATTTTACAGGGGTGCCTTTGTCGTCGAGGTCAACGGCAACGAGCGTCATTGCATGGCTTGAACCGCTTGAGTGGGTGAGGATGCGCTGCTTCTTGTCCATGCCGAATGTGGTGCCGAACAGGGAGCCGTAGTCGAGGTAGTCGACATCGAGAATGCCGCGTTCACGGTCGAAAAATTTGCCTACGTCGCAAGAGAAGTACATTGCGGTGCTGTCCTTGATAGAGGCTATCGCCATTTCTTTAATGTCTTCGACGGGGAGGTTGACGTATGTCCAGTTTTCGCCGTCATAGGCGTGGCGGTCGCAGTCAATCTCATACAGCCTGTAGTATTCGCGGCTGGGGTCGTTCATCAGCATGACGTAGTTGTTTTTCAGGTCATTGCCGAGGTACTCCTTGTAAAAGGACAGCGGGGTGTATGTGCGGGTGTCGACTGCGTTGCCTTTGGCATCACGACGTGTCCAGGTGAATTCTGTGGGAGGTTCGCCGAGGTTGAGGGCAAGCATGCGGTAGACTTCACCGAGCATTTCGGTTTTCTTTTTTTGCAAGTCAGCGGGGTTTGCTTTGGCGGCAGCCATGTCGCGGAGCTGAAGTCCCCATTCCTTGAGTTTGAGACCGATGAGGTTGCTCATGCGAGATGTCGAGTTTGAGCTGTTGGTTTCCAGCATCACTTCGGCGGGAACCACTCCGTATTTAGTTATAATGTCGGCAATGCCTGTGAACTGCCCGCCATCGCTCAGCGGATGCTCGAAGAGCCAGTCAACGGTTTTGTCGTCCATAGGCTTGTCGGCGGTGTCGATAATGCCTTGCAGGAACAGGTTGGCTTTTTCAAGCTGGTCCCAGAAGAAGTTGTAGTTTTGCGAGAACTGCAGTTCGGGGAGGTTGTGCTGAGCCATAGCCTGAGCACGGAGTACGTTGAGTCCGGTGAATAGCCAGCATCTGCCGCTTGATTTCTGGTTTGTTATGCCTTTGCTGGGCACTCTGTGGCTGAAGTGAGTGTCGAAGCTGTTTTTTGATGCGGTGTTTACCGCAAGTTTGTTGATGTCGTTGTTCGAAATGGCGTTGAAAATAGCCTTGTCAGCCGGAGTGTTTTTAAAAGCGCCTCTGATTTCGGTCATCATCTGCGGTGTAATGCCTCCGCCGCTGTTTTGCGGCTGCTTTGCCTGGGCGCTGAGCGCGAGAGCCGCAATAGCAAAAAAGATACTTTTTTTCATGGGGTTGTTTGTCATTTTAACAGAAATTTGAGACACAAAGTTACAATCACACGGCTGGCATTGCAAATTTTGTTGCAATAAAATGCAAACGAGCGTGTCTGTGCGGTGGTGCGCAGACACGCTCTCAAAGGGCAGTTTTTTTGTGTATTTGAGAAACTGTTTAATTTTACTACGAAATAAAAGCTATAATATCATTCTTGTGGGTTGACTGAGGTTTTTTATGGTTGTTTTCACCGAGTTTCATCGGTCACATAGACCGCTATGCTCTCAGCTTCAACTCGTAAAAACACCTCATAAAATCCTCTCAATCAATCCCACAACTAAATTTAAACAGTTTCTGAAGTTGCCTTTTGTCAACTTTCAACATCGAACCCGCGGCGGCGTATGGCGTCAAGCATCTTGTAGTCCATAGCGGCGCGGTAGTAGTCGATGATGTGTGAAGCCCAGTCGTTTGATGTTTTTTCTCCGCTTCTTGTGCGGTTGTAGTTTTCTATTTCGAGGTCGTACTTCATGAGAGATTCAACGAGACCTTCGGTTTTGTAGACGTTACGGTGTATCACGGTGCCTACCGGCTGTTTTGGCTTGAGGTCGGGCATCTCGCGCGGCACACCTATTGCGAGACCGCAAACGATGAATGTGCCTTGTGGCAGACTTAGCAGTCTTGACACAGCTTCGGGAGCGGCTGTTCTTGTGTAGCCTATGCAGCAGGTGCCGAGCCCGGCTGATTCGGCAGCTGTGAGTGCACTCATCATAGCGAGAGTAGCGTCAACTATGCCGACAATCACTCCGTCGAGAGTTTTTTCAAAGTGGGGAAAGTCGATGTCTTTTGAGTCGGCAAGCTGTTTTATTTTGTAGTAGTCGGCGCAGAACACAAGGAAGTGTCTGCATGTTTTAATCTGCTTCTGTGAGGTGAGTTCATAGATTTTTTCCTTGATTGTCTGGTCGGTGATGTCAATCACGGAAAATTGCTGTCCGTTGTAGCTTGTCGGGGTGTTGCGGATGGCTTCGTAAATAAAATCCATTGTTTCGGCAGGTATGTCCTCCCGTTCGTAGCGGCGTATGCTTCGGCGTTGTAGCAATGTGTCTTTAACTGTTTTCATTTTGCGGAGTGTTTCAGGAGTGGTTGGTCTTTATGTGTTATAATGCGCGGGGGCGGCAGATTGTTCACAGAGTGAGGTGTTTTTTTTATAAAAAAAGTCCGCCGCACCGATTTTTGTGGTGCGGCGGACTTTATGAGAGTGCCGTTTGTCAGGGCATGGGTTTATTTCTTGAAGAAACGTTTATAGAGACCTTCAAAACCCTGACCGTGACGAGCTTCGTCTTTAGCCATTTCGTGAACGGTGTCGTGGATGGCATCGAGGTTGAGCTGTTTAGCACGGGCAGCAATGCGCATTTTGTCTTCGTTAGCGCCTGCTTCGGCAGCCATGCGTTTTTCAAGGTTTGTCTTGGTATCCCAAACGCAGTCGCCGAGGAGTTCAGCAAATTTTGCGGCATGTTCGGCTTCTTCGAATGCGTAGCGTTTGAAGGCTTCTGCAATTTCGGGGTAGCCTTCGCGGTCGGCCTGGCGCGACATTGCGAGGTACATTCCCACTTCGGAGCATTCGCCATTGAAGTGAGCGTTGAGGTCGGCAATCATTTCGTCGTCGCAGCCTTTAGCCACACCGATCTGGTGCTCGGTGACAAATTTCAGTGCTTCGTCGGCGGTGAGTACTTTGAATTTGCTTGCGGGAGCGCCGCAGAGGGGGCATTTTTCGGGAGCTTCGTTGCCTTCGTGTACATAACCGCATACTGTGCAGATAAATTTCTTTTCCATAGTGTTGTTTTTTTAATGAATAATTATACTTTTATTTGGTTTTGGTTATTTCAGTTTTTGCAGCAGGGGCATAGCCCGCTGAGATATACTTGAACATTGCCGACATCAAAGTCGGAAAGTTTCGGAATGTGCGGCATGTCAATGTCAAAAATTCTTTTGCATGAGTTGCAGCGGAAGTGGGCGTGAGGAGATGTTGTGCCGTCAAACCTGCTTGTGCCCGGCTCAATGGTGAGCTCAATAATGCAGTTTGACTCTACAAGTGCTCTAAGTGTGTTGTAAACGGTGGTTTTTGAAAGTGAGGGACATGTGGCTTTGATGTCGGTGTATATTTCGTCAACAGTGGGGTGAGTGCGGTTTGCAAGCACATAGTAAGCAACCGCAATGCGCTGTGGCGAGGGTCGCAGCCCGCAATCGGCTATGAGCCGCAGAGCTTTGGCAGATATGTCGGGGCTGTAGTTATACATGAGTTACTTTCAAAAATCTGAGTATGTTTGAAATGGCTTTAAATTTGAAATCATTACAAAATTACAATGGAAACATATGTCTTCCAAATTTTTGAGAATAAAAATTGTTAAACGGGTTCAGCGAGTGCTCAACGGTGGTAGAAAAGCGTCAGGAATATGTTCGATAGCGGGGGTGTTTCCGGGATTTCCAATGACAATTATTATGTCGAACTGTACAGGGTGAGGTATGTTGTGGGTGCTGACGTATGATTCGGCAGCATGGCACAGGTGTGAGATTTTTTTTCGGTCTACGGCATCAAGCGGGTCGTACTCGTCGGTAGAGCGGGTCTTGACTTCTACAAATACAATGCGGTCGTTGTGCCGGGCCACAATGTCAAGTTCGTTTTTGCCAAACCGGACATTTGTGTCGAGGATGGTGTAGCCTTTGGTAATAAGGTATTCGCGAGCGGAATCCTCGCCCCAGTTGCCAGTGTCGTTGTGCCGCGCCATTATGGGGTGTGGGTTATTTCTGTTTGTCTTTTCCGGCAAGCATTCCGCAGGCAGCCATTATGTCTTCTCCTCGCGAGGCGCGTATTGTGGCGGTGATGCCCAGTGAGTTGAGAGTGTCGCGAAAAGCGGTCATGGTGTTTTCCGGTGAGCTTGTCGCGTCAAATCCGGGGATTTTATGGAATCGAATCAGGTTGACGCGCGCGTCGGTGCCGCGCAGCATCCGTGCGAGGGCGGTGGCGTGCTTCGGGCTGTCGTTTTTGCCTGCCCACATGGTGTATTCAACAGAGAGTCTGCGCTGCCCGCTGAAGTCGTATTGGCGGAGCAGCTCCATAACGTCTGTAAGATGCCAAGTGTTTTCAACCGGCATTATGTTTCTGCGTTCTTCGGCAAAGGGTGTGTGCACGCTTATGGCAATGTGGACTTTGCTTTGGTCAAGCAGGCGCCGGAGTCCTTTAATGTTGCCGATTGTGGATACAGTGATGCGTTTCGGACTCCATGCGAATCCCCACGGGGCTGTCAAGATTTCGAGCGATTTCATCACAGCGTCAAGGTTGTCGGTCGGCTCGCCCATGCCCATGAACACGATGTTTGTCAGATTTTCACTTTCGTCAACGCTCATAATCTGATTTATGATGCCGGCGGCGGTTATGTTGCCGTCAAAGCCGTTGCGCCCGGTCATGCAGAATGCGCAGTTCATGCGGCAACCTGCCTGACAGCTGACGCACAGGGTGGCTCTGTCTCTGTCCGGAATCATTACCGCCTCGATATTTCTGCCGGGGACACCGCTGAATATGTACTTGGCAGTGCCGTCGGAGGATCTGTGGCATTCCAGCGGGGCCTCTCTTCCGACAGTGTATTTTTCGGCGAGCGCCGCCCTGGCTTTTTTTGAGAGGTTGGTCATCTGTTCTATGTCGGAGACTCTTTTGACGTATAGCCAGTCGGCAATCTGAGCGGCGGCAAAGCGGGGCATAGCCATTTCGGCAGTAATGCCGGCGAGCTCTTCGAGATTTTTTCCTATGAGGGGTTGTCTTTGAGGTGACATTGTTGATGCGTTTATTTGCGTAATATATATAAAGGAGATGCGTCGAACCGAGGCAGCACTTCGAGTCTGAGGGTGCCGGGAATGTGAGGCTCGCCCGGGGTGATGCCGAGCGCCTGCGCCACGGTGGTCAACGCCAGAGAGGGTGTGTTGTTGTCGCGGCTGAGGTGGCAGAGGAAGATGTTTTTGAGTTCCGGTGTGCGTATCTCGGCGAGGTAGCGGGCAGTCTCTTTGTTGTCAAGATGACCGTTTGGCGCTGCTATGCGAGCTTTCAGGTAAGAGGGGTATGGACCTTCGCGCAGCATAGTTTCGTCGTAGTTGCTTTCGATGACAATGAAGTTTGCTTGCCTCATGTAGTGGTCAACCCGTTCGGAGATGCAACCGAGGTCGGTTGCGACAGCGAATTTGAGGTTGCCGGAAGAGATGAAGAATCCGGCGTTGTCTGTGCCGTCGTGGCTGACTTCAAAGGCTGTTATTTCAAAGGGTCCGATGCGGAAGGGGAATTCTTTGTATATTGGCTGGTGGTAGTCTTTTAGTCGGCGCGACATGCTGTGGCGCCGCATGATGCCGGAGAAAGTTTTCGGCGTACAGAAAACTTTTATGTGGTTGTGGCGTCTTACAAGGGAGTAAACGCAGCGTACATGGTCGCCATGGTCGTGGGTTAGGCAGATGCCGTGTATGTCATCCATGGTCATGTCCATTGTCTTAAGGTGTTGGATGACGGTTTTAGCATCGACGCCTGCGTCAATGAGTATGCCTCCGCTCCGGTCGCCAATGAAGGCGCAGTTGCCGCTACTTCCGCTTCCGAAACTTCTGAATAGAATTGCTTGCCGTGGGCGGGGGTCTACATCCACCGGTTCTTCAAGGAGGTTTGTGTGAGGTGGAACCTCGGGTTGCGTTATCTTTTTTGTTTCTACAATAAAGTCCTCGATAGAGGGGTGTACGGGCAGTTCCTGCTGTATAGCGGATAGTTTGTCGTCGAGGTTGTCGAATAGTCCGGGCTGCGATGTCGGTATGGAGTTGTTTTTCTTAGACATTGTGTCAGCGGTAGAGGAGGAAAATGGTTGGTTTACGGGAGTAGTCGAATGATTTCTTTTTCCATTTCGCGATAGGAAGAGTGGTGATGTCCTGCGATTCGCCGGTGATGTCGGATGCGACGCAAAGCAGCATCGAGTCGGGCAGCACCCGGCATAGCTCTTCTATGAGGCGGTTGTTGCGGTATGGTGTTTCGATGAAAATCTGTGTCTGGTGTTCGCGTGCAATGCGGCGTTCCATTTCTTTGAGCGCGGCGGTGCGGGCAGCGGAGTCGACAGGGAGGTATCCTGCGAAAGCGAAGCTCTGTCCGTTGAATCCGGAACCCATCAGTCCCATAAGAATGCTTGACGGTCCTACAAGCGGCATCACCTTAATGTTTTTCTGCTGGGCTATTGCAACAAGGTCGGCACCGGGATCTGCCACGGCGGGACATCCGGCTTCGGAAATCACTCCTATGTCGTAGCCGCGGGCTGCGGGTTCGAGCATCGCCGGAATGTCCTGCGGGTCGGTGTGTTCGTCAAGGGTGAAAAATGTAAGGGAGTCTATGTCGATACTGCGGTCGCATTTTTTCAGAAACCGCCGGGCACTTCTGATGTTTTCCACCACAAAATAGCGAATCTGCCGCACTATAGTGAAGTTTATGTCGGGCAAAACGTTGTGCAGGTCGGTGTCGCCGAGCGCTACGGGCAACAGGTACAGGGTTCCTTTGGGTGTATCAGCAGGAGCAGTCATTTGAATCGTGATGTTTGCAGTGTGGGGTAATGCCGCCGGGGGGAAGTTATTGTTCCTCGGGGTATTTGCGGTAGTATTCTTCAAGGATTGCCTTGATGTTGAAGTAGTATCCTTCGGCGCCGGTGTCGTTTGGCGTGTTTACCTGTATGTATTCGTAGTACGGGGCATAGAACAGGTGGTTTACGGCACGCAGACCGAGCACGCTGAGCAGTACATATTCGTGTTGAGGCTCAACGACGTACCAAGCGTTTTCTTCGTCAAAACCGGTTCCGGAAGAGGCTATTGCCATTAGTATGTAGTCAAGTTTGTACTGCCAGATGTTTGCAAGGTTGATTTTTCCTTTGAGTCTGAGAGCCGAAATGAGACGCATCATGTTCTGAAGGTCGAAAGGGTTGTCGTCGATAGCACGTTCGCACAGAGCTATCACCGAATCGCATTCGGCGCGAGTGAGCGCAGGGTTTTCAGCAGGGTCAGGAACCGGCCCCTTGAAAGCCTTGGGGCGATATGGGTTATAGTCTTCCTGAAACATGTAGCCGAAATACAGGTGTCGGAACTTGTCGAGCTTCATCAGGGTGTCGTTGCGCTGGAACTCTTTCATCAGCCTGGGGTAGTAGTAGGGTGATGAGCGGTCGTATGTTGCGGCTTTGATAGCTTCGAGGTCGGGCTTTTCAATTGTGAATTGTTGTTTTATGCTTTGCGCGAAGGCGGAAGCAGCAAACAGTGATATTATAAGGAGTGTGTATAGTCGTATCATTGTTGTTGTCCATTTGAGTCAGTGGATGAGGAGCCTTCTGAGGTTTTCACGATTTCGGGATAAGAGATGCGTGCATGGTACATGGTGCGCAGTCTTGCTATGAATACCTCTTTTATAGTTCTGATGTCGCGGAACGAAAGAGGGGAATCATCGTGCAACCCTTCGTCAACCTGAGAGTCGATAATTTTGTTCACAAGAGCGGAAATGGATTCGGTGGTGTGGGTAGAGAGGCTTCGGGAGGCAGCTTCTACGGCATCTGCCATCATGAGGATGGATGTTTCTTTTGATGTGGGGTTGGGCCCGGGATATGTGAACAGTGAGTTGTCGGGCGAGCTGTCCGGGTGAGCGTTGCACCAGGTGTTGTAAAAGTATTTTGCTTTGCCGGCTCCATGATGCTCGCGAATGAAGTCGAGAATCTTGCCGGGAAGTTTGGCTTTTTCGGCGCGTCTGATGCCGTCCGAAACGTGTCCGATTACAATTCTTGCGCTCTGAACGGGGTCGAGTGCATCGTGGGGGTTGACTCCGTGCTGGTTTTCGGTAAAGAACGCGGGGTTGTCGATTTTGCCGATGTCGTGGTACAGGGCGCCTGCTCTAACAAGCTGTACATTGGCTCCAACGCGGTGGGCGGCAGCCGATGCAAGGTTGCTGACAGCCATGGAGTGCTGGAAGGTTCCGGGGCATTCTTCGGAGAGTTCGCGGAGCACGGGGTTGTTTATGTCGGAAAGCTCAACAAGAGTGACTTTGGATATGAAACCGAAAATTTTTTCAAGCAGGAAAACGGCTACATAGGCGAATGAGATGAACACAGCGTTTATTCCGAGAAATCCGAACATTCTCGGCGACAGTTTTTCTATGCTGCCGGTATGGAACAGCTCAACCGCGACATAGGCGAGTGCGTATGTGCAGAAAACAATAGCGGCGGTGCGTATCAGCTGAGAGCGCCGGGTAAGTTCTTTCAGGCTTACAATGGCAGCGACCCCCGCCATGAACTGGAGGAAAATGAATTCAAGAGGGAATGTGCCTGACAATGCTGTGAGCAGAACTGTGACTATGTGGGAGAACAAAGCTGTGCGGGTGTCAAGAAAGATGACGAACACGATTGGCAGAATGGCAAACGGCACAAGGTATATTCCGGAAATGAACGCCCGGGACATGCCGTAGGCAAACAAAACAATTGCGGTAATGACCATCATTACCATGAGCATGATTCTCCGTGAACGGTAGTAGTCCGGTCGGAAGAAATACAGGTAGGCATACAAGGAGGCGAGCAGCAGCACAACATACAGCAATTGCCCGATTACCGGGTAGTAGTCGCCGGATTTCGAGCCTCCCCGCTGGCGTGATATGTCTTCGTAGGTGCGCAGTATTGTGTATAGCTGTGGTGTGACGATGTCGCCTCTGTCAATTATTCGTTCGCCCTGCTGTATCACGCCAATCGGTGCCATTGCTCTTTGCAACACTTCGTCGTGCAGGCGGCGTGTCTCAGCCGAGTCGATGATTACGTTTGGAACAAGAATGTCGGCGAGTCCGCACACTCCGATAGCGTGGGAGAATCGCCTGTCGTTCATGACACTGTCGATATATGCGTACGCTTTGCGCGCCGAGCGGTATCTGTTTGTAGGCACCGATAGTGCGACATTGTCGTGTATGACTCTTATGCCGGGGAGTCTTGAGGCTGCTATCCGGGAATAAGTGTCAGCGTCCACTATGCCGGATTCATAGACTTTGCGCACCTGAGCGAGGAGTCTGTTGCGTTCAAGCGGCGAAAGTGCGATTTCTTCAGAGCTGTTCAGCTGGGCGGAGAATTGTGAGAGTGCTGTTTTTTCGATGTTGTTGTCGCGAAAATATACCGGTTCAAACCGCAATTCAAGGCTGTCGCGTACTTGTGTCGCCCGTATAGAGTCAAGATGTACGGGAATGTCAAAAGGAGCGGTCAGGAGGGAGAAAGCCCAGGGTCGGTTTGTTTCGTAGACAAATTCCCTGCCGTTTTTCCGTGGCAGGAAATAGACTATGAGTATGGTCGCCAATATAAAAATCGACCAACGGACGTATGCGGAACTCATTATTTTCATCTTTCAACGTTTTATTGCCGATAGTAGTCGTTTAATTGTCATCGGTTTCATCTCCGACTCTGGATGCTGATGTTATGCCTTTTATCTTTTTGACTTTTGCGCAGAGGTCAGACACTACTCTGGCATCGTTTACAAGGACGGTGAGTGTGCATCTGAACACTTCTTTGTCGGTGTCTATGTGAAGAGAGCGAATGTCAATGTTGAGGTGGTTTGAAATCATCTGAGTCAGTTCCTGAAGGATTCCGTGACGGTCAATGCCTTCAATCAGTATTTCCGCGATGAATTTCTGCCGGACTTCTTCCCATTTGGTGCTGACAATGCGGGTGCCGTGTGCTGCTTTGAGCACTTGCGCTCTCGGGCAGGTGAGTGTGTGTACTTCCACTTGTCCGAGGTCGTTGATGAACCCCATTACATCGTCGCCCGGAATAGGGCGGCAGCATTCGGCAAATATAAAGTTACGCTCTGAGTCGGTGCATTTGAGGGTATAAGTCTCTTTGGTGTTGATTTTGGCGGGAGTTGTAACAACCAGAGAGCTGTTTTTGCGGTTGCTTCGTCCTATCCGGAAAATTTTGGACAGCAGCGATTTTTCTGTTTTGGGCGATTCCTTCACTATGTATCCGTCCAGGCTAAGCTCTCCGGTGCCGAGCCTGTAGTGCAGGGCTTCGCGGTTGGGCACATGGTAGAACGCCACCATTTTTGTAATAATCTCGTTGGTAGCCTCGACTTCGCGCTCTTTGAGAAAGTCGGCGAGAATCTGTCGCCCTTTGTCTATTATCGGCTGATGCTCCTTGCGCAGTGCTGCACGAAGTCTTGTGCGGGCTTTTGCTGTAGCGAGAAATGACATCCATTCTTCTTTAGGTTTCTGAGACTGGGATGTCAGTACTTCCACCTGGTCGCCGCTTTGCAGGCGGTGGCTCAGCGGCACGAGTTTATGGTTTACTTTGCCGGCTATGCATTTGGTGCCTATCTGCGAGTGTAGCTCGAACGCCACGTCAAGTACAGTGCTTTGGTTTGGCAGGGTTATCAGTTCGCCTTTCGGTGTGAATACTACAATTTCAGATGCAAACAGGTTTAGCTTCAGGGTGTCAAGGAAATCTATGGCATTGGGGTTGGGGTCTTCGAGTATGTCTTTTATAGTTCTGAGCCATACGTTGAGCTCGCTCTCCTCGTCGCTTTCGCCGATTTTGTATTTCCAATGGGCTGCAAATCCTTTTTCTGCAATCTCGTCCATGCGTTTTGACCGAATCTGCACTTCAATCCAGTTGCCGTCAGGGCCCATTACCGTCAGGTGCAGAGCCTGGTAGCCGTTGGCTTTCGGCGTTGAAATCCAGTCGCGGGTGCGGTCGGGATGCAGTCGGTACAGATCAGTTATGGCGCTGTATATGCTCCAGCATATTTCTTTCTCTTTGGTCTGGTCGTCGCAGTCAAATATGATGCGCATGGCGTATAGGTCGTACACTTCTTCGAACGGCACATGCTTTGTTTCCATTTTCCGCCATATAGAGTATACAGATTTGAGCCTTGACTGAGCCTCGTACTTCAGCCCCATTGCATCGAGCCGTTCTTTTATGGGCGCGGAGAAGTCGTTGTAAACGGCAGAGCGTCTGGCTTCCGACTCTTTGATAAGCGCGGATATGCGCTGGTAGCTCTGCGGGTGTTCGTATTTGAAGCTGAGGTCTTCCAGCTCGGTTTTGATTTCAAACAGTCCGAGCCGGTGAGCGAGCGGCGCATATATGTATAGTGTTTCTCCTGCAATCTTGTATTGCTTGTTTGGAGACATGCTGCCGAGTGTGCGCATGTTATGGAGCCTGTCAGCCATTTTAATGAGCACAACTCTTATATCCTCGCTCATTGTCAGGAGCAGCTTTCTGAAGTTTTCTGCCTGAGCTGAAGCCTGGTCGCCGAAAATGCCGCCCGATATTTTTGTGAGCCCACTCACAAGCTGGGCAATTTTTTTGCCAAACTGGCTTTCTATGTCTTCTACCGTATAGTCTGTGTCTTCAACAACATCGTGCAGCAGCGCGGCGCATATTGAAGTAGAGCCGAGCCCTATTTCCTGACTTGCGATTTTTGCGACAGCAATGGGGTGGAGTATGTAAGGCTCTCCGCTACGGCGGCGTATGCCTCCGTGGGCTTTTTTTGCGAACCGGAAGGCTTTTTCTATTATGTCGACTTTTTTGCGGTGGTTGCTGTTGAGATAGCCAGTGAGCACATCCTGAAATTCAGATTCAATGAGGCGCTCCTCCTGCTCGGGGGTAAGATTATACGTTTGATTATCCATAGGGTATCGGCTTGATGCGCACCGTGTGGCTTATACGGGCATTATACCCACAAAATTAAGAAAACCGCGCAAACTCTCAAAATTTTTTTCGTTTTGCAGAGCATCATTGGTTTAAAGTGATGTCCGGAAGGCGGTGGTTGTGCAAGTGTCGTGGCAATTCTTCGAAATTGCTGTCAGAAGCTGAAGAAAATGGGTATTGTGAGTATCATTATGATGCCGAGAATTATCTGAAGCGGCGCTCCGACTTTCAAATAGTCGGTAAAGGAGTATTGCCCGGCGGGCATAACCAGTGCGTTTGGGGGAGTGGAGAAGGGAGACATGAAGCACAGAGATGCCCCGAATGTCACGGCAAACAGCATTGGAAGCGGACTTACACCATAAGCCACGGCGCTTTGCACTGCAATCGGTGCCATAAGCACTGCCGTGGCGGTGTTTGATATGAACAGTGTGAGTATGGATGTGGTGAAGTATATGCCAGCCATAAGCCAGTGGGGACCTATGCCTCCGAGGAGGTTTACCAATGAGTTGCTTACCATTTCGCTCACTCCTGTTTTTTCGAGTGCGAAGCTCATGGGCATCATTGCTCCTATAAGGACTATGCTTTCCCAGTTTATGTTTTTGTAGGCTTCTCCGACGTTTCGGAAACAGCCTGTGAGAATCATTGCGACGGCTGCAGTGAGTACTATTGTCACTGCGGGTATTGTGCTGAATACCAGAGCTGCAATCATGCATAGCATTATGGCTGCTGCAATGGGCGCCTTGTAGTCGAGGGTCACTTCCGAGGCATAGCTTTCGGGCTGACCGAGTACGACCCAGTTTTTAGTGTCGCGTGACACTTCTCCTATTGCCTTCCATGTGCCTTGAACAAGCAGAACATCTCCTTTGCGCACTTCTACCGAGCCGAGGTTGTTGATGATGTAGTTTCCTCCGCGACTGACTCCAAGTATGTTGACATTGAATCGTTTGCGGAAGTCAAGGTCGGCAATGGTCTCTTTGAGGATCGCCGAGTCTGGCAGCAGCACTATTTCGGCGAGTCCTATGTCGTAAAAATGAAGATTTTTTCTGATGCCGTGTTCGTTGTCGTGAAACTTGAGTCCGTAATCGTCGGCAAATTGTCTGACATTGCTTTCGGGTCCTCTTACGAGTAGCACCGCGCCGGCATCTATGACCGAGTTTGCTGTAGGGGCTTCCTGTGTAACATTCTTTATCAAGGCGCTGCCGTCTTCAATACGTAGCTCAAGTACGTCAAGCCCGTAAACGGCTCTTAGTGACAGTGCGCCAAGGGATAGTCCGGCGATGGGGGATGTTTGGGGAACGTCTACCTGCCACAGGTCGCTGTTCAGGTTGTATTCGTTGACAATTTCTGTCAGCGACCGGGACTTTGATGAGCGTGAACCGGCGTTGCTGCTGTTTCGCCCGGTGAGCCAGCTGCTCAAGGGTATCAGCAGAATCGTGCCGGCAATAAGACAAATCAGCCCGGTCGGCAGAAATGTAAACATGGTGAGGGGCTCTCCTCCATATTCTTCCCAGATTTCCGCTATGACAAGGTTTGGAGGGGTGCCTATGAGTGTGAGCATGCCGCCGATGCTTGATGCGAAGGCTATTGGCATGAGGAATCTTGCGGCGGATGCTCCTGATACGGCGGCCATTGAAACGACTATGGGGAGCATGAGGGCTACAGTGCCGGTGTTGCTGACAAAGCCGCCTATGAGACCTGTTGCCAGAACCACAACCAAAAACAGTCTCAGAGGATTGCCTCCCCCAAGGCGTGAAAGTCTTGTGCCGAGCATTTTGGCAAGCCCGGTGTTGAAAATGGCTCCGCCTACAACAAATAGCCACACCATCATGATGACAATAGGATTTGAAAACCCGGATAAGGCTTCTTGTGTGGTGAGTATTCCGGATACTGTAAGTATCAGCAGGGCGATGAGTGCAACAATGTCGGCTCTGAGTTTGCCCCAAACGAATCCTGCGGCGGCGAGTATGAGGGTGGCAATGGTTATATACATGGGCTGGCTGTTGGGTATGGTAGGCAGAAAATAGCGGGCATTAAAGCTGAATCTGTTTCGGGTGGCGGATGTTTGAGTCAACAAATATAGGTAAATTTAGTGTATTACGCAATTACAGGTTACCCCTGTTTATAGGGTGTGTCGCGTTTTAAAGGATATTATAATTATTTTGCATCGGTGAGTTGAGGGGGTGCCGATTTGTTGCTAATTTTGCATTACAGAATTGTACCGTCGCAAGCAGGGCGTATTAAATACACATTTATCAAATACTATTATAGGGATGGTCGCAGCGAAGAGTGCGCTCTGTCCCTCAAATCTCCGGTATTTTTTTTGTGTAGATTTTATGCCTGTTGCAGCAAGCGGTGCGGCGGGCTGATTTTATATGTAATTTGTTGGACAATTTATATACTTGAATTTTGGTTATGAGGAGGGTGCGCTGCTGTGAAGTAGCGCATCTTCATTTTTTTTTGGGGGGGGGGGAGGATGGATATAGCGCCCTATATATAATAAGGTGGAAGTCTCTTTCTCTTTGTTGCCTGATAGTTTTCGTGGTTGCTGCGTGGAGTGGATGGTTGAGGTTGTATTTGGAAAAGTCAATTCCGGATGGTGTCTCTGATAGATTTTTGTGGAGTAAATAGATATTTGCGAGGAGTTAGGGCTGAAAAATTGTGCATGTCGATAGATGTGACTTTATTGCTCTGATTGACGGGGCGTTAGCTGCTGGATAAGGAGGTGGCTTTGTAAATAAGAGGGGATTGAAATGTTAAAATGCAGAAATTTTATGATGAAAAATTTGGAGGGTAATGAAAAAGTGTCTACCTTTGCACTCGCTTTTGAGAAACGGAGTTGGTGCAGCGGCGCCGACGGGGCTTGAAAAGCCACGGCTCAAAAGAGAAAACAAAAATATTTTGCAAAAAGTTTTGGCAGATTCAAAAATTCTCTCTAACTTTGCAAAACATTTCGCGCTGAAAGGCGCAAGAGAACATTGAAATAATTACAATAGACAAAGTAGTACAAGAGAACAAGGGACGGCAGCTGAGGCTGTCGTATGAAGTCTCTGTCAATTCAAAATTGCCAAGCGTTTAATTTAAATGTAACCGGGCTTGGAATCAGGTTTCGTGAGAGTTGTCAGTCTGGAGCGACAGCAACAGAGAAAAAAAGAAAGAAAAAGATAACAACAACGAAGAGTTTGATCCTGGCTCAGGATGAACGCTAGCGACAGGCTTAACACATGCAAGTCGAGGGGCAGCGGGGAGTGAGGCTTGCCTTACTCTGCCGGCGACCGGCGCACGGGTGAGTAACACGTATGCAACCTACCCTTTACAGCGGGATAACCGGAAGAAATTTCGCCTAATACCGCATATACTCCTTGGGAGGCATCTTCCGAGGGGGAAAGAATT
>RIBJ01000050.1 GCA_003762715.1 Muribaculaceae bacterium Isolate-104 (HZI) | reverse complement strand
CACACCGGCACAAAGGGATTCCATCATTGCGGGAGTATTGTACGGTCATATACTTCGCGTCAAAGACATGCCAGGAGAATACTTCAAAAGCAGGTATTCAAAATATCGCAAAACCGTCAGCAGCAACAGACAGCTTGGCGTTGTAGCCCGCATCCGTTTGTTTATAGCCCTGAATGTCGGCTTCAAAACCGAGCAAAGAGTACACGACGCCGCTTCTAAAACCGTAAAATTACTGCGCCATACGATTAACAGCCTGTTTTTCAAATCACAAAAATGAAGACCATTATTCTTTTGATTTGATATTGCGAAAAATTTTTACCTTTGCACCGCAGTTTTCACCTCATTGTCAAGAATATGACACGCAAATATGATTATCTGGTTATCGGATCCGGCATAGCCGGCATGAGTTTCGCACTCAAGGTAGCAGGAAAGGGAAGGGTAGCGCTCATCTGCAAAACCACTCTCGACGAAGCCAATACCGCGCTGGCACAGGGCGGAGTGGCATCTGTCACCAACCTCGCAGTAGACGATTTTGACAAGCATATATCCGACACCATGATAGCCGGAGACTGGCTCAGTGACCCCGTGGCGGTAAAAAAGGTCGTTACGGAAGCTCCGGAGCAAATCAGGCAGCTGCTTGAGTGGGGGGTTGACTTTGACCGCGACACCAACGGCGACTTCGACCTGCACCGCGAGGGCGGTCATTCCGAATTCAGGATTCTGCACCATGCCGACAACACGGGCTTCGAGATTCAGCAGAGCCTTGTGAGAAAGGTGCGCGAGAATCCCGACATAGATGTGTTCGAGCACCATTTCGCCATAGAGATAATAACGCAACACCATCTGGGCAAGATTGTGACGCGCCGCACCAAGGACATAACCTGCTATGGCGCGTATGTGCTGGACCAGAACACCGGTTCGGTGGACAAGTTTCTGTCGAGGGTTACTCTGATGGCTACCGGCGGGGCGGGTGCGGTGTACACCACGACAACGAATCCGCTTGTAGCCACCGGCGACGGCATAGCGATGGTGTACCGCGCCAAGGGCACTGTAAAGGACATGGAGTTCATACAGTTTCACCCCACCGCGCTGTATCATCCCGGCGACCGTCCTTCGTTTCTTATCACCGAGGCGATGCGCGGCTACGGAGCGGTGCTGCGCAACCTTCGCGGCGAGGAGTTCATGCACAAGTATGACCCGCGCCTGTCGCTGGCACCGCGCGACATTGTAGCCCGCGCGATAGACAGCGAGATGAAGCTGCACGGCGACGACCATGTGTACCTGGATGTCACCCACAAGGACCCCGAGGAGACAAAACACCATTTTCCGAACATATACGCCAAGTGCCTGTCGCTGGGCATAGACATAACCAAAGAGTATATTCCGGTGGCTCCCGCCGCCCACTATCTTTGCGGCGGCATAGCAGTGGACACCAACGGCGAGTCGTCGATAAAGCGCCTTTACGCCGTGGGCGAATGCTCATGCACGGGGCTTCACGGCGGCAACCGGCTTGCCTCCAACTCGCTGATAGAGGCGGTGGTGTACGCCGACGCGGCAGCAAAACACGCTTCAACCGCCGCCCCGCGCTATGAACTGCGCTCCGATGTGCCCGACTGGAACGACGAGGGCACGGGAAATCCCGAAGAGATGGTGCTTATAACGCAGAGCATCAAGGAGGTGGGGCAGATAATGAGTGCGTATGTGGGTATAGTGCGCAGCAATCTGCGCCTTGACCGCGCCTGGAACCGCCTCGACATTCTATACGAGGAGACCGAAGAGCTGTTCAAGCGCTCCAAGGCATCGCGTGAAATCTGCGAGCTGCGCAACATCATAAACGTGGGCTACCTCATCATGCGCCAGGCAAAAGAGCGCAAGGAGTCGAGGGGGCTGCACTACACTCTTGACTATCTGCCTGTGGCGCAGCACGGAAATCAATCAAAATGACGCGCACGTTGTTGTAATTTTATGGTAAAGTATCTGCCGCATATTGTACTCGGTGTCGCTTTTCTGTCGGTTCCGGCAACTGCCGCCGCAGAGGATGACACAGACCTGACATCTCCGCCCAGCGCGAGGATGAAGGATATACGCGGCTATTATTACACCGAGGTGGATGGCGACACGGTGAAGATGTATGTGCTCAACGAGGTGACTGTGTACCCTCCCATGAAGTTCAAGAACAAGAAAGAGGAGGAGTTTTACTGGCGGACAGTGCGCGATGTCAAGAAAACGCTGCCTTACGCCAAGCTCATCTGCGCCACCCTTCTCGAGACATACGAGTACATAGAGACCTTTCCTACCCAAAAGGAGCGCGAGGAGTATCTGAAAAAAATGGAGGGGGAGATTTTCAAGCAGTACAAGCCTGTGCTGAAGCGGTTCAGCAAGTCGCAGGCGCAGATGCTCATAAAACTCATAAAGCGTGAAACCGACCAGAGCAGCTATAATATCATAAAGGCGTTTCTCGGCTCTTTCCGGGCAGGTTTCTGGCAGACATTCGGCAAATTTTTCGGGGTGAACCTCAAAGGGGACTACCGCCCGGACAAGGATAGCAAAGACGCTATAATAGAGCGTGTGGCAACCTCGGTCGAGATGGGGCTGCTGTAGAGCGACCGGCGGTTAACCGAAACATAAAAAAACACAGGCTGCGCGAACCGCGCAGCCTGTGTTTTTATCCGTAAGGAGGGGGTGTCAGTCAATTTTTATCTTGACAGACTTGCCTCCGGGGGTGCGTACAATGTAGATGCCGGGACGCAGCGAGGCAGAAGCCACACGGCGACCGGTAAGGTCAAACACCATGGAGCCTTCAGGTGCGATGATGCAGTCGCCTTCGGCGCGCACGGAGTTGTCGGCGCCGTCGGTTTCAATGCCGTCAATGTCGGTGACACCGGGAGCTACCCAGATGTTCATGCCGCACACTTTGCCGGCTTCCTTGCCGGTTTCGTCGACAGACTTCACGGTGATGTCGCCGAGGATGCCTGTTTTCAGCTCGTGGGTGTTGTTGTCGCCAATGGCAGCCACGCGGGTGTCGCCGGTAAAGCGGTGTGTCTCGCCCTCTTTGGCTGTCTGGGTTTTCCAACCTGTATCTAATGTGAAATTCCTGAATAGTATGGGTAATTCCCTTTGGGAGGCGAAGTTATAAAAAACAATCAAAAACGGCAAACTTTTTTGTGGCGGTGAAATTATTTAATTATCTTTGCCGCCGTAAACCTCAATATTTACAAAATGAAAAAACTACCTCTCTCCACAACAGCGGTTGCTGTCGCATCGCTGTTGCTTGCCGGTTGCTCCGCAGGCGGAGCCTTGAACGGCGACAAAACAGTTATCAAGGTTGGTGAAGCGGTGTCTTCGCCGGAAACTCTGAAGGTTTCCGATCTCGGCAGTAAAATCAGTTATGTGCCATTTGAGACAACCGACAGTTCCCTTATCCCCGAGTCATGGCATTTTATGGCAACCCAAAACCGGCTGCTTGTAATCAATTTCTCGCCCAACGGGTGGGGACATCAGAATTGCCTCAGCTTTGACATGGACGGCAGGTTTTTGGGGGTCATAGGTCACACGGGCGAGGATCCGGAGGCTTACTCTACTCCGTTTCCGCTGGTGAGCGATGACGGCAATATGCTTTATTTCAAGCGCTACGGTCAGATGATGTATATGCAGGCGTATGGCGTAGACGGCAGCTACAAGGGGCGTGTGTTTCCGCAGATTCCTCCATTGGGGGCTACCGGTCTTTCGCAGCTGATGGACACCATTATAGTTAGTGTCGACAGCCGTCTGCACAAGTTTGACAAGGATATGTGGATAACCATTTACTCAGGCGGTCTTAATTCGCGCGGGGTAGAGGGTGGAGTCGACACCACGGTAGTGAAGGCTATGCCGGAGGGCTATGACAGCTATCTGGACTACGGCACCGCGTACCTGTCGCACTGTACCGGAGTGATGCCGCATTCGGTCAACCTGTTTCTTGAGGTCGAGGAGCAGGGCGGCGAACGCAAGCACACATATAACGCGGAATGGATGTGTCCGAGGCTCGGAAAGGTCGGCGGCGAGCTGCATTTCAAGGAGCCGTTTATAGATACGGTGTACACTGTGACACGCAACAGCTTTACTCCTCTTTATACATTTGACTGCGGCGAAAACCGGCTTGTGGCAAGCGAGGTGAACACCAAGGGCATAGGCAAAGACAAACTGTTGGTGTCGGACATGTGCGAGACCAAGGACTATCTGGTGTTTGGCGCGAGCATGGGCTGGATGGGCGATGACAGCCACACCGGCTATGTGGGCTATTTTGACAAGAAAACGGGCATAACGCGGGCAACCACTGTAGATAAGGGTTTTGAGGACGACCTGAGCGGGTTCATGCCTTTTTATCCAGTGGCAAGTGACGGACAAGGCAGATTTTTCGGAGTAATCACTGTTGACGACATAGACAAGTGGCTTGAGGCAAATCTGGGAGCGGAGGTGCCGGAGCCTCTGAGGAATCTTGCGCCGGACGCGAATCCGATCTGTGTAATGGTGAGCAAGTGACACCGGGTAGTCCGGAGAACAGAACAGCAGGGAGCCGCGCACATGGTGTGGCTCCCTGTTAGTGTTAAATGGGGTGAATTATTTGGATATTAGCGCGAGGAGGTGTAATTTTGCCGCCGAAACGGATTCGGAGAGAAACCCGAAGCTGTGACAGTGGAGAAATTTGGCTGCTTGCAACCACTCGAAAAAATGCTAAAACCGCAAAAGCCGGGCATTGCCCCGGTAACGGAACCAGACAAGCATTGTGTGCGAGAAACGCATCCGCCGGAGAGTGAGTCCACTCGGCAGCGGAGGCGATTTTTTTTTTATGGTTATCCGAACAAAACATAGACCGAATTACAATGAAAGAAGAAGCAAAGAACTATCTGTTTACCTCGGAGTCTGTGTCCGAGGGTCATCCCGACAAGGTTGCTGACCAGATTTCGGATGCTGTGCTTGATGAGTTTCTGGCGCAGGACCCGAGCAGCAAAGTTGCGTGTGAAACACTGGTAACTACCGGTCAGGTAGTGGTGGCAGGCGAGGTCAAAAGCTCGGCGTATGTAGACCTGACGAGCACTGTGCGCCGCGTCATAGACAGGATAGGCTACAACAGCAGCGAGCTAAAGTTTGACGCGCAGGCTTGCGGAGTGCTGTCGGCGCTGCACGAGCAGAGTCCCGACATCAACCGAGGCGTTGAGCGCGCCAAAGAAGAGGAGCAGGGCGCCGGCGACCAGGGCATGATGTTTGGCTACGCCTGTGACGAGACTTCCAATTATATGCCGATAGCGCTTGACCTGAGCCACCTGCTGCTGCGAGAGCTTGCGAAGATACGCCGCGAGGGTGATGTGATGCCTTACCTGCGCCCTGACGCCAAGAGCCAGGTGACAGTCGAGTACACTCCCGAGCATCAGCCGGTGAGAATTCACACCATAGTGGTGTCGACCCAGCATGAAGAGTTTGTGCGCGCCGGCGAGGGCAAGAGCCAGGAAGAAGCCGACCGCGAGATGCTTGAGAGAATCAGGGAGGATATAAGAACCATATTGCTGCCGCGTGTCATAGCCCAGCTGCCCGAAAAGGTGCGCGAGATGTTTGACAGCGAGCTTGTGCTTCTTGTGAACCCCACCGGCAAGTTTGTAATCGGCGGACCCCACGGCGACACCGGTCTTACCGGCAGAAAGATAGTTGTGGACACATACGGCGGCAGAGGCGCCCACGGCGGCGGCGCGTTTTCGGGCAAGGACCCGTCGAAGGTAGACCGCTCGGCAGCCTATGCAGCCCGCCACATAGCGAAAAATCTTGTTGCAGCAGGGGTAGCCCGCGAGGCGCTTGTGCAGGTGGCATACGCCATAGGTGTGGCAGAGCCGGTGAGCCTTTATGTCAATACCCGCGGCACCGCGAATGTGAACCTGACCGACGGCGAGATTTCGGAAAAGGTGAAGAGCCTGTTTGACATGCGCCCTCATGCGATTGAAAGCAGGTTTAAGCTGCGCGCTCCGATATATGAGGAGACAGCCGCCTACGGACACATGGGCAGACATCCCGAGGTTGTGGAGAAGCAGTTCGGACCCGAGGGCGCGAAGGTGACCCTGCGTGTGGAGCTGTTCAGCTGGGAAAAACTTGACATGGTGGACGCAGTGAGAAAGGAATTCGGGCTGTAGAGTGAGCCTGATTCCCATAATTTAATAATTTTGCAATAAAATTTAATTTCATATACGATTTACGGCAATGAATGTAGCGATAGTAGGAGCGAGCGGAGCAGTGGGACAGGAGTTCCTCCGGGTGCTCGACGAACAGAATTTTCCAATAGACGAACTGACGCTTTTCGGCTCGCAGAGGAGCGCAGGACGCAAATATACATTCCGCGGCAAGGAGTACACAGTCAAGGAGCTTAAGCACAATGACGATTTCAAGGGTGTTGATGTAGCGTTTGTGTCGGCGGGCGGCAGCACATCTGTGGAGTTTGCCGAGACAATCACACGCCACGGCGCTCTTATGATAGACAATTCGAGCGCTTTCAGAATGGACAAGGATGTGCCTCTTGTGGTGCCGGAAGTGAACGGCGAGGATGCGTTTAACGCTCCGCGCGGCATCATAGCCAATCCCAACTGCACCACCATACAGATGGTTGTGGCGCTCAAGCCTATCAACGACATCAGCAAAATCAAGCGAGTGCATGTGGCAACCTATCAGGCTGCTTCCGGAGCCGGCGCCACCGCTATGGCTGAGCTTGAGGAGCAGAACGCGCAGCTTGTGCGCGGCGAGGAACCGACAGTGGAGAAGTTTGCGTATCAGCTTGCCTACAATCTTATCCCTCATGTGGATGTGTTTACCGACAACGGCTACACCAAGGAGGAGATGAAGATGTTCAACGAAACAAAGAAAATCATGCACGAGCCAGACATTCAGGTTAGCGCCATGTGTGTGAGGGTGCCTGTGCTCCGCGCCCATTCGGAGGCTGTGTGGATCGAGACCGAAAAGCCTGTGAGCGTGGAGGAAGCGCGCAAGGTGTTTGAGGCAGGCGAAGGGCTGGTTGTTGTCGACGCTCCCTCGGAAAAGAAGTATCCGATGCCTTTGTTTGTGGCAGGCAAGGACCCTGTGTATGTGGGCAGGATAAGAAAAGACATAGCCAACGAAAACGGACTGTCGTTCTGGATTGTCGGCGACCAGATAAAGAAGGGCGCGGCACTGAACGCTGTGCAGATAGCGCAGTATATGATAGCCCACGGCTGGAAAAAATAACGACCTGCAATGACGGCAGTACCGGCAATACAGGCTACGGCACCTATAATCACAGCACCGCTAACCATATTTCTGGCGGTGCTGCTGATTATTCTTGTTACGCCGATACTGCTTAACAAACTCAAGATACCGTATGTTATCGGGCTGATAGTGGCGGGTGTGGCGGTTGGTCCCTACGGGGTGAACCTTCTTGCCCGCGACATGAGTTTCGAGGTTTTCGGTCAGGTGGGTATTCTGTATCTAATGTTTCTTGCGGGCATAGAGATAGACATGTATCACCTGAAGAAGAATATACGCAAGGGGCTTGTGTTCGGAGCGTATACTTTTGCGGTGCCTATGGTTGCGGGTACGCTGGTGTCGTACACTCTGCTGGGTGTGGATTTGCTGGCGTCGGTGCTTTTGGCGTCGATGTTTGCCGCGCACACCCTTATCGCCTATCCGATAGTGTCGCGCTTCGGGCTGACCCGCAGCGCTCCGGTGGTGGTGGCTATAGCCGGAACGATATTCACTGTGCTCGGCTCGCTGATAGTGCTTGCGGCGGTGGTGGGTGTGTTTCGTCAGGGAGAATTCCGTATCGGCGGCACGCTTGGGCTGCTTGGCAGTCTTGCTTTCTACTGTATAGCGGTGGCGTATGTCTATCCGAGGGTTACGCGGTGGTTTTTCCGGAAGTGGAATGACAATATACTCCAGTTTATCTATGTTCTCGCAATGATGTTTCTTGCGGCGCAGCTTGCGTCGTTTGCGGGGATAGAGGGTGTTTTCGGCGCGTTTTATTCAGGTCTTGTTCTGAACCGGTATATCCCCGGCAAGTCTCCGCTGATGAGCCGCATAGAGTTTGTGGGCAACGCAATCTTCATACCTTATTTTCTGATAGGTGTGGGTATGATGATAAATATCGGAGTTGTTACACGCGGCTGGGGCACTCTTTATGTAGCCGGGGTGATGAGCGCGGTTGCCATGAGTTCCAAGTGGTTTGCTGCATGGCTCACCCAGAAGACTTTCGGCATGAAGGGTCTTGACCGCTCGATTATCTACCAGCTGAGCAACGCACACACCGCGGTAGCTCTTGCCGTTGTGACGATAGGCTACGGCATGGGGCTGTTTGACGAGGTGATACTCAACGGCACCATTGTGATGATTCTTGTTACCTGTACGGTTTCGTCGCTCGGAACATCGAGGGCGGCGCAGAAACTTAAAGTGGAGATGCTCGGCGACGAGAGTGTCGCAGATGAATCCACCAAGGGGCGCAAGGGGAATGTGCTGATACCTGTGGCAAATCCGCTGACGGCTCAGGAGCTTGTGGATTTGGCTCTGCTGATGAAAGGAAACCGTCCCGGCGAGGTGTTTGCGCTTCATGTGAGGAATGACAACAGCGCGTCGTCGCGGGCAATCGGGCGAAACTCGCTTGATGTGGCAGAGCAGGCCGCGGCGAGTGTGGACGAGAGTCTGACTCCGCTTGAGCGCTATGACATGAATTTTGTTACCGGTGTGGTGAATACGATAGAGGAACGGGATATTGACCGTGTTATTATCGGACTGCACCGGCGGACAAATATTATAGATTCATTTTTCGGTGACAAGCTGATCAAATTGCTGAGGGCTACCCACAGGATGGTGGTGATAAGCCGTTGTTTTATTCCGGTGAATACTGTGCGCCGTATTGTGGTGGCTGTGCCTGACAATGCGCAGTACGAAACGGGATTTACCGCCTGGGTAGGCGCATTGGCGAGTCTTGCCGGTCAGCTCGGATGTCGTGTGGTGTTCTGTGGCACAACCGCGACAAAGCAGGCTATAGCCACGGTGATTGCCGGTCGGCGCTATGATGTGAGGGCGGAATACCGCTTAATGGAGCAGTGGGACGATTTTATAATAATGTCCAACAGAATAGGGGATGAGGATTTGCTCGTGATAGTGAATGCACGACGGGCGTCGCTGAGTCACAGCAGCGATATGGATGCGCTTCCGGAGTTTTTGCAGAAGTATTTTTCCAGACATAATCTAATGGTGATTTATCCGGAACAGTTCGGAGAGTCCAGCGATATCATGACAATGGCGGAAACTCTGTCGACAGACATTGTTTCGGCGCCGTCGCCGTTGTGGCTGCGCCTCAGGGCGGTGTACAAGGGCGGAAAGCAGCTGGGCAGGAAGATTGCGCACCGGGAGCACAAATCGGGAATGGATTTCTGAGGCGGTTACTTGAAATCGTCGGTAATTTTGTATAGTGTCTCGAATATGTCGGCGTCGACCTGCGACAGCGTAATGTTGCGGCGAGCCATAACTTTTCGTGCAGTGTCAAGAAATTTGCTTGCCGGAACTTCGTACAGCCCGGCGGCGGAGCCTTCCATGAACGAGGGTACAAAATTGCGCGGATAGCCGGCACCATGCAGGTTTACCCCCACGCCGACAACAGTCGCGGTGTTTATCATTGTGTTTATGCCGGTTTTGGAGTGGTCGCCCATGAAGAGTCCGCAGAACTGCAGACCGGTGCGGAGGAACCGCCTTGCGGGGTAGTTCCACAGCTTTACTTCGGAGTAGTCGTTCTTAAGGTTTGACACAACGCATCCAGCCGCAAGGTTGCACCATTCTCCGATGACCGCGTTGCCGATGAATCCGTCGTGAGCTTTGTTTGAGTAGCCTATGAATACTGTGTTGCTGATTTCTCCGCCAACCTTGCAGTGAGGACCGACGGTTGTCGCTCCGAATATCTTGGCTCCCATCTTTACTTCCGAGTGGTCGCATAGGGCAAACGGGCCTCTGATGCATGAACCTTCCATGATTTCGGCACCTTTGCCTATGTACACCGGACCTCCCTTGGCGTTTATGGTGACGCCTTCGACTGTGGCATCTTCCTCAATGAATATCTTGCCGGGGTCGCCTATTATTGTGTTTGTGGTGCTCAGGGGTGCGGAGGTTCTGCCCTTGGTGATGAGGTTGAAATCAAATTCAATGGCAATGCCGTTGAGCAG
Source organism: Muribaculaceae bacterium Isolate-104 (HZI) (assembly GCA_003762715.1). GTDB lineage: Bacteria > Bacteroidota > Bacteroidia > Bacteroidales > Muribaculaceae > Paramuribaculum. The sequence continues at coordinate 22,106 of RIBJ01000050.1, read as the reverse complement.
GAACAGGTCGTAGAGGTTTTTGATGACCGGCGGTATTTCGTCAATTTCTGTCAAGAGTGCGGGCGTGGAGTCAACCGCTCCTCTTGCGGCAATAATCTCACCGTTGTAGGTTATAGCCTCGCCCGGCTGGAGTTTTTTTATACACCTTATTATATTAGGGGTGGGCAGGTAGTGGGCGGAAATGATTATGTTGTCCCCTTCAGGGTTGTTAATGCACGGGTATTTTCTTGACAGGTAGTCAAGAGTGAGGTATGAGTAGACTCCGGGAAGCATGGTTTCCCATTTTTCGCGGATTGTGAGTATGCCAGTGCGGAGGTCAGCCACCGGTCTGGTGAAAGCGAGCGGGAGCAGGTTGTCGCGTGTAGGCTGGCAGTCTTTGAGGATGATGTTCAGCATAAATAAATGAATTGACATGCAAATGTAATAATAACGGTGCGTGAATACCAAATTTTGTTGCTTTTTTGGAGAGTAGGGGATTTGACGAGTGTGCGGAATGGTGTTTTAATCTTATTTATGAAAATAATGGTTAAAATGCGGTGTTGCCTTTTGAGAACGTTTATGGTGCGGCGGCTGCGGTAGAGAATGGAGTCAGGAGAACTGGGCAGTGTAAAGTAGGCTTGTGAAATGGCTGAAAATCAGTGCATGAAATATTTGTATATAATAAAAATTGTTTGTAATTTTGCATCGCTTTTCAGCCTGAAGAGCGCCTATGGTTCGCTAATCTATTATGGTTCAGTGGCTTGGGTGTGTGGGTTGATTGGCGCAAAGAAAGAATAACCATAAGTAAAACGATAAGTAAAAACAAGAACTAAGATGCCAACCATTCAGCAATTAGTAAGAAAAGGACGTGTGGCTCTCGAAGACAAGAGCAAATCGCCTGCGCTGGATTCGTGTCCTCAGCGTCGCGGCGTGTGTGTGCGCGTTTACACCACTACCCCCAAAAAGCCTAACTCAGCCATGCGTAAGGTGGCTCGTGTGAGACTTACCAACGGCAAAGAGGTGAACAGCTACATTCCCGGCGAAGGTCACAATCTGCAGGAACACTCGATTGTGCTTGTTCGTGGCGGTCGTGTGAAAGACCTGCCCGGTGTGCGCTACCACATTGTTCGCGGCACGCTTGATACCAGCGGTGTTAAAGACCGTACCCAGCGTCGCAGCAAATACGGAGCAAAGCGTCCCAAAGCAGCTAAGAAATAAGCTGTCTTACTAAGACAAACCCAAACAAAGAGATCAGAAAAACGAGTTATCAAACTTAGTTTTTGATTAATTGGAAGGCTAATTCACCGGTTGAGTAAATGGCGTGAGAGAACGCCGTTGAAGATTAAAGAAGCAGCAACCAAGCAAACAAAAACAACATTTTTGCAAAACAATGAGAAAAGCAAAGCCAAAAAAGCGGGTGGTTCTTCCCGATCCCGTGTTTAACGACGTAAAAGTGTCCAAGTTCGTTAATCACCTCATGTATGACGGCAAAAAGAACACCGCGTATACAATATTCTACAGCGCGCTGGAGACTGTGAAGTCAAAACTTCCCAATGAGGAAAAGCCCGCGCTCGAGATTTGGAAAAAGGCTCTTGAGAACATCACACCTCAGGTAGAGGTTAAGTCACGTCGTGTGGGCGGTGCTACATTCCAGGTTCCTACCGAAATCCGTCCCGACCGCAAGGAGTCAATCTCAATGAAGAATCTCATTCTGTATGCTCGCAAACGCGGGGGAAAGACAATGGCAGACAGACTTGCCGCAGAAATCGTAGACGCTTACAACGACCAGGGCGGTGCGTTCAAGCGTAAGGAAGATATGCACAAGATGGCAGAGGCTAACCGCGCATTCGCACACTTCCGTTTCTAATAGAGAGCATATCCGAAAGATAAACACTACAGCATAATTATCAATGGCTAAATCAGACGAAGCACTGAAATTTACCCGTAATATCGGTATTATGGCTCATATCGATGCCGGCAAGACCACCACATCGGAGCGCATACTTTTTTATACGGGTCTAACTCATAAAATCGGTGAGGTTCACGACGGCGGCGCCACCATGGACTGGATGGAGCAGGAGCAGGAACGTGGTATAACCATCACCTCTGCGGCAACCACCGCATTCTGGAAATATGACGACCAGAAATTCAAAATCAACCTTATCGACACTCCGGGACACGTTGACTTCACTGTAGAGGTTGAACGTTCACTCCGTGTGCTTGACGGCGCAGTTGCAACATTCTGTGCGGTAGGTGGCGTAGAACCCCAGAGTGAGACCGTATGGCGCCAGGCAGACAAATACAATGTGCCCCGTATCGGTTATGTAAACAAGATGGACCGCAGCGGCGCCAACTTCTTCGAGGTTGTACGTCAGCTCCGCGAGGTGCTCGGCGCCAACCCTTGTCCCATTCAGATACCTATCGGTGCCGAAGAGACATTCAAGGGTGTAGTTGACCTTGTGCGCATGAAGGCTATCTTCTGGCACGACGAAACAATGGGTGCCGAATATACTCTCGAGGAGATTCCTGCAAACCTTCAGGCAGAAGCTCAGGAGTACCGCGACCAGATGCTTGAGAAAATCGCCGAATTCGACGACGCTCTCATGGAAAAATATTTTGACGATCCCAGCACAATCACCGAAGAAGAGGTGCGCCGCGGACTCCGCAACGCAACCCTCGCAATGGAAGTTGTGCCGATGATTTGCGGCAGCTCGTTCAAGAACAAAGGTGTTCAGCCCCTTCTTGACGCTGTGTGCGCATATCTTCCCAGCCCGCTTGACTCAGGCGCTGTAGAAGGCTATGCTCCCGGCAACCCCGATGAGGTAGAAACCCGCGAACCCAGCAGCGAAGCTCCCATGTGTGCTCTCGCGTTCAAGATTGCCACCGACCCCTATGTAGGTCGTCTGACATTCTTCCGCGTGTATTCCGGTGATGTTGTTTCAGGCAGCTATGTTCTCAACAGCCGTTCAGGCAAGAAAGAGCGTGTGAGCCGTCTGTTCCAGATGCACTCCAACAAGCAGAACGCCAAGGAGGAAATCGGTTGCGGCGATATAGGCGCAGGTGTAGGATTCAAAGATATCCGCACAGGTGATACCCTCTGTGACGAAAATCATCCTATAGTTCTTGAGGCGATGGACTTCCCCGAACCGGTTATCGGTATCGCAGTCGAACCCAAGACTCAGAAAGACCTTGACAAGCTCGGAGTCGGTCTCCAGAAACTCGCAGAAGAGGACCCGACCTTCCGCGTGCAGACTAATGAGGAAACCGGTCAGACCGTTATCTCCGGCATGGGTGAGCTTCACCTCGACATCATCATCGACCGTCTCCGCCGCGAGTTTAAGGTAGAATGTAACCAGGGTCGTCCTCAGGTAACATACAAGGAAGCAATCACCAAGCCGGTTGAACTCCGCGAAGTGTTCAAGAAACAGACCGGTGGTCGTGGTAAGTTCGCCGACATTATTGTAAGAGTTGAGCCGGTAGACGAAGGATTCGAAGGTAACCTGCAGTTTGTTGACGAGGTTAAGGGCGGTAACATTCCCAAGGAATTTATCCCCTCTATCCAGAAGGGCTTTACCAATGCAATGAAAAACGGTGTTCTCGCCGGATTCCCGGTTGAACACCTCAAGGTTACTGTTATTGACGGTAGCTTCCACCCGGTTGACTCTGACCAGCTTTCGTTCGAGCTCTGCGCTATCCAGGCATTCAAGAAGGCTTCTGAAAAAGCAGGTCCTGTTCTTCTCGAGCCCATCTTCAAGGTAGAGGTTGTAACTCCGGAAGAGAGCATGGGTGACGTTATCGGTGACCTTAACAAGCGTCGCGGTCAGGTGGAAGGCATGGAAACAAGCCGCAGTGGTGCGCGTATCGTCAAAGCTAAAGCGCCTCTTGCCGAAATGTTCGGTTATGTAACCGCACTCCGTACCATCACATCCGGTCGTGCAACATCTACCATGACATTCTCACACTACAGCGAGGTCAGCTCATCTATCGCGCGTAATGTGCTCACAGAATGCCAGGGACGTGTAGACCTTTTGAAGTAAAACTTTCATTCAACTAAATATGAGCCAGAAAATCAGAATCAAATTAAAATCTTACGATCACAACCTGGTCGACAAGTCGGCTGAGAAGATTGTAAAGACTGTGAAGGCTACAGGTGCGGTAATCAGCGGTCCCATACCCCTGCCCACCCACAAACGCATCTTCACCGTCAACCGCTCGACATTCGTCAACAAAAAGTCGAGAGAACAATTCCAGCTCTCTTCTTTCAAGCGTCTGATCGACATTTACAACTCTACAGCAAAGACCGTTGACGCGCTTATGAAGCTCGAACTCCCCAGCGGTGTTGAAGTGGAAATCAAAGTTTGATAACCGGGAAAGTAAGATTAAAATCCAAGAAATTAAAAAATTAGAGAAATGCCAGGATTATTAGGAAAGAAAATCGGAATGACATCCGTTTTCAGTGCCGACGGCAAAAACGTGCCGTGCACTGTTATCGAAGTAGGTCCTTGTGTAGTTACTCAGGTAAAAACCGCTGAAACCGACGGTTATGATGCGCTTCAGATTGGCTTTGTCCAGAAAAAGGACAAACACACAACCGCGCCTCTTGCCGGTCACTTCAAGAAAGCGGGAGTTGACTCACAGAGATACTTGGCCGAGTTCAATGGATTCGAAAGCGAGTATAAAGCAGGCGATACTCTTACAGTAGACGCTGTGTTTGGTGAAGACGATTTCGTCGACATCCAGGGCACATCAAAAGGTAAGGGCTATCAGGGCGTTGTAAAGCGCCATGGCTTTGGCGGTGTGGGTCAGAGCACACACGGTCAGCACAACCGTCTCCGCGCCCCCGGTTCTGTAGGTGCATGTTCATATCCCGCGAAAGTGTTCAAGGGCATGCGCATGGCAGGTCAGATGGGCAACGAGAAAGTGACAGTGCAGAACCTCCGTGTTATCCGCGTGATGCCGGAGCACAATCTGCTTATTATCAAGGGCTCAATCCCCGGATGTAAAGGTTCAATCGTTAAAATTGAGAAATAATGGAACTCGCTATATACAATATCAAAGGAGAGGACACCGGTCGCAAGGCGCAGCTGAGCGATGAAGTCTTTGCTATAGAAGCCAACGAGCATGCCGTTTATCTTGATGTGAAGCAGTACCTCGCCAACCAGCGTCAGGGCACTCACAAGAGCAAGGAACGCAGCGAAGTTTCCGGCTCAACCCGTAAGCTCCACAAGCAGAAAGGTGGCGGCGGCGCCCGTATCGGTGACATCAACTCGCCCCTTCTCGTAGGCGGCGGTCGTGTTTTCGGTCCCCGTCCCCGCGACTATCGCTTCAAGTTGAACAAGAAAGTTAAGCAGCTTGCACGCAAAAGCGCCCTGACCTACAAAGTTCAGGACAACCAGATCAAAGTGGTCGAAGACTTCACATTTGAGGCTCCGAAAACTAAAGATTTCGTAAATTTTGCTAAAAATATGCAAGCAGAGGGCAAAAAGATACTCCTTGTTTTACCCTCTCAGAATAAAAACGTATATTTGTCTGCTCGAAATGTGCCTAATGCCCAAATCATTACGGCATCCGATGTCAACACATATGCAATAATGAACAGCTCGGCTATCATCATCACAGAAGGTAGCCTTGAGGTTATCAATAAACTTTAACCATCAGGAGACAGTCACAATGGACATAACAATACAGCCTATCGTCACAGAGAAAGCAACCAAGCTTACCGACAAGCTCAACCGTTACACCTTCCGTGTATCTCCGGACGCCAACAAATACCAGATAAAGCAGCTCGTTGAGCAGCTTTACGGCGTCAAGGTGGTTGCAGTCAACACAGCCGTTGTCCGTGGCAAAAACAAAAGCCGCTGGACAAAGAGCGGTCTTCTCCGCGGTAAGACAAACTCTTACAAAAAAGCGTTTATCACCGTTGGCGAAGGTCAGACAATCGACTTTTACAGCAACATATAATAAGAAATGGCAGTAAGAAAATTCAAGCCCACAACACCGGGGCAGAGACACAAAGTTATTGGCGTATTCAAAGGTACAATCACTGCTACTACGCCAGAGAAATCTCTTACAGTCGGAAAAAAATCTACCGGTGGACGCAACGCCGAAGGTCATCTTACCAACCGTTACATGGGAGGTGGCCACAAGCGCAAATACCGTATGATTGACTTCAAGAGAAACAAAGACGGTGTGCCCGCTGTAGTAAAATCAATAGAGTACGATCCCAACCGTTCGGCACGTATCGCGCTCCTTTACTACGTTGACGGCGCAAAAGCTTACATTATCGCACCCAATGGACTCCAGGTCGGCACAACAGTTGTCAGCGGTCCCGAGGCTGCCCCCGAAGTCGGAAACGCACTTCCCCTGAGCAAGATTCCCGTAGGTACCCTTATCCACGCAATTGAGCTCAGACCCGGTCAGGGAGCCTTCATGGCACGTTCAGCCGGCACCTTCGCGCAGCTTGTATCACGCGAAGGAGACTATGCGATTATCAAATTACCTTCAGGCGAAACCCGCAAAGTGCTTTCAGCATGTAAAGCAACTGTAGGTGTGGTAGGAAACAGCGAGCACTCACTCGAGCGCAGCGGTAAGGCAGGACGTAGCCGTTGGCTCGGACGCCGCCCGCGCAACCGTGGTGTTGTGATGAATCCTGTCGATCACCCCATGGGTGGTGGTGAAGGCCGTGCATCAGGTGGACATCCCCGTTCACGCAAGGGTCTTTACAGCAAGGGTCTCAAGACTCGCGCGCCGAAGAAACCTTCTTCGAAGTACATCATTGAAAGAAGAAAAAAGTAATCTGATTAATTAGCATAAAATATGAGTCGTTCATTAAAAAAAGGCCCGTTCATCAGCGTGAAGCTTGAAAAAAAGGTCAATGCCATGGAAGAGAGCGGAAAGAAATCCGTAATCAAGACATGGAGCCGCGCTTCAATGATTGCCCCTGAATTCGTAGGGCATACATTCGCTGTTCACAACGGAAACAAGTTCATCCCGGTCTATGTGACCGAGAACATGGTTGGCCACAAACTCGGAGAGTTCGCCCCCACACGCAGCTTCCGCGGTCACGCCGGCAACAAGAAATGAACCCGCCTGATTTATTTTAGACAAAAAAAGAAACAAATACAATGGGTGTAAGAAAAAGATTATCAGCCGACAAGATGAAGGAGGAGCGCAAAAACATCGCTTTTGCAAAGCTCACCAACGTCCCGTCGTCGCCCCGCAAGATGCGTCTTGTGGCCGACATGGTGCGCGGAGTAGAAGTATACCGCGCCCTTGGCATGCTTAAATTCTCAAATAAAAGCGCAGCCGCTCAGCTTGAAAAACTTCTCCGCAGCGCAATTGCCAACTGGGAAGCCAAGAACGAGCGCAAAGCCGAAAACGGCGAACTCTGCATCAGCACTATCTATGTAAACTGCGCTCCGATGCTCAAACGTCTCCGTCCCGCTCCCCAGGGTCGCGGCTACCGCATCCGCAAACGTGCAAACCACGTCACACTGATAGTAGACACAATTGAAAACGCTAAAACCAAGGCTTAAACAATGGGACAGAAAGTAAATCCGATTAGCAACCGCTTAGGTGTTATCCGTGGCTGGGACTCCAACTGGTATGATGTCAAAAAATTCGCCGACAACATCCTTGAGGACTCCAAACTCCGCAAATATCTCAATGTTCGCCTTGCGAAAAGCAGCGTGAGCCGCATCATCATCGAGCGTACCCTCAAGCTCATCACCATCACCGTATGCACATCCCGCCCCGGTCTGATCATCGGCAAAGGCGGTGCAGAGGTTGACAAACTCAAGGAAGAGCTTAAGAAAATCACCGACAAGGACGTTCAGATAAATATCTTCGAAATCAAGCGCCCCGAACTCGACGCACAGATTGTGGCAAGCACAATCGCACGTCAGATTGAAGGAAAAATCGCTTACCGCAGAGCTGTCAAGATGGCTATCGCCGCAACAATGCGCAGCGGAGCCGAAGGCATCAAAGTGCAGATCAGCGGCCGTCTCAACGGAGCTGAAATCGCACGCTCTGAAATGTTCAAGGAAGGTCGTACACCTCTGCACACACTCCGTGCCGACATTGACTACGCTCTCGTTGAAGCCCACACTAAAGTTGGTGTGCTCGGCGTGAAAGTATGGATTTGCCGCGGCGAAGTATATGGCAAACGCGACCTCGCTCCCAACTTCACCACAAACGACAAAGGCGGTCGCCCCTCAGGCGCTCCCCGTCGTGACCGTGAACGTGGAGGCGACCGTGGCGGCTTCCGCAGAAAAGGCAACAACAACCGTTGATATACTAACTGAAACCTTCTCAACTAAAGAAAAATGTTACAGCCAAAGAAAACTAAATTCCGCCGCTCACAGAAGGGCCGCATGAAAGGCATCGCCCAGCGCGGCAATCAGTTGGCCTTCGGTTCGTTCGGCATAAAGACCCTTGAGGCAAAATGGATTACCGGTCGTCAGATCGAGGCAGCCCGTATCGCCGTGACCCGCTACATGCAGCGTCAGGGTCAGATTTGGATCCGCATATTCCCCGACAAACCCATCACAAAGAAGCCTGCTGAAGTGCGAATGGGTAAAGGTAAAGGTGCGCCCGAAGGCTTCGTGGCTCCTGTTACCCCCGGACGTATGCTCATAGAGGTAGAGGGCGTAAGCTACGAAATAGCAAAAGAAGCACTCCGCCTTGCAGCACAGAAACTCCCTGTTGTTACTAAATTTGTGGTGCGTCGCGACTATGACCCCACCCAGAACGTGTAAACGATTATGAAAAAAGTAGAAATAAAGGAGCTCAGCACTCAGGATCTCAAGGATCGTCTTGAGCAGATGGAGCGCGAATACGCCCAGCTCAAGATTAACCACTCCGTGTCGCCCGTGGACAACCCTGCCCAGATCCGTCGCGACCGCAGAATGATTGCACGTGTGAAAACAGAGCTGCGTCAGCGCGAGCTTAACAACAAATAATCCCCAAAATGGAAACAAGAAATTTACGCAAAGAACGAGTTGGGATTGTGTCGAGCAACAAAGCTGACAAGACCATCACAGTTACTGTGAAATGGAAAGAGAAACACCCCATCTACGGAAAATTCGTCAATAAGACAAAAAAATACCACGCACACGACGAAAAGAACGAGTGCAGTGTAGGCGACAAAGTCCGCGTGATGGAAACACGTCCCCTGAGCGCCACCAAAAGATGGAGACTCGTAGAAATAATTGAAAAAGTTAAGTAAATATGATACAGACAGAAAGCCGTTTGAATGTCGCTGACAACAGCGGCGCTAAGGAAGCCCTCTGCATCCATGTACTTGGAGGCACAGGTCGCCGCTACGCCACTGTGGGTGATATCATCGTCGTGTCAGTAAAAAGCGTAATCCCTTCCTCTGACGTCAAGAAGGGCACCGTGTCAAAGGCAGTGGTTGTCCGCACCAAAAAGGAAATCCGTCGCGCCGATGGCAGTTATATCCGCTTTGACGACAACGCTTGCGTGCTCCTGAACAACGCAGGCGAGCTCCGCGGCACACGTATCTTTGGTCCCGTTGCCAGAGAACTCCGTGCGACAAACATGAAGATTGTCTCACTCGCGCCCGAAGTGCTTTAATTCACCCGATAACACAAAACCACCAATGAGTAAGATACACATCAGAAAAGGCGACACAGTATATGTTCTCGCCGGCGAATCCCGCGGCAAGACAGGTCGCGTGCTCAAGGTCGACGCCTCTAAGCAGCGCGCTATTGTGGAGGGTGTCAACATCGTTACAAAAGCCTGCAAGCCCAGCGCAAAGCATCCCCAGGGCGGATTTGTGAAGATGGAAGCCCCCGTCCACATCTCTAACCTCAGCCTTATCGACCCCAAAAGCGGCAAGCCCACACGCATCTACTGCCGTAAAAACGAAGAAGGCAAAAAAATCCGTTACGCAAAAAAATCAGGAGAGGAGATTAAATAATGAGCACTACACTTCAGAAAGACTATAAGGAGCGCATTGTCCCCGCACTTGAGAAAGAATTCAACTACACCTCGGTAATGCAGGTGCCCCGTCTCAAAAAGATTGTAATCAACCAGGGTCTCGGCGAAGCCACCCAGGACAAAAAAATCATTGAGACAGCCATCCGCGAGCTCACCGACATCACCGGTCAGAAAGCAGTTGCCACACTTTCCAAAAAGGACATCTCGAACTTCAAGCTCCGTAAAAAAATGCCCGTGGGTGTCATGGTGACACTCCGTCGCGACAAAATGTACGAATTCCTGGAACGCCTCATCCGCGTTGCCCTTCCCCGTATCCGTGACTTCAAGGGTATCGAAGGCAAGCTCGACGGCCGTGGCAACTACACACTCGGCATCACCGAGCAGATTATCTTCCCGGAAATCAACATCGACAACATCAGCAAACTCCTCGGCATGAACATAACCTTCGTTACAAGCGCCGAAACCGACGAAGAAGGCTATGCACTGCTCAAAGAATTTGGTCTGCCGTTTAAAAACGCTAAAAAGTAAGCAATACACATGGCAAAAGAATCAATGAAGGCCCGTGAGGTCAAGAGAGCTAAACTCGTTGCTAAATACGCAGCCAAGAAAGCCGCCCTCAAAGAAGCCGGCGACTTCGAAGCGCTCCAGCTCCTTCCCAAAAACGCTTCACGTGTGCGCCTGCACAACCGCTGTCAGATTACCGGACGTCCCAAAGGCTACATGCGCCAGTTCGGACTCTCCAGAATCCAGTTCCGTGAAATGGCATCCGCAGGTCTTATCCCCGGAGTCAAAAAGGCAAGCTGGTAATACAATATGCAGCGTTATAACAGAGAGTATTAAATATTGTTCGGCAAAGTACGAATCAATTTAAACAAAATCAAAATGACTGATCCAATAGCAGATTATCTCACAAGATTGAGGAACGCCATCAAGGCAAACCACCGTGTGGTGGAAATCCCCGCCTCAAACTTGAAAAAAGAAATCACCAAGATTCTTTTTGAACAAGGCTATATTCTTAATTACAAGTTTATAGAAGGTGAAAATCCCGCGGGCACAATCAAAATCGCCCTCAAGTATGACCCCGTAGACAAGGTCAATGCCATCAAGAACCTCAAGCGCGTCTCTCGCCCCGGTCTCCGTCAGTACACCGGCTACAAAGACATGCCCCGCGTTCTCAACGGTCTCGGCATCGCAATCCTTTCTACCTCTCAGGGTGTCATGACAAACAAAAAAGCCAAAGACCTCAAAATAGGAGGTGAAGTGCTCTGTTACGTATATTAATAATAGGAGGTAAGAGATATGTCAAGAATAGGTAAAGCTCCCATAGCAATTCCCGCTGGAGTAACAGTGACAGTGAACGGTGACACCGTGACCGTAAAAGGTCCCAAAGGTCAGCTCACCCAGAAAGTAAATCCCGACCTCCATATCGCAGTTGAAGACGGACACGTTACCGTTACCCGTCCCTCTGACGACCGCGAGCACAGAGCACAGCACGGTCTGTACCGCGCGCTCATCCACAACATGGTTGAAGGCGTGTCTACCGGTTACCGCAAAGAAATGGAACTCGTAGGCGTGGGCTACCGCGCAGCCGCTACAGGACAGGTTCTCGAACTGTCGCTCGGCTACTCCCACGCCATATATATAAAGCTTCCCCCGGAGGTCAAAGTCGAAGCCAAGAGCGAACGTAACAAAAACCCCCTCATCATCCTTGAGAGCGATGACAAACAGCTCCTCGGTCAGGTGTGCGCAAAAATACGTTCACTCCGCAAGCCCGAACCTTACAAAGGCAAGGGTATCAAATTTGTCGGCGAAGTTATCCGTCGTAAGTCTGGTAAGTCGGCAAGTGCTAAATAATTTTTAAACGACGCAAAATCATGATCTCCAAAATACAAAGAAGAAACAAAATCAAAACCCGCATACGCGGTAAGATTTCAGGAACAGCCGCCCGTCCCCGCATGAGCGTCTTCCGTTCCAACAAGCAGATCTATGTTCAGCTCATCGACGACCTCGCTGGCACAACTCTCGTGTCAACATCTTCAAAAGGCATCGAAGGCGGAACAAAATGCGAAATAGCCGCAAAAGTCGGCGAAGCTATCGCTCAGAAAGCTATAGCAGCCGGTATCAGCGAAGTAGTTTTTGACCGTAACGGCTATCTTTTCCACGGCAGAGTAAAATCATTGGCTGATGCAGCACGCAACGGCGGTCTTAAATTTTAAAAATCATGGCAAAAAGAAACAATAAAGTTAAGTCTACATCTGATCTTGAGCTTAAAGACCGTCTGGTAGCCATCAACCGCGTTACCAAAGTGACCAAAGGCGGACGCACATTCACATTCGCTGCCATAGTAGTGGTTGGTAACGAAGACGGAGTCGTAGGCTGCGGTCTCGGCAAAGCCAACGAAGTTACTGCGGCAATCGCCAAAGGCGTGGAAGCTGCAAAGAAAAACCTTATCCGTGTGCCTGTCCACAAAGGCACAATCCCCCACGAGCAGACAGCAAAATTCGGTGGCAGCCGCGTAATCCTCAAACCCGCCACACACGGTACCGGTGTAAAGGCAGGCGGTGCTATGCGTTCGGTTCTCGAAAGCGTAGGCATCACCGACGTGCTCGCCAAATCAAAGGGATCATCCAACCCCCACAACCTCGTCAAGGCTACAATAGCTGCACTTGACGAAATGCGCTCACCCGCAACTGTGGCTCAGAACCGCGGCATATCCGTGGATCAAGTGTTTAACGGATAAATACCAAAAGTACAATGGCACAGATTAAAATCAAACAGATAAAGAGCCGCATCAACGCGCCCGCAGTACAGAAACGCACTCTGGACGCGCTCGGTCTCAAAAAAATGAATCACACGGTTGTCAAAGAAGACACACTCTCTGTGATGGGAATGGTAAACAGAGTCCGTCACCTGGTAGAAGTGACCAACGCATAAATATCTTTGTAATTATGGAACTAAGCAATTTACGTCCCGCAGTAGGATCTGTAACCCGTAAGACTCGTATCGGTCGTGGCGCCGGCTCAGGCAAAGGCGGCACATCAACACGCGGTCACAAAGGTGCTAAGTCACGTTCAGGCTACAGCCGCAAAATCGGTTTTGAAGGTGGTCAGATGCCCCTTCAGCGCCGTCTCCCGAAATTCGGATTCAAAAACATCAACCGCGTTGAATACAAAGCAGTCAACCTTGCAGAGCTCGATGCACTCGCTGCAGCACGCTCACTCGACAAAATCACAATCGATGACCTCCGTGCGGCAGGACTCGCAGGCAAACGCCAGCTTGTCAAGATTCTTGCAAACGGCGCTGTGACCCGTGCGATTGCCGTTGAAGCGAACGCATTCTCAAAAGCTGCTGAAAAAGCAATCGTTGACGCAGGCGGTTCAATCTCTAAAATCTGATTATAATGCGATTTGTAGAGACAATCAAAAACATCTGGACAATCGAAGAACTGCGCAAGCGCATCCTCGTAACACTCTTGCTTGTACTCGTGTACAGGCTCGGGTGTTACGTTGTGCTGCCAGGCTTCAGCCCGAGTGACCTTGACGCACTGTCAAACTTCACCAACAAGAGCGGACTCATGCAGCTGCTCGACATGTTCTCGGGCGGAGCATTCTCGCAGGCTTCGATATTCGCCCTCGGTATCATGCCCTACATCACTGCATCTATCGTGATACAGTTGCTCGGCATGGTGCTCCCTTCATTCCAGAAAATGCAGCGTGAAGGAGAGAGCGGACGCCAGAAACTCAACCAGTACACACGTTATCTCACAGTGCTTATCCTGATTCTGCAAGGTCCCGCCTACCTGATGAACATCCAGTTCCAGGTGCGTGCCGCAGGCTCAGCTGCAACAATGGGATTCTGGACAGTGGCGTACCTGACGGTGATACTTGCCGCCGGATCAATGTTCATAATGTGGCTCGGTGAAAGAATAACTGACCGCGGCATTGGAAACGGCATCTCGTTCATCATCCTCGTAGGTATCATAGCCCGCCTCCCCGAAGCGCTTATATACGAATTCATCAGCCGTCTGCCCGGTTCTACCGGCTCCCAGGGCGGTCTCATCATGTTCGTGGTTGAGATAATACTCCTGTTTGCTGTCACAGTAGGCGCGGTATTGCTTGTGCAGGGAACACGCAAGGTTCCCGTGCAGTACGCCAAACGCATCGTAGGCAACCGCCAGTACGGCGGCGCACGCCAGTATATACCTCTCAAGGTAAATGCCGCAGGTGTAATGCCCATCATTTTTGCCCAGGCAATCATGTTCATCCCCATCACACTTGCAGGCTTCGGCTCGCAGGAAAAGGGCAGTGGATTCTTCGCAGCCTTCTCCGATATCAACGGATTCTGGTACAACCTCGTTTACTTCATCATGATTGTAGCGTTCACATACTTCTACACAGCCATTACAGTGCGTCCCACCCAGATGGCGGAAGACATGAAACGCAACAACGGATTCATCCCCGGAGTGAAGCCCGGCAAAAAAACAGCCGAATACCTCGACTCTATAATGTCGCGCATCACACTCCCCGGTTCTATTTTCCTCGGTGTAGTCGCAATACTTCCGGCTTTCGCCAGATTCTTCGGCATCAGCCAGAACTTCGCGCAATTCTTCGGAGGAACATCACTCTTGATTCTTGTAGGAGTTGTTCTCGACACACTTCAGCAGATTGAAAGCCATCTCATGATGCACCATTACGACGGACTCATGAAAGACGGCAAAATCAAAGGTCGTACAACAGGCAGCGCCTATTAACCTATATCATCCGAGAGCAATCCCATGATATATATCAAGACACCCCAGGAAATCGAAAAGATGCGCGCCGCAGCTACCCTCGCGAGCAAGACACTTGGCGAAATAGCCAAATGGATTGCCCCCGGAGTAACAACAAACCGGCTCGAAAGCATCGCACGAGAATACATTCACGACAACGGAGGTCGCGCAGCCTGTCTGGGCTACGGCGGCTTCCCCGCTGCCGTGTGCTGGGAAGTCAATGAAACCGTGGTTCACGGATTCCCCTCCAACTATGCCCTCCGCGAAGGAGATATACTCGGCACAGATGTCGTGGTGGAGATAGACGGTTTCAACGGAGACATGTGCTACACATTTCCCGTCGGAGAAATTACTCCCGAAGTAATGAACCTTTGCGTAACCACCAAAGAAGCCCTGCACAAAGGCATCGAGGCAGCGCGCGAAGGAAACCGCATAGGAGACATCTCCAACACCATACAGACCTATTGCGAGGCAAAAGGCTACAGCGTGGTGCGTGAAATGTGCGGTCACGGCATAGGAAAAGCAATGCACGAAGACCCCGAAGTGCCAAACTTCGGACGACGCTCTACCGGACCCATACTCCGCAACGGCATGTGCATAGCCATTGAGCCGATGATAAACCTCGGAACCCGCAATGTGGTAATAGAGCGTGACGGCTGGACATGCCGCACACGCGACCGCAAGCCGTCGGCCCACTACGAGCACACAATAGCCATCAACGGCATGGAGCCCGAAATCCTTACCACATTCTCATATATCAAGGAAGCACTGCAACAAAGATATATCTAATTTATGGCAAAACAAGCTGCAATAGAACAAGACGGAGTGATAGTAGAGGCATTGTCAAACGCAATGTTCAGAGTCGAACTCGAAAACGGGCATGAAATCACAGCCCATATATCGGGAAAGATGAGAATGCACTACATAAAAATCCTCCCCGGCGATAAAGTCAGAGTAGAAATGTCACCCTATGACCTGTCGAAAGGACGAATCGCATTCAGATACAAATAATCAAAAATACGAAATAAAGAGATGAAAGTTAGAGCTTCAATCAAAAAGCGCACCCCGGACAGCAAAATAGTCCGCCGCAAAGGACGTCTGTACGTTATTAACAAGAAAAATCCCAAGTACAAGCAACGTCAAGGATAAAATTACTAATTTTGCAAAAAAAATAAAGTCAAAATATGGCAGTACGTATCGTGGGAGTTGACCTCCCCCAGAACAAGAGAGGTGAAATCGCCTTGACATACATATTCGGCATAGGCCGTAGCGCCGCAAAATCAATTCTAGAGAAAGCTGGCGTAGACAAAGACATCAAAGTACAGGACTGGACTGACGACCAGGCAGCTAAAGTGCGTGAAGTCATCGGTCGCGACCATAAGGTTGAAGGTGACCTCAGAAGCGAAATCCAGCTCAATATCAAACGTCTCATGGACATAGGCTGCTATCGCGGCATCCGTCACCGTAACGGACTCCCCGTTCGCGGTCAGAGCACAAAAAACAACGCACGCACCCGCAAGGGCCGCAAGAAAACCGTTGCTAACAAGAAGAAAGCTACAAAATAACGTAATAATATGGCAAAAAAGACAGTCGCAGCTAAAAAGAGAAATGTTAAAGTTGACGCAGCTGGTCAGCTTCATGTACATTCCTCATTCAACAACATCATTGTGTGCCTTGCTAACTCTGAAGGACAGGTCATCTCATGGTCAAGCGCTGGCAAGATGGGCTTCAGAGGCTCTAAAAAGAACACCCCCTATGCAGCCCAGATGGCAGCACAGGACTGCGCAAAGACAGCCTATGACCTCGGTCTCCGCAAGGTCAAAGCCTATGTGAAAGGTCCCGGCAACGGACGTGAGTCCGCAATCCGCACCGTACACGGAGCAGGCATCGAAGTTTCCGAAATCATTGACGTGACTCCGCTGCCCCACAACGGCTGCCGCCCCCCCAAGCGCAGAAGAGTCTGATACATTTTTTGGACAAGCTAAGCAATAATCACTTTATTTCAGGAAAACCGCATGCCTGAATCCGCCGGTGTGAATTTGACCATATTACATTCACCTCTCTATGGTCGCGGCTGCACACCATGATTCATCCACGGAATTCCAACCATAACAACAGAATAAAATGGCAAGATATACCGGCCCCAAGACAAGAATCGCCCGTAAATTCGGCGAACCCATCTTCGGCGAAGACAAAGTGCTCGCCAAGAAAAACTTCCCCCCGGGACAGCACGGCGCCAACAAGCGCCGCAAAACCTCCGAGTATGGAATTCAGCTCCGCGAGAAGCAGAAAGCCAAATACACCTACGGAGTACTCGAAAAACAGTTCCGCAACCTGTTTGACAGAGCTGCCCGTACAAAAGGCATCACCGGTGAGGTGCTCCTCCAGCTTCTTGAAGGACGTCTTGACAACATTGTGTTCCGTCTCGGTATCGCTCCCACCCGTGCGGCTGCCCGTCAGCTTGTGCTGCACCGCCACATCACTGTAAACGGCGAAGTTGTAAACATTGCATCATACGCAGTTAAACCCGGTGACGTTGTAGGTGTTCGTGAAAAATCCAAATCACTGGAAGTTATCGCCGACGCACTTGCAGGCTTCAACCACAGCAAATACCCCTGGCTCGAATGGGACGAATCTCTCAAGTCAGGCAAACTTCTCCACGTTCCCGCACGCGAAGACATCCCCGAAAACATTAAGGAACAGCTCATCGTCGAGCTATACTCCAAGTAATCTTTAACACCAGATCCACATGGCTATATTAGCATTCCAAAAGCCTGACAAGGTCCTGATGTTGGAGGCAGACAACCATTTCGGCAAGTTTGAGTTCAAGCCCCTGGAACCCGGCTACGGCACTACCATCGGCAATGCACTGCGTCGTATCCTCCTCTCCTCCCTCGAAGGCTTCGCTATCTCATCGCTCAAAATCGATGGGGTCAAGCACGAGTTTGACACAGTGCCCGGAGTTAAGGAAGATGTGACAAACATCATCCTTAACCTCAAAAAAGTCAACCTCAAACGCATAAATGACGACGCTGAAAACGAAAAGGCCAGGATAACCGTGTCCGGTCAGGAAGTTTTCAAAGCCGGAGACATTAGCAAAGCGCTTTCCGGTTTTGAAGTCCTTAACCCGGACCTCGTAATCTGTCATCTGGATCCGAGCGCGAACTTCACTATTGAGCTTACAATCAACAAAGGTCGTGGTTGGGTGCCCGCCGAAGAAAACGAAGTGCCCTCTGACGATGTCAACATAATTGCCATCGACTCTATCTACACCCCGATTGTAAACGTGAAGTACACAGTGGACAATTTCCGTGTAGACCAGAAAACAGACTACGATAAGCTCACGCTCGAAATCACTACAAACGGCTCAATCCTGCCCAAGGATGCCCTCAAAGAGGCAGCCAAAATCCTCATCTACCACTTCATGCTCTTCTCTGACGAGAAAATCACTCTCGAAACAACGGAAACCGAAGGCAATGAAGAGTTCGATGAAGAAGTGCTCCACATGCGCCAGCTCCTCAAGTCAAAACTTGTTGACATGGACCTGAGCGTGCGTGCGCTCAACTGCCTCAAGAGCGCAGAGGTAGAGACACTTGGCGAACTCGTGGTGTTCAACAAAACCGACCTCCTGAAGTTCCGCAACTTCGGCAAAAAGTCGCTTACCGAACTCGACGAGCTCCTTGCCAACCTCAACCTCTCATTCGGCATGGATATTTCAAAATACAAATTAGACAAAGAGTAAAGAACGATGAGACACAATAAAAAATTCAACCACCTCGGGCGTAAGAAGGCTCACCGCGACGCGCTGCTCGCCAACATGACCATTGCTCTGATCATGCGCAAACGCATCTTCACAACTCTGGCCAAGGCTAAAGCGCTCCGTATGTACGCCGAACCCCTTATCAACCGTGCCAAAGACGACACAATGTCAAACCGTCGTCTGGTGTTCAGCTACCTTCAGAACAAAGAAGCTGTTACCGAACTTTTCCGCGAAGTAGCTCAGAAAATAGCAGAACGCAACGGTGGATACACACGCATTCTCAAAACCGGCAACCGTCTCGGCGACAACGCCAAGACATGCTTCATCGAGCTTGTTGACTACAACGAAAACATGCTCAAGGAAAAAGCCGGCAAAAAAGAAGGCCGTACACGCCGCAGCCGCCGCTCTTCCGCAAAAACCGCCGCTCCCGCAGCAGAGGCAGCGCCAGCTGCAGCTGAACCCGAAGCAGCTCCCGCTGAAGAAAAGGCAGCAGAATAATATAACGGCTGAACAAAACAGCATAATATATCAGGTTCGGGTCGCACAATTTGTGCGACCCGAACTTTTTATATAAAAAACACGCTCAGTTCAGCAAATATAACACCACTTAGCCCTGCAAATCCACCTAAAAATATTATCTTTGCCAAACGCTTGGGAAACACTTGCGTAAACAATAAAAAACTTATAACCACACATTAATACACCGAACAATTATGAAAATTGAAAAAATCATCGGTCGTGAGGTGCTCGATTCACGCGGCAACCCCACTGTTGAAGTAGACGTAATCCTCGAATCAGGCGCTCGTGGCCGTGCTTCTGTTCCCTCCGGCGCTTCTACAGGCGTAAACGAGGCTCTCGAACTCCGCGACGGCGACAAAGCTCGCTACATGGGCAAAGGTGTAACCAAAGCTGTTGCAAACGTAAACGGTCCCATCGCAAACGCTCTCGTGGGCATGAGCGCTCTTGACCAGATCAAGATTGACGAAACCATGATTGCACTTGACGGCACTGAAACAAAATCAAACCTCGGTGCAAACGCAATCCTCGGAGTATCTCTCGCCGTGGCTAAAGCCGCTGCCGACTACCTCGACCTTCCCCTCTACAAATACATCGGCGGCGTGAACTCTTATGTTCTTCCCGTTCCCATGATGAACATCATCAACGGTGGCGCTCACTCCGATGCTCCCATATGCTTCCAGGAATTCATGATTCGCCCCATCGGCGCTTGCTGCTTCAAAGAAGGCATCCGTATGGGCACTGAAGTGTTCCACAACCTCAAAAAAGTGCTGCACGACCGAAACCTTTCTACAGCCGTAGGCGACGAAGGCGGTTTCGCTCCCGCACTTGACGGCACAAAAGATGCCCTCAATGTAATCATCAAGGCTATCGAGCTCGCAGGCTATGTTCCCGGCAAGGATGTTACTATCGGCCTTGACTGCGCATCTTCAGAATTCTACAAAGACGGTGTTTATGACTACACCTGGAAGCAGGGTGCCAACGCTCCCAAACTCACATCAGAGCAGCAGGCACAGTACCTCAAGGAACTCGTTGAAGAATTCCCCATCGACTCTATCGAGGACGGCATGGCTGAAGGCGACTGGGAAGGATGGAAAATCCTCACCGACCTTATCGGCAAGCGTTGCCAGCTCGTTGGTGACGACCTCTTCGTTACCAATGTGAAATACCTCGAAAAGGGTATCGAACTCGGCTGCGCCAACTCTATCCTTGTAAAGGTTAACCAGATCGGTTCTCTCACCGAAACTCTCCGCGCGGTTGAACTCGCTCAGCGCAACGGCTACACAGCTGTTATTTCTCACCGTTCAGGCGAAACAGAAGACGCTACTATCGCCGACATCGCAGTTGCAACAAATGCCGGTCAGATCAAAACCGGTTCTGCAAGCCGCTCAGACCGTATGGCAAAATACAACCAGCTTCTCCGTATTCAGGAAGAGCTCGGCGACGCTGCACAGTACGGCTATGGCAAGCGCACAAAAATGCCCCAGGCATAATAGCGTTAAAGCTGATAAAAGGAACAGGTCGCTCCATTTGGGGCGACCTGCTTCTTTTATATATATATTAATGTGTCATTCGGTCAGTCTGATGACCCTGATGCCTGTGGCGTTGCGGTTGCGGCGTAAATACTCCGTCAGCGGCAAAGAAGACACGCACACCTTTCCCTCTTTTGAAGACGCGTGAAGCAAGTGTATTTTTCCTTTCACTTTTACCGCTATGCCAACATGGCTCACGTCCAGCCCCGGAATTTTTGTGGTAACGGCAATGATGTCTCCCGGCTGTATGCCGGCGCTCTCAACATTGGTGGATTTTATATAAGGGTAGCGGTGAGACCTGTATCCGACCTGCGCATCCTTGATTTTTTCAAATTCAATGCTGTCAGACAGGGCGGGGTATTTGTCTCTGTTGGCAGTCATGAATTCGAGGGTCTTTACCTGATACGACGGATTGGCGATGCGCGCTGTAACATCTGCAATGTGCCCTCTGTGGCTGTTGTCCACAACCCAGTCGCTGAAATAGTGCAGTCTGCTTGAGTATCCGTTAAGATTCCCGTTGCGATAACGTATGTTTTCGAGGTTGTAAACAAAGTCAATCCATGACGAGCGGCGTTCGTTCAGAGTAATTGCCAGAGCCATTACATTTTCTACAAACGACATGCAGTCCATTCCCTGGAGGTTTACTGTAAGCTCCTCGGGGATGCCGTCCAGAGTTCCGGCTTCGTATGGCACATCAATAAAGTTTTCGCCAAGTTTCACCATAAGTTCGCCCGGCTTGTGACCTTCTCGATTGTAATTTTCAATCAGTATCTTTGTTATTTCGGTTGTGTCGTTTGCAATGTCTCCGAATTTTACTTGCGAAGGGGTCACGGCGACGGCACTTATATTAATAAGGAGAATAAATCCTAAGGCAGATATTGCAGATTTTATAGACATAAGCTCTGTGTTGATGTTTATTTTACACAAAATTAGTCACAACAACCCATATTTGCAATTTATTTATTTAAATATTTGAATGCTAGTAATATAGATTATTTCGTGGCGCAGAGTGCTACTTTGTGTATATGTGAATATATGTGAATTATAAGCGCTATTAGTTAATTTATAGTTAAATGAATGTCCTCGGTATTGCGTGGTAACAAAAAAGGCTATAACTTTGCACTCGCTTTTGAGAAACAAAGCACGAGGACATTGAAAGACTTACAATAGACAGAAGTAGTACAAGAGTCTAAGAACAGGGACAAAGACGGTCGCAAGACCGGCTCCGAGTCACATTTCTGCACAGGCAGCACAGACACAATAAACTACAGGTCATCCGAGAGGTAATCAGACACTATCCGGGCAACCGGAGCTGTTATCGGAATCTGGAGCGACAGCAACAGAGAAAAAAGAAAGAAAAAGATAACAACAACGAAGAGTTTGATCCTGGCTCAGGATGAACGCTAGCGACAGGCTTAACACATGCAAGTCGAGGGGCAGCGGGGAGTGAGGCTTGCCTTACTTTGCCGGCGACCGGCGCACGGGTGAGTAACACGTATGCAACCTACCCTTTACAGCGGGATAACCGGAAGAAATTTCGCCTAATACCGCATATACTCCTTGGGAGGCATCTTCCGAGGGGGAAAGAATT
>RIBJ01000049.1 GCA_003762715.1 Muribaculaceae bacterium Isolate-104 (HZI) | reverse complement strand
TTTCCGCTCTGTCATCAAGACATTCAAGAACCACGCCCCAACTATCCTGAACTACTTCCGTCGTCGTGCGACCAATGCCTCAGCCGAGGCTTTCAACTCTAAAGTCAAGATCTTTCGCTCACAAATGCGTGGTGTCCGCGACCGTGACTTCTTCATCTTCCGCCTGGTCAAACTATACGCCTGAAAATTTAACATTATCTTCGACTCGATTTAACATATGCACCGCCATTTCGGCTTGAGCCTCATTTTCCGCGATGTACACGCTATCCTAAATGTTAAAGTTTCTGCAATCGGAATCAGCATATTAGCCGTTATACTGCTGTCAAATCTCAATTATCTTGTCTCTCTTGGAATCTCAGTGCTCGTTTGAGGGATGTTCGGAAAGGACTTCATCGCAGGCTGTGTCTCCGATAATCACAAAGTTGTCAGAGAAGTCGGCAAACGCTTCCCTGAATTTTTCAAGTCCTCCTACCATTTTATTTTATTCATCATTATTGCAATTTCTTTCTCAACCCGTGGGTCGTTATCATCTTTCAATGTCAGGAACAATGACAATTTATCCACATAGCCGGAAGTGCCTGACGGCGGATACTTCCATATCTCGATGCGCTGTGTATCTTCAAAAGAGTGCAATTCGGGTATGGAGTATTTATGTTCACGCACCCACTCCGCAGTCAAAACTCTTGTCGGGACATCCTCCGGGACGAGCATTGAGTAATGCGACAGAGCCGAGATTCCGCCAATATCTCCTTCGGGAAATACATCTGATGTGTATTCTATGCTTTTGATTGGATCAATTAGATTGGTTGACGCCTTATCCCAAAGTTCTTTCCCTGACAGTTCAAACACAAGTTTCTTATTCCTGCTGCCTTCCAGACTAACCAATCCCAATGCTTCAAGTTGCTTTATGGATTTGGCGATTGTCTTATATTTATAAGGTACTTTATCCTCCAACTCTTTAAGCGACAAACCGTCAAGGCTCTCGATCTGTAAATGATAAAAAAGAATATATTGTGTTGACGGATAAAACAATTCTTTAATCTCACTTTTTGTTGACAGCCTGTTGATAATCAAGGTAGGCACAAATGCAAATTTATCGGCTACGATAAAATACACTCCTTGCTCCACTAATCGGTCACGCTCATAAGTCAATAAATTGTCAAAGTAAAATACAGCCGGAATATGCTTGATGCTTTCAATTCTTTCCGAAATCTTACGACGCTGCACATTGGTATAATCCATTTCACCTTTGGCCACAAGCAAAAGCATAACCTGCCCATTGAAATCAAACTGCATCATCTTGAAATTTGCAATGAGTTCAAGCCACAGACCTTTTTGGTCTTGCTTGGATAGATTCCGAAGCTCTATCTGCTGTCCGGCGATTGTTATCTCCTTCATGTTCTACGATATTTTGCATTATTCTCCGAGTGTTGGAGAATAATGCAAAATTGCGGAGAATAATCTAATTTTACAAATATATCAGGATTCATTTTTTTAACAGGGACACATTTTACATCAATCCCAGTTATAATACACCGTGGTGTTCAATGTCATTGAACACTGCAAGGTATATGAATTAATTCGGAATAACACGCTCCTCCTTAATTTCGGCAATAGAACCTTGCTTATTGCCGAAATTAAGTTATTGAGATAGCCATGCTTTTTCCCCATCGTGCCGTGGTGTTGACGAGCGAACACACTTCATACTATACTGACAAAATCAGACAATTCCCAGCTCTTTGAACATTGAGCCTATTTCGGAATAGGTATAATCCCGTTCTCCGTCAATCAGGCATTTCTCAGATTTCAGGGCATTCTCAATCGCCCTTACCCAATCACCGCCTTTCTTCTGGAAATATTGATGCAATGGATGTGTCCTGAAAAACCGTTGAGTTTTTTCATATCCACATATCCGGCAAAGCTCGTCCTCTATGCTTTTTGAATCGGCATAATTTTGTCCCGTATATCTGAAATAATAAAGGAAGAACAGTTCAGTGCAGCGGTCAGTCTCAAAGAAACGGACTTCATAATTGAGCCCCTTTTTCTCATTGTGGACCTTCTTGCCATGATATTTCCGTTTCAATTCAGAATAGGCTGCCCAACTTGTCGGGTCTTTCTTCTTATTGTCCATGTCGATAAGACAAAAAATCCTGTCATATCCGATTGCTATTGCAGATTCAATCGAGCGTTCCAATTCACGCAGGCTCGTATTCTTCGGAGTGTCCGGTTTGATGCTCTGTAACTGGCGGAACTCATCCTTCAATGAATTGAGATAGAAGAACTCCGTAGGGCCTTCGCCGATAATCACAGTGGTTTGTTTCCTTACTTTTGGCATGGCTCATTTCTGATTTAAGATGAACGGCGAACCCAACACAGGTTTTGACCCAAACCGACCGATACGATAGGAATTGTAGAGTGAGTGTTCCCTGCGGAGGCCGAGTTTGTCAGCGCGGGTATATTCAGATGCCGCCGTTTCAGATGACTTCTCTACGAACCACACTGATTGACGGTTTTCATTAAACTGATCTTCTGAAAGCAATGTCATCTCCTGTGTTGTGAAAAACAACTGCGATTGGCACGAATTGGCAAGGAAGACCTGAATATAATACAGTAGCAGATCATAATGCAAATCCTCGCCTAATTCGTCAAGCATATAGATATGGTCTCCGGTTATGGCATTATACAGATAGTTAAGATCAACCAGATATTTAATTGTTCCGGCAGACTGTGTGGAGAGAGGCAACATGAAGTTACCTTCATCTGATGTATTTACAAACTCCACATGGTTTTCAACGCCATCCGATATGACGCTGAAATTTGAAATATTGAAATCAGCCTTTTTCAACATCTGTATGAAGAATTCTTTCTTTTTCTCATTCTGACTTACCTCTTTCAGAAGAGAGACGAGGCTTCCGCCGTCATTGTTGACTCCATGTACATGGGACTTAATCCAATTGTACAGTGCCGCAATCTTACATGCGTCTTCCGGCAAGGACACTTTTCCATATGTGGAGAGGACCGAATGATTGTTGAGAGTATGCTCTTTCAGAACCCGGAGCGTCTTCGCCTTTATGCCAATGCTTGTTCCAAATTTAATCTCGCATTGTCTGTCTTCGCCGACAAACTCGCGTTCATAAAACAGAGACTTGCTCTTATTGGGATAGTAATTCAATTCCTCCCTTATGATATGGCTTCCGAGATATAAAATCATGTAATCATATCTGACACCGTCGGCATAAAAAGACACGAACATCTTTGTCGGCTGATCCTTGGTCAAAGCAAAAGGCATTTCAGAATGCACCCTTTCATTTCGGTCTTTACGGTCAATGAACATAAGCTCAAAAGCGTTCTGCATCGCTTTGAGCATATTCGATTTACCCGAAGCGTTGGCTCCGAATATTATTCCCACACGGCCAAGATGAACACCTTTTGTGATTTCGGCACTCATCCAGTTTCCATCATCGCCGTCCGTCTCAAAGTTCATCGTTTGACGTTCCCGAATTGACAGGTAGTTTTCAGTCCAGAATTCGCGTATCATTTTGTATTATACCTAAAATTCAAGCCCATATTGCAGGCCAACTGCAAAATTAGCCATAATTTTTGGTGTTTCCAAGAAAATCAAGGCTAAATACGGTCAATGCTTTATTCAGATGCGATTTTCAGAAATATAAACTCCAGAGAGGTACGACGGCTGGGCTTGTCATCGCACAGCGAGGCAATGTCTGGTAATGGCAATGCCGTCCGCGGCGTTTGCCGGAGGCTGCTCTACCGCCGACCGCATTACCTGAGAATGAGAGCGGGCTAAACACCGAGTTGCTGAACGCCGGAGCCGGAGCTTCGCCAATCCTGCTCTTGCTTATCTGCAACTCCGTATTCTTAACGCCCGCTCCATTACCCGTTTCGTTTAGCCGTCGCGCCATTCTTCCGTTGTCAGCACTCCACGATGCGAAAGAATATTACGGCCTCCGTGCATTACGGCAAGCCTCCATTTCCTGATTCCGTCACATACATTCGCCTTTCCGGGAGTGTGGCATTTCAATGATGAAATACCTTACTAAGGGCTTGGAATGATTAGTTTGACTTCGATAGGAAGTGATTAAATCAAAAGTCAACAATAGTCATCAAAGACATCCCCGCCAGTCCATTCTTCTCCAATAGCCAACGTGAAATATTTTTGTGAACCATCTTCATGGAAGAAAGTAGTTCCCTCATGACAAAAGAAACCTTTATCTAAGGTCACAGTTATTAGAGAATAAGGCTTTATCCCATCGGCAGTATGGGTTCTGATATATAATTTATCATTGACTAATTTGTAGTCATCCACAAAATGACAGCCATACTCATTCTTTGTAACAATTTTTCCAATGCTTAAATTGGAAACATACTCTTCCAATGATAGTCGTTCTTTATCTAATGGGCATAAAGGAAATTCTGTTGGTGTTCTCCAAGCGATTTGTTTAGCCGTAGGAGTAAGGGAATCAAAAAATTGGATGGAAGGTTCTGTTACTTGTTCAACTGATTTTTCCGGATAATCTTCAAGTTGTTTTTTCGCAATCGCCCCATTATAAGGAGAAAAAATCCAATCATCAATACGATTGACAGCCGTTTCCGCTTTAGCAGACGAATAAGGTCTTTTTGACCATTCCATTACTCTGGCATAAGCATTGCGAGCTTCTTCAGAACTTACGGTACGCATCCACATTACATCTTGGTTGGTTCCCGCCAAATCACGCAGACATGATGGGTCGGCAATGAATTTATTTATATCTCCTCCACACAGATATTCAATACGTTTGAATGTGACCGAATTCATCAGGGCATTTTCCAGTCGAGTCAGCCACCTTAAATTTTCAAAGCGATTGTTGCAGCGATTGGTATCAATATGGTCAACTACAAGCTTGGTGGTATCATGCTCACCATGGAACGCTGTTGCCACAATGATATGCACCCGATGAGAACCAATGAGCATATATCCTGTGTTTAGATCTTTCTTACCAAACGTCCATTTTTCATCAAGAGGTCGTGGTTTAGGTTTGCATTCCGGTTTATGGCGTAGCACTGCACCATTATCACGCACAGAATACGTCTCTCCCTTGTAAATACAAGTTTTTACCTGAGTGTAATTACCCAATAATTCCGCTGAGTCAAAATTAGTCAACATAATCCCAGATTTTATAAATCAACGAAATCAATTTTTTTTCCCAACGCAGCGGCCACTTTTGAAAGAATGTCAAGACCTACAGAGTATTTGCCATTTTCAATGCGGCTAAGATTTGCAGCATCTACTCCGGCTAATTTAGCCAAATCGCGCGCTTCAATTCCTCTTTCTTCTCGAATTTGGCGAA
The DNA here is from genome assembly GCA_003762715.1 of Muribaculaceae bacterium Isolate-104 (HZI). Classification (GTDB taxonomy): domain Bacteria; phylum Bacteroidota; class Bacteroidia; order Bacteroidales; family Muribaculaceae; genus Paramuribaculum. The sequence goes on along the minus strand of RIBJ01000049.1, from coordinate 27,480 downwards.
TCCTTGTACCTATTCTTAGTCTTTCGCCTTGACGATCGCCACTACTCATTCCAAGAAAAGAGACTCCGTTAAGTATTGATTCTCTCCAGATAGAATTGAGCATCTGCTCTTTATCATCTGAAAAGCATTTATCAAATATCCATTCGATTAAGTGTAGTTCATACTTGCGATAGTCTTCATCAAGGTATTTCCCAACTGAACACATCAATTGAAACTGCTCTCCATCAGGAGCAGTCACTACTACAGTTTTAGAATCCTGAATTCGTGCCACGGACTTAAACTCTGTAGTCATAAATTTTTTGAGTTCTTTATTCATAATGTTTTGCCGTATTTTAAGTGTTGCCACCACTTCTATTGAATTTGTATGCAAAGTTAGCAATAATTATTTAATTGGTAAATATAACAATTATAAATTTACGAATACGACATTTCGCATCTCCATTTTTATAGATCGCACTTCGACCGATTTTAGAGAAAAGCATTTCCGTATGTCGGTCATTCTGTGTCTCCAAAGAGGCACTTCGGCTCTATGTTTATTCGGCAATTTCAGCATAATGCAATCAACTATTGGAAAGTATATTCGCTCGTGATGGAATAACGTGCTGGGAACGGGCTATTCTTTTGCCGCCTGTCAGAAAAATCTCCATCCCTACGGGTAGTATTTTTCTGCCGTCGGCGAACAGCCCGCTACTTCCCCGTCACGCAGGGATAGTAAACGAGCGAACATACTTCAAACAGTGATTAGACGCATTAAGCGGAAAATCAAATAAAAAAATATCGCCTTATGACACAGAATAACCGACATATTAGAAATACGAGCTTCACACCATCACCAGCTCAAACCGCATTAAGACGGCTGACTAAGGTGGTCGGGATAATACTCGGAATGATAATCGGGATTGTCCTTTGGGTGGTAGTGAAACCGATGATAAGAGGTATCGGGTGGCTCATCAGCATACTGACCCTTATCGCAATGATATACTTTGTATTAACATTCTAAAATATATACGACTATGGCAAACGAAATGAAATCATCAAACGCAGTTATGGATGTTGTCCGTAACTATATGGAGGAGCGTTGCGCAAGCGACCCTATCCTCGCTATCAAGTATGCAAATCCGGCGAAATCATTGGAAAAGGCTCTGAACTATGTGGCTCACGAGGTGCAGAAAAGCGGACTCACCATTATGGACTCGGATAGCGTGTTCTCTCTAATCCTTCACTATTACGATGAGAATTTGGAGAATGTCCCCAATGTCAACTGCAAGATAGCGGTTGCAAAGGAACTCACCGACACTGAGAGAGCCGAGGCAAAGGAACAGGCTATGGAGCAGTACAAGGAGGAACAACTCCGAGAAATCCGCAGGCAGAACCAGCCAAAGGCGACCGCACCCAAACACACCACTACAGCACCGAAAGCAGGTGAAGAAATCAATGTTCAACCCAATCTCTTCGGAGATGACTTCTAAAGCATACGACTATGAAACCGAGAAATAAGAAGCAAGAGCAGATATTGGCAATGAGTGGGCAGCTTCGCCCACTCACCACCGCCCAAAAGCAGTGGGCACTGACCCATACAATCGACAACTATGCCCTTAAATTCAAGAAAGGGAAAGCCGTATGTCTGATATGCGGTCACGAATGGGAAGCCGAGGAAGGAATGTGCCGTTGCCCACATTGTGGCGCAAAGGTTGAGGTCAAGGCTACCACCCTGCGAGTTGTAAGGGAGAGGTCATACTTCAACATCGTCACCGCAGTCAAGGGTTTCCAAGTAATCCGAATGTTTCTGATGATTGTGGAGTTCCGCAAGGGTATGAAGGCAAATCCCGGCTTCGTTGAAATCGGCTCCTATTGGATTGACAAGCACGGACACACCACCGTAGTAGGGCTTCAGCGCACATTGGGTCACTACATTGACTCATTCGCTTTCGGCTCTCCATTGGAAATCAGACACGACAATGACGCATTCTGGCACATCGCCAACCAATGGGTGTATCCAAGAACAAAGGTCACTGACACCATCAAACGTAATGGCTACACAACCTTTACCTATGGCGCACACCCCGTGATGATGTTTCAGCAGTTGCTCACCAACCCCAAGGCTGAGACTCTGATGAAAGCCGGAGAGGAAGGATTGTTCCGTTACCTTTGCCACCACCCTAAAGAGGTTGACAAATATTGGGACACAATCAAGGTGGCACGCAGGGCAGGTTACAAGATTGACGACCCTCAGATGTGGTTTGACTACATCAAGATGTTGGATAGAATGGGCAGAGACTTCCATTCCCCCACGTTGGTAGCACCCAAAGACCTCAAAGCAGTACACGATGAATATGTGGCAAAGGCTGAACGTCAGCGTATCAAGGAGCAGAAAGAAAAAGACCGCAAGAGAGCGGAGGAAGATGAAGCCAAGTTTGAGGAACTCAAAGGTAGATATGTCGGATTGGTGATGACAGACGGAGAAATCGTTGTCCATACCCTCAACTCCGTAGCCGAGTATTATGATGAGGGAAGCCGTCAGCACATCTGCGTAGGTTCATCGTCCTACTACCTCAAAGAGAACACATTGGTTTTCACCGCCAAAATCAAGGATAAGACAATCGCCACGATTGAAATATCCCTCAAAGACTACTCAATCATCCAATGCAGAGCATTCGCCAACAAGGTCTGCCAATATCAAGACCGCATTGCCCAAATCATCAATGACAACGTCAAGATGATAGCAGAGAGAAAGAGAGCATAAGTTTAACCCGACCTCCACCGCACCGGTGGAGGTCACAATCAAAACATTATATGTGCAAATCTGAATATGACTTCTTAATCCCTCAGCTGGGACAAGAACTATACTCTAAAGCCTACAATCCCTATCGCCTATATTCAAAGAAATTCCAATGGATATACGAATATCGTCATACCGATGGCGAATTATTCTCTGCAACAGCATCCACTCTTGAACTTTGTCGCCAATGGCGGGATGAATGGCTTGCAGAGAAGAAGAAATAGCCAATAGTCGTAATATATGCCAAGCGGAGTAACCCTGTGAAGAGTTGCTCCGCTGTTTTACGCTAAAAATTCCAAAAATTTCGGCCGCCTTTGGAGGCGGCGTTTGGTAAGTATCCTTCGGAGATATATGATTATGCAATCACCATACCTTCACGAAGGGCTTTCTCCGTTTCTTCACCCTTTGCTTTCCTGACTATGGCAAGGGCAAATTCAAGAGTGGTGCCGGGGCCTTTCGAGGTTATCAGACGGTCTGTGACAACCACGTTGTCTTCGGAATATGTGCCACCGTTCTTTTCAAACTCATCTTTCAGGAATGGATAACCTGTTGCCGGGGTTTCTGAGATAATTCCGAGCGGGCCGAGAACGAGAGCCGGAGCAGCACAGATGGCTGCAATTCTGCCACCATTCTCCCAATGTTCCTTTACGAGATTCTGAAGCCCCCTGTCAAGGTTTACGGCAGCTTCGCTTTTGTCCGCGCCCGGAAATACGAGCCAGTCAATCTGCGAGGGATTAAGGTCAGCAACCGTCATGTCGGCTACGATATTGTTACCGGTAGCACCTCTCACAAGACGGTTTTCCGTCATTGAAACGGTGTAAACCTCCATACCTGCACGACGCATCACATCGACTGGTGCGATGGCTTCGATTTCGTCAAAGCCGGTTCCGAGCATCACAAACGTAGCCTTTCCCTCAGGCTTAACCGATGCCGGAATTTTGATACTGGTTTCAGTCATAATTTGAGTATTCATTATGTTTTTGTTAACTTTGCAAAGGATAACAGCTACCCTTTGGATAGCGCAAAGTTATACATCAAAACATTGCTCCGCAAGAGGTTACTTTGAAAGTAGCCACTTACTTCAAACTCACTTTTAGTCAGTATCAACAAGATGAAGACCGAAAAAATTTCAGAAAAATATTCGTGTGTGGTAACGTGCCCCATGCGCAACGTGATAGCTCACTTCGCCAACAAGTGGTCGATGCTTCTTCTCGTCATTCTTGATGAGTTTGGAGTCATGCGGTTCAATGAGTTGTCACGCGCCATTCCGGACATATCCCCAAAAGTTCTCTCAGGACATCTGAAAACACTTGAATCCGTCGGACTTGTCAAACGCATACTCTATGCTGAGGTGCCTCCACGCACCGAGTATGAACTTACCGAACTGGGCAAATCGCTTATACCGATACTCAACCAATTATCCGAATGGGGCAAGCAAAACTTGAAAACCGTAACGAGGAATTTGAAAAATCATAGACAATCATAATCTGGCTTCTTTACCGTAATATATTCGAACTTCCTCCTCCGTTATCCCTAAGTTCATTGGTGACATTTAGTTTTCGACCATAATTGAACGTGTATGAAACTGTCAGGGATATTTTACGGTGATAATCGGCTCCATACTGTGTGATTTTACTATCGAACCATTTTGATTGAAATATGTCGTCGCTCATTTTCCATGATGAACGGAAGAAATTTGCAGCTATGATCTGAAAATTCCAACCATTTTTTGACCATCCGGCAGAAACTGAGTATTCGCTTGGCAACTTTCTGTAATAACATGTTTCTCCGTCAACATAACTGTTTGCCGAGCTCCAGTATATATTGAAGAAGAATGCTCCGGCGTAATAGTCAATATTCGTGCTGATGCTGAATGGATAACGTGATATGCTGTTGATTCCTGTTGTATGATAGAGAAGCACGCGTGGCGCAACCGACGCGGCAAGTTTACCACTAAGGAATTTCCCCGAGAGACTTGCTCCTATCTGCCCATGATTATAATCGCCATCGTTATAATATTTCTTCACCATCATTCCTCCGGGTGCTTCCGGCAGATATATCGGAGCCTGACGATTCATTATTCGGAACATGGTGGCGTATGCGGAAAGTTGCCACATATTATTGGGCAGGAAAGTATAACTAAGATTTGCAGCTATATGTTTGGAACTGTGCAGTTCCGGATTACCGGACAGATACAGCAACTCATTCTGCTGTACCATATTGGGATTCTTCATGGCAGCATCCGGAGAAAATGCCGCATACTGAAACCACACACCTATAGAGTTCTTTTGATTAGGGACATATTGAAGATTGACGTGCGTAAATGGATAGTTATCGTTTATGGTCTTGCCGTTGATTGTACTCGACTCCATAGCAAAACCGCCATCAACACTGCCGGATAGTTTACCCAAAGAGATGGACACACCGACTGAGGCTCCACCAAAAATAGGTTTGAATATGTTTTGAGCATTATCTGAACCGGAATATTTGATTTTTGTTATGCCTCCACCGGCAAGAAGAGTGGCGAATAAAGAGAATTTATCATTGATGGTCTTGTTAATCTGGATGTTGCTTCTGATAGTCCAATTGTGCTCTTGTGCATTGTTTATGATTGATGTTTCTCCGGCATCATAGATGCTTCCCGTCTTGTTATCATCATATTCTGCCTGAACATTACCATTAAGCGACCATCCCTTACATATAGAGGCATAAATATCGCTCTCCCATCCGAGTTGCAGGTATGATAGGTTATTATTAGAAGCATAATCATCAATCTTTCCTCCCGGCAAAATCTCAACCTTGCCAAAGGTATTATTTATGGGAGTACGGTTTCGTCGGAGTGAAATAAGGTTACGGAAGGAAAAATTATCAGCCTTATTCCACGAGGCCCGTAATGCGGCAAACATATTACGCTCACGATATTTTCCGGAAGAAGTGCTTGATAATCGTTCTAATGTTTTGTCGGGGAATTTATACGATTCGACGGTTTGATTGCCGATGTGGGAATTATCGTCATGTTCTCCATTCGCCATCACATCATACTCCATAGCCTTGTAACTGAACTTGGAATAGACAGAGGCGTTACCACTCCGTACAAAGATTCGTTCCTTGCTGGAGATTTTAATATAACCTCCGAACATCTGTGCTTTTGTGACAAAATTTACCGCATGTTGAGCACGCATAAACCGAGGGTCGGTAGGGAAATCGTAGTACTCAACCCTATTTACATTCTGCGGATTTAACCCGGCCACATCTTCCTTTGTTGCCTGATGGTAGTTTATAAACAGACTCACCCCCTGATTGTCGGCAGTCTTGACTGATTCAGAAAGAGGGTTTACATCTAATTGCGGTATGTTCATCCGTGCCAGAAGCGACACTCCGTCAGACGCCGCAGAGCGTTGGCGATTATTTGGGATATATACCGTCTTTTTAGAATCCGTGCGTTGATTTTTTGCCACGACTGTCACTTCATTCAGTTCTTTTGCTTGTATTGAGTCGGGGGATGTCACCTGTCCGAATGCTTGACAGGCTACTAAGATTGTGGGTAGAAGTATTGCTTTCATGGCGGCGAAATTACAGTTAGTAGTCTTAATCAATACTTATACTCCCTTATTTAGTCTTAATCTTGAACATGTACGCGCCATTCTCTCAAATAATTATGCTAATTTTGTATTCATGAAACACTTTAGAATTATCACAATCTCTATAATATCAATACTTTTGGCTCTGTTTATAGCCGATGTCACTTTTATGGTATCACTGTATAATTCCATAAAGGAACGTTATGTCGGTGACGTGGAGCAATGTCTCATGCGTGCCGACCTGATCGAATTGATTGACCGACTTAATATTGCCGGATATGGTGATGAAAACGGTGTGATTACAGTGTGGCTCGGATTGCAAAAATCTGATATTGGAGCGGCAAAGACACCTGAGGAACTTATCAAGGTAAAGTACTCGCAAGGTTATAAACGAATGGACCGACAGCTTATTTCTGTCATAACCAATTATCTGCATGAAACTTATGGGAACGAAGGAGAACCCAACATCGAATTGCTTGAAGAAGTATTTAGACGCGAATTGAATTTCTCCGGCTTTTATCCTGAGAATGTCATAATACTTAAAGAAGGAGATACCATAGAGCATTCTGGAAGCATGTGGGAGATTGGCAACCGTGTTGATGGCAAACTAATCACTGAAGCATATATTTCACCTCTCGCCGGTAAGGTTCTGCATGAAATGAGCGGTGTTATCGCGGTAAACGCAGCCATTGCCATTGTGCTCGGTTGTGCATTCTGGTATCTGCTTCATGTCATAAACAGGCAACGGACTATTGAAGAGATGAAAGATGATTTCACAAACAATATGACCCATGAACTGAAGACACCAATCGCAATAGCTTATGCGGCAAACGATTCGCTACTTCAATTTCCGGACCCTGCCGATCAAGCGCGTACAAGAAAATACCTCAAAGCGTCCCTTGAACAGCTGTCGAAACTGACAGGCCTTGTTGAGAATATCTTGGCTATGAGCATGGAACGGAGGAAAAATCTATCTATGGCTAAAGAGAAAATTCAGTTGAAGCCGTTTTTGGAAGGCATAATAGAGCAACATAAAATCAAGATTCGTAAAAAATGCACGTTCTCATTGACTTGTGATGGAGGAGCGCATGTTTCAGCCGATCCCACGCATCTGTCAAATATCATATACAATCTCATAGACAACAGCGTGAAATATTCCGAAGATGATGTAGTTATTGAAATAACGGCGGATGACAATTCAATCGTTCTGTCAGACAACGGAATAGGTATCGCAAAAAAATACTTGCCCGAGATTTTCAATAAATTCTATCGCGTTCCTTCAGGAAACCGCCAGAATCAACGAGGTTATGGTATTGGCCTGTTCTATGTAAAGTCGATAGTTGAAAAGCATGGTTGGAATATATCTGTGTCGAGTGAAGTTGGAAAAGGAACGAAGTTTATCATAAAATTTACGGCGCAATGAAGAATAGGATTTTGCTTGTAGAAGATGATGACACACTCTCCATGATTATTGTGGAGACTCTTCAGCGTGACGGTTTTGAAGTATTCACTGCTTTCAATGGTGAGGAGGGCTTGCTTCGCTATTCCAAGATAAATCCCGACATCATTGTGGCTGATGTCATGATGCCTAAGATGGATGGTTTTGAAATGGCAAGGAAGATACGGCAGATTGATAAAAATGTTCCGTTGCTGTTTCTTACTGCAAAATCAGAAATTGACGATATTGTCACCGGCTTTGAACTTGGAGGTAACGATTATCTGAAAAAGCCATTCAAGATGCTCGAACTTATTGTCCGTATCAAGGCATTACTCCGAAGAAATATTCACAATGAGGATTATGAATATCCGGTTGGAGATTATGTTTTGCGGTTAGATACCCAGACTCTCATTCATTCAAACAAAAGCATTGAACTTTCAAGTATTGAAGCACGATTATTAAAAGAACTTATTGTCAACAAAGGAAGTACCGTTGATGCTTCAGCTCTGATGGTTCTGATATGGCAACGTGACGACCCATATAGTCGCAACTCACTTCATGGGTTCATTCACAAACTGAGACAATACCTTAGTTATGATGACCGTATCTCAATAATCAACCAACGGGGAATAGGTTATATGCTTACAGTCAATAGTTAAGTAGGCGACCGCAGTCGTGCCAGTCGCCAATCATTTCACCATTGGCACTTGCCTCTATCAGTTTTTGCAGGCGATTGTTGAACAGTTCCGGTTTTGATTTTACCCTGTGGATATTGTCTATCCTCACGCGTTGATAGAGAGGTGGCATAGCCTGAAAGTTCTCCCATGCAATGGGCGTTTTTTTGAAAGTCTTGATTATCTCCGGCATAATCTTAAATTCTGCGGTAAGATCTGGACAAGCCCTGCGCCCGCTTTCGGTCATCAGTCCTAATTTTTCCAGCCTGCGGCATCGCTCCTTGTTGAGTTCAGTCCACTTGCCGGATTTCGTTCTCGGTCCGAAGCGTTGCAGCGGCTCGCCGTTGACGTTTTTCAAAGTAGAGTCAATCCAACCGAAACACAGAGCCTCCTCAACGGCATCAAGATACCAAAGCGCGTCCTCCGGCGGAGTTTTACCACGCTTCGCCACCACCCAGCACTCCCGTTCTGTGGCATGATTCTCAATCAGCCACTGTCGGAACTGCGCCCGCTCTTTGATGTCGAGGATATTTACAGGTGTCATCTTTTGCCGTTGTAGAAAACCAGATACTTGGAGATATTATCCTTGATATATTGTAAATTATGATGCCCGTCAAAGATATGGTGTACCACTTTCATGTCGTTTTTTATTAGATGATTGGCAAACATATTCATGGATATATTAAATCCACCTTCGTCTTTATCTCCGGCATCCAAATACCAAGATTGTAATTGATGAGCTTGATTAAATCCATTAAATTCCAACGGATTGTTTAGATGGAAGCCTTCTTCATCACCGTAATATTGAATGTCAGATTCTTCAAGTTCTATTTCTATTGCCGGCATATGTCCTCCTATACGAGAAAACAGACTTGGATATTTCAGCCCATAATGAATCGCTGCATATCCCCCAGCAGAAGCACCTCCGATAAACCGTTCAGATATTTCATACTTCATTTCGGCAAATGGGATAACTTCATTGATGAAATAGTCCTCATATCGTCCTAAGTTGACAATAGAGCCTAAATTATCACTAAAAGCTGATTCTGAATAGGTATTTAAGCCTCGTGTGTTTTCCATTCGAGGACAGACAATTATCAAAGGGTTGATAATATTTGATGAAATAAGAGAATCAGCAACGCTTTTTACATCCAACAACTCTATGAAGTTTTCATCACCACCTCGTCCATGTAGAAAATACAAGATGGGCAATTTCCCGTATTGGTTATGCGTGTCTGGAATATAAGTGGATATAGCCATTTGTTTGTCTAATATCTCACTATGAAAAACAGAATGTTGAATCGTTCCCATTATTTGTAATTACGTTTTATCTCATCAATGGATTTGCCGCCGATGCCAAAATTTTCATCTGGGAGTTCCTTGATGGTTATTGTGAAGAACTGCTCCGGGATATGGGTTATCTCGGAGGCTGTCGCTGTGAGGCGTTCTATAAGTTCTTTCTTTTGCTCAGCGGTTAATTTTCCGCTTTCAATGGATATGTAGGGCATATTATTTTCTTTTTATATAGTTTGTTATCAGCATTGCGACAACTCCGATACACAGATATGTTGTGGCATAGACGATAAACCACGGTTCATGAATATCAAAGAACAGCCATGTACCTGCAAGAAATGCAACCGCAGATATTAGAGGCAGGTTCCATAATGCTTTTATGTTTCGTCCAGCGACAATACCAAGTATTATGGAATAGCTGGGGCCGATGACAAAAAACAACATCATGCACAGTATCATACCTGAACATTCTGATGCAAGTTTGGCTACTGCAAATGGCAGAATGAACATAACCGCAAGGGTTATGCCTATCCATCTTATAAGTTTTCTATTGGACGCCTCACTCATTATTGTGTCGGTTAATCATTATCTGTTCAAAGTTGTCCTGTCCCCACTTGATTAACGCTTCGACATGAGGCAATAGTGTTTTTCCTAAGTCTGTGATGGAATATTCCACACGAGGCGGTACATCCGGGTAAAGCTGACGCTCGATTATGCCGTCCGTTGTGAGTTGTTTCAACACCTGCGACAGCACTTTCTCAGACACGGATGGAATATTACGGTACAGTTCGTTGAAGCGCACCGGTTCGTTCTCGGAAATCTTCACGAGAACGACCAAAGCCCATTTGTTCCCGAGCCATTCAAGCATCGGAGCGGCTTTGCAATATTCATAGTCCAATTTTTTTGCCATATCGTGTTTGCAGAATTGATTGAAAATGAGTAAAACAAACTTTTCGGTAAGGGTCAAACCTTTCGGTAAGTTGTTGGTTAGACTCTGATTCTCACCTAATTTTGCACTACAAAGTTAATAAAAATCGATGATATTCAGATGAAGAATCGAATCAAAAGGTATAACGGATTTAATAACACTGTTATGAAAATAGTAATCATAAATAGTAGCCCGCGAAGAAAAGGCAACACATCCAAGCTATGTGATGCCTTCTGCAAAGGTGTGATGGCAACTGACAAGAATCCAGATATAACTACGGTTTTCTTGAACGAACTCAATTTCAAAGGTTGTCAGAGTTGCTTTGCTTGCAAACTCAGAGGGAGCAAGCAATATGGCAGATGTTCGCTAAATGATGAACTAACTACAATACTCACAGCTGTTAACGAGGCGGATTGTTTAGTCTTTGCCTCGCCAATATATCTTATGGATGTGAATAGCAGTGCAAAAGCATTTCTTGAAAGACTATGTTTCTCTTTGGGGTCATACGAAGTAGGATATCGCTCTCTCGCAACGAAGAAGGCGCATGTTGTGACTATATACACCATGAATGCGAATAAGGAGTTTGCTCCTGTTGAGGCAATGAATAATGTCGATATGTTCTTGGGGCATATATTTTCACCCCCACAGCGGTTGTGTTCATACGATACATACCAATTCTCAGACTATTCCAAGTATGTAGTAGATGTATTTAACGAAGCAGAAAAGGCTAAACAGAGAGAAAACCAATTCCCTAAGGATTTGCATAAAGCCTATACGTTAGGAGCTGATACAGCAACCGCTTACTTGAAAAAAACAGAATGAACAAATGATATATCCTGAACTACATTTCACGGGGTAGGTGTGGCGACCGCCATACGAGGCAAACTCGCAGTTGCTCCAAATCACCTCGGGCTGCACATGGCACAAGTGCAAATTTTGCAGCCTGTATCACGGTACTCCATTCCGTATGTCTCCATTGTCGGAGGTGGAGGCAGACTTGAAAGTAATCCGGCAGTGGCAACCAAGGGCACGTCGTGTTTATCTGACAGGTGCCAACCCGTTTGCTCTCAGTTATAACAAACTGATGGATATTGCCATACTTCTGCGCAAGTACCTTCCTCACTTAGTTTCATTCGGAATGTTCGCCCGCGTGACAGATATTGCGCCCAAATCGGTAGAGGAGTTGAAGAATCTGCGTCACATGAAGCTCGACAGTATAAATATCGGTATCGAGACCGCACATGATCCGACTCTTGAAAGAATGAACAAAGGCTATCATGCCAACGATATTCTTGAACAGTTGTCAAAACTTGATGAAGCGGGCATACACTACAACGTGTTCTACCTCAATGGACTTGGAGGGAAGGGCAAAGGAGTTGAAAGCGCAATCGCCACAGCAGAAGTGCTTAACAAACTGCACCCTTGTATCATCAATATCGTTTCATTGACTGTCTTTCCTGAGGCACAGCTATATCAGGAAGTGCTTGACGGCTCGTATGAGGAAGAACCTGAGATTGAGAGGCTGATTGAGATGCGAACTCTCATTGACCGCTTGAAAATCAAGGTCAACCTTATGGGACACCATATATCCAATACGGTACCAATCACCGGAGCATTGCCCGATGACAAGGTCGCAATCCTCCGGGAATTCGACAAAGCGATAGCGGAGTTTCCAGAAGAAGAACTCAAAGCCTACCGCAGCAGGATATGGCATCTGTGAAGACACCCGTTCCTGTCTCAGCCTGTTCGTTTCGGACAGGCTTTTTTATAGGCTATCTCCTCAAAAATTAGTAAATTTGCAGTATAAATCAGATAAGTACGCAAAATGACTAAAGCAGATATAGTAAACGAGATAGCGACGACCACAGGGATTGACAAGGCAAGTGTTCTCGCGATGGTTGAGCAATTTATGGTCGTAGTAAAAGACAGCCTCGCACACGGTGAGAACGTATATCTCCGTGGCTTTGGCACATTCCAAGTTAAGGAACGTGTTGAAAAAACTGCACGCAACATCTCAAAGAATACCACTATCGTAATCCCGGCACATAATATCCCGTTCTTCAAACCATCGGCCGAGTTCAAGAAGGAGGTGGGTCAGTGATATGGAACAGGAAAACCAATATGGCGAAAGCGCGGTTGAAGAACTGACTCCTGACTGTAACTGCCATTGTGAGGGCGAATGTCATTGCCATAATTGCCACGAGAGACAGCTGGAGATTTTTGATGAAAGTGACATCGACCGAATAATAGCCAGCCTTAATGACTGGGATTGAGATATGAGATATAAGTATTGTCCCGAATGTGGCGCAAAACTCATCGGACGGCAAGCCGGTGATGATGGTCTTGTGCCGTACTGTAATAACTGCAAGCGGTATTGGTTCGATTCGTTTTCAAGTTGCGTGATTGTCATGGTCGTTAACGAGCTGCATGAGATAGCACTTCTCAAGCAGTCATATATCTCCGAACAGTATGAAACATTTGTCGCAGGTTATATCACACCGGGCGAAAATGCTGAGGAAGCGGCAACACGTGAAGTCAAGGAAGAACTTGGACTGACAGTAGAGAATCTGATATATGAGGGCACCCACTGGTTTGACAAGCGAGAACAACTGATGCACGCCTATATCGGCATTGTCAAGAAAGCGGACTTCTCCACATCGTCAGAGGTTGACGGTGTTTCATGGATACCGTTGGAGGAAGCCCCCACAAGAATGTTCCCCGACCGCCCCGGCAACACACAGCATCTCCTTTACCGCAAGTACAAAGAATTACTGAAAACAGATTGAAATATCAACCCTTCTGGCATAATTTTTGCTATTCTTAATAAAAAGCGAAAATGTCCCAATACAAAGCCGTCATAGATTTAATACGCAAAGAGCAGGTTTCTTTGTTTTTGGGCGCTGGCTTCTCCCTCAAAGCCGGTGCTCCAAGTTGCAAGTTGCTTACTGAGCACATATTGAATGATTTTGAAAAAGATGAAAGACAATGGTATGCTAACCATCCATTGGATGTTCTTGCAAAAGAATACATCGATTATAACGATGGGAATCGTAGAAAACTGATTGAACTACTGAGACCCTTGTTTGATTTTTCCATCGTAGATTTCTCGGATCACCAATCACTTGCAGCCATTCCACATTTCAGGCGCATATTTACAACGAATTATGACTATCTTTTGGAAAAAGCCTACGGTGATAGCTGTGTAGTTGTAAAGCGAAACGAGGATGTCCACAACGTTAATGCCGCAAGGGTTACAGTTTTCAAAATACATGGAGACTTTGATTATCCTGATGATTTACTGATTACGAAAGATGATTACTTCGATTTCTATAGGTCTCAAAGGAATGAACTGATATGGGATGTTGTAAAGGCAGAATTTGCCACTCACCCCATTCTTTTCATAGGGTATAGTCTGGAAGATGATAACATCTATACTCTTATCAAACGTGTAAAGGAGCAATCAAACGGCGTGACGAATCCAATTTTCCTGATTGCTCCGGGAATGACCTCCCAGAAGAGGAAACGGCTTGAACGTATTGGTGTGCAGTATTACGATGCTAAAGCAGAAGTTTTTTTCAAAGATTTATTCCTTGAGTTGGATAAAAACATTGTTCATGATGCACAGCGCAGACGTGTATCGGAGGACACCTTTCATATCTACTGCCGTCATAGAAATTTGGATGTTGAATTGAAATCAACATCCGATAAAAATAGCGTTGAGAATATACGAGTGTTAGATGATGGCAAGCACACTATAAAATTCCGTACCTCTAATGAATTGGCAAGGAAACTTCTTTCAGACGAAAGGGCATACAATGACATCTTAATGTATCATGGCGTACCTATCCCAAGTCTGAAAATCACATCGGATGAGCTGCAATTTTTTGATTATACGGTCAATGGTGTTCTATTCTCTGATAAATCCGATATTTCCAATATTTTTGTGGCTCCGGTACACGAGGAGATTAGTTGCCAGATAAAGATACCAAGCCAACGGTTTCGTGAAAATATAAAGTTAATCAAATATAGCTCGAAGGGTTACGAAGCTACATTTGTGTTGAACACCGACAGCTATCTCCTTAAAATGTCTTTTGACTTCCAAAAGTCCAATAACCTCAATGTCAATATGCAAGTAGATTTCAAAAAGAAATATACTGACAATAATCAAGCGTTACATTGGATGACTCTATTGCAGGCAATATGGAGAGGAGAACATGTTATCTTTTCACGCCTGTACAATGGAGGCTCTCCTTTTACACTTGAAACACCAAAAAATTCACTCGGGGAAACTGACTTTGACAAGAGGATAGCATATTATGAGAATGTCAACGAATTGGAAGATCTGATTGGAATGCCATTCTCATCATATGAGGAATACACTCCCGACAATTATGAGAAGACAATGATTCTTTTGAGTTATCTCAAAAATGGTGTTTACGTAAAGCCAATGCCAAAGGATACTATTTTGTCGTTTGAGATGATTCCAAATGATGAACGAGCGCAAGACTTACAGATAGGATGTCAGAAATATTGTTTTGGAATCACCAGTGAGTCGTCTGACGAACTGTCTTTTAACGGATATTCAACAAAGATACCGTTCCAGCATGAATTATATCGAGATAGCGAGGTTGTTGAACGCACTCTTCTTCCCAATGGCAACATCGCTATGAAGATTAAATTCTCAGCAGGTAGTATGTACAAATGGTATTCTGACAATCCCGGAATGGATCATCAGGAAGGTATGGAAACAATTCATTTGAGTGAGGACCCTATCAAGAAATAAAAATGCGGGGCGTCTTTCTCTGATAAATGAGTTTTTGTCCACATTTACACGACAGTCCACATTTTGCATATCTCTTTAATGTCATGAGACACGGTAGGAATGCCTACAATACACCAGAGAAAGGGTGTGGTCGTCGATTGTCACCAAAATAATCGCTATATGTACGTCCCAACGAAATTGCTCCGATAACTGTGGCTCCAATTTTTTCAAGATTTGCTTTCATTGTATCCATAGACCTGCCTTTCGTAACCACATCATCAAAAAGGACGACGAATGAGTCCTTAAAAAATGATTCATCAAATTTATAAATCGCTGGTTCGGTTGTATGAGACTCAGAAAGATGAGCAGGTATTTTCTCTTTCTCAATAGAAATGTGTGGAAAGGCATTACGAATACCTGTGTATTCTGTTAATCTAACCATAAATGCACGGTATCGTGAGTTATTAGCCTCGTTTGTGGAAGCTGGTATGCAGACAAAAGTAATCTTAGAAAGATTATCTTCTCCAAATGAGGCTTTTAACTTATCACCAACAAGTCTATGTATAGAAGGCGTAACAGAAATCCCCTCTTTGAAGTCCCAAATTATCCTTCTTGCCTTTTCTGACTCCGATGAAACATCAGTGAAACGTACCGGATAATAGTACCAGAAGAAATATAATGGTATGCCTTTTACTCTATCCCAATTATGAACAGACGATGATAATACTTTCTTTATATTTTGATAATTTTTTATGTCATATTCCTTGTTAATAATCGAGATACAATCCTCATCAGTTAAACAATATCCGTTAATCCTTGGGAAATAGTGTGAGAAGCCATCTGGATTAAGACACATAATTGTTGTTGCCTTTTCTTTGCACTTCTTCTGTTCTTCAAGTCGCTCTAATTTAAGAATTTCATTATGCTTTTCGATTATCGCAGAGCGTGAATTTAGTACTTGAATTACAGTGGAAAAATCACATGTATCCAAGTTCGTGAACGGGTAAAGAGCATCATACCCCTTACAATACTGGCTTTGTAAGTTCTTTGCTTCTTCTCTTGTTTCTTTTTGTGTTCGATATGTTTCAATATACTTGTATAAAGGATGATTTTCAGATACGGACTGAAAATAATTCTCAATGAAAACTACCTCGTTACCACTATGTTCTTTGTTATACGTTTTAATTGCGTTTCTATTTTCATCAATTTTATCGACAGCGGCATCAAACGTAGTATGTATATCATCAAAATCAAGTCTCAGCCTATAGAAGCGAGGAATACCAAACGATTCCGTAAAGTTGCATTTGATACCATAATATTGGGAATCTAATATGGCTCTTTTTAGCTTCGTTTCATCCGTCAATTTAATTGCAAAGTCATAACCAAAGCCAGCATCTGCTTCTCGATCATTGAAATACGAAAGAGCAAATGCTTCTTTTTTAATAGTATCATCATCAAAGGATTCAAAATTATGTTGTGCTTCTCCTAACACAAACGGAATAATCTTTGACTTTTCCTCTAAAAGCAAAACAAAAGATTCTTTGATCTGAAAAGAATGACGCTTGATGTCCTGCAATCGCTCTTCGGTTAGACTAAGAATGTCAGAACCTTGAGAAAAATAATTCCAAGCATTAGGGTAATCCGAAATAATCTTCAATGCGGAAGTTAGGACTTTATCTATCTCAATAATCTTATTTTCGGACAGAGCAATGAATTTAACCCTGTCAAAATAATCGGGAGTGTTATTTGAATTTAGTAGGACTTTAATTGCTCGGTCATATTTAGATGACAACGAATTATATGTCGTCAAATAAGAAATATATCCGTTGATAGTTCCTATATTTGTTGCTATCGCTTGATACTCTGCATAAGTGAAATTTGGCACCCCACCTAACTGCTTATCCTTCGTAAAGAACCATTCAAGAGCAAGACGATTCCGGTTTACCAAATTGTTAGCCATCTTTATCCACCTATCAATGATTTTTATCTCAGACAGATGGTTGAATACAATCTCTTTAGAAGCAAAAGATGAATCTAATTCCAGCGATGAATTAGTTTGCCAAACCTCAAATGCGGGAAGATAATTTTTTATTATCTCCTGATATGTAGAAGCTACCTCTTTGTAATGCTTGTGATTAAATATGTAGCAAAGTATCGGATTCATGCTATTCAATAGTCAGATTAGATAAGCAAAATGGTAAATTATATTCACTGTCTATTAAGGAGTTAATTCCTCCTGTAATTACTATTCGGCCATCTTTGCATTTGCCAAAAAGGATTCGAGAATTATTCTCAACCATAAAAGAATGTAGAGATGAGTTTTCTTGGCGTGAAACATAGCCTAACTCAAAAAAGTAATCACCTACATAATCCTCCGAATCAATAGTCTTCTTTAACTCAGATTCTTTTTGTCTGTAATTTCGCAAACCAGTGTCGCAATAATCTATTCGACCACTGGCCTCCAACATTATATCGGTATATTTAATTATACTTCTTTGCACTCTTTTAAGTCTCTCTTTTGCAAGAAAGGCATTGAGTTTCTTTTCCTGAACTTCATTCCTTTTCTGAGGAAACCATCTAAGCACTTTAATTGCGCAAGGGTCATGAGGATTTGAAATTTCTGCATATAGCACACAGTCTATTTCCTTGTTCAATTTGGTTAAGGGTGCATAATGTTGTATCCCGACTAAAGAGTACTGACTTGATAAAATATAATCAGGTAAAGGAAACAAGCTCAATGATTGTATATCAGAAAAGTTAAAGAATGGCAGTCCTATATCATCAAGTTTTGTTTCCCAAACAGAAGACTGGTTCTTCTCAGATATATTATACAAGGGATAAGACACTCTTGAATCTTCTTTAGGAGAAAAAAGAAGTACTTCATCGAATAAACCAATAGTAGCTAAATCTTCTGATGATAAACCTTTCCGTTTATTGCTATCATCACATCCTGTTAGGTCTCGGACTGGGTATAGAGCTGCCAACTCAATAGTCACAGGCAAAAACCTACATATATACCTACCGAAAATAAAATAGGCTTTTAATGGTGTGTATATTTCTCTATCGTCTTTTGAATCAACAAACACACGAAAAGTTCCCGTATCATAATACCTATTTATTTCGGTTACAGGTAAGGGGATGTATCGAGAGGCTATTTTATATGCGGCCCTATAAGCGGCATTTAGTTGAGCATGTAATTCTACTACTCCGTCAATATATTGGGCATCTGCTGGCGAAAACATAGACTAACGAATTAGAGTAAGAATCTCTTTAGGATAGATAATGGCATGGCTGTACTGGCTACGCAGTAGTTCTCCTTTCTCTTTGGTGCCCCAAAAACAAGCCACACTCTCAATTCCGGCAGCATTTGATGCGTCAATGTCGATGACTCTATCTCCGAATGAGATAACCTTATTAGCAGGTAATCCCATCATCTCAAGAGCCTTTAACATCTGCGCAGGATGAGGCTTAATTGGTTTGGCATCGTGATAGGATACTATATGTTGTATTGGAAGATTATAGTGCGCGACAATCTTCTCTATATAGGGTCGTGGTGAAGTGCTTACAATGGAACAAGGAATATTATGCCTGCGTATAATATCCAACACTTCAGCCATACCATCATACATCGTAGTTTCGGGTATCCTTTGATACGCTTCTTGCCACCTTCTTTCATGGCGTAATGGCTCTAAACAAGTCGTATCTATCAAAGTGAGGTCTAAGTCAAATATCACGCTTTTCATACCTCAATCGAATAATGATGGTTGTGTAACTGCGACTTGCTTATCGTCTGTACCTCTAATGATGGCTACTGCGGAATCTATGCCATTAGAGCGTAGAGGTATCGCGCCTTTCTCACGGAGAAGCATGATATTACCTTGGACTTTTTCATGGCTTATATCCACATTGTTTCTGTATTCTACAGCGAAAAGTGGTTTCTTTGATGCGATAGTCGCATTGACAGCGTGCATTGTGCCTCCTGTCACTCCAGTCTGCACAACAAGAGTTGCTCTCGCTAATCCAGCCTGTAATCTGTCACGAGCAACCAATCCATACCTTCCGCAACTCTGTCCAACGGGGTACTCACTAAGCAAGAGTCCATTATTAGCTACTATTCTTTTAGCCAGTTCGAGATTTTCCTTTGGATAAATGGATTCCCAATCGAGTCCATTTGCAAGAAATGCTGTGGTAATTCCATTTACTTGCAGAGCACCTATATGTCCGGTAGTATCACATCCAACAGCAAGTCCGGAAACTATATTGAAGCCCCGTTTAGCAAACTCGCCAGAAAAATACTCTCCAGCCTTAACCCCATTAGGTGTCGGCTCTCGGGTGCCAATTACTGCTATGCCGGGAATTTGTAATGCTTTGAGGTTTCCCCGATAATACAAAATGAGGGGTACATCTATTTTACCCTTTTCATCAGTACATTGGCGTAGTATTTCTGGGTATTCTTCATCGTAGTAAGTAATTATACCGACATTTTCATCTACTGCACGGCTAATAATCCTTTTAGCGATACGGTTTGCCTCTTTAATATCATCATTTGAGATAGCCTCAAATTTCTTCCCTTTAAGATTTCTCCAAAAGGATAAGAGATCTTCCAAAGTAGTAATAGGAGAGGAAACAATACCACCTATCTTAGATAATATTGTCTTGTTGCCTATTCCCTCTAATTGTTGAAGAGTAATAGCAATCTCTTGTGATAGAATTGGTTGCTTCATAAACTTTGCATATTAGAGTTTGAGTTTAGGAAGTGAGTTGACGATGTCAACGGTCTGTACCGAGAGGTTAATTACTGAAAGGAGCAGATCGTAGATGTATGTGGGGTTGTTATGCTCACGACTCCAAGCGTTGGGGTCGTTGATGATGAGTGATTTGGAGTCTTGCGTGATAGCATAGCGTTCCATAATCCACTCAATAGCAGATTTGCCATTGACAACATATTCGTAGGCTTTAGCCGGTATATTCTCAATGGTAATATTACCGTTGTAGATGATGCGGGATTTGTCAGAAACGAGTTTACCAGAATTGTTACGGACTTTTGGAAATACCATTTTGTCAACTTCATAGTAGTCAAAATCGGTATAACCCGGTTTAGGGTCAACACACGCTTGAACTACATTGACAGCTGGAAAAGCTGGAACTTGCTCATAATTGAGATGTAGTTCTGCAAGGGCTTTACCAGCTTTGTAGAATGCCATAAAGTCCTCTACTTTATCCACAATGGGGATGCGTGGTAGCGACTTCTTTAAGTCGGTTGCAAAACGCTCACGATACTGTGGAGAGTGAAGTATGCCGTAAACATAATAGAAGATATGCTCCTTGGTAATAGCTTTGGAATTTCCGAAACGTTTGCGTACTTCTTTCAATATCCAGTCGGAGACACCATCCCGACGGACATATTTTTCAGAGTTGGTTTCGTCATCAAACAATGACCTTTCAACAACTTTATTTTCTTCGTACCAATAGAGAGGGAAACATTGCCCATTCTCATTCAGATGTAAGTTGGGAGTTACATCACTCACGAGTGTAGAAAAAGGCTTACTTCCCGACATACCACTAACGCCTAAAACGACATTATTTTCAGTGGAGGCCGGAAAGAATTTAGGCAATTGATATGGACGTTGTATCCACTCCTTTTGAAAATAAAGGTTCATTTTTGAGAAAGGTCTATAAGAACCAATTATTTCAAAAGTCGAGTCATAAGTGAGGCTTTCCCCATTTCGACAAAGGCTTTTTAGAGAGTCGTTCCAACTGATTTTTGTACTGTCGTTAGATAATTCAAAATCTGGATTGGTGCTTGATTGCTTACTTTCTTCATTAAAGAAAGCAATCGTCTTTCCCATATTTTCTCTTAGTTGCTCTGTACTAAAGTTGTAAACCCAAGCATCACGAGCCGTTGCCGTCCCTAATGAATAAGTAGTGAACACACTTTTTGTGTTCATATCAAATTTCTTATCTGGGAATAGAGGAATAAGAGTATCAAACAAGCCGTCACGTTGGTTAATCCAATCGTGGCGATCGGTTGGCTCAATGATTTGCCAATCAAGTGAATGTCCGTCAACTGAGCGGAATTTCTTCACAAGGTCAAGTTTTTGCTCGCGCGTTAGATAGTCGCCGATGTCGTGGTAATGAATGGTGGCTTTCAGACCTGCTTTGGCAGGGTTATTAACGAGGAATGTAATTGCAATGGGAGTACGAGAGCCGCCTCCAAAAATTTTACCCCCCTCCTTGCGAGATAATTCGCCACTGGTGCGTTGGTTTCCGCGAAGATTAAGAACATAGATGTCGCTAAATTCGCTTTCAAGGCAAGCGCGCATAATGTCATTACCGTTACCGTCAATCCAAGAACCGTTACTTATAAACGCGACAATACCACCCTCAGGGTTATCAGCAATGCGGTCAGAAGCCCAACGGAAAGCCTTTATATAACTATCATATAGAGCCTTCACAGAACTGGCTTTGCTATCTTTGGCGTATGTCTCTGAAATACGCTTATCTAAAATTGGATACGTAAGATTTGCAGCGTTATCATTTGCGGATTTCTGCCCTACAGAATACGGAGGGTTGCCGATGATAACTCGGATTGGAGCACGTTTCTGACGCATAACTCCCTCGGAATTTTCGCGGAAAAATTCTTCTGAGAGGGTCATTTGTTTTGACTCTGCGAGTTGGAAAGTATCGGTCAGACATATACCATCGTAGTTGACGTAATGATCTGGCTTAACAAGCTCATGATACACAGCCTCTATATTGACATCTGCGATGTAATATGCGAGGAGGACAATTTCATTACAGTGGATTTCATGGAGATACTTACGCTCCATATCTTCGGGCTTGATGAGTCCTGATTGGAGTAATCGGGTAATGAAAGTACCGGTGCCGGTAAATGGGTCGAGGATGTGGACATTTTCATCGGAGAGCGATGAATTAAACTCACGTTTCAGAATATCGTTGACCGAATGGATAATGAAGTCAACGCACTCAACAGGAGTGTAAACTATACCGAGTTTTTCAACAGTGAGAGGAAACGCACCTTTGAAGAACTTCTCATAGAGGTTCTTGATTATGGTCTGCTTACCCTCCAAATTATCAATGTTACCTACATTTACACGAACCGAATTGTAGAACTGTTCAAGTTCAGCTGTATCCTTCTCAAAACCTCCGACTTCTGTCAGCAATTCAATCATGCGGTGCATAGAGCGGCTGACAGCATTATTATTGACAAAATTATAGTCATTAAACAATGCGTCGAAAACTGGCTGAGAAATGAGGTGTTGAGCCAACATCTCAATCGTCTGACCTTCGTCAACGGAAGGATTGAGGTTTTGCTGCAAGCCCTTGACAAATATTGAGAACTCTGTGTTAATTTCCGGTACGTTCTTGACGAGTTTGGTAATACGCTCAATAATTTTTCGTGCAATCAGGCCGACTTTCTTTGACCAGTTTTCCCAATAGAGGCGGTCGCCACACTTCTCAACGAGTTTAGCGTAAATGCCAGACTGCATTTCCCCAAAACGAAGTTCAAGTTGACGAGCTACCTCTGCGTTTTCGAGTTGCTCTGCGTCACGTTGGTCTTGAGAGTCACCACCAAGAGCATTATGCCCGATGCCGGGGCCACCAACTATAACCTTTGAAGTCTTGTTCTTATTGAGTGCAATTTTATTGACCTCGGCATTGAAACAGTCATCGTGTGAGCGTAGCGCATTGAGGATGCTCCACACGGTCGAGAAATAGACGTTATTATCCAAAGCGTCTTCGGGCTTCACGTCCGAAGGAACTACGATAGGGATAATGATGTAGCCATATTTCTTCTCGCCGGGTTGACCTTTCCGGAAGTTTCTCATTACACGACCAACAGACTGCACCACGTCCACCTGAGAGTTGCGCGATGAAAGGAAAAGCACTGCGTCCAGTGCCGGAACATCTATGCCTTCTGATAGACAGCGGACATTAGTCAATACACGACACTCGTTTTCAGCGAGATTTTCATCAGCGAGCCACGCAAGTTGTTCGTTACGAGTCTGCGAGTTCATAGATCCGTCAATATGTCGGGCAGACACCTCTACAACGTGTTCGCGTTCTTCGGGGTCTATTGAGTCGCGGTATGTCTCACAAATTTTCGGCAATACCATTGAGGTATTCACAGAAGTACCGGGACTTTTGGCATCACCGATTGCGGAGCAGAAAGCGATAGCACGCTGCATTACACAGGGGTCATTATCCCAAGTAACTCTGTTATCGCCACGGATAATTTTGGAGAGACCGTTGATAACACCGATTAGCTTTGATGTATCATCAAAATTAAGTTCGGTGTTATTAGGGTCTTTTATGTCTTTGAGGACGTTGGCGGGCAGATCATCTTCGTTGACGGTGAGGACAAGCACTTTATAATCTGTCAAAAGTCCATGTTCAACGGCATAGGAGAAATTGACACGAAAAAATTCTTCTCCATAAAGTGCGGCATCGTCCATTGAACAAAGGACAGCGTCTTTTTCAGAAGCTTTCGCTTTGGCATTGTCTCCATACAGGCGAGGAGTTGCCGTCATATAAAGACGCTTTAAGCCTTTGATATAATCTGCATCATGTATCTTGGTGAAGTTACTCTCGTCAGTGTTGGAGAGTTTCACGCCGGTTGTGCGATGCGCTTCATCACAGACGATAAGGTCAAATGTGCCGTATGAGCCTCCGGTTTCTTTGAGGTTTTCAACCTGTGCAGCGCGGACAGCTTCGATGGATTGATAAGTTGAGAACACAACTGTCAACCCATCGTGTGAGCGGTATAATTCGAGTTGTTTGGCAATACTTTTGGGATTGGTGGTTGCCGGAACTGCGAGGTCAACTACCGAGTCGTTAGTATCGTCAAAATCTTTCTTGATTTTGCGAGAGGCACGAGCGTCTGAGCAAATGCAGATAGCCTTTATTGGCTTTGTTGCATCGGCGCACCACGCATTGAGACTTTGTCCGAGAAGCGAAATTGACGGCACGAGGAAAAGAACGAGTCCTTTATCTGGCAGCATCTGTTCGGCTATTTTCAGGGCTGTGTAGGTTTTACCTGTGCCACAAGCCATAATGAGTTTGCCTCGGTCGTGGTTCGAGAAATATTTATCAGCCTCAGAGATAGCATTTAGTTGATGGTGCATTGGTTTCTTTCCTTCAACCAAAGCACTTTTACCTGTCAATCCATCGAGAAGGAGTTTCCAATCAACGGGAGAAATTTGTAAATCGACAAGTCCGACACGATTGACCGGGGGATGCTGATTTTGTATGGATTCTTCAGCATTTCTACCCCAATGGTTTGTTGTTGAAATCCATAGCCTTTGTGAAAAGGATGTGGTTTGCAACGTATCTACATCAGTGAATGTGCGACTTGATGTAGCGAGGAAAGAATCTACAGCTGGTTTGTCAATAACGGCATCCTCTTTGTAGCATTTACATTGGATAGCCCAGTATTGTCCGGTGTCGGTACGGGCGACAAGGTCAATTCCGGTATCAGAACCTCCGAAGTCTCGGCGACATGGAAAGTCTTCCCATAGCCAAACATCCGTGAGGTTTGAATATCGGGGATCCGATAGGAGCCACGAGCGCATTAAGCGTTCAAACTGCGTCCCTTTATCTCTCTGGGTGAACGATTCAGCCCTGAATTTATGTAGAATTTCATCAAATTTCATAGTGTCGGAGCAACCATCTCTTGTTAAGAGATTTGGATGAGAGATATTCTATTGATTATCATCCGAGTACACTGCCAACTTAATTGAAATCCCTAAACACCTTTGAATTTTGTAGAATTTTCGACGCGTAAAACAGTTAAATACCTGTGCCAATTCGTCATAATTCAGCATTTTTTTGTAACTTTGCAAGGCTATAACCATCTCTTAACAAGAGATTTGGATAAACGCTAAACAAAAAGCCTCGATGCGGATTGGCACCGAGGCATTCATGTCTTTATATGGATTTAAGAATTAGAGAGTTGGCCTTATCTACTGCTGATGAGTCAAGAGAAGCGAGATAGATTTGAGTCGTAGCCTCATTGTCGTGCCCCATACCTTCACTGATAACACTGAGGGGAATACCTTTTGATTTTGCTATTGATGCCCAAGAGTGCCGGGCAACGTAAAGTGTAAGAGGGATTGAAACTCCGACAACCTTGGCAACAGCCTTAAGACTGTGATTGATGTTATATCCCATGTTGTGGTAGGTACATCTTTCGTTGGTTCCGGGATTGCGGATAACGGGCAGTAGATAATCCGACGCATTCTCCGGATATTTATCAAGGATAAGCTGCATTTCATTAGTCCATTCAATCACCAACTTTTGTCCGGTTTTTCGGCGGCGATATGTGACATAGCCGTTCTGTAGGTCTGTTTTACGCAGAAAAGCCATATCTATGAAACTCATTCCCCTGAGCATAAAACTCATCATGAACATGTCGCGGGCATAGTCAAGCGCAGGAGTAAGGGATAAATCCAACGCTTTTATTTTCTTGATGACAGGAAGAGGCAATGCCCTCTTGATAGTCTTGTCCACGCCAGTATATACATGTCGGAATGGATTCTTGTTCTCGACAATATCTTCCTCAACAGCACGGTTATATACAGCCCGAAGAATACGGGTATAGAACGATATTGTATTCGGTGCAACGCCTCGGCTTTGATGCCATGCCTCATAAGCCTCCATTACTTCAGAGTTAAGGCAGTCAAGCATTATATCCTCATCTTTACGGAACTTCTTGAAACTGTTGAGAGCAGATGTATATGTTTCGGAAGTCCTGACTTTGCCATTCTGTTTCAATTTAATGATGATGCTCTCCATGAAATTGAACAGTGAGTATTCTTGTGCATATCGGTTGAACTCATCAATGACATCATCTGCTGTGTATTGCAGACCATTACCGTCAAGTTTTCTTACTATCTTGGTAAGTCGCTCCACATCCCAACGGATTCTTTCCCGGATTGAGAGGATGAAAGCCTTTCTCTCACTGTTTTGTGTAGTTACCACCATTGCCCGGCTTTCGTCCCATTCAGATTGAAAGACGTGGTAATCCGAGAGAAGTTGTCGCGGCTTTCTCTCATGAAGAATCTGATAGTAGATTGTACCCTCGTGGTCAGCGACAGTCGAGGGTCTGAACTTTACTTTTATCGAAGCCATTTCTTTTTGAAATTTATTTTACAATAAGATACAGCAAGGGGACGCACTCCGAAAAAGTGCATCCCCTCGGTGTCACATATTGTATTGAATTTAAGGAATGAACAGGGCGGCAAATTCCGTTAGCCGCCGGGTTAACAAACCTTTGTGTTTCTTGCCTTTATAGTGGCAATGGGAGGTGTAGGCTTTGAAGATGTTGCGGTTTCCTGATTTTAAGAGGCGGAGGACGCTGGACTTGTTGACTACACCGGGTCCACAGTTGTATGCGAGGGCAGCGAGGAGATATTTGTCTTTGCCGTATTTCTCGTACAGTGCGCAGAATTTGGAATAGTCTTTGCGAAGAAGTGCATCGGCTTGGGCTTCGGTCAGCTGGACTCCCCGGCGATAGGGTTCTCCGGGTTGGACTTGGTGACCATATCCAACGTAGGGCCAATGTTTCGGTTTGTGCAGTGTTTCAAACTTTTTGATTATCAGAACTGCACGCTCAAAGAGCGGCAATTCCAAGATGCTTCTTTTTGTTTTCTGCTCCCTTGCGGGGGCAGTTCGCTGTGAGGCGGCGTTGCCGGGCATTGTTCCCACAATGGAAAACAATGCCACAAAGAGTATCAGGAGTTTCTTCATTTGCCGATGGGTGTTACTGTTCCGGGATTGATGGGTGTCACGACCAGACTTCCTGTACCGCCGTTGTCATCGCTATCATTGTCGTTGAACTCAAATGTCTGTTCCCACGGAGTGGAACCGAAGTTATCCTCTAATGTGGCGATGACATTTATGTTTGCATCACTTGATAAGTAATTAAGGATATGTGCATTAACTTTAATCATAACAACATAATTTTAGGGTTAAGAAAATAGTCATATTTTATATCAGACATTTT
>RIBJ01000048.1 GCA_003762715.1 Muribaculaceae bacterium Isolate-104 (HZI) | reverse complement strand
ATGCATATGCCATTCCACGTTGGTCTGGCAAAGATAATTTCAAATCGGCGCGGTCTCAAAACCTTTGTAACAACCTAACTTTCAATATTTTCAAAGAACTTTTATGATTTTTTAGTGGACACTAATGTCGGAATATCGGAAATAGTGTCGGACACCCGTTTTAACACCCACAATCCAATGGGTTAAAATGTCGCCTGTTTTCCGACTTCCTTCCGAGTTATGCCTTTGTAAGTATGTGGTATTAAGATTATTAGATGCGTTTTAGGCACTATTTAGGCACTAAAAAGATTTTTGAAATCTTAGTGCCTGGTTAGTGCCTAAACTCTGTCTGGGGATGTCCTTTTTGCGTCTTTTTTCGGTCCTGAATCGAAAGGATTAGATAAAAGAAAACCCCGGAACTACTTGATAGTCCGAGGTTTTACTCGTTTTGTCCGAAAAAGTTCGGTAGTACATAGTGGAGCTGGAGGAACTTGAACCTTACGCTCCAAATGTACACATATCAACGAGTTGCAATTGGTTAACATTCGTGTGTAGCGAATTTGCAACCTAAATTTCTATATCCTCACGCAGCCGCTCGCCACGTGACCCAAAGGGATTCTAAGGGTATTGCAAAGTTAATGCTTTTTCCACTGATATTCAAGTCCGAGGGTTCATTTTAGAAAATTTTATGACCGGTTGTTAAAATATTATGGCCTCGCAACGAGACCGGAAATCAGTCTGGTGAAATCCGATATGTCGCCCCGGACGCTTGCATTTTCAAGAGCGGACATATATTCCCGACGTTTCTCTAACGGTACAACAGTCCATGGATAGCCCCCCGAGGCAAGCATGGCGTTAAGGATAAAGCGTCCCATACGTCCGTTCCCATCCATGTAGGGATGTATGAATACAAACATAAAATGCCCCAGCACGGCTCTTACTCTCGGATCAGGCTCCTCACTTATCAGTCGGAACAATTCCGGCATGGCGTCCGACACAGCGCGGGGATTAAGAGGAATGTGCTGTGAACCTCGAATATAGACCTGATTTGTGCGATACCCGATGAGGTCTGACGCTGTAAGAATACCGGCGGTGACAAACGGCATCCACATCTGGCGATACCATCGGGAATGATCTTCTTCCAAAACGCCGCCCGCATTTTGTCCCGCAAGTATCTTTCTGACCGACTCCTTTACCGACTGAAATGCCTGATAATAGCCACGCGCCACAAGTGCGCTCTTTTGTTCCTTGTCGTCACTGTCCGGTTTCCAATTGCCCGATCTAACCTTTTCGATAAGTTCTCTCGATACCTGATAGCCCTCTATGGAAAGAGAGTGATAGGCGTCTTCAAGATATTTTTCATCCACATGTTCGAGATACGATTCTATGTCGGCGACCGCTTCAGGAGTTTGCGGAAAATTTTCCAATACCTGTTCCCTCATTGTCGCCCACATCATTCTTATACGTGCCGCGTATGGCGATTTGGCATATATGGCTGTCGTGTCTGTCTCGGCAGAAAATGGGTTGTACTCAGAGACAGCATATCCAAAATCTCTCATCGTCAACAGTATCTCATCTGCAATAGCCCCTTTGCCGACACTCCGAAGCGCACCGATAATGCGTCCGGCTCTTGTCGTGGCTCCTTTATCAGTCAGAATCTTCAACAATTCGCTTGCGTTGTCGATCATCGACAGGCATATCCGTGCAGACATGGGGTCATTGGAATAATATGATGGGGAAGCGTATACTAATGCGGATTCAAGGCTATAGAGACGCAACCCATATATGGGGTCTACGACAATATTTTGTGTAAGTTCCGATTTAAGCGGAAGCAGGGTGTGGCCGTATGGAAGACTGACTATGTTATTGCTTGCTTTTGGAGATTTAAGAATCAACTGGCCCGGAACAGTGGTCTTGCCGGAATGGAAATCAAGTGAAGAATCGGCAGACAGACTCCAGTCAGAGCCGAAACGTGAATCGGCGTAGGCACGCACAAAATGCCAATATGACGTGTACCACACGGTGGTGTCGCCCTCGCTTCCCGGTCGTGAAGGAATATACCATCCCTTCATCACTTCCTGAAGCCATCCGTTTGCCAACAGACGGTTCAGATGGGTACGCGAAATGGCCTCCGTACCGCGCAGGATTAAATTTGGTTCTTTATCCTGAAGCTGCCGAAGCACCTCCAGCGAATCAGCCAGCAATTCTTGAATAGTCGCCATATTGTCACATCTTATTAGTCTTTGTTCAATGAGAGTTTCTCGTATTTATTAACGGATGATTGCTCGTATTTGTTGTTGCAGAGATACTCGTATTTGCTGCAAAGGTAATCATAATTGCCGAATTAACAAAATCTTATTCGGTTCATTATCGTATCTTCCCGTTTATCATATCAAGCTCTTATTTTGTAATCTCAATTGTTTCTCCAACGGTTGATACGATCCCGGATTTCAGCCTTCGGTAGTCGGGCGTTGATGGCGAATAATTCTTCAAGTCGGTCTGCCGCCATTGATGTCGATATGATGTCATGCCTGACCAACTCATCGAATATGAAGAGGATGCCATGCACCTCGATTGACTGTTCTTCTGCATAGCGTCTAAGCCGTCGGTCGCCCGTCAACATTGGTACGTTATGCTTTCTTGCGAAATAGCATACCGAGCAATCGGGTATGGAGAGATTGCCGGAAACTGACGAGTGTTCCTCAACAATTTCAATCACTTCATCAGCAGTGAATCCATCGACGGATATTTCCCCTCGGGCAACAAGTTCATCAAAAATTCTTCGCTGGTCGGCATCTGCAATTTCCGCCACCACTAAATCCACAGTGTGAATTTCGTATGGCAGCCTGCACATTTCTTCCAATAGACCTACCGAATGGAGGTCAATGAAGATATTTGTATCGTTGACTAATATCTTCATCGTTTATACAAGCTGGAGTTGTGATCTCACTCTGTCAACAGAGGTGTTGAGAAGCGATGCCGCCTTCGACAGCGAGATAATCTCATCGGCAACCGCGCGATATACCATCCTCACAAATCGGCCTGACGTCTCCGAGATAAAAAGCGATTTCTCGACTATCGCGTTGAAATCCGGGAAGAGCTTTTTCTTTTTAAGGTATCCCTCATATCTTCTTCCGGTTATCACTCCGAGTTCTTTCAGCGACAACATGATGGTATCTATCGAAGCACCATACTGTTTCTGAATATCGCATAATTCAGCCAATGAGATGTCATGGCGAGTATTGCCGAGGCGTCCTTTCAGCACCGATGACGGCACCAGCATTTCCGAGGCAAACACATTGCACAGACGTTCAATCTCTTTTACATCGTATCCTGCGGGAAGCCCGATAATAAGATGTCCGAGTTCGTGGAGCAGCGTAAAACGCTTCTCCTCCGAAGGCAGATTCCTGTTTACGACAATTACAGGTATATTGTCGTTGGCATAGCCGCTGAGACCTCCGAATGACTTGTTTTCGGAGATCTCGATAATCTTTATGCCGTTATCTTCAAATACCTCTATCACGTTTGAAATGCCGTCATGCCCGAGTCCGAGCATAGATCGCACCTCACCGGCATATCTCCTCACATCGTCAGCATTCTCCACATCTCTTTTTTCAAGGGTGTAATCAGTTCTGATTCCGCATAATTCCTCGATTTCGAGGTATCTTTCCAATTCCTCCCTGACTTTTTCGCGTATTGATGAGACTGCACGTTCCGATACTCCGGTCTTCTTGTTGAACATTATCTTGTCAACGGCGACGGTAAACGGACGGAAGAAATAATCCGGTTTCACTCCCAACGCCATACTGAAGGCTATCAGCATCCGGCTGTCTGGCATGGTCAGTCCCTTCTCGTACTTGTTTATGGCCTGACGGGTCACGGCGGGCTGAACTTCTTTCCCAAGTTCATCCATCGTAAGCCCTTTGATAAGGCGGGCTTGATTTAGCCGACGCCCGAATATGTTGTTTGAGTCTTTAGTCATATTGCAGAATCTTTTCAGTTGACAAAGTTACAAAATATTTCTCATTTGTAAACCATACAAGAGCATAAAAAGTTTAGACAATCCGTCAAGGTGGCCGACAAGAGGTTGAGCGGACTGCCGTGTTTGCGGCGTGATGCCGCCGCAACGTGACGGTGGACGAGCCACTGACACCTTGCGACCGCCTCGCGCCTAATGGCAACGGCGGGACACCGATAACCGGCAACGCCTCCGAGGTCTGCATCGGGGACGCTGCCTCACCTCTGAGACTTATTGCCGTTCCTCCGTGTTCTTTATCGCCGTTGCCTGATAAGGATTTTTACCGTCCGCTCAACCACTTGCCGTCCGGGAACTACGCCACTCGGCATAGACTGTGGCCGTCATCCTTCCTGCGTTGTCTGACAACCACAGACTACGCTGGTCGTGTCGCCCGGTACCATTTTACTATCAGTCAGTGGGGAATTTATTTTCATAGTTGATTATGCGACTGTCCGTTTTGCCGCTATTGCCTATTATTTGAGCGGCGATTTTCAATTCACCGTCCCGGAGTCGTGGCTCCTGTTCATTGTCCAATCAGCCAGCGATTTCACTTGCTTGCCATTGCTTAACGTGTGGCGAAAGGGATATTCTTTTGGCTTTGGAATGAAAAATCTCCACAGCTCCCTGCGGTCGGTAGTATTTTTAATCCCAAGGCCGAACATCCCCCTCTCTCCCGCCACACGCCCTTTGGGTGTCAAGCAAGCAAAACCGATGGTGATATACAAATAAAAAAACGTCGCAACGATGAAAACGAACAGCCACATAAATAGTCAAGGCAAAGCTTCAAGCCTCAGGTTCAACCAAATAAAAAGAACAATCCTTTGGTTGGCAGGGATATTCGGAGCAATAATAGGTCTGACCTTGTGGGCTTTCCTCCGACCGATATTCCGAGGTATCGGCTGGGTAATATCAATCATCAGCGCACTTGTGATAATCTATTGGATAATGACACTCTAAAGACATACGACTATGAAATCATCTGAAAATTTTATCGAGACTATCCGTCAGTATCTTGACAGCCGTGCAGCGAGCGACACCCTTTTCGCTATCCGCTATGCCTCGCCGTCTAAATCCGTAGCCGAGTGCTGTCAGTATATACTCAACGAAGTCAAGCATCAAGGCGTGTCGGTTCTGACCAACGATGAGGTGTATTCGCTTGCCTGTCATTACTTTGACGGCGATGTCAGCGCAGAGGAAATCGGCAAACCCATCAACTGCAAGGTAGTAATCTCCAAAGACCAACTTACCGAGGAAGACAAGGCTCAACTCAAGGAGCAGGCTATGGAGCAATACCGAGAGGAACAACTCCGAGAAATCAGACGTCAGTCAGCACCGAAGGCTCAACCCAAAGCGACCGCCACCGCTCCCAAAGCCGGAGAGGAAATCAATGTTCAACCCAGTCTTTTCGACCTCTAAAACTCCAAGAAGATGAAACCTCGCAATCTCAAAGAAAAACATATAGTGGAACTGAACGGGCGACTTCGCCCGCTCACCACTCCCCAAATGAATTGGGCACTCAATTCAACCATCAACCATTACGGCTACAGGCTCAAATCCGGAATGTGTACCTGTATGAAATGCGGTCACGAGTGGCTGGAGACAAGGAACGGAATTTGCCTATGCCCCGAATGTGGCACTCGGATTGAAATCAAGGACACCAAAGAGCGTGTTATCCGTGACAAGTCCTATTTCAACGTTATCACCACCATTGAGGACTATCAGGTAGTGAGAATGTTCCTGATGATAGTGGAAATGCGCAAGGGAATGAAGGCTAATCCCGCCTATCTTGAAATCGGCAGTTATTGGATTGACAGCAATGGCAAGACTACCGTAGTAGGTTTGCAGAGGACATTGGGACACTACATAGACTGTTTCGCCTTCGGTTCTCCGTTGGAGATAAGGCATGACAATGAGGCTTTCCAGCGCATATCAGATGAATGGGTCTATCCGCGCATCAATGTCACTGACACCATAAAACGCAACGGCTTCAAAGGGAGTTGCCACCATATCCACCCCGTGACGATGTTCCAAGAGTTGCTGACCAACCCCAAGGCAGAGACGCTGATGAAAGCCAACGAGATAGAATTGCTCCGATACCTATGTGCAAGACCAACCTACAAGGTGGACATCGACACCTATTGGAACACCATCAAGGTAGCCAACCGCAACGGCTACGAGGTCAAGGACTCGCAGATGTGGATGGACTACATCAAGATGTTGGAGCGTTGTGGCAAGGACATCCAATCCCCAAGATATATCTGCCCCACCAATCTCAAAGAGGCTCACGACCATTACGTCAAGAAAGCACGTGAGATAGAAGCCAAAGCCAAGAGAGCTGAGGACATCCGCAAGGCTCAGGAACGTGAGGCGAATTTTAAGGAGCAGAAAGAGAAATTCTTCGGCATCCGCATCAATGACGGAGAGATTGAGGTCAAGGTATTGGAGAGCGTTGAGGAATACCGGCAGGAAGCCGAAAGTCAGCACATCTGCCTGTTCAGCGCAGCCTACGACCAGCGTGAGGACAGCCTTATCTTCTCGGCGAGGATAGACGGCAGGATAATCGAGACCATCGAAGTCGACCTCCGCACCCTCAGAGTGGTTCAGTCAAGAGGCGTCTGCAACAAGAACACCGCCTACCACGACCGCATCATCAACCTCATCAACGCCAATGCCCACCTCATCAAAGAAAGAATAACAGCATAATATGTTTGTCATAGTCAGAACGGAGCGACCTCGTGATGAAGTCGCTCCGTTCATTTTGTCAAAAATTTCGGCCGCCAAAAGGCGGCGTTGGAGAATTCTTCAGTTATATGGAATTGATTACATCCTGTAACTTACCGATAAAACCGGCGGCATGGGCGCCATCCATCTGGGTGTGATGGAATTGTAATGATACAGTCAGCCGAGTTTTGAAGAAGCCATTGCGGTAGTGTCCCCATATCAGGAAAGGATTGTTGAATACTCCGCTATACATTCCGACAGCCCCATCAATATCGTATTGCGCCAATGCCGACGTGCCGATAACCATGCTGTCAGCGATGTCATTGTTTTCGCAGGTCTCAGCCACCTTATTGGTCAGGCGCAGATAGTCGACGTTGAAAACGGCGAGGTCGTCGGTATAGGGAAT
This sequence comes from Muribaculaceae bacterium Isolate-104 (HZI), assembly GCA_003762715.1. Classification (GTDB taxonomy): domain Bacteria; phylum Bacteroidota; class Bacteroidia; order Bacteroidales; family Muribaculaceae; genus Paramuribaculum. The sequence goes on along the minus strand of RIBJ01000048.1, from coordinate 25,888 downwards.
GTCGCATGAACTGACCTCGCCTTTTCGATTGAGCACGATAGTGTTGACGGCTATCGAGTCATAGCGCATCAGTTTGCTGCCGACAGGGAGCAGGTAGAACTCCTTGACCTGCGATGCGGCCCGGCCTATACACCAACACATCAGCATATTGAATTTCAGTCTGCGACGGCGGCTGATACGGCGCAGCCGGGTCACATCGAGCGTCTTGAACAGCGTTACCATCGGCATCGGGGCCTTCATCCACTTTTCGAAGGCGTAAGCACGGGTTGTTTCCACGGGATTGACTTCTTGCATCATCTTTTTTGATGCAAAATTATCACTTCGCTTTCAGCCCGGATAGAAGAAAAGGGACATTTATACCGGAACGGTATATAAATCGGAGTATGGTATCTGGTATTCAGCCAGTTGCTTGGGTGTAATGCCGCTAAAAAGGCGGAAGTCGCGGATGAAATGCGACTGGTCGGAGTACCCGTTGGCGTATGCAATTCCGGCATAATCGCGAGAACCGAGCTGCATCATCCTCAAAGCCCGCTGGAACCGGGCTATGCGTCCGTATTCCTTAGGATTCATGCCGACATATTCGCGGAACAGGCGACCGTATTGTTTCTTGCTCAGACAGGCGATTCCGGCGAGGTTCTCAACCGAAGTTGACGGCGAACGGAGCAACGCGGAGAGCGAAGCCCCGATTCTTTCAATGTTCAACGATGGGATGATTCGTGCGGTTAGCCACTGTTCTATCAGCGATATTGCCGTTTTGGAATCCGCACAATCAAAAATCTGGTCGGCAAGCCGATTCAACTGCTTGTTCCCTATAGTGTAGCCGGAAATCTCCTGATTGTAGAAAGCCGACGGTGGAGTGTCAATGAACATCCCGATGGTATGGGGATAGAAAACCGCGACAACCATTTCCGTGTCGCCGTAAGAGGTAATATTAGCCGGGAAATTCACCTGCCCGCTGATAGTGAATTTATCCTGCCGACATGATAATTCGGGGATGAATAGAGGCGTGCGCCGATGAAAAATCATCTGCGGGCAACCGATAGGATATGTCAGGACGCTGAAAGGCGCATCGCTTTCCAGCACCCAATAGTAGCGCACATACGGGCGCAGTTTCTCCTTCGGTTGATAGATTCTCATTGATAATCTATTTAAGATTTCTTACCATGGCATCCGAATCTGCTGCTTATTCTGTTCTGCGGTCAGCCTGTCGCTCTCTATTGATATGTATGGCATGATAATCTTCTTTTGTCATTAGATAAAATTGTTCGGTACGCCTGTCCCCAAGAGGCGAGACAATATCGGGATTAGTATGGTGATACTTGAATCCGCATTTCTCGCAGACACGTCTTGATTTGTCGTTTCCGTCATAATATCCGCACCATACGGCACCGAGTTCAAGGTCATTGAAGCATCTTGACAACAAGGCTTTTACCCCTTCCGGTATCAATCCTTGTCCCCAATATGGCTTGCCAATCCAATAGCCAATCTCTGCCTCATTTGTTTGCATTTCAGCGGCATGTAAACTGTTGGAGAACATTATACCACAACAACCCACAGGCTCATCAGTCTCTTTCAATACAACGGCATAAGTTTCCGGCGCGGAAAACACAGTCCGGATAATTTCAAGGCTGTTTTCCACGGAAGTATGCGGCGGCCAACCTGCAACCAAACCGATTGCAGGGTCAGAAGCGTACTTATAAAGAGCCTCGGCATCGTCCTCTCGCCAAGGTCGCAGGATAAGTCTGTCAGTTTCTATCATGCTTCATTCATAGTCGATGCGCTCAATTTTGAAGATTACAGGGCGCGTCCCGTCGTTGCAGCATGTGATCATGGTGTTTTCATCGCGCATCCAACCCTTCATGATGGAGCCGCCCTGCAATCCGGCGTAGATGTATCTGGAGATAGCATCCCACGCCTCGGAGCAGAATGGCTTTTTCGGACCACCTGCCACCTCATCAGGATTGCCGTCGGTTTTCACGAGCGTGTCGAGTCCACAGTGCCAGAAGTCATCCCGGACGTCATCACGATAGAACATGAACTCATCGCCCTTGTTGTAGACAGGGCATTTGCCGGAGCAAGGATTCACGCAGTATTGCTGCTGATATTCGGGATAGAGCTTGGTGTCAAGCACAGTGATTTTCACTTTATGTTTCATACCTATGTGTTGTTTATTCTTTTCTTCACTTTGAGCCATGCGGGGCTGCCGGAGATGCAGCATTGCCGCATCGTGTCGCACATCTCCACGAATCGGCTCCTGGGAATTGAGAAACTGAGAATGTCATGGTGGAAGAATTGACGTGCTGAGACATCAAGCATACCGATAAAACAATGTTTGCCGCCTGCGCGGTTTTCGTTGACCATCGTCGTTATTGCCGACGCACAGCCTGAACCCCACGGAGACATCACGGCATTAAGATCCGAGCTGTCATAGTTGGCCCAAGCGAAAAGACCGGAAAGCACGTCGGGCGTCACAAAGAATATCAGACCCTCTATTTCATCGAAATTGTCAAGATTGCCGACCGGCACGATATTCAGATATGGCTTTTCGGACAGACGTGGGTTCAGTGCCGTTATATAACCTCGAACCAGTTCCGGCGACTGTTTGTATTTTTCCACTTTTGAGACGAAGTCATATATACGCTCCTGTACCGGCCCGAGACCTGTGTACAGCTTGCCGCCTCCGCATGTGAGACTCTCGGCGTCGAAAGTTACTGTTTCCCCTTTATATGCCCTATGAAATTGCTTGAACATACAGCCCGCGATATTCCAAGGCTCACTGAGAGGCTTATCGGCATATACCACAGCGAGAGTCAACGGCACAGATGCTCCGAAACACTCCCGATATTCTGCTATGAATTCTGACGGGTTCATCATAAGAGACATCCTATTGAAATAAAGAGCAGAAGCCCTGCTTGTTGAATTGATAGTACATTTCTATACGCTCTTGCGTGTCGTTTTCAAGCAACAGAAGCAACTCCTTTGCAAATTCAAGCGTAGCCGAACCGTTTGCAGTCACAATGCGGTTGTCGCTTACGGCTTGCGTGTGGATGTACCCTTCGGGATTCGTATAGATCTCACCACCCCAAATTTTAAGTTGTTCCAATCCGTTGCCGGTATGTTTCACGGCATTGAGAAAACCATGTTTCGCCATCCACGAAGCTGCGTTACAGATAGCACCGACTGTTTTGCCTTCTTCAATGGCTTTTCGGACTATCGGCACGACTTTGTCAGCGACGGGCGTGCTCCAGCCGAAGCCACCAATCAGCACCAGCGCAGCATAATCGTCGGGCATCGTGTCAAACGCATAGTCCGGCAATGTTCGGAAACCGCCGATAGATTTAATCGGATCCAGTGTCGGCGCTACAATCTTGTTGACATATTTGGGATATTCTTTCAGCGCATACTCATCGGAGGCGATTGCCTGCGCGAGATACACTACCTCATGCGCCGCGAAGTCGGGTAGCAGAATATAAAGAATTTCGTTGCTCATAGTTCATTTCTGTTTTTGGCGGTTTGACATTATGGTGTCGAAGTTGTCGCGGCCCCAGTTGATGAGGGCTTCGACGTGGGGCAAAAGTGTTCTGCCGAAGTCAGTGACGGAATATTCCGTGCGAGGCGGCACATCCGGGAACAGTTCGCGGCGGATTATGCCGTCGGTCGTCAACTGACGGAGAACCTGCGACAGTACCTTTTCAGACACAGACGGGATATTGCGGTACAACTCGTTGAAGCGCACCGGCTCGTTCTCGGAAATCTTCACGAGAACGACCAGCGCCCACTTGTTGCCGAGCCATTCGAGCATCGGGGCGGCCTTGCAATATTCGTAATCCAGTTTTTTTGCCATATACTGTCATGCAAAACAGGCTGATAACGAGTAAAACAAACTTTTAGGTAAGGGTCAAACCTTTCGGTAAGTTGTTGCTTTGGCTCTGACTATCACCTAATTTTGCATTACAAAATTAACAAAAAATATCGAGATATGATATATCCTGAGCTACATTTCACAGGTCAGGTGTGGCGACCTCCATACGAAGCCAGTTCCCAGCTGCTGCAACTGACCTCCGGCTGCACATGGCACAAATGCAAGTTTTGCAGTCTATACCACGGTACACCCTTCCGAATGTCGCCTCTTTCAGAGGTGGAGGAAGACCTTATAGTCATCCGGCAGTGGCAACCACGCGCACGACGTGTCTATCTCACCGGAGCGAACCCTTTCGCGTTGAGTTACAACAAACTCATGGATGTTGCTTTGCTGTTAAGGAAGTATCTTCCGCACATGGTGTCGTTCGGGATGTTCGCCCGCGTAACGGACATTACGTCCAAGACAGTTGAAGAACTGAAGAACCTCCACCATTTGAAACTCGACAGCATCAATATTGGCATAGAGACTGCCCATGACCCGACATTGGAGCGGATGAACAAGGGCTATCACGCCGCCGACATTCTTGAACAGCTCACAAAACTCGACGAGGCAGGAATCCGCTACAATGTATTCTATCTTAACGGACTCAGCGGCAAGGGCAATGGCGAGGCAAGCGCGATAGCGACCGCCGAGGTGTTGAATCAACTCCATCCCTGCATCATCAACATAGTGTCGTTGACAATCTTTCCGGAGTCGCAGTTATATCAGGAAGTGCAAGACGGCACGTATATAGAGGAACCGGAGATAGAGCGACTGATGGAGATGCGGACACTTATCGACAAACTGAATATACGTGTCAACCTGCTCGGTCACCATATCTCCAATACGGTACCAATCACGGGAGCATTACCGGATGACAAAGCCGCGATACTCCGAGAATTTGATAAGGCGATAGCGCAGTTTCCGGAAAAGGAACTGAAAGCATATCGCAGCAGGATATGGCATCTGTGAAGACTCTAATCCTGTTTCCAGCCTGCTCATTTTGGGCAGGCTTTCTTATGCTTATTCGCCCGATTTTTAGTAATTTTGCAGTTATAAAGCGTATCAACCTCAACATAACACCTCGCAATATGACAAAAGCAGAAATAGCAAACGAAATATCAAAATCGACAGGGATCGAGAAAACTGCCGTTATCTCTGTAATCGAACAGTTTATGACTGTTGTAAAAGACAGCCTCGCTCACGGCGAGAACGTATATCTCCGTGGATTCGGTTCATTCATCGTCAAGACCCGCGCAGAGAAAACGGCCCGGAACATCAGTAAGAACACAACAATCATAATCCCGGCGCACAATATCCCGGCATTCAAACCCGCCAATTCCTTCAAGGAAGAAGTCGCAAAATAATGGCATCCAGACGTGCTATAATAGAGGAATGGATGGTGGCGCAGAAACGCCACCATCTTTCCGATGTGCAGGTGCAGATGGCTCGTGAGCTTGGATTCAAACCGGATTCTCTACGGAAGATTGACAACCACAAGCAGGAGCCGTGGAAAACCCCGTTGCCACAACACATTGAGAACCTCTATTTGAAACGATTTAAGCGTGAGCAGCCAGAGGTTGTGAAATCACTGAAACAGCAGCTCCAAGAGGATGCTGCCAAACGAGCCGCCAAGAAGAAAGCTAAAGATACCCGCCGAAAGGCTGCGCAAGAGCAAGATGACCAATCTCTTAATGCAGAATGATATTTATGGATAACGAACATAATGAATACGGTGAAAATCCCGTTGAAGATATGATGACCGATTACGATTATCATATCAATACCGGCGAATTGCCGGAACTTTTCGATGAAGCATCGGTTGACGACTACATCGCCAGCCTCAATGACTGGGATTGAAATATGATATACTACGATTGTTGCATTGACAAGGCCGTCATTATTAAACTCCAAACATAAGCAGCCATCGCCAGAACGAATCAAATACAGTAAAAGCATGACACATAAAGAGATAATAGAGCAATCAAAGAAATTATTGTTGCTTACAGGAGCTAAACTATTCGGTTCCAAAGGATATGACGCAACATCAATATCTGTAATTGAGAAAGACCTCAATCAGACCCGTGGTGCCATTGCCTATCATTTTAAGTCTAAACTGGGACTTTTTGAGGAGACTGTCAACAAATACTATCTCAATCGTGTCATGTTCTCTTCCGTACCGGAAGAATACCGTGGACGCCTGAAAGATTTCTATGTCAAATATGTTTCGATGCTGGAGGAAGAATGTTTGGAAATGATGAATGGCGGGATTCGGAACGTTGCCGGGACATTCCTGAGTCTCGAAGCCGACGCATTAAGAAACTTACCTGATTTCAGAAACAAATGCACAGAACTTAAGCATAGGCAAGCATCGGTGCTGGAACTTGTTGTCGGACGTGCTATTCAGAACGGCGAGATTAAATCGGACATAATCCCGTCTGTGATAGTCGATTTGTTTATGAACGTGGTAATAGGTCAGAATTATCGCTCCAACATCGAGGGTTCCCGATACTATACCGACGGCATGTTACGCCAGTTCAACAGTATATATCGCTTGATTTCCAATCAATAACAAAGGTGCCATGTCAAACAAGACTACCATTATCAGCTGGAATATAAACAGCATCGGCAGACGTTACGACGAACTGAAACAACTCGCTGAAGCATATAATCCCGACTATATTTGTCTTCAAAAAGTCAGGAACAAGACATCTCTCGACAAATTTACGATTCCGGGGTATCACTCGTTGTTCACATTCGATGATTATGGTTCTATGAGTGGGGTCATGATATACACAAGAATCAAGGAGGGAATCGAGCCGATTCTGCAACTTGACTCTATGCCCAAACGCATATTGACTCCGCTATTGAGTGCCGAAGGGCATCTTCAGGTATATGATTGTGGACACTTTAACCTTGCCAATACTTATGTGCCTTTTGCCAATCCTCAACTTGAAGGCGCAGAAGAATATCGCAAGGTGTGGGACGAGCGGTTTCGTAAACTTATAGTTGAACTGTCAGGGAAATTGCCAATTATCATCTGCGGAGATATGAATATCGTACACACGGATAAAGATACCTTTGAGGACAAATACATTCAGAATCGGCCCTGTTTCTCTCAATGGGAAAGAGAGGCATTCGATGCTTTGTTGTCAGAGTCCAATCTGGTCGACGCTTTCCGTTCAATACACCCGGAAGAACGGAAACCTTCCTTTTATGGCAATTTCAGATTTTTAGGTATAGGAAACCGCATTGATTATTTCCTCATTAGTCGTTCATTATTGCCTGACGTTATTGATTGCGATGTGCTGACAGACTTCGGAACGGGTCAGAGTGCGCCCATAATTCTCACGCTGAACGAACATGGTTAAACTGCGGTGTGTTGTCGAGCATATCACTTACCAGAATCAGGGAAACGGCTGGTCGGTGATGAAAGTCAAGGTCAAGGGATATGACAATCTCGTGACCCTGACCGGTTCGTTGCTCGACGTACCCGTTGGTAGCGTCCTTCTCGTTGACGGAGACTGGCGTGTTGATCCGAGATACGGTCAGCAGTTTGTTGCACAGTCATGGATGGAAGTAATGCCCGCTACAATTTACGGCATTGAGAAATATTTGGGCAGCGGTCTGATTAAAGGTATAGGTCCGATATATGCAAAAGCCATTGTCAATCGTTTTGGTCTCGAAACGATAGATGTTATAGAGAACGACATCGAGCGGTTGCTCGAAGTTCCCCGTCTTGGTCGGAAACGGATGGAGAAAATACGCGAAAGCTGGGAGAAACAGAAAGACATCAAGGAAGTAATGGTGTTCCTTCAGGGCTATGGTGTCAGCACCGCTTTCGCCGCCAAGATTTATCGCAAATACGAGAAGGAATCCATTGCCAAGGTAAAAGAAAATCCCTATCAGCTTGCCGATGACATCTGGGGTATCGGCTTCAAGACCGCCGACGGTATAGCCTCCAAGATGGGCTATGAGAAGAACGACCCTCGCCGTTGCCGCAGCGGAATACTATATACCCTCAACGAACTTGCCGAGGAAGGACACGTCTATGCCGAGCCGGAGCAATTAGTTGATGCCGCTGTCAAATTGCTGGACGCTGAGGAATCGCCGGTACGTCAGGCCCTCGCTTCGATGATTGAAACCAACGATGTTGTCTTGGACAACGAGGTAATATATCTGCCTCCATTCTACCATGCTGAGAATGGTTCCGCAAAGCGGTTGCAGTCCTTGCTTTCCGACACCTCTTTGTTCAATGCGGACATTGCGGCAGAACCGAAGGCTGAATATGGCGCTAAGCCGGGCGGCATAGTCTATGACGACGTGCAACAGGCGGCAATCCAAAAGGCTCTTGATTCAAAAGTGATGGTGCTGACAGGCGGACCGGGAACAGGCAAGACTACCACAACACAAGGGATAATCGAAGCCTTCAAAGCCCGGCACATGAGCATTCTTCTTGCCGCTCCCACCGGTCGGGCCGCCAAGCGAATGACTGAAGCCACCGGAATGGAGGCAAAGACTATCCACCGACTGTTGGAATACAACCCGATGGACGGATACAAACGCAATGACGAGAATCCTCTGGATGGTGACGCACTGATTGTGGATGAATGTTCTATGATTGACATTCTCCTATTCTACAATCTGATGAAAGCCATTCCATCGAATATGCGTCTGATACTCGTGGGCGACATCGACCAGTTGCCGAGTGTCGGGGCAGGTAATGTGTTGCGCGACATCATAGACTCCCAACAGATCCCGGTTGTCAGGCTCACTCGCATCTTCCGTCAGGCACAGTCGAGCCGAATAGTTATGAACGCCCATGCTATAAACGCCGGGCAGTTTCCGAATATCAAAAACGGTCTTGACACAGATTTCTTCTTCATCGGTCAGGAGGATGCCGATGATATTGTCAAGCTGATTATCGGACTCGTGCGCGACCGTCTGCCGAAGAAATACGGCTATCCGGCAAAAGAGATTCAAGTATTGACCCCAATGCAACGCGGCACAGTCGGAGCCGGCAATCTCAACATTGAACTGCAAAACGCGCTTAATCCGTCGGGGCCGTCACTTGCACGTGGCGGATATACTTTCCGACAGGGCGACAAGGTGATGCAGATTCGCAATAACTACGACAAGAACGTATTCAACGGCGACATCGGCTATATCACCGCTGTCGATGCCAACGAACGGACTCTGACCGTCACATTCGACAGCCGCCTTGTAGAATACGACATAACCGAGCTTGACGAGATTGTATTAGCATACGCCGTCACAATTCACAAGAGCCAAGGCTCGGAGTTTCCGGTTGTGGTGATGCCTGTGACGATGAAACACTTCGTTATGCTCCAGCGCAACCTCATCTACACCGGCATAACCCGCGCCAAGAAAATATGCGTACTCGTAGGCACCACCAAAGCCCTCGCATACGCCATAAAACAAAACACCGTCTCCAAGCGCAACACCAAGCTGAAAGAGCGGCTAAACGATATATAATGAAGAAGTTATTTTTACTAATCATATTGGCACTGGCATTCACTTCCTGCAGAACGAAGCAAACTTCCATAGAAGTTTCAGGGCTTGTTTCTTGTGAAGGTGATAATCCTGTCCTCGTTCATCCGTTTATCATGAGATTGTCGGATGGTAAAACATTTGTGGGAGATGAGACCGGGCATTACACAGTCAAGGCTGTGAAAGGTGATGCTTTGGTGTTTTCGTATGTAGGAACTGTCAGTGATACCATAAAAGTAGAAAATGAACGGCTTGACGTAAAACTCAAGCTATATATTCCCGGAGAGGATGAATATGTTTATGTGGATTCAATCCGTAGTCTTCAGAATGAGTTGACTTCATTTGTTGAAAATAAAGATGCCCGAATAGGTATTGCGGTTATTATCAACGGCAAGGATACCGTAAGCGTGAATGGTTCAAAGGATTTTCCGATGATGAGTGTGTTCAAGTTTCCGCTGGCATTAGCGGTGGCTAAATGGGTGGATTCAAACGGAATGTCTCTAAACGACAGTATTGCTTTCGGGCCGAAAGCCTTGATAAAAGACACTTATAGCCCGATGCTGAAGAAATATGGCTCGGGATTGTATAAAATGTCCTTTAAGGAACTCCTTGAATGGTCGTTGATTGAAAGTGATAACAACGCTGCGGATTTATTGCTGAAACGAGTCGGAGGTACAGCCTGTGCTACTACATTACTGAAAGATGTAGCGGGCGAATTGGATATTACGATAGGCGCATCCGAACAGAATATGCACCAAGACCCCTATACGAGTTATCTCAATCGTTCTACACCGCTGGCTATGGCTACGTTGTTCGACCGATTTGACACTGAAATAAAGAACCGTTCAAAATCGTTTTCAGATATATCCGTCATGCTGGAACAATGCCGCACAGGTCTTGACAGACTGGCAGCTCCATTTATCGCGACAAATGCCATTGTCGGTCATAAGACCGGGACCGGATTCCCGACACCCGAAGGCAGAATATCGGCAATAAACGACTGTGGCTATATCCATCTGCCAAACGGCACACAATATACAATAGCCGTCTTTGTCGCTGATTCTGCCTACGATATGACGGAGACCTCGAAGATTATAGCAGACATATCGGAAATCGTTTTCAAATCGTTGATAGGTAGCAAATAGTTTATGGGAAAAGTTAAGAACCTGATTGCACTCGCAATCACATCGCTGACACTCTATGCGTGCTCGACCACACATCAAGACAATGGTTGGTATCCGGTGGATAATTCTGATAATATCGAAGGAGAAGCAATCGCAACGACAAATGATTTTGAAAGAGTGTCTCTTGATACAGTGACTGATCCTGACATTGCCTTTATTCAAGGCATCTTGAAACAGGATAGAATTTCCGACTGGACAGATGCAACAGAACAAAGGATCGGCAAACGTATCGGGTTTGTTTACAAGGATTCTGTAATCATGGCTCCCACCGTAAACTGCCGTATAGAAAGAGGCAGTTTCTCAATCAACAGCTCCGACAAACAGCTCATACTTGAAATATACAATTCTCTCGACTGTGATAAAATTGAGCCTCCGTATGTAATGCCTCAGAAGAGCTATGCCACGGCTGAGGGTATGACAATGAGGATTGTCAGCCCTGACCCGGTCAAAATTCCTGTGGATTCTCTCGTTGTGGAATTTACAAACAATAGTAACGCAGATTTGACTACCGGAGAATGGTATCGAATAGATACTAAATCTGATGAAGGAAACTGGATTCAGGCACCGTACTCAAAACAGTATCTTGACCTCTTGGCAAAGGGAACTGAGGTATGCTTCAATGGTATAGGATATTCATTGAAACCAGACGGCTCATTCAGAATGACAGTAAAGTCATGGCTATATGATCTGAGTGATAAGTCTGCCGCTTACCGCCTTGTCAAGACATTCAGTTATCCTCCATATCCGATTCAGAAGAGCGATACGGCATACGTTGAATTTCAAATCAGATAAATATAAATGCTTAAATCAATTAAATTGGCTATATACCTCATAGTTATGACTACATGTGCTATGCAAGCTTCCAGTTGTACTCACAATGACAATATTGTCTCTGTCTCTGCACTGGAATTTGAAAAAGAAATCAAATCTGATTCGGTTCAACTGGTTGATGTCCGCACTCCGCAGGAATACACCGAAGGACATATCGACGGAGCGTTGAACATCAATGTGCAGTCCGATGATTTCAAGGATATGGCTCAGCGAAATTTGTCGAAGGATTCTACCGTGCTTGTCTACTGCCGAAGCGGTCGCCGCTCATTGGACGCAGCCGAGATGCTGACCAACTGTGGTTACAAGGTGGTTAACCTCAAAGGCGGTATCATCGAGTGGAAGGGGGACGGTCTGCCGGTGGTGTCAGAGCAGGAGAATTAACTTTCGCTTGTCTGAATAGTCTAATAAAGAAAACTGCAATGAGAAAGATTCTTTTTATATTAACTATGGTCGCAAGTCTGTCGGCTTCAGTCGCATCAGCTCAGCAACGGTGCGACAGTCATCACGAAGACAGACCATGTTATGAGCATCGAGGCCGACATCATCGTTCGCCATACTTCGTCAGTGAAAATAAGGTCTTTTTTGATGACAGAGAAATCAAGGGCGCTTCGGCTTCGGGGTTCTCCATACTGCGCGACGGTTATGCCAAGGATACATGGAGCGTCTATTATTGTGGCGCAAAAATGGACGGGGCTTCAAGCAACTCATTCAAGGTATTGGGCTACGGCTACGCCAAAGACACGTGGAACGTCTATTATGACGGTTGCAAGATAGATGGCGCATCCTCTGATAGTTTTGATGTCCTTTCCGATTGTTATGCCAAAGATACATGGAATGTTTATTTCGACGGCAAGAAAATCAACGGAGCGTCATCAGACAGTTTTAAGGTACTCAGTGACGGTTACGCCAAAGATACTTGGAGCGTGTATTTCGACGCAGTTAAGATTGAAGGGGCTTCCCCTGAGGGTTTCAAGGTGCTTCGTGACGGCTATGCCAAGGATACTTGGAATACTTACTATTTTGGAAGAAAAATTGACTGAATATGAAAGGAACGACAATCAAACAGCGGGTGGAACTCAGCTCTTATTGCTGGATTATAACATCTCTGACAACCGCTTTTATCTGCGGCATGTTCATTTGCTGCTTAAAAATAGCTGATAATGATATTGCAGTATGGTTATGGGGAGTTGCTGTCGCGGTCTTGTTCCTGTCAGCTTTATGCTATATGCCATTATCCATTTCGTTGGATAATGAAAGCCTGAACATCAACAGGTCCTTGAAAATCAAATCAATTCCATTGACAGAGATTGCGAATGTCAAGCTGTGCGCTCCGACTATGGGCGCAAAACGAATCTGCGGCAGCGGCGGATGGTTCGGATGGTATGGCTGGTTCTCGGAGAAAGACCTTGGCAAGTATTTCGCCTATTACGGCAAAGCCTCCGACTGCTTCCTCGTAACGCTTAAAAACGGCAAGAAATATATGCTCGGCTGCAAGGATACTCCCAAAATGGTCAATGCAATAAACGAAATAATTAATCAATGACAAGAAAATCAATTCTGTCGGTAGCCACGGCGCTGGCAATACTCACCGCATCATGCGGAGGTAACAAGGAAAATAAGGAGACTGCCGACAATCAGCAGAAAGAGACTGTTGCGAATGTGGACGTACATGGTCAGTGGTATCTGGAAAATATCGTTTTCAGTGACTCCGATTATGTACGCCCGTCGGAGAAAGTACCCGGAGTGCGTCAGTATATCGTTTTCGAGGACAGCACTTACTTTATCCAGACCAACTGCAACACATTCTCCGGCTCTTACACGGTCAAAGGTGATTCGATCACACTCGGTGACGGCATGATGACCGAAATGGCCTGCGACAACATGGCTACCGAAGATGCAATTCGCAGGATTCTCCCGAATATCGCCACGGTCTATATTCAGAATGATTCCATCGCACGTCTCGACAGCCGCAATCCGTCGGAATACATCGTACTTCGCAAGGCTCCGATAGAGATAAAATGATACAGATAGGCAGATATAAATTGGGATTCGCACCGTTGTCGATGATAGTTGTTTTCATCGTCCTCTCGGTATGCGCCATTGTCGCGGCGTTCCATCAAGAGCAACCGGAATGGTCTATGCCCTTGTCGCACATCATCATAATCAATGAAGGGATGGCTATACTGGCAACTATGGTTTATGGCATATTCGTTCACTTCGCGATTGCAATCATCAATAAACTACGAAAATGAATATAGAGAAAGTACGGGAATATTGTCTTTCATTACCATTTGCCACCGAAAAGTGTCCGTTCGGTCCGGACACTCTCGCTATGGAGATTGGCGGGAGAATGTTTTGTCTTATGGCCCTTGACGGACAGTGGGATTTTTATAATCTCAAAGTCGCTCCTGATTATGGAGTGGAGTTGTGTGACAGATTTTCAGGAATACGCCCCGGCTACCATATGAACAAACGTCATTGGATCTCTGTGGATTTTTACGGTGATGTGCCGGATAAACTTCAAGAACAGCTTATTTATCATTCCTATTGTCAGACAGCTAAGAAACTCCCAAAGAAGATACAGACCCAGTTTGGTCTCACAGAATTATTGGATACTTTATGAAAGAACGACAGAAACAAATGAAACGGTGCTTTTGGGCGAATCCTAAAAATCCGCTCTATATAAAATACCACGATGAGGAATGGGGACAGCCGGTTCACGATGATTCAAAGTTGTTGGAACTGCTTATTCTGGAGTGCTTTCAAGCGGGGCTGTCATGGGAGTGTGTGCTTAACAAGCGAGAGACGTTCCGCGCAGCTTTCGATGGCTTTGACCGCGATGCTATACTCGCTTACGATGAAATAAAGGTTGACGAACTTATGTCCACTTCCGGAATCATTCGTAACAGAGCCAAAATCAAAGCGGCAATCTCGAACACTTCGGTTTTCAAGTCTATTCAGGAGGAATTTGGTTCGTTCGATGCTTATATTTCAGGCTTCTGTCCCAAAGAGCCTATTTTCGACCATACGTCCACAACCTCCACAATTTCAGATGCCCTGTCAGCCGACCTGCGTAAACGGGGCATGAAGTTTGTCGGCTCTACCACAATCCACGCCTTCCTTCAGTCCATAGGAGTATTTAACTCTCACGAACCCGACTGCTATTTATATCAGGGCAAATAATAACATTATCCCCATATTGTTGTTAAAGTTATATGGCACGATACCCAAACATATTCGCAGGTGGTATGGCTTCCTGCAATCTAAACGGCAGAAATATCTCTATCATTAACGGAGAAGTTTATGTTGATGGAATTCACTATGTTCCGGAATCTGAGGCCGGAACGGGAGAAGACTACAAACCATTTACACCCGGCAAGATGACAGACCACAAGTTCGATGTTTCATCGGATTTCGATTCCATCATATCAAAAGGATTTGTCGATGTGGTATTCACCCAATCTGATAAAGACGAGGATTTTGATGTCAGAGGAAGACTGCCCGAGAACCTTATCAAAAAGATGAATATTGAGGTTTCGGGCGGAACGCTATACATCTCCATGAAATCAGGTTCATACGAAAACGTTGTCGTTAATGGTGAAGCTCCCACAATCTATGTCAGTAACAAGATATTGAAAGATGTATCATCTTCCGGTAGCGGCGATTTTACAGTCAATGGCGACCTGAATGCCATTGATGGATTCACAGTTCGCAACTCCGGAAGCAGCGACTTCAAATGCGGGGTCATAAAAGCGGCTAAGAAAGATGTCACAATCTCCACATCCGGATCCGGCGATATAGAGCTTGCCGGAGTAGAGGCTTATGTTTTCATGGTACACATATCCGGTTCTGCTGATGTTGACTGCGGCACTGCCAAAACGAAGATATGCTCCATTTACATAAAAGGCTCAGGCGATGTGAAAATCAATGGAAGTACGGAATCTGTCAATTTCTCAATAGCAGGCTCCGGAGACATAGACGCAAGCGACTTCAAGGCAGATACAGGCAAAGCCTCCGTTGCCGGCTCCGGCGATATACGCTGTAATGTCGAACGGCTCTCTGACCGAGTCAGAGGCTCCGGCGACATCCATAATAGGTTTTAACCCTCTAATACGAAATAAAATAATGCGGTCGTTCCAGTTTAAGTTGGTGCGACCGTATTTTGTGTTGCAACCCATTTAATTCAGCCCTTTTCGGTCTTTCCCCCACGGATTTTTACAGAAAATCAGCCTGTTTCATTGCGGTTTCAGAATTTATCACTAAATTTGCATAATTCGCAAATCGCATTGACTATGGCAAAGTATATAAACCGAATCAAAGTAGTGCTTGCAGAGCAGCACAAGACCAATCTTTGGCTTGCGCGGGAACTCGGCAAAGATCCTGCAACGGTTTCAAAATGGTGTACGAACACCGCTCAACCTTCACTGGAAACACTTCACGATATTGCCGAGTGTCTGCATATTGATGTTCGCACGCTTTTGAATCCAAATGATTCAGCCATTGCATCAGAGCCGGAGTTAAACTATGGAGAATAGTGATATGCGATTGTTTTTTTTGAACTACAACTTCCGATAATATAAAGATATAGGAACATGACACCGGAAGAAAAAGCAAGAGTCAAGATTGACCGCTGGTTTGAGGATGCAGGTTGGGAGGTCACCGACCGCGACCATTATACCCCGGCATCAACTGCTGTTGCCATACGGGAGGGATTGCTTGAGAATAATCTTGAAGCCGACTATTTCCTCTTTATAAACGGGAAAGCGGTTGGTGTGCTTGAAGCCAAACGCAAAGAGGTGGATATAACTGCTGATTACGTGGCAGAACAAGCCGAGCACTACACTCGTGCCGTCCCCTGCTGTTACCAGACCCATTCTAATCCCTTGCCTCTCGTTTATCTGTCAAACGGCGAATCAGTACTTTTCAAAAATCAAGAAAAGGAGGATGCTGCCTACGATGAGATAAACCGCATCCACTCTCCCAAAGAGATAGTCAAGATGCTTGGCATCGAAGACCAGTTTGCAGGTCTCCCGGTGGTGAAGAAACGCGGATTGCGTGACTGTCAGTTTGAAGCAGTTACCGAACTTGAAAAATCGTTCCGCACCGGTCAGAATCGCGCTCTTATGGTATTGGCAACAGGAGCAGGAAAGACATATACTGCCGTTACCGCAGCCTATCGCTTTTTGAATTATGCCAAAATGCGCAGAGTGCTTTTCCTCGTTGACCGTAATAACCTTGGTAAACAGGCTGAAGGAGAATTTGGCACTTACCGATTGACGGAGACGGGAGACCCGTTTAATACAATCTTTGGTGTGTCCCGCCTTAAATCTGCGGTCATACCAAAAGATGCCAATGTTGTAATCTCTACCATTCAGCGACTTTTTGCTTTCCTGAAAGGTGAGCCGATTACGACCGACAATGACGATGACGAAGAATCCGGCACCAATGAAGAAATAGTCCTTCCTCCGAATCCGGCTTTGCCGCAGGATTATTTCGACCTAATCGTTATAGACGAATGTCACAGGTCGATTTATGGCAACTGGAAGAAAGTGCTGGAATATTTCAATACCGCACGGTTGATTGGCCTGACAGCAACCCCCGTGCCCGAAACCAAGGCATTCTTCAACAACAATATCGTTGTCAACTACACTCTTGAAAAGTCAATAGTCGATGGTGTCAATGTAGGCGCAAGAATCTATCGCATCAAGACTCAGGAAACCGAAAACGGAGGAGCGATCCGTGTCGGCGACAAACTGCGTCAGGTGACGCGCTACACGGGAAAGGTAGAGACTATCACCAACCGCGAATCGCAGAACTATACAAAGGAGGAACTGAACCGCTCCATTATCAATCCGGCACAGATTAAGCTTATTCTCCAGACGTTTAAGGATGCCGTTTATTCTGAATTGTTTATTGAGCCGCAGCGAGAACCTAATTTTGACTATCTTCCCAAGACACTGATTTTCGCCCTTAACGAGGCTCATGCCAACAACATTGTCAAGATTGTCAAAGAGGTGTTCGGCAAGGAAGATGATGATAAGTTCGTACAGAAAATAACGTATTCCTCCGGCGACAGCGATGCTCTTATCCGCTCTTTCCGAAACGACAAGGAGTTCCGCATTGCCGTTACCTGTACTCTCGTTGCCACCGGCACGGATGTAAAGCCGCTTGAAGTCCTGATTTTCATGCGTGATGTCCGCTCAGAACCACTGTATATCCAGATGAAGGGACGAGGCACACGCACCATCGGTGATGATGTGCTGCGAAACGTGACCCCGAATGCTTTCAGCAAGGACTGCTTCTTTCTGGTGGATGCTGTCGGCGTTACTGAATCTGAAAAGACAGTTCCGGCTCCCGGAGAAGATGAAGGCCCGACCGAGACAATAACATTCAAGAAACTCCTTGAACGTATGACGCACGGCGAACTTCCTGACGGTTATTTCAAACTTCTGGCAGCTCGATTGGCTCGTATTTCTTCCAAATCTACCGAGGGACAGTGCAATGAATTTACTGAACTGACCCACGGCATAACTATGGCCGATCTTTCGGAAAGGATGTTCAAGGCAATCGACCCCGAAACGTCTCCATCGTTGCCTCCGTATCGCAATGTCAATGAGCCTAATTTAGATCGTAAAGGTCTGTTTGCGCCGTTGGCAAATAATCCGAAGGCGCGTGAGCTTCTGCTTACTCTCAACGCAGGTTTCATCAAAACCTTGATGCCCGGTGAGGATACCCTTATATCCAAAGGATTCTCTATGGAGGAAGCACAGGAAACGACTTCCGCATTTGAGGATTACTGCAAGACACATGCTGATGAGATTGAAGCATTGCGCATAATCTATAATAACTCCGGCGAACCGTTGACCTATTCAATGCTTCGCGACCTCTCAGTCCAGCTTCGCAGGGCAAACTCCCAGTTCAATGTCTCTCAACTCTGGAATTGTTATTCTCTTCTCAATCGCGAGAAGGTAAAGCCACGCTCAACACAAGAGGAGAAGGAGGCATTGACAAATATAATCCAGCTTGTGCGTTATGCCCTCGGTCAGATTGACCGCCTCGACTCGCTCTGTTCGTCGGCCAACCAGTATTTCAACCTCTGGTACGGTCAGCTTCAGCGTAATATCTCCGACAAGCAGATTGAGGTCATCAAGCAGGTTGTAAGGTATATAGCATCAAATGGAGCTGTAACTATAAAGGATATCAGAGAGGAAGACAAATCTCAGGCGGCTCAGCTTGTTAAAGCATTTGGCAATCTCACAGAAGCGAACAAGGCTCTTTTGTCTCTCGCCGGATTCATAATCTATCACAGAAATGTAGCCTAAAATTTAACTCGGCAATGGCAAACAATACAGAACAATCAATCATAAAAAAAGTATGGACCCTCGCCACGACCCTTTCAGGTCAGGGTGTAGGCTTTACTGACTACATAACTCAATTGACATATCTCCTTTTTCTGAAAATGGATAAGGAGAACCGTGAACTCGGCGAGGAATCGGCCATACCGGAGGGGTATCAGTGGGAAGAACTGACTGCTCTCGACGGAACAGACCTTCTAATGCAATATGAAGAAACGCTCGATTTTTTGAGTCGTCAGGATAATCTTATCGGCACAATCTTCACAAAAGCTCAGAACAAGATTGACAAACCGGTCTATCTCAAAAAGGTCATCACGATGATAGATGAGGAAGACTGGCTTCTCGAAGGCGACGTGAAGGGTGCTATTTACGAAAGCATTTTGGAACGTAACGGTCAGGACAAGAAGAGCGGTGCTGGTCAATATTTTACACCTCGCCCCCTTATCAAGGCAATGGTTGATTGCGCCCGCCCTAAAATAACCGAAACAGTCTGTGACCCGGCTTGTGGCACCGGCGGCTTCCTCCTTGCCGCATTCGATTATATGAAAAATCAGAGTCAGGACAAGGAGAAACGGGAGTTTCTGCGAAACGAGGCATTGAGCGGAACTGATAACACCGCACTTGTTGTCACCCTCGCTTCAATGAACCTCTATCTGCATGGTATCGGCACTGACCGCAGTCCTATCATTTGTGCAGACTCTCTCGAAAAGCAGCCCGAGAAACTTTTTGATGTCATACTCGCAAATCCACCGTTCGGCACACGCCCTGCCGGTTCGGTCGATATTCAGCGCGATGACTTCATCACTGAGACAAAGAACAATCAGCTCAACTTTCTGCAACATATCATGATGTCGCTCCGCAATGGCGGTCGTGCCGCTGTCGTGCTGCCTGACAATGTTCTTTTCGAGGGTTCAGGCGAAGCGATACGCCGCAAATTGCTGACAGATTTCAATCTCCACACAATTCTGCGTCTTCCCACCGGTATATTTTATGCTCAGGGAGTTAAGGCAAACGTACTGTTCTTTACCAAAGGTGAGCCTACACGCGATGTATGGTTCTACGACTACCGCACCGGAGTGAAACATACTCTCGCCAACAACAAGCTCGAACGCCGCCACCTTAACGATTTCGTGTCCTGTTATAATCCCGACAACATTTCGGCACGAACGGAAACGTACAACGCCGAGACCGAACCAAACGGACGCTGGCGCAAATATCCGGCTGAAGATCTGCTCAAACGCGACAAGACCTCGCTTGACATCACATGGATGAAAATCGAGGACACCGACGACCGCACCCTTGCCGAGCTAATGGCTGACATTGAAACAAAAAGCAACAACATAGCCTCTGCGGTCGCTCAGTTAAAGGAATTGTTTTCCGAGCTTAACCTTAACGAAGTCAACGAATAAGCCATGGGTAAGACAGTAACTACATACCTCGTGGACGGAGATCCCAAAGGAACCCGCTATGCTTTTATCAGCAATAAGATATGCCAGATGTTTGTCGTGCCACGTTCAAATCTTGACTATCTCGACAAACAGAAGAAACTACACAAGCCGGCATTCTATATTCTTATTGGCGAAGATGAAATGGCAAAACCGCAGGCTTATATTGGAGAAACCGAAAACTTCAGGGAGAGGGTAAAAGACCATGACCAAAAGAAAACCTTTTGGCAGAAAGCTCTTATATTCGTTTCAAAAGATGCGGATATGACCAAAACAGATGTGCAATATCTGGAATATCTTGCCGTGCAACAGGCAAAGAATATCAACCGATATGGTCTTCAGGAAAACAAGCAGACTCCGAAAGAACCGAACCTTCCGGAATATCAGAAAGATGCTATGGATGAGTTCTTCGAGGACATCAAATTCCTGACATCTTTTATTGGGATAAGCATTTTTGAAACAGCTTCGGTTAATCAACTACCCGTTTTCCATTTTAAGCGTAGAGGCGCAAATGCAAAAGGTGTGTATGATGGAAATGGCTTTACTGTATTGCGAGGGAGTATATTATCCAAAGATACTGTAAACTCTTGCCATACCATCGAAAGACGGGAAATGATTATCAAGGATTACTCTCAGACAAATGAAAATGGCAACCCGGTTTTGACATCCGATATTTCATTTTCAAGTCCAAGTACAGCTGCGAGCATTTGCGGAGGATGCAGCTCAAATGGCTGGGTAGAATGGAAAAACGATAAGGGACAGACCCTTGATGAGATTTATCGTAATAAGTGACAATTATGGATACTCAGAAACTACGCCAGCGCATACTCGACCTCGCCATCCGTGGTAAACTCCTGCCACAAGACCCCAATGACGAACCGGCATCCGTCCTTCTCGACCGCATCCGCGCCGAGAAGGAACGTCTCATAGCCGAGGGCAAACTCAAACGCCCCAAAGCAAAAAAATCTACCGATAAATCCCACTATCAGAACTTCACCCCGCCTTTCGACATCCCCGAATCATGGCAGTGGGTAAGATTAGGTGATTATGTTATAAATCGAGATGGCGAAAGAGTTCCAATCGCTTCGACGATAAGGAGCAAACAAAGTAATAAAATTTATGATTATTACGGAGCGGCAGGAGCCATTGATAAAGTGGATAACTACATCTTTGATGAACGTCTTTTATTGATTGGTGAAGATGGTGCTAATTTATTGAGCCGCACAAAGGATAATGCGTTCTTTGCGGATGGTAAGTATTGGGTTAATAATCACGCACATGTTTTAGATTCCAGTGATAAATTCCTTTTAGAATTTGTTGCCCTTTATATCAATACCATACCATTAGACGATTATATAACAGGCTCTGCACAGCCTAAACTATCGCAAGACAATCTGAATAATATACATTTGCCAATTCCCCCGATAGAAGAACAAAGGCGTATCTTAACAATGATAGAATCGTTGATGTCTATTATTTGTGAAATTAGGGAATCTAAACAGCAATTATCTCAGTCTATAGCATTAACGAAATCCAAGATCCTTGACCTCGCGATGCAGGGAAAGCTCGTGCCGCAAGACCCGGCGGACGAACCTGCCGCCGAGATGCTCCGTCGCGTCAATCCAAAGGCAAAGATAATAACGGATAACCCACATTCTTGGAACATTCCAAATACCTGGACTTGGTGTCAGCTCGGAGATATTTTTCAGCATAACACAGGAAAGGCACTTAATTCCTCGAATCGCGATGGCATAGAGTATGAGTATATTACAACTTCCAATGTTTATTGGAATAGGTTTGAACTTGATGATTTGAAGAAAATGCCTTTCAAGAAGAATGAACTTGAAAAATGTACTGTACGTCATGGTGATTTACTCGTTTGTGAAGGTGGTGATGTTGGTAGAGCAGCGATATGGAATCTTGATAGAAATATTATGATTCAAAATCATTTACATAGACTGCGCCCGATTGCCAATGAAATTCATATTCCACTTTATTATCATGTGTTTAGGCATTATAAAGATAAGGATTTGATTGGAGGTAAGGGAATTGCTTTACAAGGATTTTCGTCAAAATCATTGCACCAATTAGCGATACCTCTTCCGCCATATAATGAGCAGAAGCGTATCGTTGCAAAAATTGAGGAGCTATATTCCGTTCTTGATCAGATAGAAGCGTCTTTGCAATCTTGAATGGTCAAGAGGGCAAAGACGCTTGTGAAAGGGAGTTGGTTACCAGTTGACTATCTTGTCAACTATGGCTTGCTGTTCGGTAGCGGTACGGCGGAGGTAGATGCGCGTGGTCTCAATGCTTTCATGACCCATAAGATCAGCGAGCAGAGCAAGATCGTTGAAGCGGTCAAGGAAGTTTTTGGCGAAGCGGTGACGGAATGAGTGGGGATAGACTACTGCTGTATTGATACCATACTTCTGGGCGAACAGTTTGAGTTGCTGGGCTATGCCTCGGGCTGTTATTCGTTCGCCGAAACGGTTGAGGAAGATATAGCCCGATTCGAGGTTTCGCTCTTTGAGCCACACTAATGCCTCGGCGCGGAGGCTCTTTGGAATGTAAAGCCTACGTAATTTCCCACCTTTGGAGTAGATGTCGAGATAGCCCTGCTGGACGTGCTCGGCTTTGATTTGCAGGAGTTCACTGACGCGGGCTCCAGTGGCTGTAAGGAACCACACCACGAAATACCATGAGGTGTGACCGTCTCGTTTCAGTCGGGTTTTGAGGAATTTATAATCAGCATCGCTGATTACGTTTTCGAGAAAGTTTTTCTGCTGCACTTTTACGAAGCGCATTTTGAGTTTCTCCTTTCTGATAAACTCCAGATACTTGTTGATGGCCTGTAGGCGCAGGTTGACGGTCTGAGGCTTGTGGTTCTCCACCAGATAGCCTTTATAGGCGAGCAGATTCTCGCGTGTCACCTCCTTGTATTTTTCAAGGAAGTGTGTCACCGTCCACACATACGAGCGGACAGTGTTCGCCGCCAAATCTTGGCGCGAAAGGAATGATTTGTACTTGGTTATCATATCACATTCAATTTAAGTTGAACATGATAATAAGATAACGCAACCCACATTATCCGCAATTGCCGGATAACTGGGTGCTGACCACCATTGATTCGGTCTGTGATTATGGCTATTCAGAGAATGTTAACGTTGATGAAATTGCCCTTTCTGAGTGGATACTTGAATTGGAAGATATCGAAAAAGATAGTGGGTGCGTTGTTGCTCAGAGGTCTAAGAAAGATAGAACAGTCAATGGAGTTCGACATAGATTCGTCAAGGGCGATGTTCTATACTCAAAACTCCGAACCTATCTCAACAAAGTATTGGTAGCTCCGACAGATGGTTATTGCACCACAGAGATAATCCCGGTAAAATCCTACGATTGTGTTATACCTGAATATCTCTGCGCATGGCTACGTTCGCCATTCTTTCTCTCTTATACTGCTGAATGTTGTTATGGAGTTAAGATGCCTCGATTAAGCACCACCGATGCTCGTAAAGGTATTATACCCATTCCTCCTATAAATGAACAGAAGCGTATCACTCAGAAATTAAGCAAAATTTCAGAATTATTATCAAATTTCTCTATTTCAATAGACTAACGATAATATTATCCAAACAATTAAACCACCCTTGAACACGTTCAATAATAGCACGCTGTGTGTTCAATGGTGGTATCGGGATATGTATATCCTCAACGATTGATTTTCCAACTCTTTGTTGGCCAACAACTCCATTAAAAGTTCCCGTACAACATTTAATGAAGTTATCTGACTTGAAGAATAGTAATGAGAACTCAGGAATCAATATTGTGCTTCTGAATATGAGCAGTTCTGTTGTTCCTGCGCCAATCCCATTTGGGAGATCTCGTAGAATCATAGATTTTCGATTCTCCAAACATGGTGATATTTTGGCTACCGCAATATCTCCGTCTGCAAAATGTGTGAATCCTGATTTTATTTCACCCCACTGTTTTACATCATAATGAAATTTGTTAGAGTAGCCGTCATGGATTGACGCCATCGGAACAAAGCCTGCTTGAATATTATCCGAAGCCTTGTTCTTCGGATTGATTTCAAATACATCTTTGATTCTGGTCAGCACCCAGTTATCCGGCAATTGCGGATAATGTGGGTTATCCGTTATTATCTTTGCCTTTGGATTGACGCGACGGAGCATCTCGGCGGCAGGCTCGTCCGCCGGGTCTTGCGGCACGAGTTTGCCCTGCATCGCAAGATCAAGGATCTTGGACTTCAGATTGGCAATACTTTCACTCAGATTTTTTTTACTTTGGTCGATACCATCTATAACACCTACGATAGAATGAAATGCTGAAATTATTCGACTTTGTTCTTCTTTTGGCGGTAAAGGTAAGATAAAGTCTAATAGCATCTTTTGCGTAATTTGATTGATAGCTGTAGAGTTAGATTCATCCAAATAGCTATTAAAATACGCAGAATCCAATAAAAGCTTTATCCACGGATTATAACAACTACGACATACAGCCATGAAAGCACCAAATGAAGTGGGACGTTCTAAATTTTCAATGATAACATTTTTCCCGACTAATCTTCTGCTGCCATTTCGAGCGCATATTAAAAGGTCTCCGTTGTTAAGATATTGTTTCTCAAGTATAGGGCAAGACACATAAACAATATCGTCCAAACAGATTTTGTTATCCCTGATATTATTAGAACGATAAACAGGGACACCATCATCTACGATGTCCTGAGGCGAGTATGTTAATCCAATATTCGATGATGCTATTTCATCTATTTTAACCCACTGCCATGATTCGGGGATGTCGAAAGGCGGGGTGAAGTTCTGATAGTGGGATTTATCACAATACAACAAATGGATACAACTCAATGAGTCATATCCATTTGTATATATTTTAGGGGACGTAAAGAGCTGCAAACTCCTGACAGCGACGTTTATATAGACCCTTATGGAATTTGCCTTTATATTTGCAGTGGGCAGTGTATGACTTGAAAATATTACGGTCACCGGCTTTTAGTTTACGAAAGACCGAACTTTTCATAACTGCCCCCGGACCGATATTGTATGACAACACACCTAAAAGGAGCGCATCCATCGGTTTGAATCCGGCAAAAAGTGCGATGAACTTGTTGAGGTCTTTGCGCAGAAGCGCATCAGCCTCCCGTTCATTCATCTTATAACCACGAAAGTATTTTTCTCCGGGGAGTTTTCTATGACCATATCCGAGGTAGGGCCAATGTTTCCGGGAGTCATGCAAGGTTTCATGGTGCTTGATGATTAGAACTGCTCTCTCGTATGGAGGTAAATCCATTATGCTTCGCTTTGCGGCGAAGGCTGGCGTAGTGACCGAGAGGGTCACTAACGCCATGAGGAATATCAGTAGTTTTTTCATAAGCCGATGGGTGTTATGGTTCCGGGATTGACAGGGTTGATGATGCCAGGTGTCTTGCCGCCGTCATTGTCACCACTGTCTTTGCTGTTGAACTCGAAGGTCTGCTGCCACGGGGTCGAATTGAACGAATCTTCTAATGTGGCGATGACATTTATGTTTAACAGTGCCTCCAACGATGAGTAAATCAGACATGTAAGTTTGCTGTTCACAACATTATTTTGGAGGCACTGGCAGAGATTCATCATAGGCTATCCA
>RIBJ01000047.1 GCA_003762715.1 Muribaculaceae bacterium Isolate-104 (HZI) | reverse complement strand
GAAAAAAAACAAGATTTTGATAACAGGATAACCTTTTGACATACAGACATAGAAAAATTACCCGCTCCGGACTGAAGCGGTTAAGGGAGGATGTGCTCTTTATTTTAGTTTAAATGAAAGAGCCGTGTCTTAGATATATACATCTAAACTGAACCAAACCAATAAATATATGCTGGACAAAAGAGAAATACCCATATCAGTTTTTCCGAGCCGCATATCGTTCCGATACGCTGAAAATATCCCCAATATGCCAAAGGTCAACCTTTGGAACCCAAACAAGGACTACCCTCCCAAAAGAGAATAGTCCTTGTTGGTGAATGGTTCTTGAAAGAATTATTTATAACGCTCCCAAGTCCAAAGGTCATAGTAGCCAAACTCATCGTGCCCATCCCAATCATCCTCTGACGGATCGTAATTTTCGGAGGGGATAGCGTATCTTTGCCATACGATTTTGTTTTGAGAAACCGATTTAGCTCTCATCTTCTCAATCTGAGTTTCACCATAGAAATCAATTGTAACATAAACCCAACCATCTTTATAAGACCAGTTGAATTTATACCCTTCACGGTTGTTTTGGTAGTCGGTCAAATCTTCATAACCTACTCCAGTTCCGTTGGCGTTAATGGTGAGAATGTCATTGTCACCATCCTGCGCCCAAGTTCCCACTACGATTTTAGCTAAATCGTTTCCTGCTGGTTCATCGTCATCATCACTACAGCTTACAAAAGCCATAGACATAATGACACACAGAGCTACAGCGACCAGCGACTGTAGATGTAAGATTTTGTGTCTCATTGTAAAGAACAATTTTTTTGTGTTTCGTAACCCCAACGAAACTGTGAATGATTGGATAAAGAAAAAGTGTGGGATTATACTTTCCATATCAGCTTAGTAGGCTTCTCGCATCGCCTTAGTTAGAGATATGACAGCACACCCACACTGATTGCTATATAGTACCCATTAGGGTAGTTATAAAGCATCCAATGCAGGTGCTATTTGCCATTATCTTTCTAACTTTCAGTAGATTTTGCGAGAATTTACTAAGCTAAGATAATTCAAATAACACCTTTTCAGATAATTGAGCCAACTCTTCGGCTCTATTTCCGAATGCAAAATTACAAAAAATAGCGGTATGCGTCAATATGTTTACTGAAATTGGTTTGGTTAAGTCTTAGATATATACATCTAAACTGAACCAAACCAATAAATATATGCTGAGCAAAAGAGAAATACCCATATCAGTTTTTCTTTTCACCAGCTTCAATCTATATCCCCATGCCGACCACCGAAAGAAGATAAACGAGGCAAAAGAATAGAACTAAAAACAACTAACGCCTGTATATTAAACTTAAATGATTGCCTTTGATTGTACTTATATGCCTCATTTAGTACATTATTAGTACAAGTTATATTGAATATAATGTTAAATATCAGATGGTTATGTTGATATAAAATAAACAATGCAGATATATACTAAAAACTAAAATTGAGTTTAGTTGTAACTGGGGAGGGTGTATCTTACAATGTAGTATCCGTTGTCGTCATTTTCGGTAAGCGCATAAAGGGTTTTGTCGTCAGGACTCACCGCAATGGCTTTGGCATAGGCATCTGTACGGAGTACTCTTACAATATTGCCTTCAAAATCGTACACCCGTATGAGGCTGAACGGTTCAGTCTCTCCGGAAGCCATTTCCTTGCTTCTTTTTTCAGCCTCGCGGGCAAGCATTCCGCAGTAAGACATATAGGCATGGCTGTCGGATGCAGTGACATTACCTCTGAAATAATAGGTGTAGTCATCGCCGTAGTCAAAGGATATATACCCGTCTCCGACAATTACATTGATGCCTTTGGGTGGCGCAACATAATTTATCCGGAAGTCGAGAGAATCACCGTCAATGTTTGCGAACCCGGTCATGTCAGCTCTTCCAAAGTAACAAACAAAATGCTTGCCGTCGGGGCTTACCGCGCCAATCGGCTGAAGAAAGTTTATCTTGGCATATTCCGGAAGACCCTCGCCAAAATCACTTTCAGGCAGATGCCCAGCTAAAATACGGTCAAATGTAGCGTCCGGGTTGAATAGTGCAAAAATACCTTTATCCGAATTTATGGCGGAAAGTACGCGGTTGTCTGCCATCATGAATGTATTGAGCGAAAAATTCAATTTATCTTTATCCTGATTATACGCGAATACCTTTTCAGTAAGCGGTTGAGCATCGGCGGCAAGGCTTACCGACCGTAGTTCGCCCGGAGTGGTAACCATCATAAGCCGTTTTTTCCCGGCATCAATATGGCTGGAGTAGATGAATGCAGCCTCATCCGGTCCCTGCCCTTTGCGGAGAAAGGATCTGACCGGTTTCCCGTCTAAAGTAAACTCATCTATGAGGGTGTCAACATCGGGAAAGTTCACAAGGAATATCCTGTCATCGGATGCGTAAATATTTCCGGGATTCTTTATATGGTCGTATGGTATAAGGAGTTCTCCGGTCAGTGATACGGTGTCGATTCCTTGAGTGTCTGCCGAGCCGGAGCCACTGCAAGAGGCGATTGATAATAAAGAAGCGACAATAATAGAAGTTAGCAGAAAGTTTTTCATGAGGCTGTTGTTAGATGAATTAATATGTCTGTATTTATAGCTACATGTTGCAAAGGTAGCCAAAAAAGTGTAATAACTTATTACTTGTGTCGCAAACTTCAGTGTTCATGAAAAAAAGGGCGGCGGAGACTCAAAAAGAGTCTCTGCCGCCTGATAAGGTGAGTCGGATGCTGGAGGTCAGCCCAGCTCTGTGAGGTAGCGCTCTGCGTCGAGTGCTGCCTTGCAGCCGCTTCCGGCTGCGGTGATAGCCTGACGGTAGCGCGGGTCAGCGACATCGCCGGCTGCAAATACTCCAGGCACATTTGTGAGCGATGTATGGGCTTCGGTTATAATGTATCCGGCTTCGTCAAGGGCAATCTGTCCTTTGAAGAGGTCTGTGTTGGGGGTGTGACCGATGGCGAGGAAGAATCCGTCAACCGGCAGGCTGTAAGTCTTTTCCTTGTCGGTGCCCATGAATTCGGTGAGTGTGGCGCCTTCGAGTCCGTCTTCGCCGAAGAGCCCGGAAGTGACTGTGTTGAAGAGAACCTCGATGTTTTCTTTTTCAAAGACTCTGCGTTGCATCACTTTAGATGCGCGGAGGAAGTCTTTGCGCACAATCATGTACACTTTGGCTGCTATGTTGCTGAGATACAGCGCTTCTTCGCAGGCAGTGTCTCCGCCGCCCACAACAGCCACTTTCTTGCCACGGTAGAAAAAGCCGTCGCAGGTGGCGCAAGCGCTCACTCCGAGTCCTTTGTATTTGTCTTCGTCAGACAGTCCGAGGTAGCGGGCTGTGGCTCCGGTACTGATAATCACTGTGTCGGCTACAATTTCAATGCCGTCGTCGGCTTTCGCGGTAAAGGGGCGCTTGCTGAAATCCACTTCTGTTATTATGCCGTTTCTCACATCGGCTCCGAAGCGGGTTGCCTGTTTGTGCAGGTCGTCCATCATTTCGCTGCCTGTGATGCCGTTGTGGTAGCCGGGGAAGTTTTCAATCTCTGTGGTTGTGGTGAGCTGTCCGCCGGGTTGGTGTCCGACATACATTACGGGGCTGAGGTTGGCTCTGGAGGTGTATATCGCCGCTGTGTAGCCGGCGGGTCCCGAGCCTATGATAAGACATTTTGTTCTGATTGTTTCCATGATTTCAGGTGTTGTTTTGTTGTTATAGTATTGCGGCATAGGTTTATCTGAGGTCGACAAGCACTGCCGAGGGGTGGCATGTCATGCGGAAGGTGAATGTCGATTCAGGCAGGGTGCCGCCGAATTTCAGCGAGCTTATGGCTATGCTGATTTTCTGCCCGTTGGACAGCAGCAGTGTCACTGCCGAAGGGGCGAGGGTGGTGGCGTTAAGCGACACTTCCGCCGAAGCTATTCCGCGAGAGCTTTTGTCGGCTGTAAGCTTTATGTTTTTCTTGCCTGCCGAGGGTGCGAGCATCGATGCGGTATAGGTTGAGGTGAAGTACTCCATTACCGACAGTGGGTTGATTTCACTCAGCTCTTCCTGCGAGGGCTCGGAGAGTGTAATTTCGTTGGTGCTTCTTGAGTATGACCACAGGGTTGAGCCGTCGTACCAGATTTCTGTCTGGGGAGCCTTGACAAAGAATTTTGTGCCGCTCATCACCAGTGTGGCGTTTTCAGTGCCGGCGGGCGATGTTATTTTGCATGTGGCGGTAACGGATTTGGCGCCGTGCAGTTTTGCGGCAGCGTCGGCAATTACTTTGGCAGCGTCGTCAGCGGCAAGGGCGCTCAGCGCTGCGGTTGTAATGAAAGCGATGCAGAGTAATATTTTTTTCATATTCTATAGAATAACAAATGAGGTTGTCTACTTGTTGGTTCCGGTTGACGCGAGGTATTCCTCAAAGCCGAGCATGTCCATGAGCACCTGGCGCGGTTTGCCTCCCTGGGGGGGACCTACAATACCGGCTATTTCAAGCTGGTCCATGATTTTGCCGGCTCTCGGATAGCCGATATTGAATTTGCGCTGGAGATTTGACGCCGAACCCATGTTTGTTTCTATCACAAGGCGGGCGCTCTCGACAAAGAGTGCGTCTCTGTCGGTCAGCGAGCGTGAACCGGACGATGCTCCGCCTTCGGCTCCGGCTGGTACGAACTCCGGCAGTTCGTAGGGTCTGTCATATCCTATCTGTTCGGAAATCGAGTCGCAGATTGCCTTGACTTCATCGGTGTCTATGAACGCGCACTGCACGCGTTCGAGAACCCCGTCCCGCGAGAAAATCATGTCGCCTTTGCCTACAAGCTGTTCGGCTCCGGTGCGGTCAAGAATGGTGCGCGAGTCTATAGACTGGATTGTGCGGAAGGCTATACGTCCGGGAATGTTGGTCTTGATGCCTCCGGTGATGACATTGACGGCGGGGCGCTGGGTTGCGAGGATGAGGTGTATGCCTGCCGCACGGGCAACTGCGGCGAGTCGGCTCACAGGGCTTTCCACCTCTTTGCCTGCGGTAAGGATAATGTCGGCGAACTCATCTATTATAAGCACCAGATACGGCAGGAAATGGTGCTTTTCGGGGTTGAGCCTCCGGGCGATGAATTTTTCGTTGTATTCCTTGATGTTTCTTACTCCGGCATCCTCGAGCAGCGACAGCCTGTTGCCCATTTCGACACACAGGGAGTTCAGTACGGATACAACTTTGGATGTGTCAGTGATAATTGGGTCTTCGCCGGGGAGTGACGCGAGGTAGTGGCGTTCGAGCTTGCGGTACAGGCTAAGCTCCACACGTTTGGGGTCTATAAGCACGAATTTCAGCTCTGCAGGATGTTTTTTGTAAAGGAGTGAGGCTATTATGGCGTTAAGTCCCACCGATTTACCCATGCCGGTGGCTCCTGCAACGAGCAGATGAGGGAGCTTGGCAAGGTCGGCTATGTAGATGTCGTTAGTGATTGTGCGCCCCATGGCAATGGGCAGCTCAAACTCCGAATTCTGGAATTTTTCTGAAGCGAGGATGCCTCTCATGCTCACTATCTGAGGGTCTTTGTTCGGCACTTCGATGCCTATGGTGCCTTTGCCCGGTATGGGGGCTATGATACGGATGCCGAGAGCCGACAGGCTGAGGGCAAGGTCGTCGCCGAGATTTTTTATGGAGCGTATGCGCTCGCCCTCGGCGGGTATCACCTCGTAGCGGGTGATTGTGGGGCCCACGGTAGCCTCGATGTGAGAAATCTTGACACCGTAGGTGCTCAGGGTCTTGGTGAGTCTGTCTTTGTTTTCCTCCTGTTCGGCAAGGTCAACATGGTCGGTGCGCTGTTCACGTTTTGCAAGCAGGTCGATAGAGGGGAACCGGAATCGCGACAGTTCGGCGGTGGGGTCGTATTTGTCCGTCTGAATGTGTTTCGCCTCCGCTGCCGCTTCGGGTACGTTTACAGTCATGGTTATGTCCTCCACGCTGTTGTTGTCGGGTAAAGCCGGCTCTTCCTCCGCCTCACCGGTCTGCTCCGGGGGCTGTTGGGCGGGGGGTGCAGGCTGTCGGTCAGGCTCAGCGCTTTGCTGTGTTGTAGAGTCTGCGGTGCCCAGACTATCCAGCGGGCTTTCGCCGGGCTGTTGCGGGGCAGGCGCATGTTCGTGTTCGTAAGAGTTTGTGGCAGTGGAGTAGGAGCTGTGGTTGTCGGCAATCGGTTCAGGCTCGTCGGCGACAGGGTATATGACAGGGGTTTCCACAACGGTTGTCGAGCAGGTGAATGCGGCTGCTGTCTGTTGGGAAGCTGCCTGTGCCTCTTCGAAAATCTGACCGGGTTCCGGCGATAGCTTGCTCTCTGCCTCGCGGCGACGCGCTTCGGCTTCGGCGCGTTCGCGCTCCAGCTTGAGGCGGTGGGCTTCAATGCGGGTGCGGTAGGCGTTGTAGGCTGTCTGGATTTCTTTGAGGAAAACGAGCACAACCGCACTGACAAGCAGTATGTTGACTCCTATTGCACCCCAAATTCCGGTGTGCTCTATGAGCATACGGTTTATAATGTGACCGTGGTTGCCGCCCCAGTAGTTGCAGAATGTGAGGCTGTATGTGACAAATCCGGTGAATACCGACAGCACTATGGCTGAGAGCAGACATTTGTAGGTGAGATTCCAGAAACGGAAGTGGTGGAGGTTTACAAGTGATACTCCTACGGCTCCGATGTAGAATATTATTATGAATGAGCCGAGTCCGAGCCAGCGTGACATCAGCAGGTCAGACAGCACTGCGCCGACGGGGCCTCCGGCATTTCCTACCTGTGCCGCCGATTCGGCGACTTTGCCGTAGGATGCCCCCTGGACTATGCTTTGGTCGTCGGCACCGTTTGAAAAGAAAGATATGGACACTATTAGCAGATACACTGCCGTGAGTATCAGCAATATGCCGAAAAATAGACGCCATCGTCCCTGAGTCACCGCTCCGCTGCCTGCGGTTTGTGTCCGGGTGCTTTTTGAGGCGGCAGATGAGTCGGCTGAAGGAGCATGTGGTGGGCGTTGTGTGTTTTTTGTCTGTGGCTGCGGCTGCCGCGCAGTTGTGTTTTCCTGCCGCTCTGCGTTGCCGCTGTTTCTGAGCGTGCGCGGGTCGTAGCTGTCGGATGAAATTTCAAATGAATCCATTGCGTGAGAAAAGGTTTGTGATTTTCATTATCAGGTAGCGAATCAGAGCCTGCGCAGTGCCGCTATTGTGGCGGCGGGGTCTGGAGCCGAGAACACGAAGCTGCCTGCCACAAGAATATCGGCTCCTGCGGCAGCAAGCTGAGCGCCGGTGTCAAGGTTCACTCCGCCGTCAATCTGTACAGTGGCTTTGCTGCCTGTGGCTGCTATCAGTTCTCTTACCCCGGCAAGTTTCCTGAGCGTGCCGGGAATGAATGACTGTCCGCCGAAGCCGGGATTGACCGACATGAGAAGCACCATGTCGAGGTCGCCGATGATGTCTTCGAGCATAACCACCGGTGTGGCGGGGTTCAGTGTCACGGCTGCTTTCATGCCGGCAGCCTTGATTTGCTGCACCACGCGGTGCAGGTGGGTGCATGCCTCGACGTGTACGTTCATTATGTGTGCGCCGCAGTCTCTGACCTCGTTCACATAGCGTTGCGGGTCAACAATCATGAGATGCACGTCAAGCGGTTTTGTGGCAACTTTGGCTATGGATTTTATTACCGGAAAGCCGAAAGATATGTTTGGCACAAACACGCCGTCCATGACATCTATGTGGATGAGGTCGGCTTCGGAGGCGTTCAGCATTTCTATGTCGCGGTTCAGGTTGCCGAAGTCGGCAGACAGAACGGAGGGGGCTACCTGTATCATTGTA
This sequence comes from Muribaculaceae bacterium Isolate-104 (HZI), assembly GCA_003762715.1. GTDB lineage: Bacteria > Bacteroidota > Bacteroidia > Bacteroidales > Muribaculaceae > Paramuribaculum. The sequence goes on along the minus strand of RIBJ01000047.1, from coordinate 25,787 downwards.
TATATGGTTGCGGTTGGTTTGTTGTCAAGCGGTTTTGCGGGGTCGCAGGGCGTTCCACAGAATGAATATCACGCACACGGCTCCGAGCGCCAGTCCTGCATAGGTGAGGTAGGTGTTGTACTCCTCGACCTTTGCAAAGAGCTGCTCGCGCGGCACAAGGTGTCCGAGCCACCAGCCGAGCGCTGCGAGCACGGCGTTCCACACCAGGGCGCCGAGGCTTGTGAATATCGCGAATTTGCCGATGTTCATGCGAGCGAGTCCGGCGGGGATGGATATTAGCTGACGCACTGCGGGGATTAGTCTTCCAATGAATGTGGACACTGCTCCGTGGCGGTCAAAATAGCGTTCGGCGTTTTCAACTTTGGCTCTGTCTATAAGGCATGCGTGCCCTATTTTCGAGTCGGCGAAGCGGTAGACAATCGGACGCCCTATCCACACCGACAGGTAGTAGTTGATCAGCGCGCCTCCGAGCGCCCCTGCGGTGGCTATTGCCACTACGGCGACAATGTTCACTTCGTGGCTTGTGGCGGCGAGGTATGCCGCAGGCGGCACAATCACTTCGGAAGGAAAGGGTATGAAAGAGCTTTCAACGACCATAAGCCCGAACACCATGAGGTATATGGCAATAGGGGCGGCGTCGAAAAACGAGTTTATTATCTCGGCGGGGTTGAATATGGCAAGTGTCACCATTTTTTCGTGATGTTTCAGTAATACAATTGCAAAGTTACTACCTTATTTTCATCTCTAAAAGCGAAAAGGGCTATTCTGTGCGGCACCGGTGATGTTTAATTGAAAAATGTCACTCAGCCCCGGCACTTCTGACCCCGGATGGTATGTTTACAATTGTGTCGGCAAGCAGTTTGCAGTTGGGAAGCGGACCGGCGGGTGCGTCGCTCCACATGGGCAGTCTGTTCATCAGTTCCCAGATGGGACGGGTCATTATGCCGTTGTCGTTTGTGTACTCAAGAAAGGCATCGCGGGTTTTGCGGTCGGGCATTTTTACGGCGCATAGCCAGTAGTTGGATTGGGAGTGGGGCGGCTCTTTCATGAAGCTGATTCCGTAGCGGTTGCCGGCGAAAAAATCGCTGTAGGCCTGCGCTGTGGCGCGTTTGTCGGCAATAAATCTGTCAATCTGTTCAAGCTGCGCGCAACCCAATGCCGCGTTGATGTTTGGCATCCTGTAGTTGAAGGCGGCGCTGTCGTGGACAAATTCCCAGCGGTGCGGCACTTTTGCCTGCGTGGAAAGGTGTTTGGCTTTGGCTGCGAGCCGGGTGTCGTTGAACAGCAGCATGCCTCCGCCACCGGTTGAAATGGTTTTGTTGCCGTTGAAGCTCATTGCTCCCACAAGCCCGAATGTGCCTGTGTGGCGCCCCATGAAAGTGGAGCCGATGCTTTCGGCGGCGTCTTCGACAAGCGCCAGCCCGTATTTTCGGCATATCATTTCTATTTCATCGATTCTTACAGGGTGTCCGAAGGTGTGCATCGGCACAACCGCCTTGATGGTTTTGCGGGTGTGCTTGTCAATGAGCTCGCCTGCGGGTGAGGTGGTTGTGTTGTTTTCAATCCATTCGAGCAGCGCCGCGGGCGACATGCCCATGGTGTCCATGTCAACATCAACGAATGTAGGGGTGGCTCCGATGCAGTTGAGTGCGTTGCAAGTGGCTACGAATGTAAGCGGCTGGGTTATGACCTCGTCGCCGTAGCCCACACCTGCAAGCAGCAGCGCGAGGTGGAGGGCAGCGGTGCCGTTTACGGTAACAACTGCGGCTGCGGCTCCAGTGTATGCCGCCATGTCTTTTTCAAAGCGGTCGACAAATGGTCCTACACTCGATACATAGGTGGTGTCGATGCACTCTTCAAGATATCGTTTCTCGTTTCCGGCAAACATTGGTGCGTGAAGCGCTACGGTTTTGCCGACGGGTGCATTGTAAAGGTGGCGTATGAACTCGACTTCGTTGCTGAACATGATTGTATTGTTTTTGCAGATGTTGTTTTTCCGGATGAGTAGTGGGTGTGGTAGAAAAGAACGGGGCAGAGATCAGTACAGACCTCCGCCCCGTTTGTTTGCTTCAAGCAAGCGCCTGTAGGGCTTACTTTCTGATGCCGAGCTCTTTCTGGGCGATGATTGCGCGGTAGCGGTTGATGTCTTTCTTGATAAGGTAGTCAAGAAGGCGACGACGCTTGCCAACCAATGCCTTGAGGGCGCGGGCTGTGGTATAATCTTTGTGATTTGACTTGAGGTGTTCAGTCAAATGAGCGATACGGACTGAGAATAATGCTATCTGAGCTTCAGGAGAGCCAGTATCAGTCTTGCTCTTACCGTATTTCTCAAAGATTTCCGCTTTTTCTTCAGAATTCAAGTGCATTCTTTGGAAGTTTTTGGGGTTAATAAAAAATATGAAATATTAATGGTTGTGCCTTTGGGCGCACAAAGGTAGTAAAGTTTGCCGACTTTGCAAAGCCTTTCGCGCAAAATTGTGTGGCGATAGGTGTAGCTATTACGGCAAGTGCTTTGGCTACAGTGGTTTGTGCGTTTGAGTTCAGTCGAGACCGGATTTTTCTTTCAGCGGGTTGCGGAAGTGGATTTTGTGTTCCACATACTCCTGTGTCGCAATCAGAGTGGGTTTCGGAAGTTTCTCGTAATAGCGTGATATTTCAATCTGCTCGCGGTTTTCAGAAATTTCCTCAAGGTTGTCGCTGAGTGTTGCGAATTCCTGAAGTTTCTTTTCAAGATCGTGCTTCATCTCGCCGGCAATCTGGTTGGCGCGTTTTGCTATTACGCACACGGTTTCGTAAACGTTGCCGGTGTCCTGTGACAGTTCAATCATGTCGCGGGTCACAGTGTTGAGGGGAGCATTGGTTTTCTTATAGTCCATCTTTATCTTGATAGTGAGGTTTGTTTTTGCGTTTTTTTAATCCGGAGGTCAGTCGTTGACGTGTCTCTGGGCTATTTTGAGGATGTTGTCAGCCTCGCGGCGGTTGGGACCGTCGGGGTAGTTATTTACAAAGGAGTAGTATTCGTCAATAACTTCCCGGTAACGGTCGGTCTTTTTTTCGTCTACGCTCTGCTCTGCTTCCTGAAAGCGGGCTTTGAGGATTATTAGCTCAAGATCCTCTTTGTAGCGGGAATAGGGGTATGCCTTTATGGCGTTTTGTGCTACGATTATAGCGCTTTCGTAGTTGTTGCCGAGATAGTTGCCGAGGTTGTAGTAGAGCTGTGCGTTCTGGAGCTCTTTCAGGGTGAGCTTGTCTTGCAGCTCGAAAATGGCATTTTGTGCTATATTGACTTTGTCGCTTCTCGGAAAATAGTCGAGAAAACCCTGCAGCTCTTCGATGCCTTTCATGGTGTCGCTCTGGTCAAGCTGGGGGTCCGGTGAGTCAAGGTAGTAGCCGTAGCCGCAGTAAAAGCGGGCAAGTTCGGTGTATTTTCCTCGCGGATAGCGGGTGTAGTAGTTTTTGAAGTATACACCGCTTGAGGCGTAGTCTTTGTTTTCGTAGTTGCTCAGCGCAAGGAGATAGAGCGCGTCTTCAGCCTCTTCCTTGCCGCGAAAAAGGTCTACAATGTCACCGAGCACAGTGGTTGCCTGAACATACTTTTTCTGCTCGAATGCTTTTTTAGCATAGTTGAGCTTCACCGTCGGGTCTGTGCTTTTGAGCACTCGGTTGTATTCGCCACAACTGGTGAGTATCAACGCGCTAAGAGCGAGCAATATATATTTTTTCATTAATGTGCGGTCTTTGATTACACTATTGGAGCGCAAAGTTACAACATATTTTTTGTAAATTCAAGAGCGGCGCCGGCAATTTGGTGTAAAATGTTGCCTGAAAGTTTCTTGAGAGGGGAGGGGATGATAGAGAAAAATTTTTTTATAAAGGTGCAAATTCGCATGAATCCGCCTATGCGGCGCCGTAACTTTGCCGTCGGATAAACATTAAAACACAACATATGAGAAAGGAAAAACAGGTAAGCATCCGCCTTGAATGGATTGCGGCAATGGCTCATCTCGCCTCCGAGGCGCGCCATGAAGTGCTTGACGCAGTGATTGACTATCTTACCGACGGCACCGTAGCCGATTTGCCTCAGGAAGAGGCAGCCGCCCAACCCGAAACGCCCATACCCGGCAACCTGCCGGCATTGCCTTGCCGACCTTGAAGAGCGTGCTGAGCGCTGCGAGGAGTTCAGCTACTTTGACAAGCCGCTTCTTAGAGTATGTTTGGAAAACCATGAGATTCAGAAACACCCTTTAACTTTTTTACAGAAATATTTGGAGATAAGGGAAATAACCATTAGCTTTGCAATCGTTAAGACTATCGACAAAGGCATATCTATGCACTGAAGCGTAGTAGTCATAGATCAATCATTGGAAACTCATGCTTTGTAATATGAAAATAGGGACAAACTCCATTATTCTGGCCGTTTTAATGGTCGGCTGCTTTTCCTGTGACCGGAATGATTCTCATCAGAAGAGCGCAGGTCTTTACGACTTTGTTGTTCTTGACGAAAACAACTCGGTGGGCGAACGCACTATCAAACTCAGTGAACTGGTTGACGATTATGAAGTTGTAAAGTTCGAAAACTCTGACTCAGCGCTGTTCAAGGTAAGAAAACCTGTAGTCTCCGAGAATTATATCGCAGTAATTCAAGGCGGCATGGATCCGGTTGTGCTGTTTGACCGAAAAGGAAACTATATCGGAAACATTGGCAATGTTGGATCAGGTCCGGGCGAGTATATGACCGCCTACGACGCGCTAATTGATGAAGCCAATGGGCGTATATATATCACCCAAATGGTCAATGGACAGGTTCTCGAATATGATTTAGAGGGAAAATACCAGGGAACACATCAGATAGGATCTCTCAACAAGCCCACCCTGTTTGCAAATGGCGACGAGAGCATATCGCTGGTAAACATAGCTTTCGATGATGCCGGAGTACCCCTGACTGCCGCAACCTTCGGCAACGCCAGCGACTCCGTTGTCCGGTTGATTTATCAGCCCCTTGTAACCAGCTTCCGGGATGCCTCCGGTGCCGGCGTAGGATTCAACAATGAGGTATGGGCATTTAGGAATACTCCCAACAATGCCTTCATGCTAACTTTCAATGACACCCTATATACGTACAACTCTCGGGAGAATGTCATTGCCCCTCGTGCCGTCTTTAAAGAGTTGTCAGACAAAAGTTCCGACACGTGGTATGTAGGACTGGAGTTTCCGACAGCCATCATATATCAAGTGATGGGTTCGGATTCACGTACAATGTGGTATGACAAGAGTTCGGCTGAGTTATCGCGAGCCACTATAATCAATGATTTCTGCGGCAACGCCAAGGAGTCGGTGAGTAATTTTAGGGACGGTTATTATGTGCATATATGGGAGCCTGGTCGGCTGATGGATCGGATTGAGGAGCGTTGGCTTCCGGAGAATGAAATGACTGACCAACAACGCGAGGATTTGAAAGAACTGTTTTCAGAACTAAATCCCGATGATAATAACATCATGTTTATCGGAAAGATGAAAAACATCTAATTCAATATAACAGCAATGAGACCATTAAAAAGGATCTCACTCTCGGCTATGGCAAATTCCGAGCTCGAGGATGTATAGAAGACGGCATTGAGATTGAAAACAACTCTTTGTTGGGAGCTATGTCCTACAATGACAGTGATGATGCTTACGTTGTGTCGTATCTTTTCGGTGCAACCGAGAAGAATGCTAAATTTGTGCCGGATTTTAATCCATAGATGGTTGGGTATATGGATGATGAAACAAATCCCATTATAGTATTGACGAAATTCAAAACTCCAAGTGAGATGAAATCAAGCAAATACAACATTTATCTGTCAGCGAATGAGCGGTTCTATGTTTTTTTAATACTGCTGATGTTGGTTGACTAAACATGAGCTTGTTTGAACCGATATAGCGTTCAATATTCTTAATGTAGCCAATTCCTCTGTGGTAGCCTCGCCACGGCTCTTTGAGTTCACACTGCCGTCCGTATTCGGGGAAATAGGTATCTCCATGTCATTATCTATTTTTGAGTTTTGTATAATCTGCGTCATATATGAGGTCACAGTCAACAAGATGTCCGTAAGCCTCGTCAGTGATACGCGAAGCCCACTCGTTGCGGTCATAATAACGACCCTTGCGGTAGTTGTGTGCAAGAGCCTTCATGTAGCCCATTAACACCTTGAAAGCCTGCTGTTGGAGATAGCGGTGCATGGTGGTCATAGCCATGCCGGTCTTTTCAGTGCTGCTCACTCTGCCATTGACAAAGTTTTCAAACGATGCCACAAACGCCTTGTCGTCCTCGGCGATATTCATAAAGTCGATGTCTGTATTCATGTCGGGCGGGATTTAGATCGTTGCCTGATTGTGTATTTGGGGCTCCGGCGACACATTATAGATATAGTCGCCACAGCGCACTAAAAGGCAGTTCTGCCCGTAATAGAGCTTCCTCATACCTCGCACGCTCCCTGTCTTGTGGAGGTTCGGAAGGCGGCTGATGCCTACTCGCTAGCCCTCTTCGATTGTCATTCGTTTTACTCTCATAGTTCCTTAATTTCTGAGGTTTAATTCTTTTTCCCTTTTGTGAAGCTCTTTTGAGCTTCTTCGGCAGGGCTGGCCGTTTTTCGTGCAACCTACAGCTGCGGCCATGAGGGTGCATAAGGCAAGTGTGGAGTCGGCGGCAAGACCGTGATACCCAAATTTTGGAGGTATGAGAAAATTTGAAACCGAATGCTCGGTTTCGAGCTGAAGGTTGTGGAGGCTCACGGTCGCAGACGCAGGCGGAAAGCAAAGCGGCACTTGACGTTGTTCCTGGACGCAGTAACTTCGTACAGAAAAAACGCCTCCCTGCCAAGACTCAATCGCATAAAGAAAATAATGCATTCGCTTATTGGAGTAAGGCTTCATTCGATGATAAAAATTCAACACAAATGTTGTAAAGGTGAATATTGTTTTGAAAACGACATGTTTTGACGTTTTCATTTATTAACTTTGCAACATGAATCAGAACATGGGGCGGTTGATCCGCTATATACTCATCATACAGAAGCTCTCAGGAAAGAAAAAATTCATTCCTGCGGAGGAACTGATTTCGTATCTCAATCTCCAGATGGAGCTTCGTGGATATGAGGTAGGTCTCAGTGTCCGTACTCTACAAAGGGACATCGCCGAGATTGAAAGCATGTTTGAGGTAGAGATTAAGAACCGTCGAGGAGAAGGGTACTTCATAGCTGAACATACAGATAATTCCGACTTAAGATATGAGGACCTACTCCTCAATTTTGATTTACTGACATCTATAAATCATTCGGCCGAAGTATCCGGATTCATAATCCCTGAACATCATCGACCCAAAGGAACTGAGAGCATTTCTGCTATTATCCATGCAATTAAATGTACAAATTTCATCAAGTTTGATTACTTGCTGGTTCGCAATAATAACAGGATTATTTCCAAGACTGTAAGTCCTCATTTCCTTAAAGAATCTCTTGGTCTATGGTATATGGTTGCATTTGATGAGACGCGCCAGCTCCGTGTTTATGCAGTTGATAGAATCAGTAATCTGGAGATTCTTCCCGACAAATTTAAAAGGGACGAAGACCTTGATCCCAATGGTTTATTCCAAAACAGCTATGGAATATGGGATGATGAGACCAATCCCATTGAGGATGTCGAATTATCATATTCTCCATTGGACGGATATTTTCTTAAAGCAACACCACTTCATTCATCTCAGGAAGTAGTCGTTGACAATGAAGAAGAGTTTCGTATTCGTCTGAGAATCCGGATTACCAATGATTTCGTTATGGCACTTTTAGCACGAAGTAATTCATTGACCGTTATAAGTCCTACATCATTACGCGAGAGAATTAACGAGATATACCAACAAGCAATAATCAGAAATAAGATATGAGAAGTCTCGGTTCATTATTCCACGATGCTCTTTTTACCAGCACAAGAGTCTATCACGATGCCAATGGTAACTTCAGAGGTACGAGCACTAATGTTACTCCTTGGCACCTCCTGATTGGTCGTCTTTGGGGATATGGATTGTGGCTTTACCTGATACTCCTGCCATTGCTTGCACCGATTTATTTCATATTTGCGAATTGGTATTGCCGTCGATACGATGCCGAGAATATGGTCGAAGATCCTAAAGGATGGCCGAAGGAGAAGAAGCAGATTTTAAAAAATCATAGAAACATTCTTATTGGCTGGATAATGTTTATGCTTCTTGGATGGATTACGGACTGGGGACAGAATGACTTTTCCAGAGAGAGGGAGCCGGTTAACAAGACCGAAACTTTAGCACCTTGGGGTTCTCCAGATTATGTGGATCCATATAAACAATATGAAGAAACTCATAACATCAAATAGTCATGGCAGAAAGAAATTCCAAAACGACTTTCACAGGAGAAGAGTTAAAACACATCATCGCCTTGGTGAGAGAGCTTGAATCAGCAGATGGTTCAAAGCAGAAAGGTATACGGGCAAAGCTTCGTAAGATAGGACTTTATTGGTCAGAGGTGGCATCCGGGATGGCCTATACTATAGCAAACCTGCAAAATCTGTTCAACAACGGAACCTTGAAACTTTCAGATTCAGAAAGTCACTGCGGAGAGGTATTACCTTCCGTTAAAATGATTAAAAAGGAAGATGTGACTCCGCTCCGGCATATCAATATCTCTACTGATAAAGATATCGATATGTATAAAGAAGATGGCTTTGAAGGATTTATTCCGGTTGCCAAACTCAGGGAAGCAACATCCATTCTCCCTGAAAATGCCGGCGTGTATGTAGTCATAAGGAAATCTGATGTTGCTCCACAATTCCTTGAAAAAGGAACAGGTGGTTTCTTCAAAGGTAAGAATCCTAATGTATCGATAGAGGTGCTGACTGACAATTATGTTACTGAAAGTAAGACTGTCTACATTGGTAAGGCTGCAAACCTCCGTAAACGAGTAGGACAGTTGCTCAGTTTTGGCGCAGGGGCCGCAATCGGTCATTGGGGTGGGCGTTTTTTGTGGCAACTGGCTGATTCCGTTGGACTCATAGTGGCTTGGAAAATTACACCTGGATGTGACCCAAGAGCCATCGAAACTCAAATGATACGGAGTTTTGTTTCCGTACACGGAAAGAGACCTTTTGCAAACCTAAAAGACTAAATATAATGAAACACTACAAAGACAAGGAATGTGAGCGTCAACAGCAACTCATTGTGAACAGTAACATCTTCAATGGAACAACAGGTGGAGGGCGCTTTATGGGTAAGGAAGGAGCACATCGTTTGTTTGTATTGACTGATGGAGAATCTAACCTGTATTCTCCCATTAGAAAAGACGCAATTGGATACTTCAAAGAGAATGGAATCGGTTGGTGGGGAGGATCGAAGCCTTCCGGTCATGTCCTTTCTTCCCAAATTGCCTGCCTTAACCATCTGTTTTCACTCCGTAATGATGCGGATGCCGTTCTCTCCTTACTTAACAATATCCGTGATGAATTTACTGAAGTACTTCCGATTACGACAGACAAGAATCCTTCTTTCATCGCCTTCGAGATTGTGAGTGACAAAGATCACCTGAACGAAGGCACTCCGAATCGAGGAAGCAACTGCACATCGATAGATGCCTTGATATATGCAAGGCATAAATCTGGTGAGCTATGGCTCATACCGATAGAGTGGAAGTATACAGAGCACTATACCAATCAAGATAAGTCCAGTGAGGATAGAGACGGAGAGCCAGAAGGCTCTAACGGAAAAGGAGAAGAGCGTATGAGCCGATACAATGATCTTATTTCAGCATCCTCTCAATTGAAATCCCTTAACGGGTATGCCGGAAGTCTGTATTATTATGAGCCGTTTTACCAGCTCATGCGGCAGACCCTTTGGGCAGAGAATATGGTTAGAAACAAAATGACGGAGAGGCTGAAAGCCGATAACTATCTCCACGTCCACATCATTCCTTCTGAAAACGATGAACTTCTACATAAGAATTACAAGGTAACACAGAAAGGAATGGAAAGCTCATGGCGCGAAATGATAGTTGACCAGAGTAAGTATGTAATAATCGACCCAAAGACCCTGATGACTCCAACAATCACCAAATACCCAGAACTGCATGAGTATCTTGGTATAAGATATTGGGCGCATAAATAATAAAATTCTATGTTCTCCATCTCTTCTATTTCATACCGGGATAAAAAATGGTATGATAAACGTCGCGCCATCATTAAACGAGATAACAATACTTGTGTTAGATGTGGCTCACAATTACCTGATGACCAGTTGCAAGTTCATCATCTTCATTATTTCTATGGCAGAAAGGCATGGGAGTATGAAGATTTTGAACTCATTACCTTATGTAAACATTGTCATGCAGAGGAACACGGACATGTAAAACCTACCTTCGGTTGGAAATATGAAGGGATGGAGGATTTAGAGGAACTTATCGGAGAATGTGAGAATTGTCATACCCCTATTCGTTATGCTCATCTTATTTCTCATCCGGAATGGGGATTCATGTCCGTTGGTTCTCAATGTGCTGAAAATCTCACTTCTGCGTGTGGCCTTTCTGATAGAGAGGAAGAGGCAAAGAAGCTGGCCCAGCGATATAGACGCTATCTGGATTCTCCAAAGTGGGAACATAAGAAAAATGGTTATTTTAGAGAACTTGATGGTTGCCATATAAAGATATGGCAAAACGATAGTTATTTCAAACTGCAAATAGTATTTCCTCTATGGAATTTGTGTACACTTATTAAAAGATTTGAAAAACTTAGTGGTAAAAATAAATATTCAACGCTTGATGATGCAAAAACGCAGGCATTTAAGGCTATTACGGATCGATCTTTGATTAAGTACTGCGAGAAGCACTTTCCCGAAGATACTCCTTATCCTCCCGCTCACGACGATTTTTACAATGATGATTGATTACGGTATTTCGGTGTTATTGATTGTAGTAATGAAGATACCCACTACATAGATCTTATTCCTGGGCAAGTCTATTCGTAAGGTGATTACTCCTAAGAACCTAAAAGTGAGGTGTTCAAACAAAGATTTTGACCGTAGAATGTGCTGAATGTGAGAAATTTTTATTATCTTTAAGGTATGGAACTCACCTTAAAATTGATTGGCAATGAAGTTTAGAACCGGCATATATTTCCCCGTTGATGGAGTGACACTTCTCATACTGTCACCATTCATCATCCTGATTATGATTTTTGGATTTATCCTCAAATGGCTGGTGAAGGGTGTCACTTGGCTCTCCCTCACCTTGATATTCCTTGTAATAAAGGCACTCGTAAGATTATACCGTAGCGTGAAGCTGCGCATCATCAACAGCCAGGTATAACGACAGAAAGCCGTGCCGGACTTTTCGACCGACACGGCTCAATGATTAGGTGTTGAGTCCGTTCCCTAATGTAGAATTATTTTAGGTGTGTTCGAGGGGAGACAGGGCTAAAAGCCTTTTCCTTTTGTCCTTTCATAGACAATTTCGCGCTGAGTGTCGCAGTTGGTGAGCCGGAACTGAACAGCACATCCTGTCGGAATGTCGGTGGGAAACTGCTCGACAAGTTTCTTTATTACATCATCTACAGTGTTGAAGCCTATATCGGTTGTTTCACCGATAACCTTGCCTTTGAAGTATGCTATTCCGTATATCATCATTTTTGGGGATATACGAAATAACTTATCTTTCGGCTCTTCAAGATCTCTGGCGATGCCTTGTTTGCTTTTTTCATCGCTGAAAAATATGAACTCGATTACTTTGGCGTTCAGATTCCAAGCCGGAGTGAAATCAAGTTTAACATAGCCTCGTGTAATTCTAAATCCATGGCTATGATTCATTCCAAAGGCTACATCCGCAAGGGTTGCTCCACAGTCATTCTGTGCTATCGTACCCCATGTGTGACGAAATGTATAGACACAGTAGTAATTCTCTTTTTCCATGCCCATGTCCTTACATATTTTCTTAACGCCGTTGTTGACATTCGCACTGAAACTATCTGAATCGCAATAACGATTGTGGAAGTTGAACAGGAACTCGTCATCATCCTCTGCAAGATACTTTTCAAACACAGGGAGGATGAATGGCTCTACGCGCATTTCGATATATGCTTCATCTGTTCTACTATGACGTGTCTTCGCGCGTTTATATGAAATGATACCATTTCGGTAATCAGTTTTTTTCAGAGAGAAAAGATCAACAGTGTTCATACCTCCGAGACAAAGTACCAATTTGGCTACATCTCTACCCAATTCAGGAAGAGACGACAGCATCTTTGTCTGGGGGAGAGGTCGGTTGAAAAACTCCCTGCAGTCCTCCGCACTAATGGCAATCTGGTCCGTTTTGTCACTCTTGGGTATCTGTATCTTTAACCACGGGTTAAATTTAATCCGACAGATTCCTCTTTCATCATCGTTTAGTTCCACGAGAGCAGTCTTATATATCTGTCTTATACAGACGGGATACATCTCTTTTGCTCTTCGCTTTTGCATGAGAGAATTTATCCACCGCTGAACCACTGCGGTAGTCAGATACGAGAACATGATTTGTGTAGTCCCCATAAATCGTTCAAGATGAGCGACGGCGAGCTTATAGTTTTTTGCATTTCTCTCGTGGCCACCATTCACCATTCTGGAAATATGAAGTTTTGCATAGTCACTGAAACTGGCATCTGATTCCTCTGTAGAAAGGAATGATACAACTTCTTTGACACTCCACTTGGAAATATCCTGCATATTGAGGCGCTGATTGAAATAGGAAATCATCTCCGTGCAATATTTTAGGACTACGTTATCACGAATCTCGTTGTTTTTCGTGACGGATTTTTTTTCAACTACTTTGGTGGTCTTCATGAAGGCGGTTCGCCTGTCATGTGTCACCCTGATATAGACAGGGTAGAAACCGTCTGCGCGTTGCTTTTGAACACATGGTCTGAAGGTTGCCATACTTCTTGTTTGATGATTGATTAATATTTAATTCACTTGGAATTTTTTTTTATTATCAGTCAGAAGTTTACAACCTGAAATTTACTCTAAACATTACTCTAAACATGCTCTAAACATGGGGTCAAAAAACTCTAAACATTTTCTAAACATTTGCGTTCATTCTGCGCGATTTCTGACTCAAAGTGAGCAAGTGGTTTAAGAGTAAATTAGGCCGTAACCTCTGATTTAACAGAACGTTACGACCTAACTTAAAAGTTGTCAGACTATATCTCTTAGTCTTCGATGGCTGCCTGGGCCGCAAACAACAATCGCATAATATCAAGTGTTTGAATGAACGATCTAAGCGCTCTCTAAGCACTTTTTTGTTTGATTGGTGGTTTGCTGGTGTTTAGGCAGCTTAGTCCTCGATGGCTGCTTGCGCCGCTATAATTTAGAACTTCATTTCAGAAGGTTTAGAAACACTATCTAAGCAGGGTCTAAGCGGACTTCAAGCCTTATTATCGGGAAGGAGGATTTATCTCTCGCAACTGAACCGCATTGGAATCGTTAACCTTGCAGTTCAACTACAGTTTCTTATTTCATGGGCTATTCTATTTTGATTGTTTATATACTTGGATCAGCTCGTCCTTGTCGGCGAGGTTGTCCCTTAATGTCTGTATCTGTTCGCGCAGAAGAGCATTGCTTTCCTCATAGTGTTTCACATCGCTTTTCAGTTTCTCGATCTCAGAGAGTATCGCTGCTTCACCAATATTATTATTGGCATCTCCGTTTCCGAGCACCACAGCCGCAAGGTAGGCGTTGACATTTGTGGGAAACTTGCAGAACAGGGCAAAGAAGTTCATTTCAAGGACTTGGCAAACCTTGTAGAGCTTCTTGGTTTCCATCGTATCGCGCTCGAGAATCCGGTTGACGTGTTGCTGCTGCACTCCAATCAACTTACCAAATTCTGTTTTAGTCATGTTTAACTCGTCGAGACGTTTTGCAATCTCCCGACCCACATGAACTGACTTTAGCTCTACGTTAATCATTAATCATCAATCCATTAAACTGTTATAGATGTCTAAAACAGTGGTTCAACAATCTGTTCGTTCAAACAATAATCTGTACATTTGCGTTGATTTTGTAGTTGGTTAACCTTGGCGCGACAAGACTATTGCTGTTGCAAAGTTAATCATTAATCCATCAACAAACAAATATTAAGGTTAAAAATGACAGATAACTTTGTGAAAATCCGCCCTGCAATCATGGCTATGGCTGTTGGTGAAACCATTGAGTTCCCGATAGCTAAATTAAAGAGCGTCCGTACACAGGCATCGGAAATCGGAGCTATTACCGAGCGACGCTATACGACCCGGACCAACCGTGAGGCACGTACTATATCCATCACTCGCGTAGCATAGGCAAACATTATGGTGTTCCTTCAGTTTACAGACAATCTTGTGCCTTACGACACGTTTCTCAATGACGTGGCAGCAAGAGTCGTCAAGATGATCAAGGCCGGGCGGGATGACCCGGAATATGTGAGCCAGCGAAAGGCTTTTGCCATGTTCGGGAGAGCCAATGTAGAACGTTGGCGACGTCAGGGCAAGATACAACCCAGCAAAAGACCGGGTAAGGTTGAATACCGTACATCCGAATTGCGTTATCTTCAGAGTATTCAACAGGACTACTTCAGTGAATGAATCGGCATGGAGACATTTATAAATGACATCAAACACAGGGATGCGAAGCTCCTCTGTGGTTATCTCGAAACACTTTCCTATCAGGAGAGCGTTGAGTTTGTCGATGAGGTTGTCCGGGCCGCCGGAGTTCACCGTCGCACCTTCTTCAACTGGAAGTATATGTGTTGCCGCATACCCTTGTGGGCAAAGGAGATTATGGAGAATATCGCCGGGAGAACCATCTTCTCCCCCACAATCAATTTTCAAACCGACTACGACAATGACAGAGTTGCAGCCGAAGTGTAATCCGGAGGGGATTTATTGCGTCAAGAGGGCGTGTGCGGAGCTGGGGGTGTCATTCAAGACCTTTCGCCGTTATCGCGAGATGGGTCTGATTGCTCCTGTCAATCCGCAGAACCGGTACCGTCCCAAATTCTCGGGGCGGTCCATTATCGACTGCTGGAAACGACTTACTACACTATGATAAGCGAAAAGACCATACAGGCGGTTCGCGACCTTGATATTGCGGTTGTTCTCAAGCCATACGTCAACCTGACGGCCAGAGGCTCCTCTCTGGTCGGACTTTGCCCGTTCCATTCCGAGAAGTCTCCGTCATTTTCAGTTTCACCGAGAAAGAATCTGTGCTATTGTTTCAGTTGCCACCGGGGAGGCGACGGCATAGCATTTGTCATGGAGAAGGAGAACTGTACTTTCGAGGAAGCCGTCGAGAGGATAGCACGGGACAACAACATTCCCCTGGATTTCACAAATAGACAAATGTCTGACAAAGAGATTGAGGATGCGAAACACAGAGAGTCGCTTATGGCTGCTCTCGATGTGGCGCAGAAATTCTTTTACGATTCGTTGCGAATAACATTCTCGGATGAAGCCCGCAATGCCCAGGCATACGCCTATGGTCGCTGGCCAGAGGAGTTTTGCTCTACATTTGGAGTGGGATATGCTCCGAAGGATGGTCGTGCATTCATGGAATACTGCAAAAGAAAGGCGGTAGATACGGATTTACTGATTGAACTCGGTCTGCTGAAACGGGACAAGGAGGACAAGGAAAAGATTTATACCGCATTCCGTGAACGTGTTATCATTCCTATACGCAACCGCTGGGGGCGAGTCATCGCTTTCACCGGTCGATATATCGGCACCAATGACAAGGCCGCAAAATATATCAATTCCGACAACTCGGAGATTTACACCAAGGGAGATACAATCTTTGGAATCGACAGGGCTTCCAGAGTGAGGGATGCCGCCAATGTCATTATCGTCGAGGGCGCGCCGGATGTCATGCGCTTTAATATACTCGGATATGATAACACCGTGGCGACACTGGGAACATCATGGACCGACCACCAGTTCGAGCAACTGAAGAAATACTATCAGGCAATCACCTTTGTACCTGATTCCGATGTAAAGGAGGGAGAGTTGTTCGGCCCAGGCTTTATCGCCGTGATAAAGAACGGAGCCGAGGCCATACGCAAGGGATTCGATGTGACCGTAAGGGAGATTCCCTTCGCGGAAGTTGAACTTACAGATGAAGAGCTGAAGGAGTTATATCCCGATGGAGTGCCGGGAGATGCCGTGAGAATCAAGCCCGGCAAGAATGATGCCGACAGTTATCTGAAAACCGCTGTCGATTTCACCTCATTGCCGGAAAAATATTTCATTGTATGGCTGGCCGAGAAGCGTTTCTACGAAGCTGACTCAATTCAGAAGGAACGGAATGCGATGTCGGAGATAGCCGACCTGCTGCGCTATGTCAAGGATTCACTCACACAATCCCAGATAATAGAGCAGCTCTCCAAGATATACGGCAAAGTGAAGATGTGGCGCGATGCCGTCACAATGGCCCGTGGCATTGCCCAACGGAATAAGGAATCAGATGCTCCCACCGATGAGAAGCAACAGAAAATCGAAGACCTCCGTAAAGCCGGGCTCTTCATCCGAAACAACTGTTACTACACAATAGGGAGCGAGGAGGAAGACCCCGTGATAATCTCCAATTTCGTCATGGAGCCGCTGTTCCACATCAGCGATGACAACAACGGCACCCGCCTTTTCAAACTTATAAATGAGTATGGCGATACAAGGGAGATGGAGATCAGAGAGTCTGAAATGTGTTCGCTTGCCGCATTCCAGCAGAAGACCGGTACCCTCGGCAATTTCATATGGCTTGCCAAGATAGACAAACTCAACAGAATAAAACGCTACCTCTACGCCAGGACGGACACGGCGGAGCGTGTGAGGAAGCTCGGCTGGAACAGCGAGGATGATTTCTTCGCGTTTGGCAACGGCATTCTCGCCGACGGTCAGTTTCTTAATGTCGATGACCTCGGTATTGTCAAGGGAGTCAACGGTAAAGCATACTATATTCCGGCACTGGCTAAGATGTATCGCAATAATCCGGAAATATACCAGTTCGAGCGACTGATGGTGTATGGCGACCTCGGAGGAGTGTCGCTGAAAGGATTCGCAACGAAGCTGATCGAGGTTTTCGGTGAGAATGCGAGAATTGCCCTCTGCTATCTGTTCGCAACACTCTTCCGAGATGTCATTTTTCAGAAAACGCGCCATTTCCCCATCCTCAATCTCTTCGGCGAGAAGGGAACCGGCAAGACGACCCTCGCCACTTGCCTCCAGTCATTCTTCATTCACGGCGTGGATCCGCCAAACCTTAGCGTAACCTCCATTCCGGCGATGAACGACCGTGTGTCACAGGCCGTCAACACCCTTGTTGTGTTCGACGAGTACAAGAACGACCTTGACGTGCGTAAGGTCGGATTCCTCAAAGGCTTGTGGGGAGGCGGCGGTCAAACGAAGAAAAACACCAACACGGACGGCATGGCATCCCAGACTATTGTAAGCACCGGGATTGCAATTTGCGGTCAGGACAAGCCCACTCAGGACATGGCTCTCTATACCCGTGTCCTATTCCTTGAATACACCAAGACATCGTTCAACGCCACCGAGAGGAAACGGTATGAGGAGCTTGTCACCCTATGCAACATGGGTCTCACACATCTGACGGTGGAGCTGCTGAAACACCGTCGGCTCTTCGAGAAGAATTTCCCGGAGGCATACTCCATGGTAAAGCGTGAGTTTGGTTCCAGACTCAGTGAAACAACCATTCATGAGCGCATATTCGGCAACTGGGTCATCGCTCTCGCCACGTTCCGGACACTGGAGACGGTTCTTGACCTGCCATTCAGTTACAGCGAACTGTTCGAGACCGCCGTCAAGGGAGTCATGCATCAAAACGAGCTGGCTCAGGAAAGCTCCGAGGTCGGCGATTTCTGGAACACGCTTCAAGGACTGCAGTCAGCCGGAAAATGTGTGAACGGTGTGCATTTCCGCATAAAGTATCTCACGAAGTTCCGGGCTATCGGCTCATCGGATGATATGGAGTACAAGGAGCCACGTCCCATACTGTATCTGAATGCTGCCGCCGTATCATCGCTTTTGGGTGGGCGCAGCGGCATGGGTGCGACGGCAAACCGCTCCTACTGGTCCACGATTCTCTCGTATCTTAAATCGCATACATCCTATCTTGGCTTGAAGCAGCAACGTTTCGATTTGCTCCTTGCCAATGGTTCGCCAGATTACTACTATGAGACCGTAAACGGCCAACAGGTTAGAAAGCAGAATGTGACACGCCCACAGGCTTTGTGCTTTGACTATCTCAGAATCAAGGATGACTTCGGTGTAAGTCTCGAGACAGAGGCCATGACCGATGCCGAGAGACTTGCCGAGGATTACGAATCCGCAGCAGAGAATCATCCCGGAGATAGCATGGAACAGGATACGGGACCTGCCCCTGATTTATTCAACAACTGACTGTCAAAAGATTCCGACAAATAGACCACTACATTATCACCCATCATATCAAGGCTATCGAAAGGTAGCCTTTTATTCTTTCCTAAAAATCATCGAAAATAAAACCCACACGTTTTTGACATGACATTCTTGACAAAACCTAACGATAGAAATATCAACGTATTGTATTCGCTTGTCATCCTTGACAAACCTTGACAAGCATTGACAAATCAGATTTGCCAGAGAATTTCCAAGCCACGACTTGACAAATCATCAGCTTTATATCTTATATCTTTTCTTTTTGAAAAAGAACTAAAGTGATATAAAATAAGGGCTTGCGAGGCATGGGAAAGGGGGGTTGCAAGGCTGTGTCAACGTGTCAAGGCTGTCAAGGTCGAAACATATATACCTTTTCGTTTCAGAAAACAGTAATTCTTCTCCCGATGCCCTGATTTCTACCCATTGTAGGATTTGGTTCACCCTACTCCCATATATTCCAATCTATTCCTATAAATTCCAATATTCGCCTATTGTTCAGAATATTATATGTTGCTAACTTTGCGTATGGAACGCAAAAGAAACATACAGGGCTATGAGGAAGAGTGATTTTACTATGAAGATTGAGCCGGAGTTTCTGTACTCCGTGGGGCAGGCTGCAAGATATTTCGGTGTCCACCGATGCACCGTCTACGCATACGTCGCCAATCGGGAGAAACCGCTGCCTCACCTCATATCTGAAAGAAACGGCAGAATCATCTTTCTCGGTCAGACACTTATCGAATACAAGTTGAACGGCCTTCCGAAGAAGGGCCGAAAACGGAAAAACACACCGCGTGGCGGATTCGCCAACGGGTCAGACAGGGATTGAATGAATGGAAATTGCCATGTTGGTTATGTTTGGGATTCAGTTGAGACTGAACCACGGCAAGTCGAGAAGGGATTTTCCCTTCTCGGCTGCCGTGGAAAGCTCAACGGCAAGCAGCCATGCATGGGTTCTCATCTCGTCCATGTCGTCAATGGTCTTGAGATACCTCGCAGGTGAGACATCTCCTTTGTTCTCCATCCACTCACACGCATAACGTTCGGGGTCGAGTGCATCGACAAAGGAGATGATCTCATCCACGAGCGATGAAATCCGACCGCCAGTCATTGCTGCCGTGAAACTGAACGGCAGACCGTTCCTGGTGATCCGCTGGAAGTCGAAGTAAAACGAATTGTCGCCGCAAGCAGTTATCGAAACCTGCCAGCCACAGCCTGCTGCAATTCTAATTATATCACTATGTATCATCTTCAATCTAATTGTAATAGGTACATTTTTTCATTTATTCCGCACCGCAGCCCCACCGAGTCCGAGAGGATCCGGCGGGGTTTTCGGTAGATATGGCTGCGCTTCAGTACTCCTCCGGCACCTCCATTTCTTTTATTGCCTCCAAAAGTTCTTCAATCATCTTCTCGGTGGCTTCCATGTCTTCAAGCACAGCTCTCATGCGGTATGGCGCACCGTTTCTTCCGTGTCCGAACTGGTCGAGCCATATGTACGTCTCGTAGTCAACATCAAAATCCTCGTAATACTCCTCTATATTCTCTATGAGGGAGTTGATGTTGGCGCACTTCATTTCAGCCGAGAATGAGAAGTCGCGTCCTGCCGGAGTGAACTTGCCAAACTCAAACTCCGCTGTCTGCTTCTTGTAGATTATTCCTGCTTCCACCTTCCAGCCTTTCGACTTGGCACATTCAACTACAGCGTCGGTCAAATCGTCTATATACATATTGTTACGGTGTGTTGTGTCAGCCGTAGCGGAGAGTGCCACGGCTGACGGGGTAATTCAATCCTCGAATCTTGCGAGAAACTTCTGCAAGCGGTCATCGCGTAGGTTCTTCAAGGCGGTCGGCTTGAAGTTGGTCTGCTGCCTCACTTGAAGTTTGCCGTAACCTTGTGCGCTAAGGTCGAGTTCGACTTCGGATAACTCGTTGAGTGACACATAGCCATACTCATCCTCGATTAGACCGGTCACTATGGCGAACATGATGGTGTCGCCTCCCTCTCGTTCGCCTTCAAGTATAAACCATCGGGCGGAGCCGAGTGCGAAGATTGCGCGGCAAATTGCTTCCTTTCCCTTGCCGTCCTGGGAATAGAGGGGGTAGTCCTTCAAGCCTTCCTCCAACTGGGGTGTCTGTAGTCTGCACATATTCAGTCAAATGTTATTTCGTCGGGATAAACTTCAATGGTGGCTCCGCTGCTAAACTCAATGATAAAGCGGTAGCCGTTGCGCTCCACCACCGTGGCGCGGTGGTATCCACGCCATGGAGTGTTGAGTTCGCATTGCCGTCCGTATTCGGGAAAATCGGTGTTATTCATATAAGTATAAGTTTGTTTTGAATACTTCTGTATGACAAGTAATTAAGCATTAGGCATTATGAATTAAGCATTGTCATAGTCGGGGTCAAAAATGAGGTCAGCCTCGATTAGATGGGCGTATGCCTCGGCTGCGAGACGCGAGGCCCACTCGTTGCGGTCATCGTAACGGCCTTTGCGGTAGTTGTGGGCGAGTCCTTTCATGTAGCCCAACATTACCTTAAACGCCTGCTGCTGGAGATAGCGGTGCATGGTTGTCATCGCCATGCCGGTCTTCTCGGTGCTGCTCACTTTGCCGTTGACAAAGTTCTCGAAGTCGCGGACAAACTCCTTGTCGCCCTCGGCTATCTTCATGAAGTCGATGTCTGTATTCATATCGGTAGTGGTTATATGGTTGCTTGATTATAGATGGCTGGCTCGGCAGACACATTATATATGTAATCGCCTGAGCGCACCAAAAGGCAGTCAGCTCCATAATAGAGCTTCTTCATGCCTCGGACACTTCCTGTCTTGTGGAAGTTCGGGAAGCGGTTGATGCCGACACGGCGTCCCTCCTCGATTGTCATTTTCTTTACTCTCATAGTTCCTTATTATTAATGAGTTCAATTCTTTTTCCCTTTTTGTGAAGCTCCTTTGAGCTTCTCGGTCGGGAGAACCGTTTTTCGTGCAAGTACACACTGCGGACACGAGGGAACATAAGGCAAGAGTGGAGGCAATGACTGCGACCGAGATACCCATTTTTGAGGCACGAAAAAATGTGGAGGCTCACGGGCGCAGTCATCGCCGGAAAGCGTAGCGGCTCTTGCCGTTGCTCCCGTCCGCAGTATCTTCGCACCGAAAAACCTCTCCGACCCGGAAGCGCAAAGCGATGCAATCAGAAAATGCTGTACTTGTAACTAAATAACGGCAAATCATTTGGAGATTTGCCGTTATTTAGTTAACTTTGCACTTGATATACAAAGACTCCAATGACAGAGACACGCACTGCCATACTCACGTTTGCCGAGAATCGGGATAGCTTCCGGTTCGCCGAACTGTTGTCGTATCTCAACGGACTGTTTGAGATTTCGAAGGTCACGCTCTCCTGGTATCTCAGGGAAATGATCAACGACAATATTATCTTCAAGCTTGGCCGTGGCATATATACGGCACACAAGGTGCAGACATCGGAATACACGCCACGCCTGAGGACCAAGGCTGTGAAAGTCGGCAAAATTATCGCCCGTAAGTTTCCATTTGTCTCGGTCTGCGTACTCGATGGTCAGGTCTTTGCTGATTTCCAGCATCATATTTCCTCCAACAATATAATATATGTGGAAGTGGACCGCGATGCCATGGAATCAGTCTTTCATTCTTTGAAACAGGAGGGATATACCGCGTATCTTAATCCGTCGAAGGATTTTGTATATGACAACATCGACTTGTCAAAGGAGGGTGTGATTGTGAAACCCTTGATTTCCGAATCTCCTCTTATGGATTTCAAGGGAGTGAGGACCCCGCATCTGGAGAAAATCCTTGTCGATATTTATTGCGACGATGACTTGGACTATCTTCACGGCAGCGAATGGAGCCGGATGTTCGACAACGCCCTTTCGATGTATTCCGTCAACCGAACCGCAATGCTGCGATATGCCTCGCGGCGCAATGCCAAACCGGCCATAGAAAAGGCCATAGAAAACTTGGGAACCCACAATGATTAAACCACACTGTTTCGGCAAGGACTGGTTTCAGTCAATGTCGAAAAAATACCGTTACAACGACCTCGGCATTATCGAGAAAGTCATCAGGGCCTTTGCTCTCCTCGACCTTTTGGCCCGCTCAGGCTGCCCATATATTTTCAAGGGAGGCACATGTGTAGGTCTGATACTTGGTGACAAGACACGTCGACTTTCAATCGACATTGACATAATCTGCCCTCCCGGCACCAATGTCGAGGAATATCTTGACCGCATAAGTGAGTTCGGTTTTACAAGGAAAGAACTGGTGGAACGCCGTCAGGCTGGAAAGGATATTCCAAAGAGCCACTCCAAGTTCTTCTATCAGATAGCCTATACCGACCGTTCAAACCAGGAGTCATATATCCTGCTTGACGTTTTGTATGAGGACACACATTATCAGCAGGTGAATGAGATAGAGGTCATCAACCAGTTTATCGAGCTTGATTCCGAGCCGTCGATTGTAATGGTTCCATCCATAGGCGATATTCTCGGCGACAAACTGACGGCATTCGCTCCCAACACCACCGGCATACCTTATTATAAGAATGGCAACTCTCGTGGCACCGAAATAATGAAGCAGGTCTATGACATAGGCCGTCTGTTCGATGCAGTCGAAGATCTTGAGCTTACAGCCAAATCGTTCAGCCGCATTGCTCTGGTGGAACTTGGCTACCGTGGTCTTGGCGCAGACCCGTCGGTAATATATGAGGACATACGGCAGACTGCTCTTCTCCTTGCTACGCGAGGATTGGAGGGGAAAGGCGACTTCCCGTTGTTGCAGGACGGCATCAAGCGACTCGGCAACTTCATCTATAAGAACAAATACTTCATCGAGGATGCGATTGTCGATTCGGCAAAGGCAGCCTATGTCGCCACTTGCATAGAAAAAGAGCAAACGCAGATAGAGAAATTTGACATCTCAAAACTGACCTCCGACATGAACATAGACCATGTATTGCCTGTCCGACTCAACAAGTTGAAGAAGACACGCCCGGAGGCTTTCTTCTATTGGTATCTCATTGACCAGATTCTATAGAACAAACAACACACATACTAAATAATGGCAAATATTACCAAAGTTTGCCATTGTTTAGTCAACAGAAACGATAATACTATGTTTAGAGAGACACGGCTGTCGCCGGAAATGGTTGACGCTCTGGAGCAAGCTATTCGCGAGGCTGTGCAGGAACGCATAGACACCGACCCTGATGTTGCCGACTGCTATCTACGCATCATCCCGAACAACTGGCTTGTTCAGGTCATGTATATCGAGGAAAGCAATCTCACCACACCCAACCGCGACGTGGCGTTGCTCAACCTCATGTACGACCTCAAAGACTCCTACGGGGGCAATGAAATCTGGGTTCTCAATGATGAAGCCATCCACGACCTCGCAGAATCCTACAAAGAAATGTTAGAAATGGACTTATGTTTGAATTAATTTAAGTGCTGAATATTTGTTTAATTAACGATTGTTTATTATCTTTACAGAGCCAAAGCAATAAACAATGGATTATTTCAATCAGCAAGATAAATTTGTAGCCGACATGGTCGATGCCTACAAGAACGGCAAATTGGGTGCGGTGTTCCGTCCTTATATCCAGTGGAAAACAGGTGGCCCGATGTTTTCCAAGGAGCAAGCCTACGCGATGATAAACACCGTGAGCGACTTGCTCAACAAAATGTTTGACGATGCGGAAGCCGATGAAGAACTCCGTTCTTATCTTGAGGGCATCGACAGTGAGATAACTAACATTCTGCCGACACTGATATGAACGACATTATCCGCATACGCAAGATTGACGGAGCGCAGATCCTCGACACGATGAACTGCGCCGCAATCTCCGAGCGTTTTTTCAACCGCTCTCGCGCATGGTTTATTCAGCGTCTCAACAACAACATCGTAAACGGCAAGCCAGTGTCGTTTTCTACAGAAGAACTGTTGAAGCTCCGCACGTCTCTCAAAGTTCTTGCCTCTGAAATAACCCGTTTCACCTCAAATATCCCTAATCTCCCAACCGATATGTCAATCAAAGTTTACGTCATAGACGACCCCGCATCAATAGAATTTTTTGAGAACGACGACATCGACGGCTTCAAAGAATACCTCACCGAAGATGACACCATCATCTTCCCCGAAGCCGAGTGCTTCGATACCGAGGCAGAAGCTCTCGCTTTCTGCTCCGGCATAGGCTACGGCACAAACGAGCGAGGCCCGGTGGAACGCTATCCGCTCCGCAGTTGCGAATCCACCGACCTTCCTTTCATTGAAGCCATCGAAGCCTATTAATGAACATTTAACATAGATGTGCCTCAATTTCGCCCACCTGCCGTATTATCTTTGCGGTCAAGTGCCTAAGTTACGAAAAAATTTAGTAACTTTGCACTCTAATACGCGAGCATCGCTGACAAAGACCAATCAATGTAAGTAATAACTTATATTCAACATATCACGGAACTTCCTTGTAGTCGCAAAAGGGCTTGGTCGCCTGTCAGCCTACTTGGAAGTTCTTTCTATATAAAAACTGTGATGCCATATCGTTTCATAGACTTATTTGCAGGGTTAGGTGGCTTCCACCTTGCCCTTGAAGCATTGGGTCATGAATGCGTTTTTGCATCAGAATTGAAAGAAGACCTCCAGACCCTCTACAAGCAAAACTTTCCTAAGACTCCAATTTACGGAGATATTACACTAATCGATCCCAAAGACATACCTTCACATGATATAATTTGTGCAGGTTTCCCATGTCAACCTTTTAGTCAGGCGGGCAAACGAGAAGGCTTCAATGACTCTAAACAAAGAGGTACATTGTTCGATTATATTTGTGCGATTGTTGCAGAACATAAGCCCAAATATATTTTTCTCGAAAATGTTCAAAACCTGAAAAATCATGATAACGGCAATACTTGGAAAGTTATACAGGAGAAGTTGGCAGCACTCAATTATGATGTAAAAGCCGACATTCTTTCCCCTCATCAATTTGGGCTTCCTCAACATCGCAAACGTATCTTCATTGTTGCGGTCAACAATGAAAGAGGTACGTTAAGCCATTTCCATTTCCCAATTCCTCAAAAGGGCGCGTCTAAATACTGCGACATCAATAAAGTCATTAATGCGGATGATACTAACATCACCAAACTTAGAGGGTGTTTAATAATGAATGTTAATATTCGGGAGCCGATTTAGCAGCATCGCAATGCCTGCAATAATGACCATTTGCCTTGCTGTTTCTAAAGAATCCTCGTAGTTTCTTGATAACCGCCGAAAA